>NZ_KI911694.1:25472-28686 GCF_000515355.1 Promicromonospora kroppenstedtii DSM 19349 | reverse complement strand
CTGGCCGCGCAGGCCGACGGGGTGCTCGAACGGCTCGGCGAGGCCGAGTCCATGGTGGCCGACCTGCGCGCCGGGCGGACCGGCTCGCTCTCGATCGCCTACTTCGCCTCCGTCGGCTCGGCCTGGCTGCCCGACGTGGTCCGCGTGATCACGACGAGCTTCCCGGGCGTGCGCCTCGACCTGGAGCTCGCCGAGCACATCCCGGACAAGACCGAGGACCGGGCCGACCTGCAGGTCGCCGTGGCCCAGACCGGGTTCGAAGCGGGTAGCGGGTTCACCGCCCACCACCTGCTGGACGACCCGTACGTCGCCGTGCTGCCGCGCAGCCACCCTTTCGCCGGGCGTGCGGAGATCGAGCTCGCCGAGCTGGCCGACGAGTCGTGGGTGGACAACGACTTCGCGCGCGGCTGGTGCCGCCGCAACCTCCTGGAGGCGTGCACGGCCGCGGGGTTCAGTCCCACCTTCCATGTCGAGGCGCACGACTACCCGACGGCCGTGGCGTTCGTCGAGGCCGGGATCGGCATGACGGTGCTGCCGGAGCTCGGCGCGGTACAGCTCCCGGCGGGCACCGTGGCGGTGCCGGTGGTGCGGCCCACTCCCGTGCGCTCGATCTACGCCGTCCTGCAGGACGCCGTGGCCCACACCCCGCCCGCGATCGCCGCGCTGGAGGCGCTGCGCCAGGCCGCCGTCGCTTCGCGGGCAGCGGTGGTGGCCGCATAGGGTGGTCGGGTACCCGACGTCGGGCAGCCGACGTCATCCCGAGCGAGAGGCAATCCTCGTGACCACGCTTCCTACCGCCTCCGGGTCCTTCGGCGACAAGCCGGAGCTGACCTTCCCCGAGGGTGGCGCGCCCTCCGGCCTGCAGGTGCAGGTGCTCTCCGAGGGCAACGGGCCGGTCGTCGAGTCCGGCCGCACCATCGTGGTGAACTACCTGGGCCAGACCTGGGGCGGCCACGTGTTCGACAACTCCTACGACCGCGGCACCACGATCGACTTCCCGATCGGCGTCGGCGCCGTCATCGGTGGCTGGGACAAGGGCATGGTCGGCCAGAACGTCGGCTCGCGCCTGCTGCTCTCGATCCCGCCGGAGCACGGCTACGGTGCGCGCGGCGTGCCGCAGGCCGGCATCGGTGGCGGTGACACCCTGGTCTTCGTGGTGGACGTCGTCGACGTCAAGTGACCTGACCCGAAACCGCTGAGTGCGGGGTATTTGTTGGGCCAACAGGCGTTGGCCCAACAAATACCCCGCACTCAGCGGTCTTGGTTTGAGGCGGGGTTACGGGTAGCTGACCACCTGCGTCCGCTGCGTACCCTGCTGGACCGCGCCACCGGTGCCGTTGATGACATGGTTGATGCCGCCCGATCCGTTGAGGAACACGGCGGTCAGCGAGCGGAACGTCACGCCGGGCGCGTCGGGCGCCTGGATGCCGGACTCCAGGCGGATGTCCTGGCCCTGGTTGAAGAACGAGTACGTGCCGGTGCCGATCGCGGAGTGGTTCTGCACGTCGTCGGCGACGCGGTAGGCGGCGTAGCCGAGGCGGTCGCCGTCCATCCACGCGGCCTGGTTCGGCACGTCGTACGGGATCTCGTTCTGGTAGAAGAGCGTCTGACCGTCCTCGCCGTTCCAGATGGTCTGCTCCTCCTGGTAGTGCTCCACGAACAGGCCCGTCGCGGTGACGCGGTCACCGTTGACGACGACGCCGTGGGCACCGGTGTTGACGTCCCAGCCGATGCCGTTGCCGTGGTCACCGCGCCAGGCCCAGATGTGGTCCAGGAGCGTGTCGGGGCTGTTCACCTCGATGGAGGTGGCGGCCTTGCCCGCCCAGGGGCCGCCCACGCGGACGAAGACGTCGGTCAGCGTGGTCGGGTCCGCGGCGTCGGAGACGGTGGCGCCCTGCGGGCCGACCTGGATGAGTGTCTCCGACTCGGGGACGTTGGCGTCGGCGGTGATGCCGGCGATCTTGACGCCCGCCACGTCGCCGACCTCAAGGACGGCGTTACCGGCGGTCGGGGTGAGCGAGGCGTAGCCCAGGCCGAGCACGACGGTGTCGGCGCGGTCGACGGCCAGCGGCGCGTCGAGCTCGTACACGCCCGGCGTCAGGACGAGGTTCTTGCCGTCGGCCAGCGCCGCGTTGATCGACGCGGCGTCGTCCGTCCCCGCCTTGGCGACGTAGAAGTCGGAGATCCCGATCGACCGGCCGGCATCCGGCCCGGTGGACCAGTCGGTCCCGCTGCTGTTCGTCTTCGCGTTCGGCACGAACACGGACAGCTCGCCGTTGTCGCCCCGGTACAGGAACGGGGCCTCACGGCTGACCGGCGTGGAGCTGACGGACGTCGTCACACCGACGTTGTCGCCCGCCGGCTGGCCGAAGTTGGTGGCGGGGGCGCCCTGTACGCCGGAGAAGACCATGTTCCAGACGCCGCCGTCCCAGGCGCCCACCTCGGAGTTGCGCGTGAACCACTGCTGCTGGGAGCCGGACACGATGGTGCCGGACACGCGCGAGTTGGCGAGGTAGCCGCCCGAGGCGAACTCGCCGTACCGGCCGAAGATCGTCAGGTCGCCCTGGATGTCCATGCGGCGCATGGGCGCCGCCTGCGAGACGGCGAACCGCATCTGGTGCGGCTCGGTCACGCCTGCGGGGTACGGCAGGGCCGCGTCGTCGCCGACCGGGCGCTGGATCGGGTTGATGCCCATGTTGGAGATCGACCGCCAGAAGCGGGTCAGCGAGCCGGGGTCGGCGCAGGCCCAGGGCTCGTTGGGGCAGCCCACCACGGGCTCCACGTGCAGGGCGCCGTTGATGTGGACGTCGTCGGGCTGCGCGCCGAGGCCCGCGATCGACTCGTAGTAGCCCACGTGGGCGTTGACGATGCCGGTGGCCGTCGCAGGGTCGTCCTGGCCCGCGGCGCTCCCGTAGGTGCCGGGCTCGAAGAAGACCTGGTGCCGGTCGAGGCTGAACTCCGCCTCGTCGTTCACCGTGTCGAGGAACGCGTTGATCTCGTCGGCGGTCCAGGTCTCGTCGATGAAGGTGACGTTGGGGCCGAAGTCCGGGTCGGCCGCCTTCTTCGGTTTGGGCGTCTTGGGCTTGGTCGGCTTGTGCTTGTCCGGCTTCGTCGCGGAGGCCTTTGCCATGGCCCTGCCCTCGGCGGCGGTGGCCGGGGCGGCGGTGGCGGGCAGCGCCGTGACCGCGGCTCCCGCGGCGAGCGATGCGGCGAC
>NZ_KI911694.1:23296-25372 GCF_000515355.1 Promicromonospora kroppenstedtii DSM 19349 | reverse complement strand
CGCGGCTCCCGCGGCGAGCGATGCGGCGACCGCCGCGACGGCGGCGCCGCGCAGGGTGGTGCGAAGTGTCCTCATCGACAGTTCCTTACGTGCTCGGGGCAGGCCGGCCGAGGCCGGGCGTGCTGCCGTGCGGGTGCGCCCGGTCGAGCGCCCAGCCAGGCTAACCGCCGGTCACTGACATGTCGGTAAGTAGTTTCCGCACGCTCCGGGTCACCGTGAAGCGGGGATCCTGGGCCACGTGCTCGGTGGGCCCGACAGCGCGTTCCAGCGCACGCCGGTAGTGCAGCGGCGTGTTGAAGACGGTCCACAGCTCGCCGCCGTCGCGCAGGACGCGGCCCGCGGTGGCGAACATCCGGTGGGCCGCGTCGGTGCTCAGCGCGGCACGGTCGTGAAAGGGCGGGTTGAGCAGCACGAGGTCGGCCGAGCCGTCCGGGATCGGCAGCAGGGCACCGGCGTCGTCCCGCACGACGCCTGCCGCGCGGACGCCGTTCGCGGTGAGCGTGGCCCGGGTCGAGGCGCAGGCGGCCGCGCTCCGGTCCGAGGCGAGCACGTGCGCGTTCGGGTACCGCAGACCCAGGACGGTGGCGAGGATGCCGGTGCCGCTCCCGAGGTCGACGGCGACCGGGTGCGCGTCCATGCCGGGCACGGGGGTGGGTGGGGCGCCGGCCGCGTCAGACGTACCGGTCACCGGGGTGACCGGTACGTCTGGCAGGTGAGGCCAGCGGTGGGCCTGGGCCAGGAGGAAGCGCGTGCCGTGGTCCAGGGTCGCGCCCGCGAACGCGGCGCCGTGCGCGACGACGGTGAGGCCGTCGGGGGCGCCGTTCCCGGTGCCCGGCCCGGCCGGCTCGATCGCCGCCAGGATCTCCGGGTCGGTGAGCCGGGCGGTCACGGGGTAGGTGAGCGGCCCGACGCCGGACCGTGGCTCCCGCGCGATCAGCAGCCGCGACTTCTGCCGGGCGAGCGAGGCGCCCACCTGCGCGAACGACGCGCCCAGCACGTCGTTCATCGCGTGCGTCATGTGCTTGACGCGGCCGCCGGCGAGCAGCGTGACCGACGGGTCGGCGTACCGGGCCACGTGCTCGGCGATCTCGGTGAGCTCGGCCAGCGACGTCGGGAGCTGGAGCAGCACGATGCGGGCGCCGGCGAACAGGCTGGGTTCGAGGCGGTCGTGCCGGGTCAGGCCCATCCCGGCCGGCTCGTGCTGGACGGGCACGTCGGCGGATGCCTGCGCGTGCGCCGCCCACAGCGAGCGTCCCGCGTGCCTGGTGTTGGCCTCGAGCGCGGCTTCGGCGGTGATCGCGTCCTGGTGCGTGCGGACCCGCAGGGCGCCGGAAGCCAGTGCGCCCAGGGCGAGCGCCCCGAACCGGTCGCCGACCACCACCACGTCGCGGGGATGCTCCTGGATGAGCGCCCTGGCCTCGTCGAGCAGCAGCCGGTCGGTCGCGTCGACAGCGACCGGGCCGTCGGCGCGCGAGCCGTCCTCCGGGTGTGGCAGGAGCCGGGCGAGGACGGCGTCCACCTCGGGACTCACCGGGCGGAGCGGGCCTTCTTCTCGGCGGCCTTGCGGGCCTCCTCGACGCGCTCCTCCTCGGCCCGCACCTGCGCGGCGGTCTGCCGCTCCTGGGCCAGCCACTCCGGCGGGTTGTCGCGCAGCTCGTTGATCTGCTCGGTGGTCAGCGGCTCGGTGACGCCGCCGCGGGCCAGGCCCGCGATCGAGATGCCGAGTCGCCCTGCCACGACGGGCCGCGGGTGCGGTCCGTTGCGGCGCAGCTCGGCCAGCCACTCGGGCGGGTTGGTCTCCAGCTCCTCGAGCTCAGCGCGCGAGATCGGGGTGTCCTGGAACTCCTGCGGCGTGGCAGGCAGGTAGACGCCGAGTCGCTTGGCGGCGTTGGACGGCTTGAACCGCTGCGAGGCGAAGGAGGAACTCATGTTCCCAGGGTATCGGCGTGTGCCCGCCACGCTCTCCATGGCGGGCGTGATCCTCGCCGCTCACGCGCCCGCGGTCCCGTCGACGCGGGGCGGGCGGCCGCCGGGATCACCTCGCGGCCCGTAGCCTGGGGGCGTGAGCCAGCCCGT
>NZ_KI911694.1:16929-23196 GCF_000515355.1 Promicromonospora kroppenstedtii DSM 19349 | reverse complement strand
CGGCGTCGAGCGTGCCCGGCGCCGTCTGCCGGCTCGTGGCCGCGTCGAGCCCGTGGAGGTCCGCGGGCGTGAGCTCGCCCAGGTCGGCGCCCCAGTGCAGCACCAGGGGGAGCCCGCGCTCGGGATGGGCCACGACCACGGCGACCCCGTCACGGCGCAGCACGGACCAGCTGGAAACCTCGTCGAACCTGTTCATGGCGTGTCCCTTCGCCCCCTGGACCACACCGTACGCGCGGTCTCTGACATCGGATCGGGTTGTGTCCCGCCTGCGCGGGTGAGGTCGTCAGCGCGCCACGAGGTCGTTCTCCGTGCGCAGCACCGGCCGGGACACCAGCGCCGCGACGTCGAGGTCCTGGGCGGTCGTCACGTGGAAGACCGCGGTCGCCCCCGCCGGGAGGTCGACCACCTGCTCGTCCACCTGGGCGTCGGGATCGAGCCGGTCGGCCAGCAGGGTGACGCCGAGCGCCAGCGATGTCGCCGTCACCTCCACGCGGTAGCCGTCGTCCTGGCCGGTCACCGCGGTCTGCAGCGGCGCGGCGTCCAGGGCGAGGTCCTTGCTCTCGGCCCACCGGTGCAGCCCCCGCTCGGCGCCCAGCGTCACGACCAGCACCTCGTGCGCGGCGTCGGCGACGGCCACCACGGCCCCCTCCAGAGGGACCAGCGCCACCGAGCGCGGCGCCACGGTCACCTCGCTGCCCGACGTCGCCAGCACCTCGCCGGCCAGCGTCGTCCTGGCCGCGCCCAGCTGCCCGGCCCAGGGCTCGTCGGTGTCGTTGACCAGGGCCGCGACCAGCCCGTCGGGTCGCGGCTGCACGGTGACGAGCCGGTCGGCGAACGCGTGCCGCATCGTGTACCAGAGGGGCTTGCGCCGCCCGTCGCCGTCGACGGCGGCCCAGGACGTGACCGGCCAGCAGTCGTTGAGCTGCCACACGATCGCGCCCGCGGTACGCGGCCACCACGACCGGTAGTGCTCCACGGCGTACTGGATCGCGCGCGCCTGGTTGAGCTGCGTGGCCCAGTGCCAGTCGACGAAGCCGTGGGGCACACCCAGGTGCGGGGCCAGGCCGCGGTCCAGCTTGCCGTTGCCGTCGGCGGCCTTCTGGTGCAGCAGGAAGACCTCGGACTCCTTGAAGCCGTCGGGCACGTCAGCGCTGTCCGGAAGGATCGCGCGCCGGGAGGTCGCCCAGGTCGCCGGGCCCTGGAAGCCGAACTCCGACGAGAACCGCGGCACGTCGTCGCGGTAGTGCGTGTAGTCGACCCGGTTCCACACGTCCCACTGGTGGTGCGTGCCGTGGTCAGGGTCGTTGGGGTGCACCTGCTCGGGCGTGAAGCCGGGGGAGTAGGGCGACCCGTCCGAGTACGGGCGGGTCGGGTCCACCTCGGCCAGGATCCTCGGGAACAGCTCGTAGTAGTAGCCGGCGCCCCACGTCAGGTCGCCCAGCGGCTCCTTCCAGCCCCAGTCCTCGTGGCCCCAGATGTTCTCGTTGCCGCCGTTCCACAGCACCAGCGACGGGTGCGGCGCGAGCCGGGACGCGTTCTCCCGCACCTCGGCCTCGAGCTCGCCCCAGTGCGGGTCCTCCTCGGGGTACGCGGCGCAGGCCAGCAGGATGTCCTGCCAGACCATGACGCCCTTCTCGTCGCAGACGTCGTAGAAGTCGTCCGACTCGTAGATGCCACCGCCCCACACCCGCAGCAGGTTCAGGTTCGCACCGAGCGCCTGGTCCACGCGCTCCTCGAGGCGCTCGCGGGTGATGCGGGTCAGCAGATGGTCGTCGGGGATCCAGTTGGCCCCACGTGCGAAGACCGGCTTGCCGTTGATGCGGAACACGAAGCTCGTGCCGTGCTCGTCGCGCTCCCGGTCCAGCTCGACGGTACGGAACGCGACCCGGCCGGACCAGAGGTCCAGCGGGTCGGAGCGGTCCTCGCCGTCGCCCGCGTGGACGGCCACCTCGATCGGGTAGAGCGGCTGCTCGCCGTGGCCCACGGGCCACCACAGGTCGACGTCGCCCGCCTCCACCCGGACGTCCAGGACGCCGCCGGCCCAGCCGGCCGGGACACCGGTCGTCACGCCGCGGTCCCCGACGGAGACGTCGACGACGAGCGGCCCGGCCTCGGCCAGTCCGGACGTCTCGATCTCGACGCGCACGTCGACGAGCCCCGTGCCGTCGTCGGCCAGCGTGGCGAGCGGCGTCACGCGCGCGATCCGGGCCACGCGCCAGCGCTCCACCCGGACGGGCTTCCACAGGCCGGCCGTCTGCAGGTCGGGGCCCCAGTCCCAGCCGAACGAGCAGGCCATCTTGCGCACCATGTTGAACGGCTGGTCGTAGGCCATCGGCCGCGCCCCGAGGCGCTCCGCCTCGGCCTCGGCCGTCTCGAGCGCGGAGTCGAGGTCGACCATCAGGTTCGCCGGCGCGCCGACGAGCTCGCGCACGTCGTACCGGTAGGACCGGTGCATGTTGGCGGTGCGGCCCAGCTCGACCCGCCCTTGGCCGACGGCGGACTGCTCCACGTCCGTGTCGACGACGACGCCGGCCACCGTGTCGATGCCCTCGAAGACCAGGTCGACACGCTCGTCGTCCGCGGCCGCCGGCTCGTCCAGCACCGTCGCGTACCGCCAGGTGGCGCGCTTCATCCAGGCCAGCGCGGTCTCGTTGGTGCCGAGGTACGGGTCGGGGACGAGCCCCTGCTCCAGCAGGGCGGTGTGGCTCGTGCCCGGGACCGTCGCGGGCACGGGGACCCCGGCGAGGTCCGCCGGGACGGGGCCACCCGTCGCGGTGACGGTCCAGGCGGTCAGGTCGCGGCTGATCTTCATCGATCGTCGTCCTCCCAGAGCGGTGCTCCGTTGCGTGTGCGAGCGACCCGAGCATAGGCGGCACCCCACCGCGGATCGAACCGATGTCACCGGGCGGCCAGGAGGGTTTCCCACGGCGCCCGGCCTGGTCGGGCGCGCCGCTCAGTCGGGCCGGACCACCAGGCCGAGCCGCTCGGCCAGGAGGATCGCCTGGGCCTCGCCGACGACCGCGCCGGTGAGGTTCGCACCGAGCGGGTCGAGCGCCGACAGGTCGCTGCCCCGGAGGTCGGCATTGCTGAGGTCGGCCTCGGTGAGGTCCGCACCGGACAGGTCGCAGCCGAGCAGGACGGCGCCGGAGGCCTTGATCCCGGACAGGTCGGCCTCGCGCAGGCGGACGCCGTCGAACCGGGCGCCGGCCAGTGCTGCCCGGTGCAGGTCGGTGAAGGACCAGTTGCCGCCCTCGACCTTCAGGAGGTCGAACCGGCAGTCGTTGAACTGCGATCCCACGAGCTTGCAGCGTTCCAGCGTCGTGTCGAAGAAGACGCACGCGTCGAAGACGCAGGACGTGAACGCGACCTCGGTCAGGTGGGCGCTGTTGAGACGCACGCCGCGGAACACGCACGAGTCGAACGTGGCGCCCGTCCCCGTGGCCTCCGTCATGTCGACGTCGGCGAACAGGGTGGCCATGTGGTCCTCGCCGGTCAGGTCGCGCGAGTACCAGTCCTCGGCGCGGACGGTGAGCTCGGTGGCAGGCATGCGGATCATGTGCTCGACCTTATGGTCACCCGCCTTCACAGCCAGCCAGGAGGCGGTGAGCCGGCGCAGCCTGGGGCGGAGCAGCCGGACGAACCGGCAGCCACAGGTCCGGGAGACGGCACATGACGATGCGCCCGGTGATCCGTCGAACGGATCACCGGGCGCTTTTCCGTGTCGCTACGCCGCGGACGCCGGGTACGGGACGCCCGTGGTCGCGTGGCAGCGGTAGCCGTTCGGGTTCTTCGCGTCGGACAGGTACTGCTGGTGGTAGTCCTCGGCGTAGTAGAACGGGCCGGCCTCGGCGGCGGGCTCGATCTCGGTGGTGATCGCGTCATAGCCCTTGGCGCTCAGCACCTCGGCGTAGCGCTTGGCGGTCTCCTGCGCGGCCTCGGCCTGCTCCGGCGTCGTCCAGTAGATGCCCGAGCGGTACTGCGTGCCGACGTCGTTGCCCTGGCGGAAGCCCTGCGTCGGGTCGTGCCGCTCCCAGAAGATCTTGAGCAGCTCGGCCTCGCTGACCTTGGTCGGGTCGTACGCCACCAGCGCGGTCTCGGTGTGGCCGGTCCGCGCGGTGCAGACCTCCTCGTACGTCGGGTTCGGCGTGGTGCCGCCCATGTAGCCGACGGCGGTGCTCACGACGCCGGGGACCTGCCAGTAGATCTCCTCGGCGCCCCAGAAACAGCCCATCGCCAGGTAGAGCACGCGCGTGCCCGGCTCCCACGGTCCCGTGATCGACGAGCCCAGGACCGTGTGCGGGCGCGGGGCCTGGAGCACCGGCGCGGAGCGGCCGGGCAGGGCGTCCTCGGGGGCCACCATGGTGGTCTTGCTCGAACCGGAGCCGGGGCCGAAGAGGGAGTTCAGAAAGGTCATCGAACACACATCCTTTGGGTCTGATTCGTGCGGTGGCACGTTTGTCCATCACAACAAGCACAGGCGTGGCGGTGTTCCGGCCGGGCCGTGCGACCAGCATGACGCACCCGGCCGTCTGCCGTGGGCAGATCGGCTGGCGCCGGGCGGCCGCGCGCGCCATCGTCGACACATGAGCAGCGAGGTCGGTGCGATAGCGGTCCTGTCGGACGTCCACGGGGTGCTCCCCGTCCTGGACGCCGTGCTCGCGGAGCCCGACGTGCTCGCCGCCGACCGCGTCGTCGTCACCGGCGACCACGCCGCGGGCCCGCAGCCCGTCGAGGTGCTGGACCGCCTCCGGTCCCTGGGGGAGCGGGCCGTGCTGGTACGCGGGAACGCGGACCGGGAGCTGGTGGAGCTCGCCCGCGGCGGCGGCACCGCGATTCCCGATCCGGTCGCCCCCTGGGCGGCGGCGCAGCTCCGGCCCGACGACGTCGCGCTGCTCGCCGGCCTGCCGCACCCCGTGGAGCTCACGGTGCGCGGGTTCGGCCGCGTCGTGTTCTGCCACGGCACCCCGCGCGACGACGAGGAGGTGGTGCTCGTCGACTCCTCGCTGGAGCGCTGGGCCGACGTGCTCGGCGGGCTCGACCCCGACGTCACCACCGTGGTCATGGGGCACACCCACATGCCGTTCGTGCGGCTCGCCGACCGGCGCCTGTGCGTGAACCCCGGCAGCGTCGGCATGCCCTACGGCCGCGCAGGCGGGTCGTGGGCGCTCCTGCGGGACGGACAGGTGGGGCTGCGGCACACGCCGGTCGACGTCGCGGATGCGGTGGCCGCCGTCGCCGCCGGCAGCGCGTACCCGGGCGCCGAGGAGTGGGCGCGCGAGTACGTGACCTCGGCCAACAGCGACGCCGACGCCCTGCGTGCGTTCGGACCCCGCGACGGGCGTCCGTGACCGGGTACACCCTTGATGTAGGGCATCTTGTAGGGCATCTTGTAGGGCATGTTGAAGACGAGCATCTACCTTGACGAGAAGCGCAAGGCTGACCTCGAGCGGGTAGGCGCACTCACGGGCCGGTCTCAGGCAGACCTCATCCGCGAGGGGATCGACCAGGTGATCCACGATCACCTGCGTACTCGCCCGAAGATGAAGGGGCGTCTGCGGCAGCACGGTCTGACCCGACGTGTCGACGAGCTCATGGATGGTTTCGGCGAGTGATCGTCATCGCCGACACCGGGGGGATCGTCGCGGCAATGGACCCAGGCGAGCCGCAGCACGACGAGTTTCGGGAGACGCTCGAATCCGCCAGGCTCGCGGTGGTCACACCTCTGGTGATCGCCGAGGTCCACTACCTGCTGAGCGCAGCGGGTGAGCACCTGGCGGCGAGCGACTTCCTGGACAACGTCACTGACGGTTTCTTCGAGGTGGCCGACCCTCGCCCCGAGGACTACGGCACCGCGAGGTCCCTCATCAAGAAGTACGAGGGAAAGATGGAGCGCAAGCGTCGCAAGCCAGGGTCCCTTGACCTGGCGGACGCCATGAACGTAGTGGTGGCCGGGTCGCTGGGTACCAACCTGGTCGTGGCGACCGACCAGGACTACCGCGTGGTTCGCCCGCTGAGCGGACACGGCTGTTTCGCGATCCTCCCGGCGGACGGCGACCGGGCCTGAGCAGTGCGGCCGGGCCGCACCTCAGAGCCGCGCCGCGAACTCCTCCACCGCCGCCGCGACGCGCGCGAGGATCTCGTGCGACCGGCGCCAGTCATGCACCTCGAGCGAGTGGTCGGCGCCCTCGACCTCCAGCACCTGGGCGCCCGAGGCGGCCGCGACGGCGCCGTCCCACAGCGGGTCCGCCGTGCCGCCCACGAGCAGCG
>NZ_KI911694.1:16424-16829 GCF_000515355.1 Promicromonospora kroppenstedtii DSM 19349 | reverse complement strand
GTGAGCGCGCTGGACCAGGCGGACTGGGCCGCCGTCGGGCCGGACGAGCCCGACGGTGACCTGCTCCGCCTCGTCTTCACGTGCTGCCACCCGGCCCTGCCCTTGGAGGGCCGCGTGGCGCTCACCCTGCGGAGCCTCACGGGTATGACGACGGCGCAGGTCGCACGAGCCTTCCTGGTGCCGGAGACGACCATGGCGCAGCGCCTGACCCGGACCAAGCGCAAGATCCGCGCCACCGGCATCTCGTTCCGGGTGCCGCCCGCCGAGCTGCTGCACGAGCGGGTGTCCGCGGTGCTGGCGGTGCTGTACGTCCTGTTCACGCAGGGCTACGACGGCTGGGCCGAGCCCGCCGACGACGCCGGTGGCACCGCGGCGCGCCGCGCGCTGGGCGACGACGCGGTCCGC
>NZ_KI911694.1:14790-16324 GCF_000515355.1 Promicromonospora kroppenstedtii DSM 19349 | reverse complement strand
GTCCTGGCCGGGGTGGCCGGCCCGGTGCCGCGTCCCGGCGCCGCCGCGGCCGTAGCGCGCGGCAAGGTCCGGCGCGTTCGCGTCGCTGGTCGGGACAGCGGGGTCTTGGTCGGTCATCACTGCTCGCTCGGATCGGGGGTGTCGGTGGTTCGTAGCAAGATTGTCCGTGGACCATCATGGTCCATGAGAGTGATTGTCTCCCAGACGCTCCGACTCTCAGACTCCGTCCCAGTCCCTGCCCCACAGGAGGACCCAGTGTCCGTACCCGAGCGCGAGCCGCTCCGTCTGATGGCGGTGCACGCGCACCCTGACGACGAGTCGAGCAAGGGGGCCGCCACCATGGCCCGCTATGCCGCAGAGGGGGTGGAGGTCCTCGTCGTGACGTGCACCGGGGGCGAACGGGGCGACATCCTGAACCCGTCGTTCGAGGTACCCGAGGGGCACGAGTTCGAGACCATCGAGGGCCGCCGGGCCGTGCGCCGGCTGGAGATGGCCCGCGCCGCCGAGGCGCTGGGCGTGCGCCAGCAGTGGCTGGGCTTCGTGGACTCCGGCCTTCCGGAGGGCGACCCGCTGCCTCCGCTGCCCGAGGGCTGCTTCGCGCTGGTCCCGCTCGAGGAGGCGGCGGAGCCGCTCGTGCGGGCCGTGCGCGAGTTCCGGCCGCACGTCATCACCACGTACGACCCGTCCGGCGGCTACCCGCACCCGGACCACATCAAGTGCCACGACGTGTCGTTCGAGGCGTTCGCCGCGGCGGGCGACCCCGACCGCTACCCGGGTACCGGGGAGCCGTGGGAGCCGCTCAAGCTGTACTACAACCACGGGTTCTCGATGAAGCGCATCCGCGCGGTGCACGAGGCCATCGAGGGCGCCGGGCTCGAGTCGCCCTTCGGCGAGTGGGTCGAGTCCCGGGACGCGCGGGAGATCCCCGAGCGCACCGTGACCACCCTGGTCCCGGTCGCCGACTGGTTCCCGAACCGCGACGCCGCCCTGACCGCGCACGCCTCGCAGATCGACCCGGCCGGGTTCTTCTTCGCCGTGCCCCGCGACCTCGAGGTCGACGTGTGGCCGTGGGACGAGTACGAGCTCGCCGAGTCCCGGGTCCCGCTGCCCGAGCGCGCCGCGGGCGAGTACGAGGAAGACCTGTTCGAGGGCGTCCGCTCGGAGGTGGTCGCATGAGCCCGCTGATCGCCGGCGCGCTCGCCGCCGCGACCGAGCCGTCGCCCAACCCGACCGAGGGCCAGCTCCGGCCGGGGCTGGAGACCTGGCAGGTCTCGCCGGGCCTGATCGGCTTCGTCATCACGTTCGCGCTCGCGCTCGCGTGCGTGGTGCTGTTCCTGAACATGAGCAAGCACCTGCGCCGGGCGGGCCACAACGCCCGCCAGCAGGGTCTGCCGATCGAGCAGCCCGAGGGCATCGGCTTCCGGCGCACGGACGGCGAGCCGGACTTCGCCGGCGGCGAGCCCGGCACCCAGCCGGGCGCGTCGTCCGACGCGGCGAACAACGCCCCCGGGTCCGCCGAGAGCCCCGCCGACGG
>NZ_KI911694.1:12649-14690 GCF_000515355.1 Promicromonospora kroppenstedtii DSM 19349 | reverse complement strand
GGCCGGGACCGTGAGGTCCCGGCCCACCCTGGTTCTGTCAGTCGCCCGGGAGCGCCGTCGCCTGGATGATCAGGGCCTGCATGGGCCACAGGGTGGGCAGCTGGAGCCCGATGCCGCTCAGCACCGACCCGGGCAGGTCCATGGCCTCCTTGCCCAGCCAGCCCGGCGTGATCCCGCCCATCCACTTGGCCGACCCCACCTCGTCGCGCACCCGCACGCTGTACCGCCGGGCCGGGTCGAGCCCGTCCAGCCGCACCCGCTCGGTCAGGGCGTCCTGGGGTGCGGCCACGGTCGCCACGGTCCACACGCCCTGCGTGCGGTCGGGGGACACGAAGCCCGTGACCCGCAGCGCCGGATCCACCGGGTCGCCGTGCACCACGGTGCCGGTGTGCACCAGCGACCGGAGCTCCTTGTAGAGCGTCGCATACGCCGTGACAGCCACCAGCTCGGCGTCCGTGCAGGTCAGCAGGTCCCACTCGAACCCTGCGTGGCCCTGGAGCGCCGTGGCCACCCGGTAGGAGAGGTCCGTGGTGCGGCCCGACGAGTGCGCCGGCGACGGGCCGACGTGCGCCCCGATCAGCTCGGGCGGCAGCACGAGCGAGGTCCACCGCTGGATGTCCTGGCGCTCCACCGGGTCGTTGGAGTCGGACGCCCACACGCGGTCGGTGAGCTCCAGGATGCCCAGGTCGGTGCGCGCGCCGCCGGAGGAGCACGACTCGATCTCCAGCCCCGGGTGGTCCGCCTTGAGGCGCGCGATCAGCGCGTACGCGGCGCGGGTCTGCAGGTGCGTGCCCGGCCGCCCGACGCCGTCGGGCCCGACGTGCACGGGCTCGGCGAGGTCGCGGTTGTGGTCCCACTTGATGAAGTCGATGCCCAGCTCGGTCACCAGGGCCGAGATCTGGCCGCGCACGTGCTCCCACGCCTCCGGCACGGCGAGGTCCAGAACGTACTGCGTGCGGAACGACAGGCCGTCCGGCGACGGCACGGCGGCCGTGTTGGACAGGATCCACTCCGGGTGCGCGCGGGCCAGGTCGGAGTCGAGGTTGACCATCTCGGGCTCGAACCAGAGCCCGAACTCCATGCCCAGGTCGTGGACCAGCCCGGCGAGCGGACCCAGGCCGTCGGGCCACACGTCGCGGTCCACGACCCAGTCGCCCAGCCCGGTGGTGTCGTCGCGCCGGGAGTGGAACCAGCCGTCGTCGAGCACGAACCGCTCCACGCCCACCGCGGCGGCGCGACGCGCCAGCCGCTCCAGCTTGGGCGGGGAGTGGTCGAAGTACACGGCCTCCCACGTGTTCAGCACCAGGGGCCGCGGGCTCGTCACGTGCTGCGGACGCGCCCGCATCCACGTGTGGAACCGGTCCGCGACCCCGTCCAGGCCGGCCGGTGACCACGCAAAGTACGCGACCGGCGTGCGGTACGTCGCGCCCGTGGCCAGCCGGACCTCGCCGGGTCGCACCAGCTCGCCCGCCCCGAGGAGCGTGGTGTGCTCGGTGAGGTGGTCCACGCGGTGGGTCACGTCGGCGCTCCACCCCAGGTGGGTGGCCCACGCCTCACCGGTCCGGTTGCTCGGCTCGCCCGACGACGCCACGGTCACCCAGGGCGCGTCGTGACCCGAGCGGCCGCGGCGGGTCTGCCGCACCGTGCTGCCGCCGGGCAGCGCCGTGGTGACCGGCGACTTCTCGCGGGACCAGCGGCCGGTGAACTGCGTGAGGTGGTCCGCGGACCGTGGCACGGGCAGCAGTGCCTCGAGCCAGTGCACGTCGACCGGCTCCGGTCCGTCGTTCGTCAGCTCGTGCCACAGCAGCACCAGCCCGCCCGCCCCGATCTCCAGGTGCGTGCGCAGAGTGAGCCTCAGGTCGCCGTCCCGCGCCGTGACCAGCAGGGAGGCGGGGTCCCGCTCGGCCTCCGTGACGGTCCACCGCGGGTAGAGCGAGATGCCGCCGGCCGCCACCAGCAGACCCGGGCGGCCCGCCCAGCCGTCCGACTCCTGCGGCAGCAGCGAGGGGCGCCACGCGGCGTCGAGCGTGCCCGGCGCCGT
>NZ_KI911694.1:7736-12549 GCF_000515355.1 Promicromonospora kroppenstedtii DSM 19349 | reverse complement strand
GGCGGCGACCGCGTGACGGACCGGCTCGGCCGCGTCCCCGGTGAGCACCGGTGTCAACCAGGCCCCCGGGAGGCCGAGCTCCGCCGCGACGGGCAGGGCGAACGAGCCGAGCGACTTGGCGACCACGAGGTGCCGTCCGCCGGCCGGCACGGTCGCCTGCCGCAGCGACTCACCGTAGACCCGGCGGGCGTGGCCCCAGTCCGGGGAGAGCTCGTCCCACGAGAACGTGCGGACGGTCCAGCCCGCCGAGTGCAGCACCTTGGCCGCGTACCAGAGCACCGGCCCCTGCGCGGTGTACCCGCTGCCGGGGAGGATGGTCGCGACCCGCCCGGGATCGCCCGTCGACGTGCTGATCTGCCAGGTCGTCATGACGCCACCGTAGGCCTCGCCGCTCGCCGGTGTCAGCGTCATCGGCCGCAGTCATGGCCGATGTCATCGCCGGTCGACGTCGATGTCAGTGGCCCGGCGTAGCGTCCTACCCATGGCCGACACCGATGCCGAGGTCCTGTTCACCGACGTCGCCGCCTGGCGTGCCTGGCTCGACGAGAACGAGGGGACGTCGGACGGCGTCTGGCTCGTCCTCGCCCGCAAGAACAAGGAAGCACCGACCACCCTGACCTACGACTCCGCGCTCGACGAGGCGCTGTGCAGCGGCTGGATCGACGCCCAGGGCCGCAGCCGCGACGAGGTGACGTCGCTGCAGCGCTTCTGCCCGCGCCGGTCCCGCAGCCGCTGGTCCGCGCGGAACGTGCGGATCGTGGACCGCCTGATCGCCGAGGGGCGTATGCGGCCCCGCGGCCAGCAGGAGATCGACAGGGCCAAGGAGGACGGCCGCTGGGACGTCGCCTACGAGGGCAGCAAGAACATCGAGGTGCCGCCCGACCTCGCCGAGGCGCTCGCGGCCAGCCCGCGCGCGGCAGCCATGTTCGGCATCCTCACGGCACAGAACCGGTTCGCCGTCCTCTTCCGGATCACCGGTGTCAAGAAGCCGGAGACCCGGGAGCGGAACATCGCCAAGTTCGTCGGCATGCTGGAGCGCGGCGAGACGGTCTACCCGCAGAAGCGGAAGCTGGACGACTGACGTCGCGCATCTGTCCGTCCCGTGAGCACGCGGTGCACCTTCGGTGCGGCGCGTGCGCAGGCCAGCGGGCGGTCCATGTGCTCCCCTAGGGTGTTGTCCGTGCCACAGACCGAGGAGACAAGCGTGACGTCGAGCCAGACCACAGCGCCGCCCCGCACCGACGAGTCGGGCGCCGTCCCGCCGGCCATCCGGGCCGCCGCCTCGTGGTCCTGGCGCATGCTCCTGATCGGTGCGTTCATCGCCGCTGCGCTGTGGCTGCTCGCGCTGCTCAAGACGATCGTGGTACCCGTGGCGGTGGCGCTGCTGCTGACGATCATGCTCACGCCGGTGCGGCGCCTGCTGAACGAGCGGCTGCGCGTCCCGCGCGGGCTGTCGGCGGGCCTCTCCCTGATCGGTCTGATCGTGGTGGTCGCCGGCCTGATCACCCTGGCAGGACAGTCGATCGCGAACGGGTTCGCCGACCTGCGGACACAGGCCATCAGCGGCTTCAACGAGCTCTGGTCGCAGCTCTCGGCCACGTTCGGCCTCCAGGAGGAGCTCGACAGCTACAGCCGGGACATCCTCGACCAGCTCGAGGCACAGCAGAGCGCGATCGTGAGCGGCGCCCTGGGCGCCGCGGCGACCGCGGGCAGCGTCCTGGTCGGCGCGCTGATCGCGCTGTTCTGCACCTTCTTCTTCCTGCACGACCCGCGCGGGATCTGGGGCTGGATCGTCGGCCTGCTCCCGCGGTCCGCCCGGGAGCGGGTCAACCAGGCGGGCCGGCGTGGCGCCGTCACCCTGGCGGCCTACACCCGTACGCAGATCCTGGTCGCCGCCGTCGATGCCGTCGGCATCGGCATCGGAGCGGTGTTCTTCGTGCCGTCGCTGGCGCTGCCGATCGCCATCCTCGTGTTCGTCGGTTCGTTCGTGCCCGTGGTCGGTGCCATCGTCACCGGCGCCATCGCGGTCGTCGTCGTGCTCGTCTCGAACGGCTGGGTCGCGGCGCTCATCATGCTCGGCGTGGTGCTGCTGGTGCAGCAGATCGAGTCGCACGCGCTGCAGCCGTTCCTCATGGGCCAGGCCGTCTCGCTGCACCCCGTCGCCGTCATCCTCGCGGTGGCGGCCGGCTCGTTCGCCGCGGGCATCGTCGGCGCGCTGTTCGCGGTGCCCCTCGCGGCCGTCCTGAACACCGTGATCCTGTATCTCAACGGGCACGACAAGTTCCCCGAGCTCGGCGACGAGGACGCCCTGCCGATCCGATGGCGTGCGGCCGACGCCCCGCCCATCCCGCTCCGCCTGCGCCGGAGCCCCGGCGTCCTGGCCGACACGGCCGTGGACGACGTCTCCGCGGACGCCGAACCGGACGCCGGAGCGGACGCGCCGAAGGGTGATCCCAAGCGCTGAACGTGCATCTGGCGGCGCAGTCGGGCAACATGCGCGCTGTGCCACTGGATCCGTTCGACCTGGAGTCCTACGGCGGCCACCTCACGGTGTCCGCCGACGACGCCCGGGCTGCCGCCGAGATGCTCGACGGCGTCATCACCCGTACACCCGTGACGGAGAGCCGCGCGCTGTCCACGATCGCGGGCACGAAGGTGCTGCTCAAGTGCGAGAACCTGCAACGCGCGGGCTCGTTCAAGGTGCGCGGCGCCTACGTACGCCTCGCGCGTCTGTCACCCGAGGAGCGCGAGCGCGGCGTCGTCGCGGCGTCCGCCGGGAACCACGCGCAGGGCGTCGCGCTCGCCGCGAGCATGCTCGGCATCGACACCGTCGTCTACATGCCCGTGGACGCGGCCCTGCCCAAGGTCGCCGCGACCCGCGGGTACGGCGCCGAGGTGCGCATGGTGGGCTCGTCCGTGGACGAGGCGCTGGCCGCCGCGCGCGTCGAGGCCGCCCGGTCCGGCCGGGTGCTCATCCACCCGTTCGACCACGTCGACGTCGTGGCGGGGCAGGGCACCGTCGCCCTGGAGATCCTGGAGCAGGTGCCCGACGTCGCCACCGTCGTCGTGCCGCTGGGCGGCGGCGGGCTCGTGGCCGGGATCGCGGCCGTGCTGGCCGAGGTCGCCCCGCACGTGAAGGTCGTGGGGGTGCAGGCGGCATCGGCCGCGGCGTACCCCGGCTCGCTCGAGGCGGGCAGGCCGATGGCCGGCACGCTCGGCGCCACCATGGCCGACGGCATCGCGGTGGGCCTGCCGGGCGACGTGCCGTTCGGCATCGTGCAGAAGGAGGGCGTCGAGGTCCGGACCGTCACCGAGGACCAGCTCTCGCGCGCCCTGCTGGCGGTGCTGGAGCGCTCCAAGCTGATGGTCGAGCCGGCCGGCGCGGCGGGGGTCGCGGGCATCATGGCCGCCGGGCCGGGCGTGTTCACCGGGCCGGTCGTCGCGGTGCTGTCGGGCGGCAACATCGACCCGCTCGTGCTGCTGCGCGTGGTCCAGCACGGCCTCGTCGCGGCCGGGCGGTACCTCAAGCTGCAGGTGCGGCTGATGGACAAGCCCGGCGCGCTCGCGCGGCTCGTGGAGACCATCGCCGCTGCCGGCGCCAACATCGTGGCCGTGGACCACACACGCACCGACGTCTCGCTCTCGGTGTCCGAGGTGTCGGTCAACCTGCAGCTCGAGACCAAGGGCGAGGAGCACAGGACCGCCGTCGTGGAGCGGCTGGAGTCCGAGGGGTACGAGGTCGCCGCGTTCTGACCGGAACCTGATCGGGTCCGGGTGTCGTGGGGGCGTCGTCCCGTTCGTCGTCAGGATGACGCGGCCGCCCGGCCGCGCGACGATGACTCCGGGGATCACCCCGGAAGGGAGCACACCATGCGTTACCTCATGCTCGTCCTGTCCACCCCCGACACCCCGGCCGAGCCGGGCGACGTGCCGCAGATCGAGGACTGGGTGCGCGACACCTACGACACCGGTCGCGCGGTCCTCGGTGACCGCCTGCGCCCGCCCGCCGACGCCGTCGGCGTGCAGGTCCGCGCCGGAGAGGTGATCGTCACCGACGGCCCGTTCTCCGAGACCAAGGAGGTCATCGCGGGCTTCGACGTGCTCGACGCCCCCGACCTCGACGAGGCCATCCGCATCGCAGCGGCCCACCCGATGGCGTACACCGGGGCGATCGAGCTGCGTCCCTTCTGGCCGCTCGAGCTGGACCAGGCCTGAGGGGAGCAGCCGTGCGCTACCTGATGCTCACGATCGAGCCCGACGTCCCCGACCGTGGTCCGACACCCGACCTCGATCGCTGGGTGGCCGAGCACGACGCCTCGGGCACCCGCGTGACCGGTTCGCGCCTCCGACCTGCCGCCGACACGCGCCGGGTCGCCGTGCGCGACGGTCGGACCATCGTGACCGACGGTCCGTTCACGGAGTCGAAGGAGGTCATCGGCGGCTTCGACATCATCGAGGCGCCGGACCTGGACGCAGCGCTGGCGATCGCGGCGGCGTACCCCGGGGCGCGTGACGGCCTGGTCGAGGTCCACCCCTACTGGCCGACCGACGACGAGCCGCCCGGGGCATGAACACCACCGACGGGTCCGTGGGCAAGGCCGTCTCCGCGGCGTTCCGGGACGAGTGGGCGCGGGTGCTCGCCGCCGTCGCGCGCAGCACCGGTGACCTCGACCTCGCGGAGGACTGCGCGCAGGAGGCGTTCGCGGTGGCGCTGCGCACCTGGGAGCGGGACGGCGTCCCGGACCGGCCGGGCGCCTGGCTCACCACCACGGCCCGCAACCGGGCGCTGGACCGGCTGCGACGCCGGGCGGTC
>NZ_KI911694.1:4234-7636 GCF_000515355.1 Promicromonospora kroppenstedtii DSM 19349 | reverse complement strand
GACCACGCGGCCAACCGCGAGACGGCCGTCGACGCGTTCCAGGTCGCGGCGCGCGCCGGGTCGGGCCTGCTCGTGCTCCCGGAGTACGCGTCGGCCTACGACCCGCGCGGCGTCGGTCCCGAGCACGCCGAGCCCCTCGACGGGCCGTTCGTCACGCTCCTGCGGGAGCGCGCGCGCAAGCACGGCATCGCCGTGATCGCGGGCGTCACGCTGCCGGGCTCGGACGGCGTCCGCGCGGCGAACGCGCTGGTCGTGGTCGACGCCGCCGGCGAGCTCGCCGGGGTGTACCGCAAGGTGCACCTGTACGACGCGTTCGGCTACCAGGAGTCGGAGCTGCTCGAGCCGGGTCCCGCCGACGCCGAGCCGGTCACCCTGCGCCTGGGCGGCCTCACCTTCGGCGTGCTGACCTGCTACGACCTGCGGTTCCCCGAGTCGGCCCGCCGCGTGGTCGACGCCGGGGCGGACGTGCTGGTGTACCCGGCGGCGTGGGTCGCGGGGCCGCTCAAGGCCGAGCACTGGCGCACGCTGCTGACGGCCCGGGCCATCGAGAACACGGCGGTCGTGATCGGCGTCGGCATGACGGGCAAGGGCGTCACCGGCCGCACCCTGCTGGCGGGGCCGGACGGCGTCGTCGGCCTGGAGATGGGCGAGGAGCAGGCCTACCGCACGGTGGACCTGGACCCTGCGCCGCTCGCAGCGGTGCGGCAGACCAACCCGTCGCTGGCCAACCGCCGCTACACCGTCGTCCCCAGCGGCGCCTGAGCGTCTTCGGGCAGCGCCGAATGACGTGGGCAGGCGCGGGCCGCGCGAGCACCATGGCTCCATCCGTCGTCGGAGGGAGCGGGTCATGGTGGTCGGCAGGAGGTTCTCGTCGAGCGTTCGCGCACTCGCGTCGGCGGCGCTCGCCCTGGGCGTGGCGGGTGCCACGGTGACGCCGGCCTCCGCCGTCGGGCAGCCCGGCGCGGCGGACGGCGGCGCAGGGTACCGGCCCGTACCCGTCGTCTACGACTCCGACCTGGACTTCGACGACGCCGCGACCCTGCTGTACCTGTGCCAGGCCGACAAGCAGGGGCTGATCGACCTGCGCGCCGTCACGGTGGTGAACAACGGCGTCGGCACGCCGGGCCGGTCGCTCACCCACGCGCGCACCATCCTGGCCGGCTGCGGCCTGGCCGACGTGCCGGTCGCGGACGGGTCACCGGACTGGGTCAACGAGCCGCCGCCCGAGGCGCGCGAGCTGTTCGAGCAGGTGCTGTCGGGCGCGCTCGGCGACGCGGACACGCCCGACGTGCCCGGTCCGACGTCGGCCGCGGAGCTGATCGCCCGCACGGTGAAGGCCGCACGGACCCCGGTGACCGTGCTGGCCACAGGGCCGCTGAGCAACGTGTCCGCCGCGCTGGACCGGATGAGCCCGCGCGCGCTGCGCGACCGGCTGGGGCGCGTAGTCGTCATGGGCGGGGCGTTCGACGTGGGCGGCAACCTGTTCGGCTCCACGACCGGCGGGTTCGACAACACCCAGGAGGTGAACATGTGGATCGACCCGGTCGCGGCCGACCACGTGCTGGCCACCGTGCCGCGGGCCCGCGTGAGCGTGGTGGGGCTGGACGCGACCAACCACGTGCCGATCACGCAGGACTTCGTGGACCAGCTGGGGGCGCGGGCCACGAGCTACGAGGCCCGCACGGTGCACGCCATCGTGACGCAGCCGGGCATGCCCGAGCTGATCGGGCAGGGGGTCATGTTCTGGTGGGACGCCCTGGCGGCCGTGTCGCTCGTGACCGGGCAGGGCGTGGACTACCGGGTGCGCCCGGTCGACGTGGTGCTGGACGGTCCGTCGTCGGGCCGCACGGTGAGCGTTGCCGGCGGGACGCCGCAGCGGGTGGGCACGACGGCGGACGGCGCACTCTTCGAGGACCTGTTCCTCGACGGGCTCGAGGGCCCTCAGACGGCGAGGTTGGCCAGGTAGATCGCGATCACGTGGCACGCGAACCCGAGCACGGTGCACACGTGGAAGATCTCGTGGAAACCGAACCAGGCCGGGCTGGGGTCGGGCTTCTTGGTGCCGTAGACGACGGCGCCGGCCGTGTAGAAGACGCCGCCCGCGGCGATGAGCCAGACGACGGCCGGGCCGCCGGTGGCCCAGAACTGGCCCATGTAGGCGACGGCGACCCAGCCGAGGGCGAGGTAGACCGGCACGTAGACCCAGCGGGGCGCGTTCAGCCAGAAGATCCGGGCCAGCAGCCCGAGCAACGCGCCGCTCCACACGAGCGCGAGCAGGATCGTGCCCTGGTCGCGGGGCAGGAGCATCACCGCGAGCGGCGTGTAGGTGCCCGCGATGATCAGGAAGATGTTCGTGTGGTCGAGCCGGCGCAGCACCGCCTCGGTCCGCGGGGACCAGTTGCCGCGGTGGTAGACCGCGGAGACGCCGAAGAGCAGGCAGGCGCTCAGGGCGAACACGGACGCGGAGATCTTGCCGGGGACGGTCGGGGCCAGGGCGATCAGCACGATGCCGGCCGCGAGGGCGAGCGGGAAGGTGCCGGCATGGATCCAGCCGCGCAGGCGTGGCTTGACCTTTTTCTCGACCTTCTCGACGGTCGAGGACACCGAGGTGGAGATGTCCTGCAGCGTCTCCGAGACCTTGTGCGTGACCTCGTCCAGGCGGCTGGCCGGACGGTCGGGCCCGTCTGCTCCTGAGACCACGTGCACTCCTCACCGTCGGCGACCGGTGCCCTCCGGGTGACGGGGCACAACCTACGGTCGCGTAACTTACTCTAGCGTAGGTTTGGGCGCGGGTTGCCGGACAGGGGCCTTGTGAAGATCCTGCGCCGGGTTGGCGGGAGTCGCCCGTCCGGAGCCCCGCAACGCCGCTGGGCGGCGGGGACGTACGTGTTCGAGGGGTACCTTTGTCCCCGTCCTGCCGGGCGCAGAGCCCAGCGTCAGAGCTGCCGTCCGGACCGCGCACAGCGGGCCGACGGCCCCGAATCCCTGAGGTATCCGTGCGCCTGCCCAGCCCGCTGTACCGCCTCTACGAGCGACGCCTCGCGTCCGCCCTGCACGGCGCAACACTGCCCCGGCACATCGGCGTCATGCTCGACGGCAACCGCCGCTGGGCGCGCTCGTTCGGTGAGACGGCAGCCACCGGGCACCGCCGCGGCGCCGACAAGATCACCGAGTTCCTGGGCTGGGCCGACTCGCTCGGCATCGAGGTCGTCACGCTGTGGATGCTCTCCACGGACAACCTGAGCCGGTCGGCCGACGAGCTGAGCAACCTGCTGGACATCATCGAGGACGCCGTGACCGACCTCGCCGAGTCGGGCCGCTGGCGCCTGCGCGTCATCGGACGGCTCGACCTGCTCCCCGCGCGCCTGGCCGCCGCCCTGCGCGCCGCCGCGGACCGCACCG
>NZ_KI911694.1:1517-4134 GCF_000515355.1 Promicromonospora kroppenstedtii DSM 19349 | reverse complement strand
CCGTCCGGACCGCGCGGGAGCGGCGCTGCGCCGTCGTCATACCCGACATGGTGGCGCGCTGGTACGCCGCGCCCGGCGACCGCACCGTGCCCGCGCCCGCCCGCGGGCGGATCACGCTCTCGATGGTCACCCGTAGCCCGGCGCCGCAGATCCTGCTGGACGCCCTGCCGGGGCTGCGCGAGCGGCTGCGGGAGGGCAACGTGCACGCCCGCCTCTGACACCGGAGAGGTTCTGACAGGGCGTCGGTTCGATGTCACGTCCCGTTCGAGCCTCTCCGGTCGGTCCGGTCCGCCGGACGGTGGAAGGATGTGCGCATGCCCGCGAATTCCCCCCTTCCTGCGGCACACGACGCCGCGCCGTACGACGCCCTCCTGCTCTACTCCTTCGGTGGCCCGAACAAGCCCGAGGACGTGGTGCCGTTCCTGCGCAACGTGACCGCGGGCAAGGGCATCCCGGACGAGCGGCTCGAAGAGGTGGGCGAGCACTACTACGGGTTCGGCGGCAAGAGCCCCATCAACGAGCAGAACCTCGCGCTGAAGGCGGCGCTCGAGGCCGAGCTCGCCGCCCGCGGTCTGGACCTCCCGGTCGTGTGGGGCAACCGCAACTGGGCGCCGTACACCACCGACGCGGTCGACGAGCTGGAGGAGCTGGGGGCCAAGCGCGCCGTCGCGCTCGTGACCAGCGCGTACTCCTCGTACTCCGGCTGCCGTCAGTACCGCGAGGACCTCGCGGTCACGCTGGACAAGCGCGGGCAGCTCGGCCCCGACGGGTCGACGGGCGTGCAGTTCGACAAGGTGCGCTCGTACTTCAACCACCCGGGCTTCGCGCAGGCGAACGTCGACGCCGTCGTCGAGGCGTACGCCGAGCTCGAGGCGAACGGTGGCTCCGGTGCGGCCGCGAAGCTCGTCTTCGTCACGCACTCGATCCCGGACACCATGGAGGCGGCGTCGCGGATCTCGCACGCGACCTACTCCGAGCAGCACCTGGACCTCGCGCGGGTCGTGGCGGCGCGGGCGGCCGAGCGGCTCGGGCACGAGGTGCCCTGGGACCTGGCCTACTGCTCGCGCTCCGGCCCGCCCAGCCAGCCGTGGCTGGAGCCGGACGTCAACGACCACCTGGAGGCCCTCGCGGGCGAAGGCGTCCGCGACGTGGTGCTGTCGCCGATCGGCTTCATCTCCGACCACATGGAGGTCGCCTACGACCTCGACACCGAGGCGCTGGCCACGGCCAAGGATCTCGGCATCACCGCCGTGCGAGCCGGTACCGTCGGCACCCGGGAGCCGTTCGTCCGCGGGCTCGTCGACCTGCTCCTCGAGCGGGCGGCCCTGGCCCGCGACGAGCCGGTCACCGAGGCGACCGTGGGGTCGCTCCCGGCCCTTCGTTCCGTCTGCGCACCGGGTTGCTGCCTGCGTCGGGACGGCGAGCCGAGCGGCATCCCGGCGTTGTGCAGCACGGACGTGAACTCCTGAGGTCCGCGGCCCGCCCGCACCCCTGACTGAGAGGCAGACATGAACGACACGCACGTGCACGGGGACACCGGTGCCGAGATCGACACCGCCGAGATCAACGAGGGTATCCGCTACACGATGTTCTCGGTCTTCTCCGTGACCGAGACGCTCCCGGCCGACGCCGACGAGCGCAAGGCCGTCGTGGCCGAGGCCGAGTCCGCCGTCGGCGGTGGCGCCGACCCGGCCGCGACCGAGGGTGACCTCGTCGTCCGCGGCTGGTACGACGTGGGTGGCCTGCGCTCCGACGCCGACCTCATGCTCTGGACCCACGGCCCGTCGATCGAGTCCGTGCAGGGCGCCTACCAGCGCCTGCGCGCGTCCGAGCTGGGCCGCTCCCTGGAGCCCGTCTGGTCGGTCGCCGCGCTGCACCGCCCGGCCGAGTTCAACCGCGGGCACGTGCCCGCCTTCCTCGCCGGCGAGGCGCCGCGCGACTACCTGTCGGTCTACCCGTTCGTGCGGTCCTACGACTGGTACCTGCTGCCTGACGAGGAGCGCCGCACCATGCTGCGCGACCACGGCATGGCGGCCGCGCCCTACAAGGACGTCCGGGCCAACACCGTCTCCGCGTTCGCGCTCGGCGACTACGAGTGGATCCTCGCGTTCGAGGCCGACGAGCTGCACCGGATCGTCGACCTGATGCGCGACCTGCGTGCCACGGAGGCCCGCCGGCACGTGCGCGAGGAGGTCCCGTTCTTCACGGGCCCGCGCACGACCCTGGCCGACTGGGCGGACCGCCAGCCCCTGAGCTGATGTCGGCGTCGACCGGTTTGTCCCGGTCGCCCTCTCCTTCGAGGCCTAAGTTTCTTCGCTTTGAGCAGCGCGAAAGCGAAGAAACTTAGGCCTCGAAGTGGATCAGTGCGCAGGGGTCCGGGTCGGCCCGGCCCAGGTGCGCGGGAGGGTTCCCGCCAGGGACGTCGCGCCCAGGTCGTCGTCCGTCAGGACCGTCGGGATGAGTCCCGCCGCCTCCAGGTGCCCGACGGCGGCGCTCACCTGGGCCTCGCCCGTCTCGACGAGCAGGTGCCCGCCGGGGCGCAGCAGCGCAGGGGCCAGGTCGATCACGCGGCGCAGGATCGCCAGGCCGTCGGCCCCGCCGTCGAGCGCGGCGTGCG
>NZ_KI911694.1:0-1417 GCF_000515355.1 Promicromonospora kroppenstedtii DSM 19349 | reverse complement strand
GCCGGCGCGGCCTGGGCCAAGGTCGCCCCGGCGGACCGTGGCCGGGTGCTGCGCTCCGCTGCCCAGCACCTGGAGGCCGCGCGCGCCGACCTGGTCGCCGCCATGGTGCACGAGGCAGGCAAGACCGTGGCCGAGGCCGATCCCGAGGTCAGCGAGGCCGTCGACTTCGCCGCCTACTACGCGCAGGCGGCCGAGGCCCTCGACCCGGCGTCGGAGGCCTGGCCGGGCGCCCGGTACACGCCGGACGGCGTCACCCTGGTCACCCCGCCGTGGAACTTCCCGGTCGCCATCCCGATCGGCGGCGTGCTCGCGGGCCTCGCGGCCGGCTCCTCCGTGATCGCCAAGCCCGCGCCGCCCACGCCGCGCTGCCTGGAGATCGCCGTCGAGGCCGTGCACGCCGCGCTCGATGAGGTGGCCCCCGAGATCGGCCTCGACCCGGCCATCGCGCGCGACGTCGCGCAGTTCGTGCGCGTGCCCGACGGCGACCTCGGCCGCCGCCTCGTGACGCACGACGGCGTGTCCCGCGTGATCCTCACGGGCGCGATCGAGACCGCCGAGATGTTCGCGTCCTGGCGCCCCGACCTAACCGTGCTCGCGGAGACGTCGGGCAAGAACGCGATCGTCGTGACGCCGTCGGCCGACCTCGACCTGGCCGTCGCCGACGTCGTGCGCTCGGCGTTCGGGCACGCGGGGCAGAAGTGCTCCGCGGCGTCGCTCGTGATCCTGGTCGGTTCGGTGGGCGACCCGCGCACCGTGACCGGCGAGCGGTTCCGCCGCCAGCTCGTCGACGCCGTGTCGTCGCTCGCCGTCGGCCCCGCGACCGACCTGGCCACCGTGATGGGGCCGCTCACCGAGCCCGCGCAGGGCAAACTGCTGCGTGCCCTGACCACGCTGGAGCAGGGCGAGAGCTGGCTCGTGCGCCCGCGCCGTCTCGACGCGGTGGCGCAGGAGGCCGGCCTCGGCAAGGGCCGCCTGTGGACCCCGGGCGTGCGCGACGGCGTTCGCCCCGGCTCGTTCTTCCACCTCACCGAGGCCTTCGGCCCGGTTCTCGGCATCATGACCGCCCGCACCCTGGACGAGGCGCTCGCGCTGCAGAACGCGGTGTCGTTCGGCCTCACCGGCGGCATCCACTCGCTGGACGACGCCGAGGTCGAGCACTGGCTCGACCGTGTCGAGGTCGGCAACGCGTACGTGAACCGGCACATCACCGGTGCGATCGTGCGGCGCCAGTCGTTCGGCGGCTGGAAGGCCTCCGTGGTGGGCTCCGGCGCCAAGGCGGGCGGCCCCAACTACGTGGCGCAGCTCGGCCGGTGGGCCGACGCGCCCGACGTGCCGTCGCGCACCGAGGACCCGACGGGCTGGCTCGCCTGGGCCCGCGCCGACGACGCCCGCGCCTGGCTCACCGAGTTCTCGCAGG
>NZ_KI911693.1:68778-71189 GCF_000515355.1 Promicromonospora kroppenstedtii DSM 19349 | reverse complement strand
GGGCGGCGACGTCTCCCCCGTCGGGACCGGCGCACGCACGCCGGTGCTCGCGGGCGAGCCGGCCGGGAACGGTGCGGCATGAGCGGGCTGAACGGGGCGCGCGTCCTGGTCACGGGCGGCGCGGGGTTCATCGGCAGCCACCTGGTGGACGAGCTGGTCCGCCGGGGCGCGGCGTCGGTCACCGTCGTGGACAACCTCGTCAACGGACGGCGCGAGAACATCGCGCACCACATCGCCGACGCCGCGGCCGACGACGCCACCATGCGCCTCGTCGCCGACGACATCCGCAGCGAGGGTGCGCTCGCGCTGGTCGACGACGCGGACGTCGTCTTCCACCTGGCCTGCCTGGGGGTGCGGCACAGCCTGCACGACCCGCGCGAGAACCACGAGGTCAACGCGACCGCCACGCTGGAGCTGCTCGAACGGGCGCGCGCGGCGGGCGTACGGCGGTTCGTGCACGTCAGCTCCAGCGAGGTGTTCGGCACCGCGCAGTACGCGCCGATGAACGAGGAGCACCCGACCTGGCCGGAGACGGTCTACGGCGGGTCCAAGCTGGCCGGGGAGGCGTACGCGCGCGCCGCGTACCGCACGCACGGCATGCCGGTGGTCGTGGTCCGGCCGTTCAACACGTTCGGCCCGCGGAGCCACTTCGAGGGCGACAGCGGCGAGGTGCTGCCGCGCACCATCGTGCGCGCCCTGTGCGGCCTGCCCGGGTTCGTCTACGGCGACGGCGAGCAGACACGCGACTTCCTGCACGTCAGCGACACCGCGCGGGCCCTGGCGGAGATCGCGGAGTGCGACGCCGCGATCGGCCGCACGGTCAACGTGGGCTCGGGCGCCGAGGTGACGATCAACGAGCTCGTGGAGACGGTCGCCCGGCTCGCCGGTCGGCCCGACCTCGAGCCGGTGCGGCTGGAGGCACGTCCGGGCGACGTGCGCCGCCTGCTGGTGGACAACACCCTGGTGCGCGAGCTGACCGGGTTCGCGCCGCGCACGGGCTTCGAGCAGGGCGTCGCCGACCTGGTCGACTGGTTCCGTACCCGGCCCGAGAGCCCGGAGGAGATGCTGAGCCGCATCGAGGACCGCAACTGGGTCGCGCCCGAGCCCGCCCCCGCGGGGGTGACCTCGTGACCGCCGTCGAGGAGGGCCTGCAGCGGGTCGACGTCATGAAGCCGTGGCTCGGCGCCGAGGAGGTCGCCGCGGTCACCGAGGTGATCGAGTCGGGCTGGGTGGCCCAGGGCCCGCGCGTCGCCGCGTTCGAGGCGGCCTTCGCCGAGGCGATGGGCGCCCGCGCCGCGGTGGCGACGTCGAGCTGCACGACGGCGCTGCACCTCGCGCTGGTCGTGGCGGGCGTCGGCGCCGGGGACGACGTCGTCGTGCCGTCCTTCTCGTTCGTCGCCACGGCGAACGCGCCCACGTACGTGGGTGCGCGCCCCGTGTTCGCGGACGTGGACGCCGCCACCGGCAACGTGACGGCCGAGACGGTGGCCGCGGCGCTCACCCCCGCGACCCGCGCGGTCATCGCGGTGGACCAGGCCGGCGTGCCGGTCGACCTGGCCGCGATCCGCGAGGTGTGCGACCCGCTGGGCGTCGTGGTGATCGAGGACGCCGCCTGCGGCGCGGGCTCGACCTACCGCGACCGCCCCGTCGGGGCGGGCGCCGAGATCGTCGCGTGGTCGTTCCACCCGCGCAAGATCCTCACCACCGGCGAGGGCGGCATGATCACCACCAGCCGCCCGGAGTGGGCCACCCGCGCCCGCCGCCTGCGCGAGCACGCCATGAGCGTCTCGGCGGCGGACCGGCACGCCTCGCTCGTGTCGCCGCCGGAGGAGTACGACGAGGTCGGGTTCAACTTCCGGATGACGGACCTCCAGGCCGCCGTCGGCCTGGTGCAGCTCGGCCGGCTGCCGGCCATCGTGGCCCGGCGGCGGGAGCTCGCCGCCCGCTACCGTGCGGAGCTCGCGGACGTGGCGGGCCTGCGCCTGGTCGAGGACCCGCCCTACGGCACCGGCAACGTGCAGTCGCTGTGGGTGGAGGTGCTGCCGGGATACCGGCTCGACCGGGAGGGGCTGCTCCGGGCCCTGGCCGCCGCGAGCATCTCCGCGCGGCGCGGCATCATGGCCGCGCACCGGCAGCCCGCGCACGCCGCGCGGACCCACGTGCCGCTGCCCGTGACGGAGCGGCTCACGGACAGCACGCTGATCCTGCCCTTGTTCCACCAGATGGCGGACGCCGACCTCGGCCGCGTGGTCCAGGTGCTCCGCGGGTACGGGGGGCAGTGACGTGGCGGCGAGCTGGGGCGGGCCGCTGCTGCTGGTCGGGGCGAGCGGGCTGGCCCGCGAGGTGCTTCCCGTGGCCGCCGAGGCCGGGCACGACGTGCTCGGCGTCCTCGACGACCGCCACGCCGACCT
>NZ_KI911693.1:67472-68678 GCF_000515355.1 Promicromonospora kroppenstedtii DSM 19349 | reverse complement strand
CGCGCGCCTGCTGCTGTGCGTGGGTCCGAGCCGGAGCCGCGCCGCGGTGCACGAGCGCCTGGGCACCGGCGTGACCTACGGGTGCGTGGTGGACCCGTCGGTGCGCAACCCGGGCGGGTGCCCGGTCGGCGCGGGCTCGATCCTGCTGGCCGGCGTGACGATCACCGCCGACGCGATCCTCGGCGCGCACGTCGTCGCCATGCCGAACGTGACGGTCACGCACGACTGCGTGGTCGAGGACCTCGCGACGCTGGCCGCCGGGGTCTCCCTCGGCGGCGGCGTGCGGGTGGGCCGCGCGGCCTACCTCGGCATGAACGCCTCCGTGCACCCCGGCGTCCGGATCGGCGCGGGCGCCGTGGTGGGCATGGGCGCCGTGGTGCTGACCGACGTGCCCGACGGCGAGACGTGGGCGGGCGTGCCGGCCCGCCGGCTCCTGTCCGGCAGCCCCGTGGGAGCGACCCCGTGAGAGTCGTCGTGTACGTGCACCACATGGAGATCGGCGGCAGCCAGCTCGGCGCCCTCGAGCTCGCCCGGGAGACGATGGCCCGTGGCCACGACGTGCTGGTGCTCGCCCCTCCGGGCGGAGCCCTGTGGGAGGTGGCGGACCGGTTCGGGCTCGACACCGTGACCCTGCCGACCCACCTGACCTGGCCCTCCCCCCGGAACATGGCGCAGGTGGCCTCCGCGGTGCGCCGGACCCGCGCCGACGTGGTGCACGCCTACGAGTGGGGCCCCGCCATCGACGTGGCGCTCGGTACCCACCTCCTGCGCGGCACGCCGGCCGTGGTGACGACGATGTCGATGTACGTCTCCGGCTACATCCCGCGGCACCTCCCCCTCGTGGTCGGCACCCGCCAGCTCGCCCAGGAGGCGGAGGACCGGGGCTACCGGCACGTCGAGCTCCTCGAGCCGCCCGTGGACACAGCCGCCAACGCGCCGGGCGTCGCCGGCGGCCCCGGGGCCCGAGCACGGTGGGGGTTCCGGCCCGACGACGTCGTCGTCGCCGTGGTCTGCCGCCTCACCGACGACCTCGACAAGACGGCGGGCATCCTCGAGGCGATGGACGTGGTCGAGCAGGCCGGTCCCGCAAGCCCGCTCCGCCTGCTCGTCGTGGGCGACGGCCCCCGGACCGACGCCGCCGCGGCGCGGGCCGAGAAGGTCAACGCCGAGCTGGGGCGGCCCGCGGTCGTCGTGGCGGGGGGGCGC
>NZ_KI911693.1:63705-67372 GCF_000515355.1 Promicromonospora kroppenstedtii DSM 19349 | reverse complement strand
GACGCAGCGTCGCGGCGGCGGGCGCGTGTCTCGAGCACGGCGATGACCGCGAACGTGGCGCTCGCGCCGAGCAGGCCCGCCATGCCGGCGGCCCGGAGGCTCGAGCCGCCCACCTGGTGCACCACGGTGGACTCGGGGGCGACCGTCACGGTGATGTCGTTGACGGGCGCCACGCCGGCGTCGCGCTGCAGGCGGTCGAGCTCGTGCGCGATCTGGTCGATGATCTCCTCCTGCCGCGCACCGACCTGCTCGGCCGTGGCGCCGACGACCTCGACGTACAGCACCTGCTGGGCGAAGTTGGGGGCCCACTGGCCGCCGGTGTCAGGCAGCCGGATCGACCAGCCGTCGCGGATGCCCTCGCCGACCAGCGTCGCGTCGGGCGAGGCGTACTTGGTGACCGCGGCGGGCCCGGAGACGGCCTTCGCGACCGCTCCGGCCGTGATGATCAGGTCCTCGGACGTGGTGCGCAGGGCGTTCGGGTAGGCCTTGCTCGCCGGCGCGAGGAAGACGACCTGGGTACGGCTCCAGTAGACGCCGTCGTCCAGCGTGGTCGCGTACACGAGCCCGAGGGAGGCGAGGGCCCCGGCCAGCAGGACGGGCCAGCGCCGCACCGCCGCACGTATCAGGTCCCACAGCGTCATCGATTCCCCGCAATTTCTCGGAGCGGGCGAAATTCCCGTCGGAGTTCCGCAACTCGTTCCTTTGCCCGCCCTCGGCACGATACCTTTGTCGAGCGCGGCGTGATACGCCCGGAAAGGGTGAACAAATGTCATTCCTCGACGTGATAGCAGCCTTGGGCCGCCGGTGGTACGTGACCGTCGCGGGTCTGTTCGCCACCGCCGCCCTGCTCCTCGGAGCGAGCACCCTGGAGCCGCCGGTCTACACCGCGCGCGGGCTCGTCCTGCTCGTCCCGTCCCAGCAGATGGTTGGCAAGGGCGGCAACCCGTTCCTGGCCCTCGGTGGCCTCGACCTGCCCGCACGCGTGGTGGTCGCGTACTACGAGAGCGACGTGGCGAAGGCCCGGTTCACGTCTGGCTCGCCCGACTCCGAGTACGTCGTGGCCATCGAGGAGTCGACGCGCGGTCCGGTCATCTCGGTCGATGTGACCGACAGCAGCCCGCAGGGCGCTCTGGCGACGCTGGACCTGCTCACGACGTCGGTCCCCGTGGAGCTGCGCCGCCTCCAGGAGGAGGTCGACGCGCCGGAGACGGCCATCGTCTCGACACTGGTCCTCGCCAAGGACGAGAAGGCGCAGGCCGACAACAGCGGCACGGTGCGCATGATCATCGCCGCGACAGGCGTCGGGCTCGTGGTGACCGTCGTCGGCGCCGTGGCGGTCGACGGGCTGGCGCGCAGCCGGGTGCGCGGGCGCAAGCGGGTGGGCCCTCCGGAACCGGTGCCCGCGGACCCGCCCGTCGCGGACCCGGCGACACCGGACGCGAAGGCCGGGGCGAAGCCTGCCGGACCGAAGCAGGCCGGCCCGGAAGCGGCCGGCCCAGAGGCGGAGCACGCCCAGCAGGCGGACCCCGGCACGCAGACCGTGAAGCCGTTCGTGGCCAGGCCGCCGACCGTCAAGCTGCCCACCCTCCGTCCGCCGTCGGTACAGCCGCAGCCCGGCGGCGACTCGGACGACCGGGCCCTCCCGCCCTGGCACAACCCCCCACCGGAGTCCCGTGAGCGACGCCGCGACGAGGCGGCCGCCCGGGCCTCCTCCGCGGAGTCCCGGTGACCCAGGCCCGGCCCGCCGCCGTCCAGCGGCACGCCGCACCCTCGCAGCCGCTGCTGCGAGGGGCGGTGCGGTTCGACGTCGTCACCTGGCTCTCGGTCTATCTGCTCCTCCTGTTCGCCATACCCTCCAAGCTGGTGATCGGGCCGCTCGGCAGCGCGGGCGCGCCCTCCATGGTGGTGGGCCTGGCGAGCCTGCTGCTCTGGGTGCTCATGGGTGTCGGGAGGGCCCGGCCCGCGCTGAGCGGCCCGCGGCTGATCCGGGTCTCGCTCGCCGTGTTCCTGTTCAGCGTCGGGGTCACGTACGTCCTGGCGATGTCGCGGCCCGTCGTGTCGAACGAGGTGAGCCCTGCCGACGTCGCGATCCTGGCGCTGCTCGCCTGGTCCGGGGTGCTGCTGCTGGCGCACGACGGCATCACGTCGGCCGTCCGGCGCGATCAGCTCGTCTGGCGACTGGCCCTCGCCGGGGGCGCCCTGGCCGTGCTCGGGCTGGCGCAGTTCGTGCTCGGCGAGCTCTTCGTGGACCGGCTGACCCTGCCGGGGCTCACCCTCACGTCGCCGTACGAGCTGGGGCAGCGCAACGGCCTGTTCCGTCCGCAGGGCACCGCGACCCACCCGATCGAGTACGGCGTGCTCGTCACCATGCTGCTGCCGCTGACCCTGCACGTCGGCTTCGAGCACACCGAGCGCAGGCCGCTGCTGCGCTGGGCGCCCGCCGCGGCGACGCTCGTCCTGGTCCCCGCGACGGGCTCCCGGTCCGCCTACGTGGGCGCCGCCGTCGCCCTGATCGTCATGCTGGTGGGCTGGAAGGGCTCACGGCGCCGGGTCATGCTCGCCGTCACCGCCGTCGGCGCCGTGGCGGGCATGGTGGTCGCGCCCAACATGCTGTCCTCGATCCTCGGCCTGTTCACCGGAGCCTCGGAGGACCCGAGCGTCACCTCCCGGACCGGCTCGTTCGAGCTGGCGGGCGAGTTCATCGCGCGGGACCCCCTGTTCGGGCGCGGCCTCGGCACCTTCCTGCCCACCTACCGGATCTTCGACAACCAGTACCTGCTGCTGCTGGTGACCGTCGGCCTGATCGGGACGCTGCTGTTCCTCGGAATCTGCGTGGCCACGGTCCGGGTGCTCGTGCGGGTGCGCAAGCGCAGCGCGGGGACCGACGCCCGGACCTACGACCTGGCCCTCGCCCTCATGGCGGCGGTGCTCGTCGGGTTCGTCAGCCTGTTCTTCTTCGACGCCTTCGCGTTCCCGATGACGATGGGCGCACTGTTTCTCCTGGTCGGTGTCGCGGGTTCGTTGCGCGCCCGGGCATAGGTCTGCCGACATGCCCCGAGAATCACCCGGAGAATCACCCGGTAATACATTCCGCGGTGCCGGCCCTTCGTTCACGATAAACAAATGATCAATCTCTGCTTTCACGGTATCGGGACGCCGCCGGACGACGTCCCGGCCGAGGAGGCCGCCTACTGGATCAGCGCCGACACGTTCCGGCGCGTCCTCGACCTGGTCGCCGTCCGGCCCGACGTGCACCTCAGCTTCGACGACGGCAACACCTCCGACCTGACGGTGGCGCTCCCCGAGCTGGTCGAGCGCGGGCGGGCCGCCGAGTTCTTCGTGATCGCCGGCCGGCTCGGGCGCCCGGGGTCGCTGTCGGCCGCCGACGTCCGGGCACTGCGCCGGTCGGGGATGGGCGTCGGGTCGCACGGCATGGACCACCGCGTCTGGCGCCGGCTGACCCCACCGCAGGTGCACACCGAGCTCGTCGAGGCCCGGGACCGGCTCCAGGAGGTGCTGGACGAGCCCGTGGTCACCGCCGCCTGCCCGCTGGGCCGGTACGACCGGACCACCCTGGGGGCGCTGCGCCGGCTCGGCTACGCGCGGGTCTACACGAGCGACCGGGCGCTGGCCCGGCCCGGCGCCTGGCGGCAGGCCCGGTTCAGCC
>NZ_KI911693.1:62648-63605 GCF_000515355.1 Promicromonospora kroppenstedtii DSM 19349 | reverse complement strand
CAGCTCGACCCGGCGGACATCGTCGGCGACGTGCCGCACGTGCTGCCGACGCCCGACCCGGTGCTCGGCGGCCGGCCCCTGACCGTGGGCTGGGTGACGTCGCCGCCCGCGGCGGGCTCCGGCGGCCACACCACGCTGTTCCGCATGGTCGAGGGGCTGGAGGCGCGGGGTCACAAGTGCGTCGTGTTCCTCTACGACCGGCATGGCCTGGACATCGTCCAGCGCACCGCCGAGCTGCGGCAGGGCTGGCCCGGTGTGCGCGCCGAGGTGCGCGACGCCCGCGCGGGCATCAGCGGCATGGACGCGGTCGTGGCGTCGTCCTGGGAGTCCGCGCACGTGATCGTGTCGCGAGGCCTGCGCCCCGCCCACCGGCTGTACTTCGTCCAGGACTACGAGCCCTACTTCTACCCGCGCGGGTCGGAGTACGAGCTGGCGGCCATGACCTACCGGTTCCCGTTCCGGCGCATCGCGCTGGGCGACATGGTGGGCGGCTGCCTCACGTCCGAGCTGGGGCAGGACAGCGACGTGGTGCCGTTCGGCTGCGACACCGACACCTATCACCTGCCCGACGTCGAGCGGCCGCGGTCCGGCGTGGTGCTCTACGCCAAGCCGGACGTCGGCCGCCGGGGCTACCTGCTGGCCCGGCTCGCCCTGGAGCGGTTCCACCGCTCGCACCCGGAGCAGGAGATCCACGTGTACGGCTCGCGCCCCGCCGACCTGACGTTCCCGGTGACGTTCCACGGGCGCCTCACGCCGGCGGAGCTGAACGACCTGTACGGCCGCGTGCTGGCGGGCCTCGCGATGTCGTTCACCAACATCTCGCTGGTCGCCGAGGAGATGCTGGCCGCGGGCGTCGTGCCCGTCGTCAACGACTCCCCGCTGGCGCGCGCCGACCTGCCCAACCCCTACGTGGGCTGGGCCGAGCCGACGGCGGCCGGCATCGCGGCGCAGCTCGCC
>NZ_KI911693.1:62413-62548 GCF_000515355.1 Promicromonospora kroppenstedtii DSM 19349 | reverse complement strand
GCCGCGGGCGGGTCGAGCTCACGTACCTCCGCTGGGCGACGTCCGGCCTGTGACCGCGCCTGTGACAAGGGAGAACTGCCGATGAACCGGCTGACCAAGGCCACCGCGAAGCTCCGCCGCCTGCGCCGCGTGGGC
>NZ_KI911693.1:54382-62313 GCF_000515355.1 Promicromonospora kroppenstedtii DSM 19349 | reverse complement strand
CGGGGCCGTCGCGCACCGTCCCCCGGACAGGGGTCGCACCGCTCGCCCGCTGGTACCTGGACGTGTGGGAGGCGCTGCCCGCGGTGCGGTCGGGCCTCTTCGGGCGCGGGGTGCTGGCGGTGTCGCAGGAGGGCGCCCGCCGGGTCGCCGCGCTGCCCGAGGTGATGGCCGACGACCTGGCGCTCTCCGAGGCGTTCGCCCCGGACGAGCGCGTCGTGGTGACCGACGTCGCCGTCGTGGTGCACCCGGCGCGCACGACACGTGACCTCGTCCGCCGTCGGGCACGGGTGACCACGGGCAACGTCCAGGCGGACCGCGCCGGGCTGCGCGGGGACGGTGCCCGCACGTCCGTGGGCGACCTCTGGCGGGTGGTCCGGGAGCGGCCGGCGCTGGCGCCCAAGGTCCCCGTGTTCGTCGGGGTGGTGCTGGCCGGGCGGCTGCGTGCCCGCTCCGCCGTCCGGGCGGGCGACTTCACGACCTGGGAGCGGGACGCGAGCTCGCGCGCCTGAGGGGCGGGACACCCCCTCCCCTTTGAGGCCTAAGTTTCTTCGCTCTCCGGCCGCGGAAAGCGAAGAAACTTAGGCCTCGAAGTGGATGTCGCCCAAGGGGAAAGCGGCAGACCGCGACAGAGCGGACACCGACGCCCGTCGAGTGTCGTGCCGTCCGTCAGGCGCCGACCGTCAGTTCCCGCTGCCGGCGCACTCGATCGGTTCGCCCGGCTGCGTGGCCCTCGTGCCGACCGTCACGGCGTTCGCCTGCCACTCGGTGAGGGCGCCGCACAGGACGTCGACCGGGCCGTAGCCCCAGGCGTCCTGCACGATCTGGAGGTTGCGCACGCTGCCCGGGGTGCCCGCGCGGAACGCGTAGCCGCCGCCCTCGACCAGCAGCCCGTCGACCGTGAGCGACGTGTTGCCCTGGCCGCTCGGGTAGAAGAACGGCGCGGTCCCGTAGCAGTCGGGCGCCTCCTGCATGATGATCCGGACGTTCCGGACGGTCACGCTGCCACCGCCGTAGCCCTGGATGCCGTCGCCGTGCCAGTCCTCGCAGACGTCGGGCGGGACGATCCGGACGTACGTGTCCTCGACGACGACGTCGCCGCACTCCTTGGCGCCGACCCGGATGCCCTCGGGCAGATCGTCGATCACCACGTCGCGCACGGTGAACCCGCCGTTCCCGATGATGGGCTGGTCGGTGTCGCGGGTCTGCACCGAGCTGCGGACGAACTCGGACTGCTCGACCACCATCCCGGACCCGCACACCCCCGGGGTCGCGTCGTTGACCACCCGCGACCCGAGGGCCTGGACCCGGCGCAGCGTCACGTTCTCGGCCTCGACGTAGATGACGCCGTCCGTGATCCGCAGGTCGCTGACGACGGTCCCGGCCTCGCGGATGAAGAGGTCGCCGGTGTGGGTCTCCTTGGGGGTCCAGCCCTCGGGCAGGCCCGCGGTGTCCGGCGTCGGGAAGGTCAGGGGCTCACCCTCCTCGACCACGCTCGCCGGCGGCGACGGCGCCTCGGTGGACACCGGGGTCTCCGCCGGCGCGGAGGCGCCGGACCCGGCCGGGTCGGTGCCCGGTGCGGTGGTGGCGACCGTGGTCAGCGCGGCGGCGAGCAGCGCGCCGACGGCCAGGCGGAGCGGTGACCGCCACGACAAGGTACCCATGCCGGTCATCGTCACACGACGGTCGTTCTCGCTCATCCGGACGCCTGTGATCCCGAGGTGAGCCGCGTCGCGGCGACCTGCTCGTACAGCTCCACCATGCGGTCGACCTTGCGCTCCCACAGGTGGGTGGCGGCCACGTGCTCGCGCGCCGCCTCCCCCATCTTGAGGCGCAGGTCCGGGGCGGTGACCAGGCGACGGACCGCCGTGGCCACGTCCCGGGCGAGCTGGTCCGGAGAATGGGCAGGGACCCGGACGGCGCACGCGTCCGACACGTTGGCGCCCGGGCCACCCCGGTCGCAGACGACGAGGGGCAGTCCGTGCGCCATCGCCTCCAGCACGACGGCGCCGCCCGGCTCCCGGTAGCTGGGGAACACGAAGACGTCGGCGCGCTCGTAGAACCCGTCCACCTCGGCGCGCGGAACCGCGCCGTGCACCGTCACCCGGTCGGTCAGCCCGAGCTCGCGCACGAGGTCGTCGCATGCCTGGCGGTCGTTGCCGTCGCCGACGACGTCGAGCACCACGGGCAGGTCGCGCAGCTCGGCCATGGCGCGGATCGCGTCCCGGGCCCCCTTGGTACGCACCAGGCGCCCGACGTGCAGCAGCCGGACCGGACCGGTACGCCCCGTGCGGTCGACGGCGGGCCGGACGGCGTCGACGGACACGTCGCCGATCGTCTCGAACCGGCGCAGGCGCAGGTCGCCAAGGAGCTCGCGCACATAGGGGGCGATGCCCACCACGCAGTCGGCCTGCTCGTAGGTGGAGCGCAGGAGCGGGTCGTGCCGCAGCCGCACCCCGTCGAGCCGGCGCAGCTGCTGGTACCAGGGCGTGGCCGCCTCCTCGGCGGCGAAGGCGGGCGGTGACTCCAGGCTGCCGCCCACCGGGCCGATCAGGAACGGGATGCCCAGTCCGACGACGGGCGAGGGGTAGCGCAGGGCCACGGGCGTCGCCTGGTGCGCGACGTCGAACCGCTCGCCCTCCGCGAGGCGCGCGCGGACCCAGCGGCGGGCCCGGCCGTAGAACGGCACGTAGGCCGGCTGGAGCAGGCTGTTCAGCCGTTCCGCGCGGTGCACCAGCGGCGGCTCGGGCCACTCCACGACCCGCACCCCGGGAAGCTGCCTGGAAGGCGGTACGTGGCCTTTCTTCCAGGTGGACAGCAGGGTCACCTCGAACCGCCGCGACAGGCGCTGCGCCCACTGGTGGGCGAGCCACGACTCGCCCACGTCGTTGCCGTCGCACGCGGGTGCGACCAGCAGCACGTGGGCCCTGCGGGCGGACCCGGCCCCATCGAAGACGACCACACCCCGATAGTGACGTCTTGGCCGTGCCCGAGGCACCCCCGGGCCGGGTGAACACAGGGGTGAGAAATGCGCCCGCGGCAACTGTTCATGAATTACCGGATGAAATCAGCGCCAGGAGCCCCTTTCACCCCGGGAACCCCCGGCCGGCGCCTTTTCCCGGGGTCATACTCACCGACGTGGCACATTCGAAAGAGGCCGGGCTCGCTCCCGTCACGACAGCCGATCTGCCGCGCGTGGGCGAATTCCTGCATGCGCATCTGGACAGCCGGCTGAGCCCTGCGGTATGGGCCCGTTCGCTGCGGCCCACCTGGAGCACCAGCCACCCCGACCACGGGTTCCTGCTCGAGTCCGAGGGCCGGGTCGTGGGCGTGTACGCGGCGCTCTACTCGGAGGCGGACGGCCCCGACGGACCGAACGCCGTGTGTAACGTCGCGGCGTGGTGCGTGCTGGACGAGTTCCGCCACCACTCGCTGCGGCTGCTGCGCGCGATGCTCGCGCAGCGCGACCGCGAGCTCATCGACCTCTCCCCGAGCGGCACCGTCATCCCCCTGAACGAACGGCTCGGTTTCCAGCACCTGGACACGGCCGGAGCGCTGGTGGCCAACCTCCCGCTGCCCTCTCCCGGGGTGCGGCTGCTGACCGGGCGGCCCGACATCGAGTCCGTGCTGCGCGGCGCTGACCTGGCCGCATACCGCGACCACGCGGAGTCTCCGGCCGCGCGGCACGTCGTGGCCGTCGTCCACGGCGAGCCGTGCTGGGTGGTCTTCCGCGCCGTGCGGCGCAAGCGCCTGCGGCTGTTCGCCTCGGTGCTCCACGTGAGCGACCGCGACCTGTTCCGCGTCGCGGCGCCCGCGGTCTACCGGCACGTGCTGCTCACGCACGGGCTGCCGTTCACCCTGCTGCAGGACCGCGTGAGCGGACCCCGGCCGTGGCACTCCGTCCGCCTGCCCACCCAGCGCCCCACGATGTACCTGAGCCGCACGGGCCGGCCGCCGGAGTCGGTCTCGTACCTCTACAGCGAGCTGACGCAGGTGCCGTGGTGAAAACCGGCCGGGTGAATCCCGCTAGGTGAAAAGGGTGCGGAGAAGCGCAATTCACTATGCGCTTTCCTTGAACAGGGGATGACATCCGGTCCATGCGCGGTAATTCACCTCCTGCGCCTCGTGGGAGTGATTTGGCATAGCGCTGCACGTGTGGTGCGGCCCCGCCTTTTTCACCTCTCCCCCGGTTCACCCGCTTTTCGGCCCTATTCACCCTCGCTCGGCCTGCCGAAAATGATCGGGCGCGCTTTACCGTGATGTTCGTGACCACCATCCATCAGCACCTGGAGCATCAGGCGCGCCTGAGGCCCGGCGCACCCGCGCTGTCGGCTCGCGACGCGACCCTGACGTACGCCGAGCTGTGGCGCGCCGTACGGCAAGCCGGCGCCCGCTTCGCCGGGCTCGGCGTGGCCCGGCACGACCGGGTGGCGGTCTTCCTCGAGAAGCGGTTCGAGACGGTCGCGGCCCTGTGGGGCACCTCCGTGGCCGGCGGCGTCTTCGTCCCCGTCAACCCGCTCCTGAAGGGCAAGCAGGTCGCGCACGTGCTGCGCGACTCCGGCGCCCGCGTGCTCGTCACCTCACCCGGCCGGCTGAACGCCGTCCGCGACCACCTCGGCGACACCGGCCTGACCACCGTGCTGCTGGTGGACCCGGCCGACGGCGGCCTGCCGCACGACCTGCCCCACCTGCCCGAGCTGCCGGGACTGACCGTGCTCCGCTGGGCCCCGGCGGCCGACGACGACGTGGAGCCCGCGGGTACGCCGGGCCCCGACACCGACATCGCTGCGATCCTGTACACCTCCGGCAGCACCGGCGCCCCCAAGGGCGTGGTCCTGTCGCACCGCAACCTGGTCGTGGGCGCCACGAGCGTGTCCGGCTACCTGCACAACACGGCCGAGGACGTGCTGCTCGCGGTGCTGCCGCTGAGCTTCGACGCCGGCCTGTCCCAGCTCACCACCGCGTTCGCCGTCGGCGCCCACGTGGTGCTGCACGACTACCTGCTGCCGCGGGGCGTCACGGCCGCCTGCGAGCGGTACGGCGTCACCGGCATCACGGGCGTGCCGCCCCTGTGGACGCAGCTGGCCGGCGTCGAGTGGCCGTCGGGCGCCCGCTTCGCCCTCCGCTACTTCGCCAACACCGGCGGCCGCATGCCCGCCGCGCTCCTGGGCGAGCTGCGCGGGCTGTTCCCCGCGGCCGCCCCGTACCTGATGTACGGCCTCACCGAGGCGTTCCGCTCCACCTACCTCGATCCCGCGCAGGTCGACGCGCGCCCCGGCTCGATCGGGCGCGCCATCCCGAACGCGGAGGTGCTGGTGCTGCGCCCGGACGGCACGCCGTGCGGGCCCGACGAGCCGGGCGAGCTGGTGCACCGCGGCAGCCTGGTCGCGCTCGGCTACTGGAACGACCCGGAGCGGACGGCGGCCCGGTTCCGCCCCGTGCCCGGGTACGACGAGCCGTGGCGCGCCGTCCCGGAGCCCGCCGTGTGGTCGGGCGACACCGTGGTACGCGACGCCGAGGGCTTCCTGTACTTCGTGGGCCGCGAGGACGAGATGATCAAGACCTCCGGGTACCGCGTGAGCCCCACCGAGGTGGAGGAGGCGGCCCTGAGCACGGGGCTGGTGCGCGAGGCGGTCGCGATCGGGGTGCCGGACGAGCGGCTCGGCCAGCGCATCGTGCTCGCCGTGCTCGCCCCCGAACCGGTCGACTCCGAGCGGCTGCTCAAGGAGATGCGTCAGTCGCTGCCCACGTTCATGCTCCCGGCCGAGGTCCACGCGGCCGAGTCGTTCCCCCGCAACCCCAACGGCAAGCTGGACCGTCCGGCCATCCGCGCGGGCCTCGTCGCGGAGGTGGCCGAATGACCGCGCAGGTCGCCGAGGCGACGACGACCCCGACCGCACCCGCCCCGCACCCGGCAGTGGCGGCGCTGCCCGTCGCCGGGGACGAGGTGCTGGTGGGCGGGGTGCCCCTGACACGCCTGGCCGCCCGGGTGGGATCCACGCCCTTCTTCGCCTACGACCGGCAGCGCATCACCGACCGCGTGGCCGAGGTCAGGGCCGCGCTCGGCGACGCGGTGCGCCTCGGGTACGCGGTCAAGGCCAACCCGATGCCCGCCGTCGTGCAGCACCTGTCCGGGCTGGTCGACGCGCTCGACGTCGCCTCGGCGCACGAGATGCACACGGCCCTGGACACCGGGACCACCCCGGAGCGGATCAGCTTCGCGGGACCGGGCAAGACACCGCAGGAGATCCGCTCGGCAGTCGCGGCGGGCGTGCTGGTCGAGCTGGAGTCGTCCACGGAGGCACACCGCGTGGTCGCGGCCGGCGAGGAGCTCGGCATCGTGCCGCGCGTGGCGATCCGCGTGAACCCCGACTTCGCCGTGCGCGGCTCGGGGATGCGCATGTCCGGCGGCCCGCAGCAGTTCGGCGTCGACGCCGAGCAGGTGCCCGACCTGCTGGCCTACCTCGGCACCACGGGCGCGGACGTGACCGGGTTCCACGTGTTCGCCGGCTCGCAGAACCTCGACGCGGAGCTGATCGCCGGCGCGCAGCGCGCCACGGCCGACCTCGTCGTGGCACTCGCCGAGCACGCGCCCGGCCCCGTGCGGTACGTGAACCTGGGCGGCGGCCTGGGCATCCCCTACTTCCCCAAGGACCGGCCGGTCGACCTGGCCCGCGTGGGCGAGAGCCTCGCGGCCGTGGTCGCGGAGCAGATCGCCCCGGCGCTGCCCGAGGCCGACGTGCACATCGAGCTGGGCCGGTACCTCGTCGGAGAGGCCGGCACCTACGTGACCCGCGTGGTGGACCGCAAGGTCTCCCGCGGCCGCACCTACCTCGTCGTCGACGGCGGCATGCACCACCAGCTCGCCGCGTCGGGGAACCTCGGGCAGGTGATCCGGCGCAACTACCCGGTGCTCGTGGGCAACCGGATGGCGGCCTCAGAGCTGGAGCAGGCGACCGTCGTCGGCTGCCTGTGCACCCCGCTCGACCTGCTGGCCGACGACGTCCCGCTACCGCGGGCCGACCCCGACGACCTCGTGGTGGTGCTCCAGGCGGGGGCCTACGGCCTGACCGCCAGCCCCACCGGGTTCCTGGGCCACCCGGCGCCCGCCGAGGTGCTGGTGTGAGGCACGGCCTCGCACCACGACGACACAGTGTGAACCTTCGACAGGAGATCTGATGAGCAGCGACGTGACAGACAGCCCCGCGGGCAGCGCGACGGGCGACGTGACGCTCGCCGACGTGCTCGAGGTGCTCGGCAAGGTGCTCGGCATCGAGGACCGCGTGCGCACGTTCGACGCCGGTACCCCGCTGTTCGGCGACGTGCCCGAGCTCGACTCGCTGGCGGTGCTGGAGCTGGTGACCGCACTGGAGGACCGGTTCGCGATCACCGTCGAGGACGACGAGCTGGCCGGCGGCCTGCTGGAGACCGCGGGCAGCCTGCACGCGTTCGTCAGCGCGCGGGCGCGGTGACGGGACGGGGCATGCCATGACCATCGACGAGCAGGGGGCGGCCCGGGTCCAGGACTCGGCCGACGTCGACGACCGCGCCACGATCGGCGCGGGCACCACCATCTGGCACCTGGCCCAGGTGCGCGAGGACGCCGTCGTGGGGTCCGGGTGCATCGTGGGGCGGGGCGCCTATGTCGGGCCCGGGGTGCGCCTGGGCGACGGCTGCAAGCTGCAGAACTACGCTCTCGTCTACGAGCCGGCGGTGCTGGAGGACGGCGTGTTCGTCGGTCCGGCCGCCGTGCTGACCAACGACCTGTACCCGCGGGCCGTGACCCCGGACGGGACGGTCAAGACCGGCGACGACTGGCAGGCCGTCGGCGTCACGATCCGCACCGGCGCCGCGATCGGCGCCCGGGCGGTGTGCGTGGCCCCGGTGACGATCGGCCGGTGGGCGACCGTCGCGGCGGGCGCCGTCGTGACGGC
>NZ_KI911693.1:52736-54282 GCF_000515355.1 Promicromonospora kroppenstedtii DSM 19349 | reverse complement strand
GACGGGCTGCCCGGGGACGAGGTGGGCGGGGTGCCCGTGCTGGGCGACCTGTCCCGGGTGGGCGAGGCGGCCGCGCTGGTCCGCGCGAGCGCCGTCGCGGTGAGCGCGTCGGGGAGCATCACCTCCGACGTCGTCCGCCGGCTCGGCTGGCAGCTCGAGCGTGTGGGCGTGGACCTCATGCTCACCACCGAGCTGGCCGACGTCGCCGCCTCCCGCATGAGCGTGTCCCCGACGTCGGGCCTCTCGCTGCTGCACGTGGACGCGCCGAGGTTCCGGGGGGCCAAGTTCCGCGTGAAACAGGGCATCGACTGGGTGCTCGCCGCCGTGATCACGGTGCTCGTGTCGCCGATCCTGCTCGGCGTGGGGCTGGCCGTCGCGTTCACCAGCAAGGGCGGGCTGTTCTACCTGTCCGAGCGCGTGGGCCGCGACGGCAAGATCTTCCGGATGTTCAAGTTCCGCACCATGCGCGTGGGCGCCGACCGCGAGGTCAAGGCCCTCACGGCGGGGAACGACGGCGCGGGCCCGCTGTTCAAGATGCGCGCCGACCCGCGCATCACTCGCGTGGGCCGCGTGCTGCGCCGGTACTCGCTCGACGAGCTGCCCCAGCTGTTCAACGTGCTCGGCGGCCACATGAGCCTCGTCGGACCCCGGCCGGCGCTGCCGCACGAGGTCGCGGCGTACGAGGAGCGCATGCGGCGTCGGCTGCTGGTCAAGCCCGGGATGACAGGCATGTGGCAGGTCTCCGGCCGCTCCGACCTGCCGTGGGAGGAGGCGGTCCGGCTCGACGTCTACTACGCCGAGAACTGGACGCCGATGCAGGACCTGGCCATCCTCGGGCAGACCGCCCGCGCCGTGGTCTCGGGGCGCGGGGCGTACTGACGCCCCGCGGCCCGAGCCCTGCCAGGCTTGGCAGGGCTGACAGGGCTGGCAGGGCGAGGGTCAGACCTTCTCCCACACCGAGACGTGGTTCTCGGAGTCCGCGGTGAACGGCGACCGGTCCCAGCCCGCCCAGCGGTGCCGCAACCGGAGCCCGGCGATCCGCGCCATCAGATCCATCTCGGCGGGCCAGGCATACCGGAACGGCACCGAGCGGAACCGGCCGGTGCCGTCGGGCCGCACGGTCACGTGGTTCGACGTGAACAGCTGGGTCGCGACGTCGTACCGGTCGAACCCCACGTAGCCGGTGTCCCCCGGGCCGGGCGCGACCGTGAACGGGACGGTGTCCTGGCCGGGCGGCAGGCGGCGCAGGCCCGGCACGCCCACCTCGATCAGGAACAGCCCGCCGGGCCGCAGGTGCGCCGCAGCGTTGACGAAGACGTCGACCTGTCCGTCCTGGGTGGTGACGTTGCTGATCGTGTTGAACACCAGGTAGGCCAGGGCGAAGTCACCTGGCCCGACGGCGCCGCCGAACCCGTCGAACCGGGTGGACGTCATGTCGCCGATGGTGACGCCGACGTCCGCCCCGCCGGGCTTGCCGGCGATCCGCGCGGCCATGGCGCGGCTGAGCTCGATGCCGCCGACCTGGACGCCGCGGGCGGCGAGCGGC
>NZ_KI911693.1:47011-52636 GCF_000515355.1 Promicromonospora kroppenstedtii DSM 19349 | reverse complement strand
CGGGCGGCGAGCGGCGCGGCGATGCGCCCGGTGCCGACCGCGAGCTCCAGCACGGGGCCGCCGTCGGCGAGCTCCTCCAGCAGGTCCACGGCGGGTGTCACGACAGCGGCGTCGTTCGCGCCGCCCGGGTCGTCATACCCGGCGGCCACGCTCTCGGGGAACTGGCCGTCGGCGGGGTCGTCGCCGGGGTGGTGGGCGCGGAGGTCCGCGGTGTGTGCGTCGTCGGTCACGGCACCGACGCTATGCCCGACGGCGGGATCGGCTCACCCTCTTTTCCGGCGCCGGGCGCACCGGCCGTCAGGACTCAGGCCGAGGCATGCACCGTGCGACGCATCGGCGTGTGCGGGATGCCGTCGTCGAGGAACTCGTCGCCGTCCGCCACGAACCCGTGCTTGCCGTACCAGCGCGTGAGCGGCGACTGCGCGTCGAGCACGATGTCGCGTTCGTCGCCGGCGGTCTCGATGTACTCGATGGCCGCTCGCATCACGTCGTCGGACAGGCCCTTGCCGCGGGCCTCCTTGGCCAGGGCGACCCGCCCGATGCGCCAGACGGCACCGTCGTCGAGCACGCGGGCCGTGCCGAGCACGCGGGTGCCGCCGTCGGACACCGAGTCGGGCGCGGCCTCGGCCAGCAGCACGACCTGCACGGCGCCCGGCTCGACGTCACGGCCGTCGAGGTCGTGGTACGGGCAGTCCTGCTCGACGACGAAGACGTCCTGACGCAGCTTCCAGACCCCGTAGGCGATGACGACGTCGAGCTGGGCGAGCGGGGCGGTGATGATCTGCACGGATCGATCCTCGCACGCCCCCACCCCTACCGTGTCAGACGACCGGCAGGTACCGCTTCCACCAGTCGAGGATCACCTCGAAGCGCTGCTGCCGGTGCCGCGGGCGACCGGACCGGGACAGCTCATGGTTCTCCCCGGGGAAGACCACCAGCTCGGTCTCCACGCCGTGCCCCTTGAGCGTCGAGTAGTAGCGCTCGGCCTGGGACAGCGGGCAGCGCAGGTCCAGCTCGGAGTGCAGCACGAGCGTGGGTGTCGTCACCTGCCCGGCGACGGCCTGCGGGGATTGCGCGGCCACCTGCTCCGGCTTCTCCCCCACGTACTCCAGACCGAAGAACGAGCCGATGTCGCTGGTACCGAAGAACACCTCCGGGTCGAGGAACCCGCGCTCCACGACGGCGCCGGCGAACCGGTGGTCGTGCGCGATCGTCCAGGCCGTGAGGTACCCGCCGTACGAGCCGCCGAGCACGCCCACGCGCGACCCGTCCAGCCGGCCGTCCGACGCGACCGCGCCGTCCAGGAAGTCGAGCACGTCGTGCAGGTCCACGGTGCCCATGGCCTGCTTGATCGTGCGGCCGTGCGCCTGCCCGTAGCCCGCCGAGCCGCGCGGGTTGCAGTAGACGACGGCGTACCCGGCGTCGACCAGCACCTGCGTCTCGTCGAACAGCCCCGCGGTGTAGGACGCGTAGGGGCCGCCGTGGATCATCAGCAGGGTCGGGTGCGTGCCCGTGCCCTCCGGCACTGCGACCCACCCGTGCACCGGGTACCCGTCCCGGCCCGTGACCGTGAGCTCCGTGGGCGTGACGACGCCTGCCGCGCGCAGCGGCGCGGAGAAGTCGGTCCGGCGGTGGATCGCGCCGTCCGCGACGACGCCCACCTCGCCGTAGGTGCCCGGGTCGCCGTACGCCACGGCGACCGTGCCGCCGCCCACCCCGATGTCGGAGACGACGACGTCTCCGCCGGTCAGCTGGGTTGTGGTGCCGTCGTCGTCGACGCGGACCACGTGCTGGGTGCCGCGGCTCGCGAGCACGAGCAGGACGCCGCCGTCGGGCAGCGGCACCGGCTCGTGGCCGAGCTCCTGGGTCTCGGGATCGGTGAGGCGCCGCGGCTCCGGGTCGGCCCACGCGGACAGCACGTACAGGGCCGCGTTGCGGGCCACGAAGTCCTTGCCCTCGGGGCCGTGGTCCTGGGCGAGCACGTACAGCTCGCCGCCGGGGCCGAACGCGACCGCCTGCGGGCCCAGCGTGCCGAGCTCCACCTCGGAGCCCCCGCCCTCGACGCCGGCGCCCAGAGGCAGCACCCGCAGCACGCTGCGGCCCACCTGGCCCGCGCCCTGCTCGCGCTCGGCCAGGACGGCGATCGAGCCGCCGTCGGGCGTGAACGCGATCCCGCTGTGGTCGACGTCGTCCGTGGTCACCCGGCGCGGCTGGACCACCGTGGGCCGGGGCTCGGCCGGACCCTGCGCCGTCGGGGCGGGCTGGACCACGGGCTCGCCCGCGACGTCGGGCACGTCGACCAGGTACACGTGCTGCGGGCGGTCCCGGTGGTAGCCCAGGCCGTTGCGCGTCCAGCTCCACTCGGTGATGCGGCGCGGACCCTCGGCGGCCGGCGTGATGCCCTCGACCGAACCGTAGCGGCCCGCCTCGGGCTCGCGGCTGAGGAACGCGAGGCGCTTGCCGTCGGGCGACCAGCGGAACCCGCTGACGCCGAGCGTGCGGTCGGTGACCTGCACGGCCTCACCGCCCGCGACGGGCAGCACCCAGAGCTGCGGGGCGGCCTGGGGCTGGGCACGCAGGAAGGCGACCAGGGCGCCGTCGGGCGAGAAGCGCGGCTCGGTGTCGCGGAACCCGCGGGTGAGGCGGCTGGGGGCGGCTTCGGCGTCCCCGCCGAGCGGCACCCGCCAGAGCTGGCCCACGACGGCGTCGGCCTCCAGGTCGGGCCGGGTCACGGCGACGACGGCCCAGGTCCCGTCCGGGTGGACGGCGGGCCGGGAGACGGTGCGGATCAGGGGGAGGTCGGCTGCCTGCATGGGCCGGACACTACCCTTGCGAACATGTCCGAAACACAGCAGACCGACGCCCCTGCGAGTGCTCACGAGGCCTGGGGCGAGCCGCGGACCCGCGAGCTGACCTGGTACGACCCCATCCAGACCGCGGCGCAGGCACCGCTGATGACCGGGGTGGAGTTCCTGCGCCGGATGCGCGAGGGCGTCATCCCGCCGCCGCCGATCGCCGCGCACTTCGGCCTCGACATCGACGAGGTCGAGGAGGGGCGCGTGACCTTCCGGTGCACGCCCGACGAGTCCGGCTACAACCCGATCGGCACGATCCACGGCGGCGTGCTCTGCACCCTGCTGGACACGGTGTGCGGCTGCGCCATCCAGTCGGTGCTGCCGCAGGGCAAGGGCTACACGTCGATCGAGATCAAGGTGAGCTACGTCAAGGCCGTGCGGGGCGACGGCGGGCCGCTCAGCGCGGAGGGCACCGTGATCAAGGCGGGCTCCCGGGTCGGGTTCACCGAGGGCGTGGTGCGGGACGCGACGGGCGCGGTGGTCGCGACGGCGTCGAGCACCCTGCTGATCTTCGACCTGCCGACGCCGGGCACCTGACGCCGCCGGCGTCGGCCTCGGCCCACCGCCGAGGAGCGCTTCTACCCAGTCATCGGGCCCGTAATTCACGCTGTTTCCGGGCCGAATGGCTGGGTAGAAGCGCACTTTCGTCGCCGACCCGCCCGGCCCCGGCGTCAGCCCGTGATGACGAGGCCCACGACCCACGCGCCCGTCGCGATCAGCGAGCCCACGAGCTGGACGCCGATCGTGATCAGCGTGGCCTGGACGGCGGCCTTGGTGGCGCCCCAGGCGGCCGACACATCCTTGCGGCGTGCCCACTCCAGCAGGAAGATCGCGGCGACGAAGAACAGGAACAGGCCGATCACCGGGATCACGAAGAAGCCGATGATGCCCGCGATGCCGCCCACGGCGAGGGTCAGCACGGGTACCTCGGCCTTGCGCATGTGCTTGCCGGCGAGGATCCACTGGAACACCTCGGCGATCGCGATGGCGACCGCGGCGATGCCGAACACCACCCACGCCTCGACGCCACCCGTGAAGATCGCCCAGACGAGGATGCCGCCCAGCACGAGCACGGCGCCCGGCAACACCTGGACGACGATGCCGATCAGCCCGACCAGGATTGCGACACCGACGAGTACCTCTGCCCAAACGTCCACGCCCGCACACTAGCCTGCTGGTGCAAATCGGACACCGAGTCCGGCGGATATCCTGCTCGCCATGACGCACGCGGCGGCCGGATACCTCGCCCGGCTGGGCCTGGACGAGCGGCCGCCGGCGACCGTGGCGACCCTGTTCGAGATCCACCGGCGGCACGCCGAGAGCATCCCGTACGAGAACCTGCACACCATGCTCGGCAGCCCGCCCGCCGTCGACGTGCCGTCGACCCTGGCACGCGTCGCGGCAGGCGGCAACGCCGGCTACTGCTTCCACCACAACGGCGTGCTGACCGCGGCGCTGCGATCGCTCGGGTACGACGTGGTGCCCGCCTGGGGCCACAACTGGGACTCCGCGGCCGAGCGCGCCGACGTGTACGTGGGGCACCTGGCGCTGTCGGTGCGGGGACTGCCCACCGCGGAGAACCCGGGCGGCGTCTGGTGGCCCGACGTCGGCTGCGGGGACGGCCTGCACGAACCCCTGCCGCTGATCGCGGGTACTTACCGGCAGGGCCCGTTCACCTACCGGCTGGACGTGCGCGCGGACGGCTGGACGTTCCACCACGACCCGCAGGGCAGCTTCGGCGCGGTGGACCTCTTCGACGAGGTGCTCACGCCGGAGCAGGAGCGCGGGGCGCACCGGAAGCTCACCGCGCCGGACGACGGCGCCTACGCGCGCAAGCTGGTGGTGCAGCGCCGTCTGCCCGACGCCGCGGAGACGCTGCGCGGGTGCCAGTTCACCCGGACCGGCATGCGCCCCGAGCAGGTCGGGCTGACGGCGTACGACGACTGGCGGGACGCCCTCCGGGCGCTGGGCATCTCGCTGCGGGGCGTCGACGGCGACGCCCTGCGCGGCCTGTTCGACCGCAGCCTGGCCCAGCACCGGGAGTGGCTGGCGTCCCGCCGGCCGTCCTGATCGGGAAAGGTCAGTTCCAGAAGACCGCGACGCCGATGTTCACCAGGGTCAGGCCGAGCACGGAGCCCTTGAGGCCCTGCGACACGTTCTCGCCCTTGCGCACCGCGAGCACGGCGAGCACGGCGACGGCGAGCGCGATGATCAGCTTGACGCCGATCTTCGCCATCGACGGGCCGCCGTCGTCCCAGAGGCCGCCCATCTCCGCGACGCCGACCATGATGACGCCCGCGACGACGGCACCCATGGCACCGTGCGAGACACCCTTGTAGAGGGCCTTGGTGCGCAGCGACGCGATCGCGCCGCCGAACACGAGCGCCCAGCTCGCGAAGTGCAGGAACACGAAGACGTTGTAGAGGAATTCCATGCTCGGCAGCCTATCCGCGCCAGGGGTGCAGAGCGCCTGAAAACCGCGCGTCCGGGCCATTAGTGACAATTTTCACGAGCCCGCCATGATGACGCCGTGGGACGCGCCGGGGTACGCCGGGAGTGCGCCGGGGTCGCGCCCGTGGACGCCCCTCGCCCACCCCTGCCCCCTCCCTCCTTTGAGGCCTAAGTTTCTTCGCTTTGCGGCAGCGCAAAGCGAAGAAACTTAGGCCTCAAAGGAGAGACCCCGGACACCCCCTGACGCCACCAGTCAGCATCGGACGACGACAGGGTCCGACGGCGCCAGCGTCACCAATGCCGGCGCGTGGCGGCAACG
>NZ_KI911693.1:45661-46911 GCF_000515355.1 Promicromonospora kroppenstedtii DSM 19349 | reverse complement strand
CGGTACCGCCGCGCCGTTCACGCCGGCGCCGCCGGTCGACTACCGCCGCACCGAGGGCCTGGTCTACGCGACCGGCGCCGGTCCCCGGCACCAGGGCCAGGCGCTGCAGGCCCCGTACCGCCCCGCACCCAACGCGGCGTACCAGCCGCAGCCCGTCTACACCGCACCCCCGGTCCGCACGTCGCGGGGCCCGGGCGGAGCCGCCGTCGGCATCACCCTCGGCGTGATCCTGCTGGCAGGAGCCCTGCTCCTGGCGGCCCACCGCCTGGACGGCGGCAGCTACCTCCTCGACGGCGGTGTGACGTTCCTGGCCGCCTGGCTGGGCATCGGCACCGTGGCGCTCGGCGTCGCGATCCTGGTCTCGGCGCTGCGCGGCCGCACCAGCGGCGTGCTCGGCTTCTTCGCGATCATCGCCCTGCTGTTCGGCCTCGGGTACGTCGCCATCGCCGGAACCACGACCCAGGACTGGGCTGAGGACGCCGTCGTGAGCGGCCGTGAGATCGAGGGTCTCGTGACCGACAACAACAACCCCGACGCCGCCACCATCACCGAGGGCACGATCGCCGTCACGACGGTGCGCGAGGCCGAGAACGGCTTCTACGTGCAGTGGGGCGACCCCACCATCGACCTCTCCGAGCTCGACCTGTCCGACGTCGAGCCCGGCGACCCGGTGGTCGTACCGATCCAGCTCGGCGCCGGCTCGACCGTCGTCCTCGTGCCGCAGGACGCGGCGGTCGAGGCGAACGCCTACGTCGCCGCCGGGGTCGTGCAGTGGAACGTCGACGAGCAGGACCGCTCCACGAGCGGCGTCGGCTCCGACAACTACTTCGCGAGCGACGAGGTGGGTGACGAGGGCGCCGTGCTGAGCCTCGACATCGAGGCCGGCGCGGGCGAGGTCATCGTCGCCGAGAGCAACTGAGGGAGCACGCCATGACCGAGCAGACGAACGACCGGAACGACCGGAACGAGATCCACGGCGGGCCGCAGGCCCAGGACACGAGCGAGAACATGGACGAGAAGACCACGCAGGACCCGGACACCACCGAGGTGCTGCCCGCGCAGGCGACCCCGCCGACGCAGAAGATCGCGCTGGGCGACACGCAGCAGGTGGCCACGACCTCCGTCCCGGAGGGCGAGGTGCACCCCGCCTACGGCATCGCCGCGGCACGGGTCGAGGCCGAGGAGCGGGCCGCGGCGGGCGGCGTCCACGACGCGCCCGTGGCGGACAACTCCGACCCGCTGGCGCCGCT
>NZ_KI911693.1:42838-45561 GCF_000515355.1 Promicromonospora kroppenstedtii DSM 19349 | reverse complement strand
GGCGGCCCGGGCGACACCGGCCTCATCACGGCCCGCGGCCGCGCGGTCCTCGCGCAGGCCGACGTCGTCGTCGTCGACCGCCTCGGCCCGCGGGCCCTGCTCGACGAGCTTGCCCCCGAGGTCGAGGTGATCGACGTCGGCAAGGTGAGCGGCAACCACCCGGTGCCGCAGCACGAGATCAACGCGCTCCTGGTCCAGCACGCCCTGGCGGGCCGCGACGTCGTCCGCCTCAAGGGCGGCGACCCGTACGTGTTCGGCCGGGGCGGCGAGGAGCTCGCCGAGTGCCGCGCGGCGGGCATCGAGGTCGAGGTGGTGCCGGGCGTGACGTCGGCGGTCTCTGTCCCGGCCGCCGTCGGCATCCCCGTGACGCACCGTGGGGTGGCGCGCGGCTTCAGCGTGCTGACCGGGCACGACGGCGCGGCCCAGGTGCCGGGCGGGCCCGACCACACGCTCGTGCTGCTCATGGGCGTGACCCACCTGGCCAAGACGGCGGAAGCCCTGATCACCGCGGACCGCCCGGCGGACACCCCGGCCGCCGTGGTCGAGGACGGCTACGGCCCTCGCCAGCGCGTCACGGTCGGCACCCTGTCGACGATCGCCGCCGAAGCCACGGCCGCGAACGTCAAACCCCCGGCCATCATCGTGGTAGGCGACGTAGTCCGCCTCAGCCCGGCCTGGCCAACCCCCTAGCTCGTTGAGTGCTGGGTATTTGTGGCGCGAAGGCCATCAACCCAACAAATACCCGGCACTCAACGGAACCTCAGAGGAGGCGGCGGGCCACCGCCCAGCGCGTCAGCTCGTACCGCGAGCTGAGCTGCAGCTTGCGGAGCACCGCGCTCACGTGCGTCTCGACCGTCTTGATCGAGATGAACAGCTCGCTCGCCACCTCGCGGTAGGAGTACCCGCGCGCGATGAGCCGCATGACCTCCTGCTCGCGCTTCGAGAGGCGGTCGAGCTCGTCGTCGGCCACGGCGATGTCGTTGGCGGACGCGCCGAACGCGTCCAGCACGAACCCGGCCAGGCGCGGCGAGAAGACGGCGTCGCCGCCCGCCACCTGCACCACCGCGGACGACAGCTCCGACGGCGCGATGTTCTTCGTGACATACCCGCGCGCCCCCGCCCGGATGACGGAGACGACGTCCTCGGCGGCGTCCGACACGGACAGCGCGAGGAACCGGACGCCATCGGTGAGCAGGTCGGCGCAGCGCTGCACCACCTCGGCGCCCCCGCCCCCGTTGCCGCCGGGCAGGTGCACGTCGAGCAGCACCACGGGCGGCCGGTGCTCGTGCACCTGCGCCACGGCGCTGTCGACGTCGGACGCCTCGCCGACCACAGTGACGCGGTCGTCGAGCGAGGCGCGTACGCCCGTGCGGAACAGGTGGTGGTCGTCCACGAGCACCACCGGCACCGGGAGCGGCACCAGCCCGCCGCCGGACGCCGTCGCCTGGGTTGTCATCTGTTCGCGCCTTCCGCTGTGGTGGGTACGGCGGCGGGGGTCGTCGCGGCCCGCGCCCGGCCGTTCTTCTCGGTCTTCTTGTCGCCGCTGCCCGGCTTCCGGTCGCCGTTGGCCGCCTTGCGGTCGCCGTTCGCGGGCTTGTCCAGCGGCATCCGCAGCCGCACCTCGGTGCCCCAGCCGGCCCGGCTGACCACCTCGGCGGTGCCGCCGCGCCGTCGGACGCGGCCGAGGATCGACTCCCGGACGCCGAACCGGTCGACGGCGATCTCGTCGAGGTCGAACCCCTCGCCGCGGTCGCGCACGAACACCTCGGCCACGGAGTCGGTGACCTCCAGGTACACCGACACCGGCGGTTTGCCGTGCTTGAACGCGTTGAGCAGGGCCTCGCGCGCGGCCTGCAGCAGCGCGGCGGTGCACTCGGTGGGCGGGCAGTCGCCCACCACGACGGTCTCGACGGTCAGGGGCGCGACGGCGTCCTCGATCTCGGCGACCAGGTCCTTGAGCTCGGTGGCCACGGAGGTGCCGGGCTCCTGCCGGTCGTCGTACAGCCAGCCGCGCAGCTCGCGCTCCTGGGCCCGGGCCATCCGGGAGACGGCCTCGGCGTCGCCCGCCTGCGACCGGATCAGGGCAAGGGTCTGCAGCACGGAGTCGTGCAGGTGGGCGGCGATGTCGGCGCGCTCGGACTCCCGGGCACGGGCGGCGCGCTCGTCGCCGAGCTGCCGCACGAGCCGGATCCACCAGGGCACCGAGACCAGCACGAGGCCCGCCACCATGGCGATCGAGGCGACCGTGGCCTGCATCAGCACGGTCAGGGGGGTGTCCTGGCCCACGAGCATCAGCACGCCGAGCATGGTCAGCACCACACCCCCGGCGAGCCGGAGCAGCGCGGTGCGGGAGCGCAGGAGCGAGCCGGTGCCGGACCCGCCCACCCAGCGGTCCCGGTCGGTCGCGTCGATCTGGCTCCAGGCCAGGGCCACGCCGCCGAGCCCGATGAGGGCGGGCAGCACCCAGGAGGCGACCGGGTCCCAGCCCGCGCGGTAGGCCACGAGCAGGGCCGCGCCCGAGAGCAGGGCGACGCCGAGCCAGATGTCGCGGGCCGCGAGCCGGGACACCGGTCCGGACAGGCGCATGCGCTCGGCCAGCGAGGCGGCATTCCGTTCCTGCGCGCCGGCGTCGGCGTCCGCGTCGGTGGTCAGACGGGGCGCCAGCCGGGCCCGGTCGGTGGGCACCGCGGCCACGGGCACGGTCGGGGCGCCGGCCGGCACGG
>NZ_KI911693.1:41730-42738 GCF_000515355.1 Promicromonospora kroppenstedtii DSM 19349 | reverse complement strand
GTGATCCACCAGAAGACGTAGGCGACGGCGCCCGCGCCGGCGAAGCCGGTGAGGATGACGAACGCGAGCCGGACCAGCCACACGGGCAGGCCGGTGTGCGCCGCCAGGCCGGCGGCCACGCCGGCCAGCCAGCGGCCGCTGTAGCCCGGCCCGGCCTTGCCGGGTCTGCGAAGGGTGAGTCTTTGGTCCACACCCTGATCGTCACACGTCAGGGCTCCCCTGAACACGCCTGAGCCGGGATCTCAGGGTGCGGCGCGGGGGTAACCAGGGTCGGTTCAGGGCAGGTCCCGATGCCGGATCCGCCGCCGGTCGACCAGCATTGCTGTCATGAGCACCGACGAGACGCGTCCCGAGGACGCCACGAACGAGCCGGGCGGCCCGGCCGACGCCAGGTCCGGCGGACCGGACCCGGTCGACCCCGCGCCCAGCACCGCACCTGACGCGGCCGCCGACCCGAACGTCGGTCCTGCACCCGCCGCTCCCGGCCAGCAGCCGTACCCGGAGACCGGCTTCTTCGCCTCGATCCGCCGGGGCCTCTTCCCCCGCTCCGACCAGCGCTGGGTGGGCGGTGTGGCCGGCGGTCTCGCCGAGCGCATCGGCTGGGACCCGCTGCTGGTCCGCGGCCTGCTGATCGTCAGCTTCTTCCTGGGCGGCCTCGGCCTCATCGCGTACGGCGTGGGCTGGGCGCTGCTCCCCGAGCGCGACGGCCGCATCCACCTGCAGGAGGCCATTCGCGGCAACTTCGACGTCGCCATGCTGGGCGCCGTGGCCGTGTTCCTGGTCGGCTTCGCGTGGGGCGGCCCGCTGGGCTGGTGGGACGACGGCGGCTGGCACTGGCTGGTCATCCTCTTCTGGCTGGCTGTTCTGGGCGTCATCCTCTACCTGATCGTGCAGGGCGTGCAGCGGGCCCGCGACAACAACGTGGCCCGGAGCCAGGGGCAGGTCCCCGGTGCTCCCACGGGCCCGGGCGCCCCGCTCGGCACGCCGACGCCAGGCACCCCCGCGCCG
>NZ_KI911693.1:40755-41630 GCF_000515355.1 Promicromonospora kroppenstedtii DSM 19349 | reverse complement strand
CACGCCGGTCCGCCCGGGCCACGCGCCGCCGTCGCACGCCGGAGGAGCTGCGTGCCGTGGTGGAGCGCGGGCAGGCCCAGCTGCACGCCTCGACCGGCAACCCCGAGGCGGACGCCTCGGCCGTCATCGCCTGGGCGGTGCGCGAGTTCGGGCCGTACCTGGCCGTGGCCTCCTCGATGCAGGACACCGTGCTGTCGCACCTGGTGGCGCAGCAGCTTCCGTTCGTGGACGTGCTGTTCGGCGACACCGGCTACCACTTCGCGGAGACCCTGGGCACGCGGGGCGCCGTGGAGATCGAGCTGGACGTGAACGTCGTGGACGTGCGCCCCGAGCTGACCGTGGCCGAGCAGGACGCCGCCTACGGGCCGCGACTGCACGACACCGACCCCGAGGCCTGCTGCGCCATGCGCAAGGTGGCGCCCATGAAGCAGGCGCTGCAGGGCTACGAGGCGTGGGCCACCGGCGTGCGCCGCGGGGAGACGGCGGCGCGGGCCAACGCACCGCTCGTCTCCTGGGACGAGCGCAACGGCGTGGTGAAGATCAACCCGATCGCGGCATGGACGGACGACCAGGTCGCCGCGTACGCCGCGGAGCACGGGCTGATCGTGAACCCGCTCCTGACCGACGGCTACCCGTCGGTGGGCTGCAAGCCCTGCACCGCGCGGCCGCTGCCGGGCCAGGACGCACGCTCGGGCCGCTGGGCCGGGCGCGACAAGGACGAGTGTGGTCTTCATGTCTGACATCTACCCGCTGGGGCTCAAGGTCACGGGCCGGCTCGTCGTCGTGGTCGGCGGCGGTCCCGTTGCCGCGCGCCGCGTCCGCTCCCTGCTCGACGCCGGAGCGCGGGTGCGGGTCGTCGCGCCGCACGCCGTGCT
>NZ_KI911693.1:34952-40655 GCF_000515355.1 Promicromonospora kroppenstedtii DSM 19349 | reverse complement strand
GCCCGGGCTGGCTCACGCCCGCCTACGTGGTGCTCGCGGTCGTGGGCGCGGCGCTCGGGGTGATCGACGGCCGCACCCACCGGCTGCCCAACGCGCTGGTGTTCCCCCTGACCTGGGCCACGGGCGTGCTGCTCGTCGTCGCGGCCCTCGGCACCGGGTCGTGGGCCGACCTCGGCCGGGCCACGCTCGGCGCGCTCGCGTTCTTCGCGCTCTACCAGGTGCTGTACCTGGTCTCGCCGCGCGGCGGTATCGGCTACGGCGACGTCAAGCTCAGCCTGACCCTGGGCGCCGTCCTGACCTGGCACTCGTGGGGCACGCTCCTGATCGGCGTCTTCGCCGCGCACCTGCTGGCCGGTGTGGTCGCGATCGTCCTGGTGCTCGGCCGGCGCGCGGGCTGGAAGACGGGCATCGCGTTCGGCCCGTACCTGCTGCTCGGCACCGTGCTCGGGCTGACCTGGGCGCGGCTGGTCGGCTGACGACGGGCCGCGGGCCCACGACCCGACGTCCAGGGCCGCAGCTACGGCGCGACGGGCGACGGTGTCGCCCGGGTGTAACGCCCGGCGAGCCCGCGCAGGTGCGTGACGAGCTCCGGCGGCCCGGTCACGTCGAAGTCCTCCCCCAGCAGGCCCAGATAGACGCTGAGGGTCTCGACCGTGTCGGCGCCGGTGTGCAGCGTGCACGTGTGCTCGTCGACGGGTTCGACAGTCCCCACCGCCGGGCTGATCCGGGCGGCGACGACCTCGGCCGGGGCGTGCACGGTGACCTGGGACCGATACCGCCATGCGGCGGCGGACACCCGGCTCGACACGTACGCGGCGACGTCCTCGGGCAGGTCGCGCGGGGTGAACCGGGGCCCGGTCGGGACGCGCGGCCGCATCCGGTCGACGCGAAAGGTCCGCCAGTCGTCGCGTTCGACGTCCCAGGCGAACAGGTACCAACGTCGGCCCCAGCTGACCAGGCGGTAGGGCTCGACGGTGCGCACGGCGGCCGCACCCGCATGGTCCTCGTAGTCGAAGCGGAGCCGCTCCCGGTCGCGGCAGACCGCGGTCAGCGTCGTCAGGACCGAGGTGTCGACGCTCGGCCCTCCCGCGTCGCCGGGAACCGGCACCGTGTAGCTCTGCAGGGTGTTGACCCGGCGTCGCAACCGGGCGGGCAGCACCTGCTCCAGCTTGGCCAGCGCCCGCAGCGACGCCTCCTCTATGCCCGCGACGGCGCCGTCGGTCGCGGTCCGGAGGCCGACCGCGACGGCCACCGCCTCGTCGTCGTCGAGGAGCAGCGGCGGGACGTCGGCGCCGGCGCCGAGGCGGTAGCCGCCGATGTTCCCACGGGTGGCCACGACCGGGTAACCGAGGCTGCGCAGGCGCTGGACATCGGTGCGCACGGTCCGCCCGCTCACCCCGAGCCGCTCGGCGAGCTCGACGCCCGTCCACCCCCGCGGGAGCTGCAGGAGCGAGAGCAGTCGCAGGAGGCGGGCCGAGGTATCCAACATTGCTCAAGCCTCGCAGACCATGCGGAAGCAAGTCGTCCTAATAGCCAGGCAGAGTTGTCCGCATGAGCATCCACGAGTTCCGGATCGACGTCCCCCAGGCAGACCTCGACGACCTCAAGCAGCGCTTGTCGCGGGTGCGCTGGACCAATGAGCTGCCCGACGGCGGCACCGACTACGGCGTGCCGCTGGAGTACCTGCAGAGCCTCGTCCAGCGGTGGCGCGACGAGTACGACTGGCGCGCGTGGGAGGCGAGGCTCAACCAGTACCCGCAGTTCACCACGACGATCGACGGGCAGAACGTGCACTTCCTGCACGTCCGGTCGCCCGAGCCGGACGCCACGCCCCTGCTGCTGACACACGGCTGGCCGACGACGGTCGTCGAGTACCTGGACGTGATCGACCGGCTGAGCGACCCGCGGGCCCACGGCGGCGACCCGGCCGACGCGTTCCACCTCGTGATCCCGTCCGTGCCCGGGTTCGGCTTCTCCGGCCACACGACCGAGCGGGGCTGGAACCGGTACCGCGTCGCCAGGGCCTGGGCCGAGCTGATGAGCCGCCTCGGGTACGAGCGGTACGGCGCGCACGGCAACGACGGCGGCTCGCTGATCTCCCCCGAGGTGGGTCGCTGCGACCCGGACCATGTACTCGGGGTCCACGTCACCCAGGTCTTCTCGTTCCCGTCGGGCGACCCCGCCGAGCTCGAAGGTCTGTCCGAGGAGGACCGGAAGCGGGTCGAGTTCCTCGGGTGGTGGACGGAGAACGGCGGGGCCTACGACAAGCTGCAGTCCACCGCGCCGCAGACCCTGTCGCACGCGCTAGCCGACTCGCCCGTGGGGCAGCTCGGCTGGAACGCACAGCTGCTCGGGGCGAACCTCGACCCCGACTACGTGCTGACCAACACGATGATCTACTGGCTCACGAACACGGCAGCGTCGTCGGCCCGCCTCTACTACGAGGACTTTCACGCCACCGACAAGCCGACCGAGCCCACCACGGTGCCCCTCGGGCTGGCCAACTTCGCCTGGGACTTTCAGTCGATCCGCGTGTTCGCCGAGCGCGACCACAAGAACATCGTGTCCTGGAACACCTATGACACGGGCAGCCACTTCGCCGCGCACGACGCGCCCGATCTGCTGACCGCCGACGTCCGTGCCTTCTTCCGCCGGCTCAGCTGACCCCCGGCCGACCCGGGAGAACGACCGCGGCCCCGCCCCTCGGAAGGGACGGGGCCGCGGGACGTCACTCCCACTCGATGGTGCCCGGCGGCTTGCTCGTCACGTCGAGCACCACGCGGTTGACCTCACGCACCTCGTTGGTGATGCGGGTCGAGATGGTCGACAGCACGTCGTAGGGCAGGCGCGTCCAGTCGGCCGTCATCGCGTCCTCGGACGAGACCGGGCGCAGCACGATCGGGTGGCCGTAGGTGCGGCCGTCGCCCTGGACGCCGACCGAGCGGACGTCGGCGAGCAGCACCACGGGGCACTGCCAGATCTCGTTGTCCAGCCCCGCCTTCGTGAGCTCCTCGCGGGCGATCGCGTCGGCGCGGCGCAGGATCTCCAGGCGCTCGGCCGTGATCTCGCCGACGATCCGGATGCCCAGGCCGGGGCCGGGGAACGGCTGGCGCGAGACGATCTCCTCGGGTACGCCGAGCTCGCGGCCCACCGCGCGGACCTCGTCCTTGAACAGGGTGCGCAGGGGCTCGACCAGCTCGAAGTCCAGGTCGTCGGGCAGGCCGCCCACGTTGTGGTGGCTCTTGATGTTGGCCGCACCCTCGCCGCCGCCGGACTCGACGACGTCCGGGTACAGCGTGCCCTGCACGAGGAACTTGACCTCCTCGCCGTGCGCACCGGCCTCAGCGACGATGTCGCGCTGCGCGTCCTCGAACACGCGGATGAACTCGCGGCCGATGATCTTGCGCTTGGTCTCCGGGTCGCTGACGCCGGCCAGCGCCGTCAGGAAGCGCTCCTTCTCGTCGCGGATCACGAGGTTCACGCCGGTCGATGCGACGAAGTCGGTCTCGATCTGCTCGACCTCGCCGGCCCGCATGAGGCCGTGGTCCACGTGCACACAGGTGAGCTGGTCGCCCACGGCCTGCTGCACGAGCGCGGCGGCGACGGCGGAGTCGACGCCACCGGACAGCGCGCAGATGACGCGCGCGTCGCCGATCTGCGCCTTGATGGCCGCGACCTGGTCGGCGATGACGTTGCCGGGAGTCCAGTCGGGCTTGAGCCCGGCGCCCTCGTAGAGGAAGTGCTCCAGCACCGTCTGGCCGTGCGCGGAGTGCTTCACCTCGGGGTGCCACTGCACGCCGAACAGGCGGCGGCGGGTGTCCTCGAAGGCGGCGACGGGAGCGCCCTCCGACGTCGCGAGCACCTCGAAGCCGACCGGCGCCTTGTGCACGGCGTCGCCGTGGCTCATCCACGCGGTCTGGTGCTCGGGGGTGTCGGCGAGCAGCACGCCCGAGGCGCACACCTCGACCTCGGTGCCCCCGAACTCGCTCAGCCCGGTCTGCGCGACCTCGCCGCCGAGCGCCTGCGCCATGGCCTGGAACCCGTAGCAGATGCCCATGACCGGGACGCCGGCCTCGAACAGCTTGGGGTCCACGAACGGGGCGCCGGCCGCGTACACGGAGGACGGACCGCCGGACAGGATGATGGCCGCGGGGTCCTTGGCGAGCATCTGCTCGACGGTGAACGTGTGCGGCACGATCTCCGAGTACACCCGGGCCTCGCGCACGCGGCGCGCGATCAGCTGGGCGTACTGCGCGCCGAAGTCGACGACGATGACCGGGCGGGGGGTCTGCGGCTGGTTCTCAGGGGCAGTGGACGACACGCGGCAAGTCTATGTGCCCGACGGCGGCCCGGCGCCCCACGGCGGAGTTGGGCTCACCACTCGGCGAACGACCCGTCGTCGTGCCGCCAGACCGGGTTGCGCCAGCGGTGCCCCTCGACCGCGCGCTCCCGGACGTAGTCCTCGTTCACCTCGATGCCCAGGCCGGGCCCCTGCGGGATGGCCACGGAACCTTCCTCGTAGGCGAAGACCCCCGGGTCCACGACGTAGTCCAGCAGGTCGTTCCCGGTGTTGTAGTGGATGCCGAGGCTCTGCTCCTGGATGACGGCGTTGTAGGCCACGGCGTCCAGCTGCAGGCAGGCCGCCAGTGCGATCGGCCCCAGCGGGCAGTGCGGCGCGACGGCGATGTCGTACGCCTCGGCCATGGCGGCGATCTTGCGCACCTCGGTGATGCCGCCCGCGTGGGACAGGTCGGGCTGGATGATGTCGACGACGCCCGTGGTGATGACGTTCTTGAAGTCCCACCGGGAGTACAGCCGCTCCCCGAGCGCGATGGGCGTCGTGGAGTTGCGCAGCACGTCGGCGATCCCGTCCACGTGCTCCGAGAGCACGGGCTCCTCGACGAACATCAGGTGGTAGGGCGCGAGCGCGTCGAGCAGCACACGCGCCATCGGGCGGTGCACGCGCCCGTGGAAGTCGACCCCGATGCCGATGTTCGGCCCGACGGCGTCGCGGACGGCCGCGACGTTGGCGACCACCTTCTCGACCTTGTCGCGCGAGTCGACGTACTGCAGCTCCTCCGGACCGTTCATCTTGACCGCCGTGAAGCCCCGGTCCACGGCGTCCTTGGCCTGGGCCGCGGTCTCCGCGGGCCGGTCGCCGCCGATCCACGAGTAGACCTTGATCCGGTCGCGCAGCCGCCCGCCGAGCAGGTCGTGCACGGGCACGCCGAGCGCCTTGCCCTTGATGTCCCACAGGGCCTGGTCGATACCGGCCAGCGCGCTCATGTGGATACCGCCGCCACGGTAGAACCCGGAGCGGTACAGCACGGTCCAGTGCTCCTCGATCCGGCGGGGGTCCTTGCCGATCAGGTAGTCGGACAGCTCCTCGACGGCGGCGGCGACGCTGGCCGCGCGCCCCTCCAGGACCGGCTCGCCCCAGCCGACGATCCCCTCGTCGGTCTCGATCTTGAGGAAGAGCCACCGCGGCGGCAGGACGAATGTCGTCATCGACGTGATCTTCACGGCATGCCTCTCAGTTGTACTGCCTTCGGTTCAGCCGGATCGGTTCAGCCGGATCAGCGCTGCTGCCAGACCCGGACCAGCTCGGCGGCCCGCGCGCCGACCACGTCGGGCTGGTCGCCCGGGCGGTACAGGGACGTGCCGATCCCGGCGCCCGCCGCGCCGGCGCGGGCCCAGTCCGCG
>NZ_KI911693.1:17580-34852 GCF_000515355.1 Promicromonospora kroppenstedtii DSM 19349 | reverse complement strand
CGCCGAGCCACAGCCGGCACAGCCGGCCGAACGTCGCCTCGAACGCGGCGGCCCGCGCCCGGGCCGGGTCCGCCCGCTGCGAGAGGGTGAGCGCGCCGTCCGCCGACCGGACCTCGTCCAGCACCGCGCCCGTGGCGTCCAGGAGCCAGGCCCGGAACGTCGTCGAACCCCAGTCGAGGGCCACCAGCGCGGCGTCGCGCCTCGGTGCGTCGTCAGCCATGTGCTGGACGCTAGTCGCTGGTCCCGATAGTTCGAACCGGATCCCTATTATCGGGATACGGTGGGCCGATGACCGACGCCGCTCCCCCGGGCACGCAGACCCTCGCGCGGGGCATCGCCGTCGTGAACGCCGTCTCCCGTGGCCGCACCCGCCTGCGGGAGATCTCGGAGGAGACCGGGGTAGGGCGCAGCACCACCCACCGCCTGCTCCAGTTCCTGCTCGCCACCGGCTACCTGCGCCAGCTCGACGACGGCGCCTACGCGCTCGGCCCCGCGCTGATCGAGCTCGGCTACCAGGCGCTGCAGGAGAACCCCGTGACCGGGGTGGCCGCGCCGGTGCTGCGGGCCCTGGCCGAGCGTGTGCACGACACCGTGCACCTCGCCATCGAGGACCGCGGGCAGGTGCTGTACCTCGACAAGATCCCGGGCACGCGCGGGGCGGTGATGCGCTCGCAGATCGGACACCGCATGCCGCTGACCCGCACCGGCATCGGCAAGGCGCTGCTGCTCGACGAGCCGGGCCGCTGGAGCGAGCAGTTCCTGGCCGAGCGGCCCGCCGGCACGGGGCAGGGCCTGGCACAGGACGTGCTCACAGCCGAGGAGTTCGTGCAGGTCATGAAGGCTTCGGCCGGCCGGGGCGTCACCTTCGACCTGGAGGAGAACGAGCCGGGCATCCTGTGCGTCGCGGCGCCGGTGCGCGACACGTCGGGCTCGATCGTCGCCGCGATCAGCGTCACGGCGACCCGCCCCTACATGCCCCCGGAACGCCTGGAGACGCTGACCCCGATCGTCCGCGACGCGGCGGCCCGCATCTCGGCGGGGCTGGGCCGGCGCCCTCGGCAGTAGGCACGCAGATTCGGCAGTTGGCATCGAGATCGGCTCAGGGCTGTGCCGATCTCGATGCCAACTGCCGAACGCCGGACCAGCTCCGCTACTCGTGCTGCCAGCTCTGCCAGAGCTTGGCGTAGTCACCGCCCGCGGCGACCAGCTCGTCGTGCGGGCCGATCTCCGTGATGCGCCCGCCGTCGAGCACCGCCACCCGGTCGGCGTCGTGCGCGGTGTGCAGCCGGTGCGCGATCGCCACGACCGTGCGCCCGTCGAGCACCGCGTTGAGCGAGCGCTCCAGGTGCCGGGCCGCACGCGGGTCCAGCAAGGACGTCGCCTCGTCGAGCACGAGCGTGTGCGGGTCGAGCAGCACGAGGCGCGCGAGCGCGATCTGCTGCGCCTGCGCCGGCGTGAGCTTGTACCCACCGGAGCCGACCTCGGTGGCGAGGCCGTCCTCCAGCGCCTCCACCCAGCCGTGCGCGTCGACGGCGCGCAGCGCGTCCATCAGCTCGGCGTCGTCGGCCTCGATCTTGGCCAGCCGCAGGTTGTCCGCCAGCGACCCCACGAACACGTGGTGCTCCTGGGTCACGAGCGCCACGTGCTTGCGCAGGTCCTCCAGCGGCAGGTCGACCAGCGGCACGCCGCCCACCTGCACCGAGCCGCCCGTGGGCGGGTGGATACCGGCCAGCATGCGGCCCAGCGTCGACTTGCCCGACCCGGACGGACCCACGATCGCCAGCCGCTCCCCCACCTTGAGGTCGAGGTCGATGCCGTGCAGCACGTCCGTTCCCGAGCGGTAGGCGTAGCGCACGTCGGTGCCGCGCACCTCCTCGTCGGCGGGCTCGGCGTCGCTCGCCGTGCGGTCCATCGGCACGAGCCGCACGCCGATGATGCGCGACAGGGACGTCGCGGCCACCTGGATCTCGTCGAGCCAGAAGATGAGCTCCCAGACCGGGCCCTGGAGCTGGTAGGTGTACATGACGATCGTCGCGACCATGCCGATGGTCACCGTGCCCTCGGAGGCCAGGTAGCAGCCCCACACCAGCACGGAGATCGGCGCGATCATGAACGCGAAGTCCACTCCGGGGAACAGCACGGTCCGCAGGTTGAGCGTGCCGCGCTCGGCCTGGAACGCCTCGTGCAGGTCCTCGTCGCCGCGGTCGGTACGCCGTCGGCCGATCTTGAGGGCGTCGATGGTGCGCGCGCCCTCGACCGACTCGGTGACGGTGCCGTCGAGCAGTGCGTACGCCGCGGACTCCCGCTGGTAGGCGGGCGTCGCCCGCTTCAGGTACCAGCGGGCGACGCCGACCAGCACGGGCACGCCGACGAACATGGCGATCGCCACCAGGGGCGAGACCACCAGGCTGGCCACCGACGTCAGCACGAGCGTCACGACCGCGATGACCAGCCGCGGCACGCCGAAGCGCACCGCGTTCTGGATGCGGCTGACGTCACGCGTGGTCCGCGCGATGAGGTCACCGGTGCCCGCGGTCTCGACCGTGGACAGCGGCAGGGCCGTGACCGTGTCGACGAACTCCTCGCGCATGTCGGCGAACACCGTCTCGCCGAACACCATGGCGCGGCGCTGGGCGAACCGGGTGATCAGCGACTGGAGCACGACCGCCGCAACGGCCACGAGCACCAGGTTGCGGGCCACCTCGAGGGTCGCCCCGTCGGTCACGGCGTCGACGAGCCTGCCCAGCACGAACGGGCCGGCCAGGCCCGCGACCGCGGCCACCGTGTTCGCCACGGTGATGATGATCAGCGGCCTGCGGTGCCGGCCGAGCAGCGTGCGCGTGTAGCGCCAGGTCTCGGCGGCGTCGGCGATCGGCAGGATCTTTCCGGTGCTCATGCCTTGCCTCCTTCCCCTGCGTTGGTGGGCCCTGCGTTGGTGGCGCGCAACAGCTCGTCGAGCTCGGCGTCCAGGTCGTCGTCGTCCATCGAGCGGCCCACGACCCTGCGGTAGCGGGCGGCCTCGCGCCCACCCTCGGCCTGGGTGGGCAGGTCGAGCAGCTCGCGGTGGGTGCCGTGGGTGACCACGGTCCCGCCGTCCAGGAAGATCACGTCGTCCACGTGGTCCAGCACCAGCGGGCTCGCGGTGACGATCAGCGTGGTCCGGCCCTGACGCCACGCGGTGAGCCGCTGCGCGATGCGCGCCTCGGTGTGGGCGTCGACCGCGGAGGTCGGCTCGATCAGCACCAGGATCTCCGGGTCGGTGAGCAGCGCCCGGGCGAGCGCCACCCGCTGCCGCTGCCCGCCCGACAGCGAGCGCCCCTTCTCGGGGATCTCGCCCTCGATGCCGTCGGGCAGCGACTCCAGCACGTCGTGGGCGTCGGCGATGTGCATGGCCCGCAGCAGCGCCTCGGCGTTCGCGGAGTCGCGCACGTCGAGCTCGCCCGCGAGGCGGCCGGAGAACAGCGCCGGGGTCGCGTCCGCGACCACGATGCGTTCCCGCAGCTCCTGCTTGTCGAGGTCGGCCAGCCGGATGCCGCCGAGCGTGACCGGGGTGCCGGCCTCCGCGTCGTCGTCGAACCGGCCCATCCGGATCGCGACCTCCGCCGACTCGTCCGGGTCGGCGCTGACCAGCGCGACCACGCGGCCGGGTGGCAGCGTGACGCCCGTGGTCTCGTCGACCAGCGGGACGCCGGCGGGCGGCATCTGCGCGGTGGACCCCGCGGCGCCGGTGGCGGGCACGACCTGCAGCACCTTGACCACCTTGCCCGCCGCGACATGCGCCTTGGTGACGACGTTGACCGACTGCACCAGCAGGTGCACCGGCCAGGAGAGGAACGACGCGTACCCGTAGAACGCGACGAGCTGTCCCGTGGAGATGCGTCCGGCGATGGCCTCGGCCGCGCCGAGGTAGACCACGAGCGCGATGAACAGGCCCGGCAGGAGGATCTGCAGCGCGTCGAGCACCGACTGCGTGCCCGCGACGGCCACACCGGCCTCCCGCACCTTCTGCGACTGCACCTGGTAGCGGCCGGTGAAGACCTTCTCGCCGCCGATCCCGCGCAGGATGCGCAGGCCGGAGACGGTGTCCGCGCCGAGCGTGGTGAGCCGGCCCTGCGCGTCGCGCTGGTTCTTCTGGTGCTTCTGCAGCGGCTTGACGAGCAGCGCGAGGATCGCGGCGACGACCGGCAGGCCGAGTGCGATGACGAGTCCCAGCCGGAGCGACTGGTCGAGCATCAGCACCACCACGATGCCGTAGGTGGCGACGCTGCCGATGGTCTGCGCGGCGATGGCGAACACCTCGCCGATGCGCATGGTGTCGTTCGCGACCGACGACACGACCTCGCCGGTGGGCAGCTCCTTGGTGATGTTGTGCCCGGAGCGGGCCACGGTGCGCGTCACGAGCTGTGAGGTTCGGAACGCCGCGTGCATCCAGGCGGTGATGTCCCACCGGTGGCCGATGGCGTTCGAGGCGATCCAGACGAGGCCGACGGCGACCATGATCCCGGCCCACGTCCACGTGTCCCGGCTCAGCCCTGAGGCGGTGGCGCTGTCGATGATCTTTCCCAGCAGGAACGGCTGGAAGGCGCTGCAGGTGAACCCGAGCACACCGAAGAACATGGCGACGAGAAGCACCCGGAGCTGCTTGCGGGCGAGCCACAGCAGCAGGGTGAGCGGACCGCGCAGCGGCGGGGTGCCGGGATCGGCGAAGGGGAGGGAGCGCACGACAACCACCGTACGGAGCACCACTGACATTCATCCACGCTTTATCCACAGCGTCGGACGGCACCCCGTGGACGGCATATCCTCGATGCTTGTGAGCACCCCGCAGACCACGCCCGAGATCTCCACCGAGGCCGCCGCCACCGCCATCCGCAAGGCTCGCGGTGCCATGTCCCGCTACCGTTTCATGGCTCTGGTCACCGGTGTCATGCTGCTGATCCTCTGCGTCGAGCTGGGCATCAAGTACGGTCTCGGCGCGCTGGTGGACGTCGACGGCGTCATGCCGTTCATCGCCTGGGTGCCGTTCGCGCACGGCTGGATCTACGTGGTGTACCTGGTCACCGTGGCCGACCTGTGGTCCAAGATGCGCTGGGGCTTCGGCCGCCTCGTCACGATGGTGATCGCCGGCGTGATCCCCGTGATGTCGTTCGTGCTGGAGAAGAAGGTGCACACCGAGGCCGAGGCGAAGCTCGCCGCGCTCGAGGCGCGCTACCTCTCCTGAGACCCTCCTGAGACCGGAGGCACCATGGGCCGCAAGATCGCCGTCGCGCTGGGCGCGCTCGTCGTCCTGGCCGCCCTCGGGTTCCTCGCCACCCGCATCTACGCCTCGATGCAGACCGGCGACGACGTCCCGGCGCCCGCCGTCGGCTCGTCCGCGCCCGCGGCCACGGCCGACGTCGCGGACCTCGACGGCGACTGGACCGTGGCCGGCGGCTCCGAGGCCGGCTACCGCGTGGACGAGGTGCTGTCCGGGCAGGACGTCACGGTCGTGGGCCGCACCGAGGAGGTGACGGGTTCCGGCACGGTGGCCGACGGCGAGCTCACCGCCGCGACCGTCGAGGTCGACCTGGCGAGCATCACCACCGACGAGTCCGCGCGGGACGGCCAGTTCCAGGGCATCCTCGACACCCGTACCTTCCCCACGGCCACCTTCCAGCTCACGGACCCCGTGGACGTCGCAGCGGTCGCCGACGGCGAGACCGTCACCGTGGACGCGCCCGGCTCGATGACCATCAAGGACGTCACCCGCGACGTCACGGCCGGGCTGGAGATCCGCCTGGTCGGCGGCGACGGCGGCGACGTCGTCGCCGAGCTCGCGGCGACCGTGCCCGTCACGTTCGCGGACTACGGCGTCGAGGCCCCCGACCTGGGCTTCGTCACGGTCGAGGACACGGGATTCGTCGAGGCCGAGCTGACCCTGTCCCGCTGAGCGCGGCCGGGCCGGAGCGACCCCAGGAGGTCCGGCATCCCGGGCATGGGCACCCGTACCGGCCCCGCGCCCGTACCTGATTCAATGCGAGCGTGAACGACCACGCTTTCGACGCCCTCACCGCCGACCGCCTGCGCGCGAACGGCAGCCTCAAGTGGACGGCCTTCCCGGGCACCATCGGCGCCTGGGTCGCGGAGATGGACTTCCAGGTCGCGCCCCCGGTCGCCGCCGCGCTGCACGACGCCGTGGACCGCGGCCTGCTCGGCTACCTCCCGCCCGCGCTCGTGACGGGGATGTCCGAGGCGTACGCGAGGTTCGCGGCCGACCGCTACTCCTGGTCCGTGGACCCGGCGCGGGTCCGGCCCGTCTCCGACGTGCTGACCGCGCTGGCCGAGGTCATCAAGCACTTCTCCCGGCCCGGTTCGCCGGTGATCGTGCCCACGCCGTCGTACATGCCGTTCCACACCCTGCCGGGCGAGCTGGGCCGCAAGGTGATCCAGGTCCCGATGCTGCGGGACGCCGACGGCCGGTACAGCTATGACCTCGACGCGCTGGACGCCGCGTTCGGCGCGGGCGGGCACCTGATGATCCTGTGCAACCCGCACAACCCGATCGGCCGCGTGCTGGAGCCCACCGAGATGCTCGCGATCGCCGAGGTCGTCGACCGGCACGGCGGCCGCGTCTTCGCCGACGAGATCCACGCCCCGCTGGTGCACCCGGGCCGCCGGCACGTGCCCTACGCCTCGCTGAACGAGACGACGGCGGGGCACACCGTCACCGCCACGTCCGCGTCGAAGGCGTGGAACCTGCCGGGCCTGAAGTGCGCCCAGCTCGTGCTCTCGAACGAGGCCGACACACGGCGGTGGCACCAGGTCGGCGAGCGGGTCGAGGAGGGCCCCTCGACGCTCGGCATCCTGGCCAACCAGGTCGCGTACGACGACGGCCGCGACTGGCTGGACGACGTCGTCGCCTACGTGCGCGGCAACGTCACACGGCTCGGCGAGCTGCTCGACGGGACCGGGATCGGCTACCGCGCACCCGAGGGGACGTACCTGGCCTGGCTGGACTGCCGGGGCCTGGACCTGCCGGGCGAGCCCGCGAGCGCCGCCGCCTGGTTCCAGGAGCACGCGGGCGTGGTCCTGGTCGACGGGGCCGGGTGCGGGGACGCGGGCCGCGGTTTCGTGCGGTTCAACGCGGGCATGCCGCGCCCGCTCGTCGAGGAGGCGGCGAGCCGGATGGTGTCGGCGCTCAACCGCTGAGGCTCTTCTCCTTCGAGGCCTAAGTTTCTTCGCTCTTAGGCGGCTGAAAGCGAAGAAACTTAGGCCTCGAAAGAGAGGGTCACGCCGCGGGCAGCCCCGCGATCCCCGTGTCGGCGTCGGTCGGGGCGCCGCCGCGGCGTCCGCCCGCCATCTCGTCGCGCACCAGGCGGAGCCACAGCAGCACGGCGAACCCGCCGAACAGCCACCACTGCAGCGCGTAGAAGATGTTCTGCAGGTTGGCCCCGGAGCCGCCGTCGATCGTGGGACGTGGCAGTGCCGCGACCCCGCCCTCCTCGGGCGAGCCTGGTCCGGACGTCAGCACGGCGTACCCGGTGTAGATGGGCCCACCCCACTCGTTGACGAGCGCGCTCAGGGCGATGTGGTCGGTCTGCCCGTCCACGACGGCGGCGCTGCCCGACGTCGACTCGCCCGCCTGGAGCCAGCCCGTGACCGTGACCTCGCCCGAGGGCAGCGTCAGCGCCGCGGCGTCGGCGGGTTCGGCCACCCAGCCCTGGACGAGCGCCAGCACCGGCGGGCCGGACAGGTCGGCCCAGGACGCGCCGCCGGTCCCGTCGTCGGACACGCGGAAGGGGGTCAGCACGAGGTAGCCGACGCGCCCCTCCAGGGCGCGGCCCGGAACCAGGAGGGTGCCGGACGGGTCGTACTCGCCGGTGACGCGGACCTCGCGGCCGACCAGCTCGCCGAGGAAGCTCTCCTGCGGTGCGAGCACGTCGCCCAGCCAGGCGGGCCCGGCCGCCACGGCCTCGGCCGCCTCCTGCTGCGCGGCCAGCTCCGCCCGCTCGTAGGCGCGGTCCAGCTGCCAGGCGCCCAGCCGCCCGCAGACGAACGCCGCCAGCACGAACACGAGCAGCAGACCGATCATCCGGGGCTGCTTGGCGACCTGGAGAAAGGTACGGCGGTGCGTGGTGGTGTCGACGTCGATCACCTTCGAAGGGGGTGTGCTGGGGGCACTGACAGGCATAACCTCAACGGTAGCCGCCGCCGGCGCGTGAGCGGCACAGGTCACCGGCAGGTTCTGTCGCACACGTCACAGATCCCCGGGCCGCGTGGTCGTCTCGCGTGTACGGCGGTTCTGCGTTCGAATGAACGGGCAGCAGACCGGCACGGATCCACACGTAACCGCAGGGTTCACACGCAGACCGCAGTAGGAGCGTGAGTGATGACGACGACCACAGTCCCCGACTCCCCCGCCACCGGATGGCGCACGACCGGTGTCACCGAGCTGGCCCCCGCCGACCTGGAGCGCATCGACGCCTGGTGGCGGGCCGCCAACTACCTCTCGGTCGGCCAGATCTACCTCCTGGACAATCCGCTCCTGCGCGAGCCCCTGACGGCGGACCACGTGAAGCCGCGCCTGCTGGGCCACTGGGGCACCACGCCGGGCCTGAACTTCCTGTACGCGCACCTGAACCGCGCCATCAAGGAGCGGGAGCAGCAGACGGTCTACGTGACGGGGCCGGGCCACGGTGGTCCGGGCCTGGTGGCCTCCGCCTACCTGGACGGCACCTACTCCGAGGTGTACAGCGACATCACGCAGGACACGGAGGGCGTCAAGCGCCTGTTCCGGCAGTTCTCGTTCCCGGGCGGCATCCCGAGCCACGTCGCGCCGGAGACGCCGGGGTCGATCCACGAGGGCGGCGAGCTGGGCTACGCCCTGAGCCACGCCTACGGCGCCGCCTTCGACAACCCGGACCTGCTGGTGGCGGCGGTGGTGGGCGACGGCGAGGCCGAGACCGGGCCGCTGGCGACGTCCTGGCACTCGAACAAGTTCGTCAACCCGGTCCAGGACGGCGTCGTGCTGCCGATCCTGCACCTGAACGGCTACAAGATCGCGAACCCGACGGTCCTGGCGCGCATCCCGCAGGAGGAGCTGCACGACCTCATGGTGGGTTACGGCCACAAGCCGTACTTCTTCGACGGCGGCTACGACGAGAACGAGTCGCCGCTGGACACCCACCGCCGGTTCGCGGCGCTGCTCGACGAGGTGCTGGACGAGATCGCGGCGATCAAGGCGCGCGCGGCCGACGGCGACCCGATCCGCCCGCGGTGGCCCATGATCGTGTTCCGCACGCCCAAGGGGTGGAGCGGCCCGGCCGAGATCGACGGCAAGAAGACGACCGGCTCGTGGCGCGCGCACCAGGTACCGCTCGCGAACGCCCGGGACACCCCGGAGCACCTCCAGGTGCTGGAGACCTGGCTGCGGTCCTACCGGCCCGAGGAGCTGTTCGACGACGACGGCCGCGTGCTGGCCGAGATCGGCAACCTGGCGCCGCGCGGCACGCTGCGGATGAGCGCCACCCCGCACGCGAACGGCGGGCTGCTGCTCAAGGACCTGCGTCTGCCGGACTTCCGCGACTACGCGGTGGACGTCCCCGTACCCGGCGGGTCGACGTCGGAGGCGCCGCGCGTGCTGGGCCAGTGGCTCACCGACGTCATCCGGCTCAACCCCGACAACTTCCGTATCTTCGGCCCCGACGAGACGGCGTCGAACCGGCTGCAGGCCGTGTACGACGTGACGGACAAGCAGTGGAACGCCGAGTACATCGGCCCCGAGGTGGACGAGCACATGGCCCGCGTGGGTCGCGTCATGGAGATGCTGAGCGAGCACCAGGTGCAGGGCTGGCTGGAGGGCTACCTCCTGACGGGCCGGCACGGGCTGCTGACCAGCTACGAGGCGTTCATCCACATCATCGACTCGATGTTCAACCAGCACGCCAAGTGGCTCAAGGTCACCAACGACATCCCGTGGCGGCGGCCGATCGCGTCGCTGAACTACCTGCTGTCCAGCCATGTCTGGCGGCAGGACCACAACGGGTTCAGCCACCAGGACCCCGGGTTCATCGACCACGTGGTCAACAAGAAGGCGGAGATCGTGCGGGTCTACCTCCCGCCGGACGCCAACACGCTGCTGTCCACCTACGACCACTGCCTGCGCAGCCGGCAGTACGTCAACGTGGTGGTCTCCGGCAAGCAGCCCGCGCCGAACTTCCTGGACATGACCACGGCGATCGAGCACTGCACGCGCGGGCTCGGCATCTGGGAGTGGGCGGGCACGGAGGTGGCGGGCGAGCAGCCCGACGTCGTCCTGGGCTGCGCGGGCGACGTGCCCACGCTGGAGGTGCTCGCCGCGGCCGACATCCTGCGCCAGGAGCTGCCCGGTCTCAAGGTGCGCGTGGTCAACGTCGTGGACCTCATGCGGCTGCAGGACGCCAAGGAGCACCCGCACGGCCTGACCGACTCGGAGTTCAACGGCCTGTTCACCACGGACCGGCCGATCATCTTCGCGTACCACGGCTACCCGTGGCTCATCCACCGCCTCACGTACCGCCGCGCGGGCCACCCCAACATCCACGTGCGCGGGTACAAGGAGGAGGGCACCACGACGACGCCGTTCGACATGGTCATGCTCAACGACCTGGACCGGTACCACCTTGTGATCGATGTCATCGACCGGGTGCCGTCGCTCGGCAGCGCGCAGGCGGGGCTGCGCCAGCGCATGCAGGACGCGCGGCTTCGTGCGCGTGCATGGACCCGGGAGCACGGCGACGACATCCCCGAGGTACGCGACTGGGTGTGGCCGGACGCCCAGGACCAGTCCGACAACGGCCAGGTAGACGCTACGCTCGGCACCGGTGGAGACAACGAGTAGCAGCAAATCCCACGAAGTGAACACGGAGCGACACGTGACCGGCGCAACCCGCAGCATCGTCATCGCGAGCCCGGAGGGCGAGAGCGGAAAGTCGACGGTCGCGCTCGGCGTCCTCGACCTGCTGGTCCGCAAGGGCCAGCGGGTCGGGGTCTACCGGCCCGTCTCGCGCGCGAGCGAGACCGAGGACTCCGCGGGCGAGCGCGACCACGTCCTGGAGCTCCTCCTGGAGCACGACGGCGTCGACATCTCCTACGACGACGCGGTGGGCGTGACCTACGCCGACCTGCACACCGACCCCGAGGACGCGCTGAGCCGCATCGTGGCCCGGTACCACGACCTCGCGGCCCGCTGCGACTCGGTGGTGATCCTCGGCACGGACTACACCGACGTCGCCGGGCCCACCGAGCTGTCGTTCAACGCGCGCATCGCCGCGAACCTGGGCGCGCCGGTGCTGCTGGTCGTCGCGGGCCGGGAGCGCACCCCGGACGGCGTGCGCGCGCTGGTCGACGTGAGCGTGGCCGAGCTGGCCGCGCACCACGCGCAGGCGATCGGCCTGGTGGTCAACCGCGCGGACACGCACAGCGCCCGGGAGGTGCGGAGCGTGCTGGCCGAGGCGCAGCCCGACCTGCCCGTGTGGACCATCCCCGAGGAGCCGTTCCTCCAGGCCCCGACTGTGGGCCAGCTCCTGGAAGCGGTCGACGGCACGCTCGTCCTCGGCGACCCCGAGCTGCTCGGACGCGAGGCGCTGGACGTGCAGGTGGGGGCCATGAGCTTCGAGCACCTCCTGGAGCGGCTGACCGACGGCGGCGTGGTCATCACGCCGGGCGACCGCACCGACCTGCTCATCGGCCTGCTCGCGACGCACATGACGCCGTCGTTCCCCTCGCTGGCCGGGATCATCCTGAACGGCGGGTTCTACCCGCAGGGTCGGCCCGCGCAGCTCCTGGAGGCCATGCGCCCCAAGCTGCCGATCATCACGACGGAGCTGGGCACCTACCGTACGGCCCGCGCGGCGGCGACCACCCGCGGGCGCGTGGACAAGCGCTCGGTGCGCAAGGTCGAGACGGCGCGCGCCCTGTTCGAGCGCAACGTCGACTCGGCCGCGCTCGCCGCGCGGCTCGACCTGCCGCGGCCGGAGGTGGTCACGCCGCTCATGTTCCAGTACCAGCTCATCGAGCGAGCGCGCGCCGACCGGCGGCACATCGTGCTTCCCGAGGGCTCGGACGACCGGATCCTGCGCGCGGCGTCGACGGTGCTCGCCCGCCAGATCGCGGACCTCACGATCCTCGGCGACGAGGAGCCGATCCGCGCCCGCGCCGCCGAGCTGGGTCTCGACATCGAGGCCGCGCGGGTGCTGTCGCCGCACGACCCCGAGTACGTCGAGAAGTTCGCCACCGAGTACGCCCGGCTGCGCGCCCACAAGGGCATGACGGCCGAGCGGGCACGCGAGATCGTCACCGACGTCTCCTACTTCGGCACGATGATGGTGCACCTCGGCCTCGCCGACGGCATGGTCTCCGGCGCCGCCCACTCGACGGCGCACACCATCCGGCCGTCGTTCGAGATCATCAAGACGAGGCCCGGCACGTCGTCGGTCTCGTCGGTGTTCCTGATGTGCCTGGAGGACCGGGTGCTCGTGTACGGCGACTGCGCCGTCATCCCGGACCCGACGTCGGAGGAGCTCGCCGACATCGCCGTGTCATCCGCGGCGACGGCCCGTCAGTTCGGCGTCGAACCGCGCATCGCGATGCTGTCCTACTCGACGGGCGAGTCAGGCACGGGCGCCGACGTCGACAAGGTGCGCACCGCCACGGGCCTGGTCCGCGAGCGCACCCCGGAGCTCGACGTCGAGGGTCCCATCCAGTACGACGCCGCCGTGGACGCCTCGGTCGCGGCGTCCAAGCTGCCCGGGTCCGACGTCGCCGGGCGCGCCACGGTGTTCGTCTTCCCCGACCTGAACACGGGCAACAACACGTACAAGGCGGTGCAGCGCTCGGCCGGTGCCGTGGCGGTGGGCCCGGTGCTGCAGGGTCTGAACAAGCCGGTCAACGACCTGTCGCGCGGGGCGCTGGTGCAGGACATCGTCAACACCGTGGCGATCACGGCCATCCAGGCGCAGACCAAGGAGTCCGCATGAGCACCGTCCTCGTCCTGAACTCCGGCTCGTCGTCGCTGAAGTACCAGCTGCTCGACCCGGCCACGGGCAAGGTGATCATCACGGGCATCGTCGAGCGGATCGGCCAGGAGGGCGGTTCGGTCACCCAGAAGGCGAACGGCGAGAAGCTGGAGCGGGAGCTGCCCGTCCCGGACTACCGCGAGGCGCTGGCGATCCTGGGCCGCCTCTTCACGGAAGCCGGGATGCCGCTCGCGGAGGCGGGCATCACTGCCGTGGGCCACCGGGTGGTGCACGGCGGCGACGTGTTCTCGGCCCCCACCCTGGTGGACGACGACGTCGTGGCCGCGATCCGCGACCTGATCCCCCTGGCGCCGCTGCACAACCCGGCGAACCTGACGGGTATCGAGGTGGCCCGCGAGTTCCTGGACGTGCCGCACGTGGCGGTGTTCGACACGGCGTTCTTCGCGGACCTGCCGGCCGCCGCGTCGACGTACGCCCTGGACCGCAAGGTCGCCGCCGAGCACGGTGTGCGGCGGTACGGCTTCCACGGCACGTCGCACCAGTTCGTGTCGGACGCCGTGGCCGCGCATCCCGCCGTCGTCGCGAAGCTGGCGGCTGAGGGCCGCGGGCCGGAGACGCTGCGGCAGGTGGTGCTGCACCTGGGTAACGGCGCGTCGGCGTCGGCCATCCTGGGCGGGCGGCCCATGGACACCTCGATGGGCCTGACGCCGCTGGAAGGGCTGGTCATGGGCACGCGCTCGGGCGACATCGACCCGGGCGTCGTCTTCCACCTCATGCGCGGCGGGATGTCCGGGGAGGACGTCGACACCCTGTTCAACAAGCAGTCTGGCGTCCTCGGGCTGTCCGGGGTGAGCGACATGCGGGAGCTGCGCCGCCTCGTGGCCGACGGCGACGCCGATGCGCGTCTGGCCCGGGACGTCTACCTGCACCGGCTGCGCAAGTACGTGGGCGCGTACGCGGCGGTGCTCGGCGGCATCGACGTGCTGACGTTCACCGCCGGTGTGGGCGAGAACGACCACACCGTCCGGTCGGGTGTCGTGCGGGAGCTCAAGTTCCTGGGGCTCACGATCGACCCTGCGACCAACGAGGCGGCGTCGGGCGAGGCGCGGGTGATCTCGGTCAGACCGCAGGTCGAGCCGGTCGAGACCCCCCTCGTCATGGTGGTTCCCACCAACGAGGAGCTGGCTATCGCCCGGCAGGCCGCCGCGCTCGTCGCGGCCGGCTAAGCCTCAACCCTCGGGCTTCCCCCGGCAGCAGTGACCGGGGGAAGCCCGAGGTGCGCGCGCAACGCCGTCGTCGCCTCGCCCAGCACGTCGAGCTGCTCGTCCGTGAACGCGTCGAGGAAGGTCTCCTTGATCGCCTGCAGGTGCGGCACGGTGCTCGCGCGGAACGCACGCGCCCCCTCGTCGGTGAGCACCACCTGCGACCCGCGGGCGTCCTCGGCGCACGGCTCGCGCCGCACCAGCCCGCGCTTCTCCATCCGGCCCAGGTGACCGGAGAGCCTGCTGCGCTCCCACTCGATGTGCGCGGCCAGGGCGGACGAGCGGAGCGTGTGCTCCTCCGCCTCGCTGAGCGCCAGCAGCACCCGGTAGTCGCCGTTGGAGAGCTCCGAGTCCTGGTGCAGGCGCGCCTCGAGCCGGTTGCGGAGGATGTCGTAGGTCTCGATGTACCCCCGCCAGATCGCGAGCTCACGTCGCGTAGGCATGCTCCGGCGCTTCGACGTCGCCATCGTCCCCTCCTCCGTGGGTTATTGACATGTGAACTATATGGAGCGATGATTCACGTGTCAATCAAATGGGCACCCGGAAGGGGCTGGTCATGGTGGATGTCTCGCAGATCGAGTTCGGTATCGACAGCTTCGGCGACCTGCCGCGCAACGCGGACGGCGACGTCGTCTCGCACCCGGAGGCGATCCGGGCCGTCGTGGCCGAGGCGGTCCTCGCGGACCAGGTGGGCATCGACGTCATCGCGCTGGGCGAGCACCACCGCCCGGAGTACGCGATCTCGAGCCCGGAGACCGTGCTGGCCGGCATCGCGACGGCGACGAAGCGCATCAAGCTCGCGTCGGGCGTGACGGTGCTGTCGTCGGACGACCCGGTCCGGGTCTTCCAGCGGTTCGCGACCGTCGACGCGCTCTCGAACGGGCGCGCCGAGGTGATCCTCGGCCGCGGTTCCTTCACGGAGTCGTTCCCGCTGTTCGGGTACGACCTGAAGGACTACGACTCGCTGTTCGAGGAGAAGATCGACCTCTTCAGCCACCTCCTCGACGAGAAGCCGGTCACGTGGGAGGGCACCATGCGCGCCTCGCTCCACGAGGCCGACGTCTTCCCGAAGACCGAGTCCGGGCGGCTGAAGACCTGGGTCGGCGTGGGCGGTACTCCGCAGTCGGTGCTCCGCACCGCCTACTACGGGTTCGGTCTCATGCTCGCCATCATCGGCGGCCCGCCCGACCGGTTCGCGCAGTACGTGGAGCTCTACCGACGGGCGCACGAGAAGCTCGGCACCACGCCTGGGCCCGTGGGCATGCACTCGCCGGGCTTCGTCGCCGCGACCGACGAGGAGGCGAAGGAGCTGTTCTACCCGGGTTACCGCGAGATCCGCGACCGCATCGGCGCGCTGCGCGGCTGGCCGCCCCTGCGCCGGGACGAGTTCGAGGCCGACGTCGAGCAGGGCTCGCTGTACGTCGGGTCGGTGGACACGGTCGCGCGGAAGATGGCGCGGGCGATCCGCGTCCTCGACGTCGGCCGGTTCGACATGATCTACTCCTCAGCCGGCGCGGTGTCGGCCGACGCGCGGCTGCGCTCGGTCGAGCTGTACGGCACCCAGGTCATCCCGCGAGTGCGCGAGCTGCTCGCCGAGCAGCCCAGCACGGTCGGGGCGGCACTTTGAACCCGACCAGGACGACCATCGGGATCCTCGGCGCCGGCAAGGTCGGCACCGTCCTGGCACGGCTGGCTGTCGCCGCCGGCTACCGCGTGCTGATCGCGGGGTCGGGCGATCCGGAGAAGATCGCACTGACCATCGAGGTGCTCACCCCTGGCGCGACGGCGGTGTGGCCCGCCGAGGCGGCGTCCGCCGACGTCGTCGTCCTCGCACTGCCGCTCGGCAAGCATCAGGGGCTGCCGGTCGCGGAGCTGGCGGGCCGGCTCGTCGTCGACGCCATGAACCACTGGTGGGAGATCGACGGCCCGCGCGAGGGGATCGTCCCGGGTGACCTCTCGTCGAGCGAGTTCGTGGCGCGGCTGCTGCCGGGCGCGCGCGTCGTGAAGGCCTTCAACCACATGGGCTACCACGACCTCGAGGACGGTGCCCGCCCCGCGGGCGCCGTCGGGCGCAAGGCGATCGCGCTGGCCGGGGACTCCCCCGACGACCTCTCCGTCGTCGCTGAAGTGGTCGACGCTCTCGGGTTCGACCCGTTGGTGATCGGCGACCTCGCCGAAGGTGTCCGGCTCGAGCCCGGCACCCCGGCGTTCGGCGCGAACGTGGGCCTCGACGAACTGCGTACGCTGACCGGTACCCCCGCGCCCACGACCGTTCTGGAGGTCTCATGAAGGACAGGACCGGTGCGCCCGTCACCGTCACGCTGAACACGGGTCGCCCGATCGGGGCGTATGCCGTGCAGGTGGACGGCTCGCCCGTGGTCGGGAGAGCGGACTTCGTGGACGGGGCCGCGAGTGGTTCCGGGGCTTCTGGTGATGATGGCGGCGTCACCGGAGGCGGCGACCGGATCTTCTTCCACACCGAGGTCGACGAGGAGTACGGCGGTCGCGGCCTCGCGGGCATCCTGGTGCGCGAGGCCCTCGCCGACAGCATCCGCAAGAACATCGTGGTCGTCCCGGTGTGCCCGCTGTTCGCGGCGCACCTGGCGAAGCACGGGGATGAGTACGTGGCGGCGGGCGGGGCGATCCGCCAGCCGGCCAAGGACGACATCGCGCAGGTCACCCAGGCGGTGAAGGAACAGCGCGCGGCGGCCAGGGAGGCTCGGCAGGCGGACCGGGCGGACCGGGCAGGCGAGTAGGGCGCGCTAGCCTCACCCCGTGACCCTCTTCATCGACCCGCCGGCCTGGCCCGCGCACGGGACGCTCTTCTCCCACCTGGTCTCCGACAGGTCACTCCAGGAGCTCCGCCTCTTCGCCCGGGCCGCCGGCGTGCCCGACCGCGCCCTCGACCTCGACCACTACGACGTCCCCGCCGAGCGGTATGACGACCTGGTCGCGGCGGGCGCCGTGCCCGTCGACGGCGGCGACCTGGCCCGCCGACTGGCCGGCTCGGGCCTG
>NZ_KI911693.1:6169-17480 GCF_000515355.1 Promicromonospora kroppenstedtii DSM 19349 | reverse complement strand
GGGCCTGCGCGTCTCCGGCGCCGAGCGGAACCGCGCCAAGCGCGCCGCGCTCCTGAGCCGGTGGGACGCCCTGTGGGCCGACCCGAGCCTGGCCCGCGACGCCGGCACCGACCTGGTCGACCGCTGGCGCGAGCCGCACCGGGTCTACCACACGACGTTCCACCTGGCTGCGGCCCTGGACGCCCTCGACGTCGTCGCGGCCGAGAGCCGCATCGACGACCGCGGCCTCTGGCACGCGCGACTCGCGGTCTGGTTCCACGACGCGGTGCACGACGGCGTCGCCCAGCAGGACGAGGAGCGGTCCGCCGAACTCGTCGCCGAGCTGCTCGGGCCGCTCACCAACGCCGGGATCGCCTCGAAGGACATCGACGAGATCACCCGCCTGGTCATGGTCACGGCCGCCCACGACCCGGCGCCCGACGACGTCGTCGGCGGCCTGGTCAGCGACGCCGACCTGGCCGTGCTCGGCGGCAGCCCCGCCGTCTACACGCGCTACACGCACCAGGTCCGCGCCGAGTACTGCGACGTGCCCGACCCGCTGTTCCGCGCGGGCCGCTCCGAGGTGCTCCGCGGCCTGCTGGCGGGCGGCCCCCTGTTCCGCACCGCCCCGGGCACCACCCGCTGGCAGGACGCCGCGACGGCGAACCTCGCCGCCGAGCTGGCCTTGCTGGCCGCCTGATCCCGGTCGGCAAGTCGTCGGGCGGTCGGCAGAATGTCAGATGGTCGGCTCCTCGGAATGCCGACCACCTGACATTCTGCCGACCACCCATCAGCGGGCCCAACCCAGCCCCGCGACAGCCCACCGCCCCGCACGCGGTAGCGTTCCCCGCGTGACTCCCCTCAAGGTCTCCGCCGTCGTCGCGGGCGTGCTCGCCGTCGCCTTCACCGTCCCCGTCGTCGCAGTTCAGGCCACCGGGAACGCCCGCGTGCGCAACGGCGCGAGCGAGATCGAGAAGGCCGACGCCGTCATCGTGCTCGGGGCGGGCCTGCGTACGGACGGCACGCCGTCGACCTATCTGCGCCGCCGCGTCGAGGGCGGCGCCGAGCTGTACCGCGCGGGCGTCGCGCCCACGGTGATCCTGAGCGGCGACGCCCACGACAACCCCGACGGCACCCGCTACGACGAGCCGGGCTCGATGCGCGCCTGGCTCCTGGACAACGACCTGGGCGTCCCCGACGACGCGATCGTGCTGGACCGCGAGGGCTTCAACACCACGGCCACGTGCCGCCGCGCGTACGACCTGTACGGCGTGCGCACCGCCGTCGTCGTCACGCAGGACTACCACCTGCGCCGCACCCTCTACTCCTGTGTGGAGGCCGGGCTCGACGCCGTGGGTGTCGGCGTCAGCGCCGCGAGCGTCCAGCCGGCGCAGTGGGCCTGGTGGCACGTGCGCGAGCTGCCGGCGAGCTGGAAGGCCGCGGTCCGCTCCGTCGCGAGGCGCCGCCCTCGCTGACTCACTTCTTCTTCGGCGTCACCCACAGGTGGATCGTTCCCTCGACCACCACGGTCCCGTCCGCGAGCACACCGCGCACCCGCACGGGCAGGTCCTTGTCGTCGCCGTCCCACTGCGCCTGGTCGGTCTCGGCCACGCAGGTGACGTCGCCGGTCGACTTCGCGAGGTAGCGCACCTCCATGCCCTTGGGCAGCCACCGCTTGTCGTCCGGCACGGTGGCCTCGGCGAGCGAGCCCATGGCCATCTCGAGCCCGTTGCAGACGGCGATCGCGTGCACCGTGCCGATGTGGTTGCGGTTGCGCCAGCGGTTGGGGACGACGACCTCGCCATAATTCGGTCGCATGTCGACCACGCGCGGGGCGATGGTGCCGAAGTACGGGGCCTTGAGGCTGTACGCCAGGCTGAAGATCCGCTTCCCGAGCAGGCCGCCGACCACCGGCAGCGAGTTGGCGGACTTCCAGAAGGCATGGAGCTGCGTCGTCATGCGGGTGAGCGTACTCGCCCTGGTGACGACCGTTCACTCCTTCGACGACCAGTTCGGCCGGGCCCGGAGAGCACCCGCCCCGGGGCCGTGCAGCCCCTCGTCTCACGGCAGGCGCAGCTTGCGCATCGCCCCCAGCGCCGTGGTGAGCACCCTGCTCGGGGTGTCCCCGCCCAGGCCGTAGAGGTTGTCGAGCGTCGCCCCGATCCGGGCACCGCGCGACGTCACCACGGTCTGCTGCCGGGTCAGGCCGGTGATCGACGCCGCGCCGTGCCGCCCGCCGAGCCCCGACGACTTCCAGCCGCCGAGCGGCGCGGAGACCGAGCCCCAGGTCAGCGTGTACCCGTCGTTGATCGCGACCGAACCGCACTCCAGGCGCGCGGCCAGGCGCCGCGCCCGTGCGACGTCCCGGGTCCAGACGGCGGAGTGCAGCCCGTACTCGGTGTCGTTGATGACCGTGACGGCGTCCTCGTCGCAGTCGACCCGCGTGATCGTGACGACAGGGCCGAAGGTCTCCTCGCGCGCCACGACGGCCTGGGCCGGCACGTCGTCGAGCACGGTCGGCGCGTAGAAGTACGGGCCGACGTCGGCGCGGTGCACCCCGCCCGCGAGCACCCTGGCACCGCGGGCCAGCGCGTCGTCGACGTGCGCGGTCACCTTGTCGAGCTGTGCGGCGGAGGTGAGCGAGCCGATGTCGGCCGAGTAGTCCAGCGCCGGGCCGAGCCGCAGGTTGCGCACGGCGCGCACGAACTTGGCCACGAACTCGTCGGCGATCGCCTCGTGCACCACCAGTCGTTCGACGGACACGCACAGCTGCCCGGCGTTCGAGAAGCAGGCCCGAACGATGCCCGGAACTGCGGCGTCGACGTCCACGTCCTCCGCGACGTACAGCGCGTTCTTGCCGCCGAGCTCGAGCGTCGCCCCGATGAGGCGCTCCCCCGCGCGTGCGGCGACCTTGCGCCCCGTGGCGGTCGAGCCAGTGAACGCGACGTGGTCGACGTGCTCGATCAGCGCCTCGCCCACGTCCGGACCACCGGCGACCACCTGGAACAGGCCCGCCGGCAGGCCGGCGTCGTCCAGGGCCTCGGCCGCCCACAGGGCGGTGAGGGTGGTCTGCGGGTCCGGCTTGAGCACCACCGCGTTGCCGGCGAGCAGTGCGGGCAGGGCCTCGGACAGCGCGAGCACCAGCGGGAAGTTCCACGGAGCGATCGCGCCGACGACGCCGACGGGCCGGCGGTGCACCTGCACACCCGCCAGGAGCGGGACCATGCCGCGCACACGACGGGAGGCCAGGTAGCGCTCACCGCGGACGGCGTAGTGCCGGGCGACCTGCGCGATGTCCGCGATCTCCTCGAACGCGGCGCGCCGCGACTTGCCCGTCTCGAGCTGGATCAGGTCGAGCGCCTCGGACTGTCTCTCCAGGACGATGCGGCCGAGCCGCTGGAGCACCCCGGCACGGTCGCGCACCGAGAGGCGCGCCCAGCCGCGCTGCGCCACCCGCGCACGGACGACACTGGCGGCGACGTCGTCGGCGGAGGAGACCGGGAAGGTCACGAGGGGAGCACCCGTGAACGGACACATCGAGCGGTGCGTGCCGGAAGCCTCGGAGGTCGCGATCCGAGCCACGAGCGGCGCCATCACGCCGGGCTCGAGAACGAAGGTTCCCTGCGGATGCTCGGGGTCGAGCACCCCGCCGACGGCACCACTCGCTGCTGCGTCGGCTGCTGTGTCGTCGATCATGGCGGCCACCCTACGCGCAAAACCCTGCACCATGTATTGATAGGTGTGTGAAACTGACTTTCATGGCGCTTGGTCGCGACGGCCGCGATCTCGCCCCGTGGCGCCGGTCGTAGCTAGTTCGACTCGACCCAGCGGCCCAGGACGGTGGTCTCCTGATCGCCGTAGCCGAGCCGCTCGTAGAAGCCGAGCACGGCGGTGTTGGTGGTGCGCACCATGAGCTGGATCTTGCGCGCGCCACGGGCCACCAGCCAGGCCTCGGCCGCGACCACCGCGGCCCGGCCCAGGCCCGTGCCCCGCAGTTCGGGTGCGACCGCCACGTAGTACAGCCAGCCCCGGTGCCCGTCGAGCCCGGCCATGGCGGACGCCGCCACGCGGCCGTCGGCCCGGGCGACCAGGACCGTCGAGGTGCTGCCCGCGCGGGCATCGGCGATGTCGAGGTGCGGGTCGTTCCAGGGCCGGGTGAGGCCGCACTCCCGCCACAGCTCGACCACCTGGTCGACGTCGGCGTCCGTGATCTCGACAAACTCACCATCGGCCACTGGCGCCGCGGCCAGGACCGGGGCGAGCGGCTCGGTACCCGACACGGGCGTCACCGTGGCTGGTACGGCGACACGACGACCTCGACCCGCTGGAACTCCTTGAGGTCGGAGTAGCCGGTGGTCGCCATCGCGCGGCGGAGGGCACCCACGAGGTTGAGCGTGCCGTCGGCCTGCTTGCCGGGCCCGAAGAGGATCTCCTCCAGCGTGCCGACCGTGCCCACCTCGACGCGCTCGCCGCGCGGCAGCTGCGGGTGGTGGGCCTCGGGGCCCCAGTGGAAGCCCTTGCCAGGGGCCTCGGCAGCCCGCGCGAGCGCGGCACCGAGCATGACGGCGTCCGCGCCGCAGGCCACGGCCTTGACGATGTCGCCGGAGTGGCCCACGCCGCCGTCGGCGATGACGTGCACGTACCGGCCGCCCGACTCGTCGAGGTAGTCGCGGCGGGCCGCGGCGACGTCGGCCACCGAGGTGGCCATGGGCGCGTGGATGCCGAGGCTGACACGCGTGGTGTGGGCGGCGCCGCCGCCGAAGCCGACGAGCACGCCCGCCGCGCCCGTGCGCATCAGGTGCAGCGCGGCCGTGTAGGTCGAGGCCCCGCCGACGACGACGGGCACGTCGAGCTCGTAGATGAAGCGCTTGAGGTTGAGCGGCTCGGCGTTGCCCGAGACGTGCTCGGCCGAGACCGTGGTGCCGCGGATGACGAACAGGTCGACACCGGCGTCGACCACCGTCTTGTAGAACTCCTGGGTGCGCTGCGGGGTCAGCGCGCCGGCGACGGTGACGCCGGCCGAGCGGATCTCCTTGAGGCGCTGCGTGATGAGCTCGGGCTTGATGGGCTCGGAGTAGATCTCCTGCATGCGGTGCGTCGCCTCGCCGACGGGCAGCGCCGCGATCTCCGCGAGCAGCGGCTCGGGCGACTCGTAGCGGGTCCACAGGCCCTCGAGGTCGAGCACGCCCAGACCGCCGAACCGGCCCAGCGCGACCGCGCTGTCGGGGGTCATCACCGAGTCCATCGGGGCCGCGACGATCGGCAGGTCGAAGTGGTACGCGTCGATCTGCCAGCCGACCGAGACGTCCTTCGGGTCGCGTGTGCGCCGGGAGGGCACCACCGCGATGTCGTCGAAGGAATAGGCGCGCCGCCCACGCTTGCCGCGTCCGATCTCGATCTCGTTGCTCACCCGCCAAGCCTACCCATCGCTGCTGACCCGGCGCGCAGTGTCTCGGTGATGTGCGGGGTGGCACGAACCACAGTGTCAGTGAGCGGTGGCAGGGTTCTCCCTGGACGCACCGGTGAACCCGGACGAGCAGGGAGGACACCATGAACGAGACCTGGATCCACAGGCCGCTGCTGGGCTTCGACACCGAGACCACGGGGGTGGACGTCACGGGCGACCGCATCGTCACCGCGGCTCTCGTGCTGCGTACGCCCGGCGCCGGCACCGAGGTGCGCACCTGGCTGATGGACCCGGGTGTGGAGATCCCGCAGGAGGCCGCCGCCATCCACGGCATCTCCACCGAGCACGCCCGGGCCTACGGCGTGGCGCCCCGGGAGGCGCTGGAGGAGATCGCCGCGGAGCTCGCCACCCACCTGGCCGACGGCGTCCCGGTGGTCGCCTACAACGCGGCCTTCGACCTCTCGCTGCTCGACTCCGAGCTACAGCGCCACGGGCTCAAGACCCTGCCTCAGCGCCTGGGCCGGCCCGTCGAGCCGGTGGTCGACCCGCTGGTCATCGACCGCTGGCTGGACCGGTACCGGCCGGGCAAGCGCCGCCTGGGCGACCTCTCGCAGTGGTACGGCGTCACCTCTGACGGCGACCTGCACACCGCCGAGGTGGACGTGCTGGCGACACTCGACGTCCTGGAGGCGCTGGCACGGCGGTTCCCACAGCTGTCCCGCATGTCCCTGGCCGACCTGCACCAGCAGCAGATCGGCGCGCACCGCCAGTGGGCGGTCAGCTTCAACGAGTGGCGCCGCGACCAGGGCCTGACCGGCCCCGACGCGTCGGGCGCCTGGCCGGTGCAGCACGCGACGAGCGTCTGACGGGCGGGGCGGGCGGCCTCGCCCCGGGAAGTGTCCGGGGCGAGGCCCTGCTCAACCCGCCGCAGCTCAGCGCGGGTAGACGGCGTCGACCTCCACCTCGACCAGCCAGCCGTCGACCGGCAGGTTCTCGACCTCCAGCGCGAAGCGCGACGGCCGCGCCTCGTTGACGACCATGGGCTCGGTCGTCGCCGAACCGAGCTGCACGTCGAGCACCTCACCGGTGGCCAGGTTCGTGTTCGCGAAGAACTGGCGGTAGGCCCGGTTCCACCCGGCGAAGTCCATCTTCTCGGCGCCCCGGGGGTTCTGCAGGAACACGCGCATCGAGACGACGTCGTCGTACGACAGCCCCGCCTTGTCCAGGTTCTCGCCGATCCGCATGAGGGCGTTGATGCCCTGGGCCTCGGTGAGGGTGACGCCTGCGGGGAGCTCCCCGCCGGGGAACACGTCGGTGGGGATGTACCGCTCCTCGGCACTCACCCCCGGCGTGGTGTTCCGGGCGGCCGGGCCGAGGCCGGAGGACTTGTACCAGGACACGTTCTTGCCGATCGCCACGCCGTCGGCGATGAGCGGGGTGTCCCCGGTGACGAACGAGTGGGCGCGCGTGGGGTCGGGCCGGAAGGCGTGGGCGGCCGCGAACGCGGTCCCGGGGACCGCGATCGCAGCGGTGACGACGACGGCGGTGATCAGCGCGGCACGGTTCTTCATGGTGCTCCTCCATCTGGCCGGGCCGGGGGCCGCGAGGGCGCCCGGATGCGGTGTGGCCCGGCGGACGGCACCGGGTGGCGCGGACGCTAGCCATGGGGAGTTTCGGCGGGATGTCCACTTCGGGTCGGGTCGGGAACGACTCCGCAGCGCGGTTCGAATCGTTCCTGCGGAAACGCTGACCTGCGGCGGAACCCGGAAACACCATGGTTACTACGCGCAACTGTGCAGTAACGGCGGAGACTCGCAGCGGTGATCTTCGGTCCATAGCGTCCGGCGCGGTGCTGACGGCGGCCCCCGGCTTCCCGGCCGAGGTTCGCGTGCGTCAGGCCTGTCGACACGAGAGGTAGGGACCGTGGTCACCGAGAAGAGCACCCCAGGTGTCTCCCGCCGTAACTTCCTGCAGGCCGTCGGCGCCGGCTCCAGCGCCGGTGTCATGTTCGCGACGATGGGCGCGATGGGTCTGGCCCCCAGCGCCGCGGCCCAGCCGAGAGCCGAGGCCTGGGTCCCCCCGAAGGCCGGCGACTTCACGCTGACCGGCCGGTCCACGAAGAAGGTCGTCGTCGTCGGCGCGGGCCCGGCCGGACTCGCGACCGCGTACGAGCTGCAGAAGGCCGGCTACCGCGTGACCGTGCTCGAGGCGCGGCACCGCCCCGGCGGACGGACCCTGACGATCCGCGGCGGCGACAGCGAGACCGACGTCAACGGCGTCAAGCAGACCGCGCGGTTCGCCGACGGCATCTACATGAACGCCGGGGCCGGCCGCATCGCGCAGTGGATGGTCACCATGGACTACATCCGCGAGCTGGGCGTGCCGTACGAGGTGTTCACCAACGCGAACGCCGACGCCTACCTCTACAACGAGCGGACCGGCGCGACGCCGGGCAACCCGGTGCGCTACCGCACCGCCAAGGCCGACGTCTTCGGTTACACGTCCGAGCTGCTGCACCACGCCACCGACCAGGGCGCCCTGGACCAGAAGCTGACCGCGGAGGACAAGGACAACCTGCGCTCGTTCCTGCGCAGCTGGGGTTCGCTCAAGTCGGACGGCACCTACGCCGGTGGCAGCAACCGCGGCTTCGAGGTCTACCCCTCGGCCTGGAACGAGCACGGCACGCCGCTGCCCGGACCCGGCACGGTCTCCGACGTGCTGGCCTCGAAGGTGGGCCAGTACTTCCCGTTCGAGATCAACTGGGAGCAGTCCATGCTCATGTTCCAGCCCAAGGGCGGCATGGACACCACCTACCAGTACCTGGTGCGCGCCATCGGCTCCCACAACGTGCAGTTCGAGTCGCCCGTCACCGGGGTCGAGAACACCGGCCGCGGGGTCAAGGTCACATACATGCCCCGGAACGGGAGGGCGCGTCAGATCGAGGCCGACTTTGCCGTCGTCGCGGCGCCGGCGGGCCTGATGCGGCGGTGGGACACCAACTGGGGCCCGGAGATCGACGCGGCGCTCGGCGAGTTCGCCGTCGGCTCCCCCGCGGGCAAGATCGGCCTGCAGTACAGGTCGCGGTTCTGGGAGGACGACCACAGGATCTTCGGCGGGATCACCGAGACCGACATGGACCTTGCCCACGTCTGGTACCCGTCGTACGGGTACGGCGAGCGCAAGGGCCTGGTGGTCGGGTACTACAACACCGGCACCAACGCCCGCACGTACGCCGACATGACCCCGAAGCAGCGCGAGCTGCGCGCCGTCGAGCAGGGCGTGAAGATCCACGGGGAGAAGTACCGCAGCGAGCTGGACACGTCGTTCTCGATCGCCTGGCACAAGGTGCCCTACATCGAGGGGGCCTGGGCCTACCCGAACACCAGCTCCGCCGGCTTCCGGCTGCTGCAGCAGGGGGCGGGCAACGTGTACTTCGCGGGCGACTGGATGTCCGAGGTCTCCGCGTGGCAGCACGGCGCGTTCTGGTCGGCCCGCTACGCGGTGCAGGCCCTGCACGCCCGCGTCATGGCGAGCTGACGGGTTCGATTCGCCGCGGTGGAACCGTGGCGAGATGGAGCTGGGGCCGGAGCACTGATCAGTGCTCCGGCCCCAGCTTTACCTCGCCGCGCCCTGCTTCGGCAGGGCGGCAGGATCAGAAGCCGCTGTAGTTCGGCGCCTCGACCGTCATCTGCACGTCGTGCGGGTGGCTCTCCTTGAGCGACGCCGACGTGATGCGGACGAACCGGCCGTTCTCCTGCAGCTCCGGGACGGTCCGCGCACCCGTGTAGAACATCGTCTGGTGCAGACCGCCGATGAGCTGGTGCGCCACGGTGGCCAACGGCCCCTTGTACGCGACCTGGCCCTCGATGCCCTCGGGCACGATCTTGTCGTCGCTGGTGACCTCGGCCTGGAAGTACCGGTCCTTGGAGTAGGACTTCTTGCCGCGCGAGGACATGGCACCCATCGAGCCCATGCCGCGGTAGGTCTTGAACTGCTTGCCGTTGACGAGCACCAGGTCGCCCGGGGTCTCCTCGCAGCCCGCGAACAGCGAGCCCAGCATCACGGACTCGGCGCCGGCCACGATGGCCTTGCCGATCTCGCCGGAGTGCTTGAGGCCGCCGTCGGCGATGACGGGCACGCCCGCCGGCTTGCAGGCGAGCGACGCCTCGTAGACGGCGGTGATCTGCGGCACGCCCACGCCGGTCACGACACGCGTGGTGCAGATGGAGCCCGGCCCCACGCCCACCTTCACGGCGTCGGCGCCGGCGTCGACGAACGCCTGCGCGCCCTGGCGCGTGGCGACGTTCCCGCCGATCACCTGGACGTCCTTGGTGGCCGGGTCGGTCTTGAGGCGCTTGACCATGTCGATCAGCATCCGCACGTTGCCGTGCGCGGTGTCGGCCACGAGCACGTCCACGCCGGCGTCGATCAGGGCCGTGGCGCGCTGCCACGCGTCGCCGAAGTAGCCGATCGCGGCGCCCACCATGAGGCGGCCCTGGCCGTCCTTGGACGAGTTCGGGAACTGCTCGGACTTCACGAAGTCCTTGACGGTGATGAGCCCGGTGATGCGGCCGTCGGGGTCGATCAGCGGCAGGCGCTCCAGCTTGTGCTTGCGCAGCAGCAGCGTCGCGTCGTCCCGGGAGATGCCCGCCGGGCCGGTGATCAGCGGCTGCGGCGTCATCACCTCGTCCACCTTGGTGGTGGCCCACTCGGCGACGGGCGTGAAGCGCAGGTCGCGGTTGGTGACCATCCCGATGAGCTTGTTGTCGGTGTCGACCACCGGGAAGCCGGAGATCCGGAACTGGCCAGCGAGGGTGTCGAGCTCCTCGAGCGTGGCGTCCGGGCCGATCGTGACGGGGTTCGTGATGATGCCGGTCTGCGTCCGCTTCACGAGGTCGACCTGGGTGGCCTGGTCCTCGATGGAGAGGTTGCGGTGCAGCACGCCGAGGCCACCCTGACGCGCCATGGCGATCGCCATGGCCGACTCGGTGACCGTGTCCATCGCCGCTGAGATCAGCGGGATCTTGAGCGAGATCTCGCGCGTGAGGCGAGACGTCGTGTCGATGTCCGACGGCGCCAGGTCGGAGTAACCCGGCAGCAGCAGGACGTCGTCATAGGTGAGCCCGAGGAAACCGAACGGGTCGCCCGGCGAGGTCTGGTCCGTCATGCAGCAAGTCTACGGCCGCAGCGACCGCAGATCTCGGCCGGGCCGTGGTACCGGCCCGAGGCGTGCGTCACCTCGCCTTGATGACGGCGAGCACCTCGTGCAGCAGCCCCGTGAAGGAGCGCACCCGCTGCACCGTGGGCCCGAACGGCAGCTCCGTCGCGGCGGCGTCCGCCCGTAGTCCGACGAAGATGGGCAGCTCCGGGTAGCTCTCGTTCACCGCGTGCACGACGTCGAGGTCCGGCTTGTTCTGCGTCGTCGCCAGTACCACCGCCGTCGGGCGGACCATAGTGACGAGCTCGACCGACCGGTGCGTGCTCGCGGGACCCGTGACGATGCGCGCCATCGAACCCTGGGCGGCCAGCGCGGCGGCGAGGGCGTGCGCCGAGAGCGGCACCACCTCGTCCGGGGCGGCGAACACCAGGACGATCTTGCGCATCCGGCTCGGGTGGTTGGCCGGCGGGCCGCCCGCCTCGACCATGACCCGCTCGAACTCCTCGATGTAGTTGCGCAGGGCACGCAGCGCGGACGTCGCGAGCACGACCTCGGGCATCTCACCAGGGCCGGCCAGGACCGTCCGCTCCGACAGCCGGAGCCAGGCGGGCTCGACGAGCTCGGTCCACCAGGTGGCCGGGTCGCCCTCCGGGCCGAGCACGAGGAGGTTGTCGCAGGCGGTCCGGCTGTAGGCCAGCGCGGCGTCGACCAGGGCGGACACCCGGCCCGACGTCGGCGCCGGGGAGGCGGCGGACCGCGGACCCCCG
>NZ_KI911693.1:1994-6069 GCF_000515355.1 Promicromonospora kroppenstedtii DSM 19349 | reverse complement strand
GGGAGCCGCGTCGACGGGGGCCACGCCCTCGAGGGTCAGCCGGCGCATGACGAGGAGCCGGGCGACGTCGTCCGGCGTGTAGCGGCGGTGCGATCCAGCGGTGCGGCCCGACGGGCCGAGGCCGTAGCGGCGGTCCCACGTACGCAGGGTCGCGGGAGCGACCCCGAGGCGCCGGGCTACCGCGGCGACAGCCAGTCCGGGGCTGGATGTACGTGACCCGCCCGAGTTCTGGGCGGGTCGCGAAGAAGTCATGGACTCGATTCTGCCGACCGGACCCTCTCCGCGCCACTGCGAAACCCGGCGTGCCGCCGATCTCGGTGGATTCCAGTCCAGATTGGAACAAATCCGGTCAGGGCCGAACCGCTTCGGGCTGACTCGATTTGATCGAGATGAAACGAAATTGCCCCTTGAACAACTTCTGCACAACTTGTAGGTTGTTCGCCATGACGGAGATCTCGAGGCTTCCCGGTCCGGTGATGGAACTGTGGGAATGGCAGTACCAGGGTGCGTGCCGCGACGCGGACGACACCCTCTTCTTCCACCCCGAGGGTGAGCGTGGATCAACCCGCCGGCGTCGCGCCGAGGCCGCGAAGGCGATCTGCCGCTCCTGCCCCGTGATGATGCAGTGCCGCGAGCAGTCGCTCCGCGTGCGCGAGCCGTACGGCGTGTGGGGCGGGCTCAGCGAGGACGAGCGGTCGGCGATCCTCGCCGGCAAGTCCGTCTCCGCCTGACAGAGCCCGCCTGGCCAGGCCGAACAACTTCTGCCGCACGACGTCGTGCGGCACCTGAGGCAGCACGCCTGAGGAAGCAGCACCCCGCCGGGACAGGCGTGCGCCGAAGCACGTCGGCCGGGCGCCAGGCGCGCAGACACGCGCACCAGGAACGGCACCACAGACAGACAGCACCAGGGCTCCGCCACGACGAAGGCCCCGCACCGACCGGTGCGGGGCCTTCGTCTGTAGCTGTCGCGGGCTGGGATCAGCCCACGACGACCGCGAGGACGTCGCGGGTCGAGAGCACCAGGTACTCCTCGCCCGCGTACTTGACCTCGGTGCCGCCGTACTTGGAGTAGATCACCTTGTCACCGACGGCGACGTCCAGCGGCACACGGTTGCCGTTGTCGTCGATGCGGCCCTGGCCCACGGCCAGCACCTCGCCCTCCTGGGGCTTCTCCTTGGCGGTGTCCGGGATGACCAGGCCGGAAGCGGTCGTGGTCTCGGCTTCGAGAGCCTTGACGACGATCCGGTCCTCGAGCGGCTTGATGGGGACCGACACGTCGGACCTCCTCTTTCGTGAGCGGATCGAGTGATCAGCTGCGTGGTTGACTTAAGGGGCTCGAACGTTCGACGGTCCGCCGTCGTCGCGGGTGCCGGCGGGCACGAACGTCTGGGTCCTCCGCCGCGAGGCCCGCTATCGGGCTCCGCGCCGGTGAACAACCCCAAATCTAGGTCGGCGCTAGCACTCGGTCAAGGCGAGTGCCAATCGCGTGGAGTCGCTCACACGCCTGGAGGCCGACTCGCCGCCAGGACGTCGAAAACTCGTCATCTCCACCAAAAGGTTGCGCCCGGCTACTCGTCACGACCAGGACAAACGTGGAAAGATCTTCCCATGGATGCGGCGATTCTGAGCAAACTCCTCAGCCCTGAGGGCTGGGCCCTGCTTGCGGCACTACCGCCGTACGACGAGCGCGACGCGATGCGCACCGTCTCCACGCTGCGCTCCCAGGGCGTCGCGGCGGATCTCGCCGCCGCCGTCGTCACCCAGTCCCGGCTCCGCACGCGGGCGCGGGCCAAGTTCGGCGACTTCGCCGACGGGATGCTGTTCACCGCGGACGGCCTGGAGCAGGCGACGCGGCTCGTGGTCGCGGCGCTGCACGCCCGGCGGTACCTCGACGCGGGCATCACCGCGCTCGCCGACCTCACCTGCGGGATCGGCGCCGACTCCCTCGCGTTCGCCGGCACGGGCCTGCGCGTCGTCGCGACCGACCTCGACGAGTGCACGGCCGCCATCGCGCAGTGGAACCTGCGCCACTTCCCCGAGGCGGAGGTGCGGCACGCCGACGGCCTGACGCTCGACCTGCGCGCCGAGGGCATCGAGGGCGTCTACGCCGACCCCGCACGGCGCGTGCGCGGCGGGTCGGGCGGCCGCAGCCGCCGCATCTTCGACCCGCACGCCTACGAGCCCCCGCTCGACTCGGTCTGGGCGCTGCGCGAGACCGTGCCGGCTGTCGGCATCAAGGTGGGCCCGGGAATCGCGCACGAGGGCCTGCCCGCCGACGCCGAGACCCAGTGGGTCTCCGTGAACGGCGACGTGGTCGAGGCCGGGCTCTGGTTCGGCCCGCTCGCGCCCGACGGACCCGGCCGCTCGGCCCTCGTGCTGCGCACCTTCACCGACGACGACGGCAAGGAGCACACCCTCAGCCGCACCGTGCGCGGCGACGACGTCGAGCCGGAGGTGGGCCGCGTCGGCCAGTTCCTCTACGAGCCCGACGGCGCCGTCATCCGCGCCGGCCTGGTGGGTCAGGCCGCCGCCGAGCTGGGCGGGCGCCTCGTCGACCCGACCATCGCGTACGTGACCACGGACGAGCCGGCCGCCCTGCCGTCGGCCAGGCCCGCCGACCCGGCCGGGGCGCAGGCCCCGATCGCGACCGGATACCGGGTGCTCGACACCATGCCGTTCGGCCTGAAGCGGCTCAAGTCCTACCTGCGCGACCGGAACGTCGGGCGCGTCACGATCAAGAAGCGGGGCACCGCCGTGGTGCCTGAACAACTTCGCAAGCAGCTCGTACTCACCGGAACCGAGGAGGCGACGATCGTGCTCACCCGTGTTGCAGGCAACCAACAGATACTGCTCGTCGAACCCCTGGGAGCCGTATGAGCTCGCCGGCCCAGCTCGGCTTCGGCGAGTCCCCACGGTCGACCGTGGGGATCGAGTGGGAGATCGGGCTCGTGGAGCCCGGCACCGCGGACCTGTCCCAGGCGGCACCCGAGGTGCTGGAGGCTCTGGCCCGCGACGGCGGCAACCGGCCGCACGGCCCCGGCGGGCTGACCCCGCACGTCACGGGCGAGTACATGAAGAACACGATCGAGCTGGTCTCGGGCGTGGGCAGCACCGTGGCCGCCGCCGGAGCCGACCTCACCCGCACGCTCGAGCGCGTGCGCACGGTGACCGACCCGATGGGCCTGGAGCTCATGGGTGGCGGCACGCACCCGTTCGCCCGGGGCGCCGACCAGGAGATCGGCGACAAGGAACGCTACGCCCGGATCCGCGAGCGCACTGGGGTGTGGGGTACACAGCTGATCATCTGGGGTCTGCACGTCCACGTCGGCATCGAGGACCGGGAGAAGGCGCTGCCGCTGATGCGGGGGATGCTCAAGTACTTCCCGCACCTGCAGGCGCTGTCGGCCGCCTCGCCGTACTGGGCGGGTGAGCACTCGGGCTACGCCTCGAACCGTTCGCTGTTGTTCCAGCAGATCCCGAGCTCGGGCCTGCCGTTCGCGTTCCGGACCTGGCAGGAGCTGGAGACGTACGCGGGCGACATGATGCACGTGGGCGCGGTCGAGGTGTTCAACGAGGTGCACTGGGACATCCGCCCGTCGCCCAAGTTCGGCACGCTCGAGGTCCGGGTGTGCGACGGCCCGACCAACCTCACCGAGGCGCTGACACTGGCCGCGCTGGTGCACTGCCTGGTCGAGCACCTGTCCACGCAGCTCGACCAGGGCCGGGACCTGGTCGAGCTGCCGCCCTGGTACGTGACCGAGAACAAGTTCCGCTCGGCACGCTACGGGCTGGACGCCACGGTGATCCTCGACGCGCACGGCAACCAGGGCCACGTCGTCGACGCGATCGGCAAGCTGCTGGTCGAGCTCGAGCCCGTGGCGCACCGTCTGGGCTGCGCCGGGGAGCTGGCCGGCGTGCGGGACATCGTCCGCACGGGTCCGTCCTACCGGCGGCAGCAGGAGGTGGCGGCGGCGCACGACGGCGACCTGGTGCCGGTGGTGCGCGCCATGATGGAGGAGATGCGCGCCGGCCGGCCCCTGGCCGGCTGACGGCGCCGCGCCGGGGTCAGACGACC
>NZ_KI911693.1:0-1894 GCF_000515355.1 Promicromonospora kroppenstedtii DSM 19349 | reverse complement strand
CCCGGCACGTGCCCGGCGCGGTACTGGTCGTGGCCGTCGGTCATGCCCAGCGCCCAGCGGACGTCGAGCACGACGGGCCGACCCTCGGCCGGGTCCGGCGCGCCGCCGACCTGCAGGTCGGCCGCCAGCGTCGCGGCGTCGACCAGGACTCGTTCCCTCATGCGGCGTCTCCCGTGGCGTCGTTCGGGGTGTCGGCAGCCGGGGCATCGACCGGCGACTCGACGGCGGCGTCCGCCGTCGGGTGCTCCACCTCGGACAGCTCCAGGCGCATCGTGTACGCGTCCATGTCCTCGGGCTGGTAGTAGCGCTTGCGCACGCCGAGGATCTGGAAGCCGAAGTCGCGGTACATCTCGATGGCGGGCGCGTTGTCGACGCGCACCTCCAGCAGCACAGCCTCTGCCTTGACCTTGCGGGACCGCTCGATGAGGGCGTTCATGAGCTGGCGCCCCACTCCGTGCCGCTGCACGTCGGGGTCCACGCCGATGGTCATGATCTGCGTGACGTCGCCGTCGAACCAGAGACCGGCGTAGCCGACGACGGGCTGGTCCCCGGCGCGGTCGAGCCGCTCCGGCTCCGCGACGACGTACCAGCGACCCAGGCCGGCGAGCTCGTCGGCGAGCATCCCGTACGTCCAGGCGCCGCGGCCGAAGAGCTGGCGCTCGAGCTGCAGCACACGGTCGAAGTCGGCGCTGCGCAGCGGGCGGAGCCGCACCTCGGTGATCATGCGGCACCGCCGGTGGCGGCCGTTGCCGGACCGGTCCCGGATCCGACACCCGAGCCCGTCGGGGAGCCCGGCTCGTGCACGTCCGGACGCCGCAGGTACAGCGGCTCGGTCGGCAGGTCCTCGCCGGCGGCGCGGCGCACCAGTGCCAGGCGGGCGAGCACGGTCGCGTCCGGAACCAGCGGGGCGTCGTCGGCCACGGGCAGGAACTCGGGATAGAGCATCGCGCCTTCGCCGACCACGACGGGCAGCGGGGCGTCCCCGGCGTCCGGCGTGGGGAGCTGGGCCTGCGCCACGAAGCCGGCCCGGTCGACGTCGGGCCCCGCGGTCCGCTCCACGACCGGGACGCCGTGCGGCCCCTCGTGCGCGACCACGCGGTAGCGCGCCCAGTAGACCTCCTTGCGACGGGCGTCGGAGGTGGCCAGGATCTCCTGCCCCGCGCGGAGCCCGAGGTCGCTGACGGCCTGCACCGCCAGGGCATCGAGGCTCGGCACGCCCAGCACCGGGATGCCGAGGGAGAGCGCGAGCGTCCGGGCGGTCACCAGCCCGACGCGCAGCCCCGTGAACGGGGCGGGGCCTGTTCCGGCGACGACGGCGGTCAGGTCGGCGCGCTCGATCCCGGCCTCGTCGAGGACCTCCGTGATCAGGGGCGCGAGCGACTCGGCGTGCCTGCGGCGCTCGTCGGAGGAGCGGGACGCGAGGCGCGCACCGTCCTCGTCGACGAGGGAGACGGCGACGGCTGCTGAGGTATCGAGAGCAAGAACGGCCACGCGACCAGGGTATTACGGCCGCAGGCGGCCGCAGGGAATGATCGGCGGTTCGTCAGGTGATCGGCAACCCGGGCTGCCGATCGCCCGACGAGCTACCGATCACAACAGGGAACGCAGGTCCACACCGGCCCACCGTGGCCCCACCGCGCGGATCGTCACCTTGCGCGTCCCCGCCTCCGGGTCCTCGACCGCCTCCGCGCCGGGGTCGAACGCCGGTGCGGCACCCCGCGGCCGCTCCAGGTCGATCTCCAGGCGGTCGTCGGCGAGGGCCTCGGCCAGGCCGCGCCCCCACTCCACGACGGTCACGGAGTCGTCCAGCGACGAGTCCAGGTCGAGCGCGTCGAGCTCGCCGAGCCCGCCGAGCCGGTAGGCGTCGACGTGCACCAGCCCCGGCCCGCGCGTC
>NZ_KI911692.1:1575-3454 GCF_000515355.1 Promicromonospora kroppenstedtii DSM 19349 | reverse complement strand
AGTCGGCGCGCGCGTTGCGCGCCCCGGGCCGCACCGCGCCGGTCATCGCGGCGAGCAGGTCCTCGTAGGAGGCGTCGCCGTCGAAGACGTCGTGCACGCGGCCGAGGCGCAGCACGAGGATGCGGTCGGCGACGGCCTGCAGGTCGCCGGCCTGGTGGCTGACCAGGACGACGGCGTGCCCGCGCTCGCGCAGCCGGACGATCAGGTTGAGCACCTCGGCGGTCTGGCGCATGCCGAGCGACGCGGTCGGCTCGTCCAGCACGACGACGCGCGGCGAGCCGAGGAGCGCGCGGGCCACGGCGACGGTCTGGCGCTGCCCGCCGGACAGGGTGCGGACCGGGTCGCGCACGCTGGGAACGCTCGCGGCGAGCTGGTCGAGCAGGCGCCACGCCTCGCGCTCCATGGCGATCTCGTCCAGGAGCGGGCCGCGCCGGGTCTCGTGCCCGAGGAACAGGTTCTCCACGACGTCGAGGTCGTCCACGAGCGCGAGCTCCTGGAACACGGCCGCGATGCCGAGCGCCCGGGCGGCGGCCGGAGAGTCGAGCACCACGGGCCGACCCTCGAGCAGCACCTGCCCGGCGTCAGGCCGGTACGCGCCCGCGAGGACGCCCGCGAGCGTGGACTTGCCGGCCCCGTTGTCGCCGACGACGGCGAGCACCTCGTGCTCATGCACGTCGGCGTCGACGTCGACCAGGGCCCGGACGCCGCCGAACCGCTTGGAGACGCCGCGCAGGGACAGCACGGGGGCGCTCATCGAGCGGCCTCCCCGATCAGGCCGGCCCGCTCGCACGCGTCCCGGTAGGCGGGCACGCAGATCTCGTCCGTGGTGTAGACGTGGCCGTCGACGATCACGTGCTCCACGTCGGCGGCGCCCACGGCGCGGGGCGCCAGGAGCACGGTGGGCACGCCCTGGATGACGGCGGTGGTGCGCGGCTCCTCGCCGCGCAGCACGCGGACCGCGAGCTCGGCGGCGGTCTGGGCCTGCTGGTCGGTCGCCTTGTAGACCGTCATGAACTGGTCGCCCGAGATAATGCGCTGCACCGCCGCCAGCTCGCCGTCCTGCCCCGTCGTGACCGGTACGGGGTCGAGGCCCGCGGCCTTGGCCGCGGCGATGGCGCCGCCCGCGATGCCGTCGTTGGCGGCGAGCACGCCGTCGACCTGGCCCGGGAACCGGGTGAGCATGGCCTCGGTCCACTCGGTGGCCTTGTCCGGGCTCCAGTCGGGCGTGAAGTACTCGGCGAGCACGTCGATGTCCTCTCCTTCGAGGGCGCGGCGGGTGCCGGCGGCGATGGCCAGCGCGTTGGGTTCGGTGGCCGAGCCGTGCACCAGCAGCACTCCCGGCCGATCGTCGTCCGCGGTTCCGTCGGCTCCTCCCGTGCCCGGGTCGGCGTCGGTGCCGTTCTGGGCGCCGGTATCGGCACCGGGCCCCGCACCGGCGTCCTTCTCAGCGTCTCGTTCCGTGACCGCACCGGCAAGTGCCGAGCCCAGCAGGAAGCCGATGAACTCGTAGTCGTACGACACGTAGTAGTCCGCGCCGTCCACGAACCGATCGTAGGCGATCACCTCCGCACCCAGCCGCTTGGCCTGCGCCACGATCCCAGCGGCGGCCACGGTGTCCACGGCGTCGAGCACCAGTACCTGGGCGCCCTGGGCGAGCATCGACTCGGCCTGCTGGAGCTGCGCGGCGGCGTCCTGGCCGGCGTTCGCGTACAGCACGGTGCAGCCGGGGCAGCGACGTCCGGCCACGGCCACGAACGTGGGGTGGTCGGACGCCTCGTACCGGGCGGTCTGCGCCTCCGGCAGCAGCAGCCCGATCGTGCCCTCGTAGGGCGCGGAGGCCGCGCCGCCGGCCGTGCCGGTCCCGTCGGACGAGCACCCG
>NZ_KI911692.1:0-1475 GCF_000515355.1 Promicromonospora kroppenstedtii DSM 19349 | reverse complement strand
GATCGCGCGGACGCTGCCCACCAAGCTGGCGATCGCCGACCGGCGCACCGCGCTGGTCAGCACGGACCTCGACCAGCAGCACCCGGCCGCCGTCGTGGTCGAGGGCGGCCCGCTGGTGGACCTGCTGTGCGCCGCGTTCGAGGCGGCGTGGGCCGACGCGGTCGAGATCCCCGCCGCCGACAGCCTGGAGGGTGCCGCTCCCCCGGACCGCGGGCCGAACAAGGACGACCGGGCGCTGCTCGCACTGCTCGGCTCCGGGGCCAAGGACGAGGCGATCGCACGCGAGCTCGGCCTGTCCGAGCGGACGCTGCGCCGCCGCAGCGCCGACTTGATGCGCCGCCTCGGTGCGGCCAACCGGTTCCAGGCGGGGATGCAGGCCGTCCGCAAGGGGTGGCTCTAGAGGCTGGGGTGAAATATGGCCTCGCGCGTGACGTCCGTGTAAACACTTGCGGCCGGTACCGGCCAGTGGCCGCATCCGGCCATTACGCCCATTGCCCACGTAGGGTAGCGCGGGCTAGACAGCCCTCATGCAACCTCTGCCCTCCGGCCGCCGCCGGGGTCTCCTCCTCGGGAGCACCCTCGTCTCGGCCTCACTGGTCCTGTCACCGGGTACCGCCGTCGCGGCCCCGGACGTCGCACGCGACGCCGACCCGGTGCGCGTCATCATCGAGCTCGACTCCCCCACGGCCGCCGACGTCGTCGGCCAGGAGGCAGTCGCCACCGCGCGGAGCGGTTCCGGCTCCGCGCGCGCCCGCAGCGCCTTCGCCGCCGACTACCGGGCCGCCGTGGAGACCGTCGAGGAGGCGCAGGAGGGCATCACCTCCTGGGCCGTGCGCCAGGACATCGACCTGGACGACACCGAGTCGGTGACCGGCCTGCTGTCCGCCGTCGTCGCCACCGTCGACCCCGCGGACCTCGCCGAGCTGCGCGAGGCCCCCGGCGTCGCGCGCGTCACCGAGGACGCGCCCGTGCGCATCCTGGGCGACGAGGCGAACATCCCCGCCACCGGCGCGCCCGAGGTCTGGGAGCGCGAGGACGCCGGCGGCGCGCCCGTCACGGGTGACGGCCGCACCGTCGCGATCATCGACACGGGCATCGACTACACGCTGGCCGACCTCGGCGGCGGGTTCGGCCCGGGCCACCGCGTGGTCGACGGCTACGACTTCGTCAACGACGACGCCGACCCGATGGACGACCACATGCACGGCACGCACGTGGCCGGCATCGTGGGCGCCGGCGGGGCCAACCTGACCGGTATGGCGCCCGACGTGACGCTCACGGCCTGGAAGGCCATGGACGCCAACGGCGGCGGCACCACCGAGGACCTGCTCCTCGCGCTCGAGGCGGCGACGAACCCGCTGGGCGACCACCCGGCCGACGTCGTGAACATGAGCCTCGGCACGCCCGGCGACGGCACCGACCCGCTGGGCCGCGCCTCCACCGCCGCCGTGCGGCAGGGCGTCGTCGTCGTCGCC
>NZ_KI911691.1:41032-42371 GCF_000515355.1 Promicromonospora kroppenstedtii DSM 19349 | reverse complement strand
TCGTCGAGGAGCGCGGCGACGCGGGTGCCGCGCGGGTCAGGGAGCTCACCGGCGGGTACGGCGCCCACGGTGTCGTCGAGGCGGTGGGCACCGAGGAGTCGATGTGGCAGGCCATCCGCTCGGCACGACCCGGCGGGTACGTCGGCTACGTGGGCGTGACGCACGGCGTGCAGCTCGACGGCCTGGACCTGTTCTTCACCGGCGTGCACCTGCACGGCGGCCCGGCCCCGGTGCGCCGGTTCCTGCCCGAGCTGATCCAGCTCATCTGGGACCGGAAGATCGACCCGGGCAAGGTCTTCGACCTCACCCTCCCGCTGGAGGACGCCGCCGAGGGCTACCGCGCGATGGACGAGCGCCGCGCCACCAAGGTGCTGCTCACCCCCTGACCGGGTGCCGTGCGCGGGCTGGGGGGTTCCGACGGAACCTCCCGCCCGCGCGGGCGCCTACCTATGGTGGGGACCATGAGCACCAAGGACGAGGTCCGCGACTTCCTGGTCTCCCGCCGCGCGAACGTGACGCCGCAGCAGGCCGGCATCCCGAGCTTCGGGGAGCGCCGGGTGCCTGGCCTGCGCCGCGAGGAGGTCGCGCTGCTCGCCGGGGTCAGCCTCGACTACTACACCCGGCTGGAGCGCGGGAACATCCGCGGCGCGTCCGAGGGCGTGCTGGAGGCGATCGCCCGCGCGCTGCGGCTCAACGACCCCGAGCGCGAGTACCTGTTCGACCTGGCTCGGACCGCGCCGGCCGGGGGCGCCGTTCGCACGCGCCGGCCCGCCCCGCAGGCGGTGCGCACGTCGGTGCAGCGGGTGCTGGACCACATGACGGTGCCGGCGGTGGTGCACAACGCGACCCAGGACATCGTCGCCGCGAACCTGATGGGCCGTGCCCTGTACGCGCCGCACTTCGACACCGACGGCACGCCCAACATGGCGCGGTTCATCTTCCTGGACCGCCGCGCCCGGGACTACTACGTGGACTGGCCCCTGGCCCGCCGGACCGCGGCCGCGATGATGCGGCTGGAGGCCGGGCGCGACCCGCTCAACGCGGACCTCACCGCCCTGGTCGGGGAGCTCTCCACGCGCAGCCCGCAGTTCCGCGCCGACTGGGCCGGGCACGACGTCCACGAGCACCGCACCGGGGTCAAGTCGTTCCGCCACCCCGAGGTCGGCATGATCGAGGTGGCGTTCGACGTGTTCGAGATGCCCGGCGAGGCCGGGCTGCAGATCGTCACCTACAGCGCGCCCCCGGGCACCGACTCCGCGGACCGGTTCGCGCTGCTCGCGAGCTGGGCGGCGACGCGGGAGGCGGCGGAGGACGGCGGACGGCCCGACGCCGGGGCGGA
>NZ_KI911691.1:39592-40932 GCF_000515355.1 Promicromonospora kroppenstedtii DSM 19349 | reverse complement strand
CGTCAGGCCGGACGCCGCCGGGGCGAACGCTGCCCGGCCCGACGCCGCCGGCCCGGCCGTCAGCCGAGCAGCGGGCGGGTCTGCGTGAACAGGCCGCTGTAGGCGTTCAGCGCCGGCTGCCCGCCGAGGTGGGCATAGAGCACGTTGCTGGTCGCAGGGATGTCGCCGCTGGTCACGAGGTCGATCAGGCCCGCCATCGACTTGCCCTCGTAGACGGGGTCGATGATGACGCCCTCCAGCTCGCCCGTGAGCCGGATCGCGTCGAGTGTCGACTCCACCGGGATCCCGTACAGGTCGCCGGCCCAGCCGGGCAGCACCGTGATCTCGTCGTCCTGCAGGGGGCGGCCGACGCCGATCAGCTCCGCGGTGGCGCGCGCGATCCGGGCGACCTGGTCGCGGGTCTCGTCGAGCTTGGCGCTGGCGTCGACGCCGATCACGCGGCGGCGCGGGCCGCCGGCCTCCTCCAGCGCGGCGAACCCGGCGATCATGCCGGCCTGGGTGGAGCCGGTGACCGCGCAGACGACGATCGTGTCGAAGAAGACGCCGAGCTCGCGTTCCTGCTCCTCGACCTCGTAGGCCCACCGCGCGAAGCCGAGGCCGCCGAGCCGGTGGTCGGACGCCCCCGCCGGGATGGCGTAGGGCGTACCGCCGCGCTCCTGAACATCCTCGATCGCGTGGGCCCAGGAGTCCTTGAAGCCGATGCCGAAGCCGGCCGGGTCGAGCCGCACCTCGGCGCCCATGATGCGGCTGAGCATGATGTTGCCGACCCGGTCGGCCACGGAGTCGGGCCAGTCGACCCAGTTCTCCTGGACCAGCACCGCCTTGAGGCCGAGCGACGCCGCGACCGCCGCGACCTGGCGCGTGTGGTTGGACTGGTACCCGCCGATCGACACCAGCGTGTCGGCGCCCTGCGCGAGCGCCTCGGGGACGAAGTACTCCAGCTTGCGGGTCTTGTTGCCGCCGTAGGCGAGGCCGGCATTGCAGTCCTCGCGCTTGGCCCAGATCTGCGCGCCCCCGAGGTGGGCGGTGAGCCGCGGCAACGGGTGGACCGGGCTGGGCCCGAAGGTCAGCGGGTGGCGGGGGAAGTCGGACAGGGCCATGGTTACTCCTCGGTCGCGGGGACGGGGTCGGGGTTGGGGCCCGTGTCGGCGTCGGGGTCGGCGTCGGGGTCAGGGTCGGCGTCGGGGTCAGGGTCGGCGGGCAGGGTGGCCCAGGTGTCGAAGGCGACGGCCGCTGCCCGCTCGGCGTCCCCGGCGGCGCACAGCCGGATCAGCTCCTCGTGCCGGGCGAACGACGCGCGCCCGCCGAGCGAGGCGAACCGCAGCCGTTCCGCGCGCCGC
>NZ_KI911691.1:35198-39492 GCF_000515355.1 Promicromonospora kroppenstedtii DSM 19349 | reverse complement strand
GCCCAGGTGGCCCAGCACGTCCGCGAACGCGGTGTCGTCGCGCACCGTGACGGCGGGGACCGCGTCGTCGACGGGCGCGCCGAGCACCACGGCGGGGGCGCCGAGCTGACCGACGAGGTCGAGGCGCGGGTCGTCCGTGCGGGCGTCGACCAGCAGGAACGCGTCGACGCGCTGCTCGGCCCACCACTCGCGGTAGACGCGTGCCTCGTCGTCCGCCCCCACGAGGGTGAGCGAGAGCGACCAGCCGATGTCGGCCAGGGGCTGGGTGAGCCCGGCGACCAGACGCATGAAGAAGGGGTCACGACCGAAGGTGTCGCTCGCGCGGGCGATCACCAGCCCGAGGCTGCGGCCGCCCTGGCCCGACACCTTGCGGCTGGCGTAGTTGGGGCGCCAGTTGAGCTCGTCGGCGGCCTGCCGGATGCGCTCGGCCGTGGCGGCCGAGACGTTGGGCCGCCCGTTGAAGACGTGGGACACCGCGGACGGCGACACGCCGGCACGGCGGGCCACCGCGGCGATCGTTGCTCGTTTCGGGGGTGTTTCGGTCACGTGCCAGACCCTACGGGGGTTGACCCTCGAAAGTAAAGCGGTATACATTCGCGGCCAGCCAGTTTGTGTACCGCTTTACAAGGCACGGCACGCGGAAGTGCCCCGCCTCTTCGACAGACACACCGAAGTTTCCAGGTCGACCAGCTCCAGGAGGTCCCGTGTCACACGGCATCAGCAGGCGCACTTTGCTGGGCGCAGCCCTCAGCGGCGGGCTCATCACGCCGCTGCTCGCCGGGTGCGGCGCGCTCGTGCCCGCGTCCAGCGGCTCGAACGCCCTGACCGTGCACACCCAGATCAGCGGCGCCGTCGCCGGCGCGCAGGTGTTCTCCGACGTCGTCGCCGCGTACCAGCGCAGCACCGCGCGCAAGGTCGCGCTGCTCAAGAACGGCTCCGACCTGCCCATCGTCTTCGAGACGAGCACGCTGGCGGGCAAGGAGGCGGACGTCGCCATCGTCAACATGATGGGCCGCACCCTGTCCTGGACCCGCCTGGGCGCGACCGTGCCCGTGAACGACTACCTCGACGACTGGGGCCTGCGGGACCTGATCATCCCCGAGGCGCTGGCGGAGTGGACCGACGACAAGGGCCGCCTGCGCGCCTTCCCGTTCACCCGCACCAACTGGCCGGTGTCGTTCAACACCGGGCTGCTGGAGGAGGCGGGCGTCGGCGCGATCCCGACGACGTCGGACGAGCTGATCGCCGCCGCGGACGCCCTGCGGTCCAAGGGCATCGGCCCCGTCACCGTGGGCGGCTCCGACTGGAGCGGCCAGAAGATGTTCCTGCAGATCCTCCAGGGCTTCATCACCCAGGACGAGGCGCGCACCGTGTTCTCCACGGGAAAGATCTCCGAGAGCCCCGGGGCCGTCGCGGGCGTGGAGCACTTCGTCGAGCTGCGCGACGCCGGCGTCTTCGTCGACAACGTCCAGGGCTACACGTCCGACTCGGAGCTCACGCAGTTCAACACCCGCAAGGCCGCCATCGTGCCGGCCATGTCGTCGGCGCTGGCCCTGGTGCCGAACGAGCGCGCGGCGGAGGTGACCGTCGGCGGCTGGCCCATGCCGTCCGGCGGCGGCGTGCTGGAACGCCCGAGCGTCATCAAGAGCTTCAACGGCCACGGCATCTGGATCAGCGAGAACGGCCTCAAGAAGCTCGACCTGATCAAGCCGTTCGTGCAGAACCTGTACACGCCCGAGGTCACCGACGAGTTCATCCTCGGGTCCGGGCGCGACATGAGCCGCGTCACCGACACCGTCAGCAAGGACTTCCCGCTGGTCGCCCAGGGCTCACGCCTGACCGACGACGACGTGACGCCCGTGATGCTGCCCGACCTGCTCATCCCCGACGCCGTGTTCGAGCCGATGATCCAGGCGACCGCGCTCGCCTACGGGTCCGCCCCGGCCGACCGCATCATCGACGCCTTCGAGAAGTCATACCAGGCGGTCTGACCGCTCGAGCTGGGAAAGGACCCCCACCCATGACCGCGCTCCTCGACGCCGGCCGCCCCGACACGACCGGTGACGGCAAGGCCGCCGTCCCCCGCACCCGCCACCGCGGGACCCTCCGCGACCGGTTCCCCGGTCTCGCCCTGCCCGCCCTGATCTGGTACGCGGTGTTCATGATCGGCCCCGTGGTCGCGATGTTCGTCATCGCGTTCCTCTCGTGGCCGGGCATGCTCACCACGCCCACCCCGGCGGGCCTCGACAACTTCGCCCGCGTCTTCTCCGACGAGACGTTCTGGACGGCGACCGCGAACTCCGCGATCCAGATCGTGGTGGGCCTGCCGATCATGATCGGCCTCGCGTTCCTCCTCGCGTTCTACGTGGTGCAGAAGCCGCGCGGCCACCGCGTGCTGCGGTACCTGCTGTTCATCCCCGCGCTCATCTCCGCGCCCGCCACGGCGATGGTCTTCTACGCCATGCTCAACCCGGACGGCCTGGTCAACGGGTTCCTGCGGCCGCTGGGTCTGGAGGGCAACGAGTGGCTCGCCGACCCGACCACCGCGCTCGGCGCCATCATCGCCGTCGAGCTGTGGAGCGGCATCGGCTACTCCGCGGTGCTCATCGCGTCGCGGCTCGACGGCGTCGAGACCGAGATCGTGCAGGCCGCCCGCCTGGACGGCGCGAACGACTGGCGGCTGGCGTGGCGCATGTACTGGCCCATCGCACGGGACTTCATCGGCGTCGTCGCGATGCTCCAGTTCCTGTCCATGCTGTTCAACTCGGCGCAGACCGTGCTGCTGCTCACGCAGGGCGGGCCCGAGAACGCGACCACGACGCTCGCGTACCTCATCTACCGCAAGGCGTTCGTCGAGACCGACCTGGGCTACAGCCAGGCCGTCGGCGTCGTCCTCTTCGTGATCGGGCTGCTCGGGATGTGGGCGATCCGCCGCACGCTCCGCGCCACCCACTGATCCCCGCCCGATCTGCCTCCCGAACCTGCCCTGGAGACCCTCATGGCTCAGCGCGCCGCAGTCGCCCGTCGACTCCCCCTGCGCGACCGCATCGGCTCGATCACGAGCGGCACGCTCGCGTGGATCTACGCCGCACTGCTGGTCATCCCCTTCTACTACTTCATCGTTTCCTCCTTCAAGACGAACGAGGAGATCTTCGAGTCGCCGCTGGCGTGGCCGACGACGTTCGACCTCTCCAACTTCACGACGGCCATCCAGCAGGCCGACCTCGGCCTCGCGGTGGCCAACTCCGCCCTCACCACGGTCGCCGCGCTGGTGCTGACCCTGCTGCTCGCGCTCCCGGCGTCGTTCGCGCTGGCGCGGGCGCGCGGGCGGGCCGGCAAGATCGTCGAGAGCGTCTTCGCCCTCGGGTTCCTCATCCCGTCGTTCGCGGCGCTGTTCCCGACGTTCCTGCTGGCAGCCGCGCTCGGCCTGTTCCACACCCGCACGTTCGTGGTGTTCCTGCTGCCGGCGACGGCGCTGCCGCTCTCGATCGTCATCCTCACCTCGTTCATGCGCACCATCCCGCGTGAGCTGGAGGAGGCCGCCTCGATGGACGGCGCGTCCTCCCTCCAGGTGCTGCGGCAGGTCTACCTGCCCATCTGCGTGCCGGGTATCGCGACCGTGCTGCTGCTCAACTTCCTGTCGTTCTGGAACGCGTACCTGTACCCGCTGATCCTGATCGGCCCCGACACGGCGCAGCGCACCATCCAGGTGGCCCTGCCGACCCTCAAGGTCGACGCCGGCACCGACTACGGCGTGCTGATGGCCGGCACCCTGTTCACGCTGTTGCCCGTGTACCTCGTCTACACCGTGCTCCAGCGCCAGATGCAGCGCGCGCTGCTGTCGGGGGCGGTCAAGGGATGAGCGACGCGCGCACGAGGGCGGCCACGCTCCCGCTCGCCACCCGCATCGGCCAGGTCAACCAGCGCCTCAAGGGCTGGGAGGCGGTCCGCTGGGTCGACGGCGCTCCTCGCGTCACCGACGTGCTGCGACGCGAGGTGGACCGCTGGGGCGGGCTCGGGGCGCTGTACGGCGTGCTCCGCGCCGACCCCTGGTCCGCGGTGCGCTGGGACAACGGCATCCCGCCCGAGCGCAGCGCCGAGGCCTACGCCGCGGTGCAGGAGCACGTGAACACCCACGGCGACGGCATCCCGGTGCTGTTCGTCGAGGAGGCGCCGCACGGCCTGATGGCGCTCGGCGGCACCACGCTGCCGGTGAACCTCGCGCTGGGCGCCGGCATGGACGCCGACCTGACCGAGGAGCTGGCCGCCGCCGTCGCCGCCGAGGCCCGGGCCC
>NZ_KI911691.1:33906-35098 GCF_000515355.1 Promicromonospora kroppenstedtii DSM 19349 | reverse complement strand
CCTGGCGCGCGCCGACGAGCAGGCCCGGCGCGAGGGTCCGGAGCTCAGCCCGGCGGTCGCCCAGGCCGCCGCCGAGCTCGGCATGCTCTACACCACGTACCTCATGCAGGAGCTCGCGTTCGGCGAGGCGAAGGAGGGCCTGCGCGTCGCGGACGCGCCGGCCGCACGGGCGTCCAGGGACGACGACGGCGCGGGGACGACCGCCGTCACCGACGACCTCCAGGCCGTGATCACGGTGTCGGACGAGCCAGGGCCGGCAGCAGAACCCGAGGAGGCCGACGAGGAGCCCCGGGACCTGCCCTCCGGCCGGATCACCTATCACCAGGTGGTGCTGGCGGCGGTGCGGCTGGCGAACCTGCTGGACCCGTCGGCGCCCAGCACGCTGGCCGAGGTGGAGCCCGCGGGCGAGGACCAGGAGCCGTCCGCGTCCGGGAGCGGCGGGGCGAACGGCGACCTCGCCCGCGCCGGGGACCCGCTGCGCGAGAGCCTGCTCGACGTGGTCTCCGCGTTCGGCACCTCGACGGTCGAGTACGCCAACGGCCGCATCCCGGCCCACGTGTTGTGCCCGCTGGACTTCGCGCCGGGCCACCTGCTGCGCTGCGACGCGGCGGAGCGGCTGACGGCGCTGAGCGTGGAGTTCGAGGAGGAGTTCGGGCGCCCGATCCCGATCACGGACTCGTACCGGTCCTACGTGGACCAGGTGGCCGTGGCCGGCGCCAAGCCCCACCTGGCGGCGGTCCCGGGCACGTCCAACCACGGCTGGGGCCTGGCGATCGACCTGGGCGCGCCGATCTCGGGCGGCTCGTCCCCCGAGTACGTGTGGCTGCGGGTGCACGGCCCGGACTACGGCTGGGACAACCCCTCGTGGGCGCGCCGGGGCGGCTCCAAGCCGGAGCCGTGGCACTTCGAGTTCTTCGCGGCGGGCTCGGCGCCCAACCGCGCGGTCGACCCGTCCGACGTCGACCGGTGGACCAAGGGCGAGAAGCCCGAGGACGACGGCCCGCGCTACGAGGCCGCGGCCGATACCCGGGCGAAGGACCGCCCCACGGCGGAGGAGACGCGCAAGCCGGTGGCCAAGCCCGTCGACGAGCCACGCAAGCCCGGGACGAAGCAGCCGGCCAAGCCCGGCGCCAAGCCGAAGCCGAGCGAGCCGGCCCCGAAGCCCACGCCGACGCCGAAGCCCTCGCCGAAG
>NZ_KI911691.1:30552-33806 GCF_000515355.1 Promicromonospora kroppenstedtii DSM 19349 | reverse complement strand
GTCCGGCTGCGCCGGGTCAGCCGGGACGTCGACGGTCGACGGCGGCGAGGTGGGCGGCGGGGTGCCGCCCGGCGGGGTGCCGGTGGCCGTGGCCGTGTTGCTCAGCTCGCCGGACTCGAGGTCCGCCTTCGTGACCTGGTAGGTCGCGGTGCAGGTCACCGACGCACCGGGCGCGAGGCTGGCGGCCTCGGCGGGGCAGTCGACCGGCGAGAGCTCGCCCGACCCGGAGAAGTCCGAGTCGTCCACCGTGATGTCGGTCAGCACCACGTTGCCGGTGTTGGTCACCTCGAAGCTGTAGGTGACCTTCTGGCCCACCTCCGTGATCTTGTCCGTGTCGGAGGTCTTGACCACCTCGATGCCGGGCGCAGGGGCGCTCGGGATCTCGTTGGTCGACGGCGGGGACTCCGGCGGCGGGGTGTCCCCCGGCGGCGTGCCCGAGGCCGTCGCGGTGTTGGTCAGCCCGGTCGAGTCGAGGTCGGCCTGCGTGACCTCGTAGGTCGCGGTGCAGGTTACCGACGCGCCCGGGGCGAGGCCAGCGGCCTCTGCGGGGCAGTCGACCGCCGACAGCTCACCCGAGCCGGAGAAGTCCGAGTCGTCCACGGTGACGTCGGTCAGCGTGACGTTGCCGGTGTTGGTCACCTCGAAGCTGTAGGTGACCTTCTGGCCCACCTCGCTGATCTCGTCGGTGTCGGAGGTCTTGACCACCTCGATGGCCGGTGCCGGCGGAGTGGGGACCACCACGGTCGACGGCGGCGACTCCGGCGGCGGGGTGCCCCCCGGCGGCGTGCCCGTGGCCGTCGCGGTGTTGGTCACCTCGCCCGAGTCGACGTCCTCCTGCGTGAGGGTGTAGCTCGCGGTGCAGGTCAGCGAGTCCCCCGGCGCCAGGACGACGTCGGCAGGGCAGGTCGCGACCGGCGCCTCGCCCGTGCCGGAGAACTCCGTCTCGTCGACCGTGACGTCGCTCAGGGGCACGTTGCCGGTGTTGGTCACCTCGAAGCTGTAGGCGATCTCCTGGCCCACGGTGAACGTCTCCGGGCCTGACGGCGTCGCGGACTTCACGACCTCGATCGCGGGGTCCGGGGCCTCGGTCGGCGTGGTCGTCTCCGAGGGCGGCGAGCCGATCGGGGTGTCAGTGCCGGGCGGGGTGCCCGTGGCGGTCGCCGAGTTGTCGACGGAACCCGCCTCGACGTCCTCGTCCGTGACCACGTAGGGCTCGTCGGTGGCGCACATGACGCTGTCCCCCGGCTCGACCGACGTCGCCTCGCAGGTGATCGCGCCCACCTTGGGGTCGTCGATCGCCAGGTCGTCGATCGCGACGTCGCCGGTGTTGGTCACCTCGAACGTGTAGGCGATGGTGTCGCCGGTGTCCGTGATGCCGTTCTCGTTGACGTCGACCGGCTCACCGGCGGTCTTGACGAGCTCCAGGCTCGGGTCGCCGAAGGTCACGGTCGAGGGGTCCGGGTAGTCCAGGCCGATCGCCGAGATGTTGTCGGGGCCGTTGGTGTAGCTGCCCGCCTCGTCCGAGGTCACGTTCACCGAGATGGTGCACGAGGCCATGCCCGCGTCCAGGTTGCCGGTGCCCGAGAGCGACGTGGCGCCGGCCTCGGCGGTCACGTCGCCGGCCGGGCAGTCCGTCCCGACGGCGGACGGGTCGGCGACGACCAGGCCCTCCGGGAGGGTGTCGGTGAACGACCAGCCGTTCTTGGCGGCCAGGTCGTTCGTGTTCGTGATCGTCAGCGTCAGGGTCGAGACGCCGCCGGTCGCGACCGACGCCGGGCTGAACTCCTTGTCGAGCTGCGGCGTCACGTCGAGCACGCGGATGTTGTCGTAGGCGCCGTCGTTGCCCTGGCCGCTGCCGTTCTCGTTGCGCATCACGATGCCGAACGAGCCGCCGGTCACGAGGTTCGAGCCGTCCGCGGGGAACCGCCCGCCGATCACCACGCGCGGCGTGCCGTCCTGGGCAGGTGCGTTGTACTGCGCGCCGCGCGGGTCGGTGCACGGGTCGATCGCGGCGTTGGACACCGCGATCTCCTCACCCGACCCGTCGACCAGGTAGAAGCGCAGCTCCGGGTGGGTCGACGTGCAGTTCTGCGCGACGGCGTCGACCGAGAACGTGACGAACCGGCCCGCGGTGGGCAGGGTCAGCGGGTCGGCCGTGCGGAACTGGATCTCGTTCGGCGTGGTGTTGCCCGAGGTGTAGGACGACGCCGCCGCGTTGCTCGCCGGGTCGGTGCCGTTGATGGTGCCGAGCGTGTAGGGCAGGGACATCAGCGAGTTGTACACGCCGATGCCCCCGGCCTCGGCGCCCTGACCGACGCAGTCGCCCACGACCCGCGGGCTGCTGTAGTTGACGATGAAGCCGTTGCACGCCGCACGGTCCACCCAGAACGGGTCCGCCGCATACGTGGTCCCGGCAGCCCCCGTGTAGTCGGTCAGGAGCACGTTCGAGTCCGCGTCCCGGTTCTCGAAGTCCTCGACGAAGAGGACCGTCGGCTCACCGGGCACGCCAGGGTTGCCGGGGGCGGCGACCGCGCTGGGCGTGACCGCCGTCAGCGAGGCGGTGACCAGGCCCGCCCCGACCAGGCTGAGCGCGGCCAGGATCGCGGGAACCCGTCCGCGGTGCCTCCTGACCGTCCCGCCCCGGGTGGTCCTCGTCGATGACCTTCGTGCGTGCATCTGCATTTCCCCTCGCTCACGGGCCACAGCGGCCCGTATCCAGTACGGCGAGTTCAATGCCATCCCCTCGGCGGCCGATCACCAGTCGGGGATCAAGAAATCACCAATCGAATCACCAACTCGCCGGCGTAATTCACCCGCTCCCCGGCGTCTGGTGAGGTGACGAGGGGTGAGCAGCCCCTTCGCCGAGCACGGCCGGACGGGACCAAGTCCGTGGTCGGGCCGCGGGGCCGGCGGAGCGGCCCCGAAGCCGGGGCGTCGTGGATCCCACCTCGTACGCCCCGCCGACTCGTGATAGTTCTTTGACTGCCACGCAGGACTTCTTTACCTGTTGAACGACGAACCACCGCACCGAACCGAGGGAGCGACGCGTGCAGGAGCAGGCGAACGAGCTGGTGTCCCCCGACAACCGCCCCGACCGGCGAAGAGTTCTGCGCACCACGTGGGCGGGCGCGATCGCCACGGTGACGGCGGGAGGCCTGCTGTTCGCGGCGGCGCCGACCGTCCCGGGCACGCACCTCGCCGGGGGCGACCGGGAGCGGCCGGCTCGGCACCACGGGCTGGTCGAGGCCGCGTCG
>NZ_KI911691.1:29407-30452 GCF_000515355.1 Promicromonospora kroppenstedtii DSM 19349 | reverse complement strand
AGGGCGATCAGGCCCGGCCGGCCCACCCGGCGCTCGGCGCTCCAGGGCAGCGCCCCGGCGTCGTCGGTCCGGAGCAGGTGCTCCTCGACCCAGGCGCCGATGCCCTCCGCGGTGCGGTACTGGCCGCGGGTCCGCGCCGCGTGCATCGCCAGCGCGCCCGCGGCGATCATGTCGCCGGGCCGCGTGAACGAGCGCAGCCGCTTGGACAGGCGCACGCCGTGCAGCTCGAACAGGCGCATCGTGGCGCGCAGGTGTGCGTCGTCGCGTGCCTCGGTGAGCTGGTACGCCAGCACGCCCGCCATGAGCAGCCGCGGACGGCGGGCCGCCATCGTGGCGGGCAGCCGTTCGAGCAGCCCGAGCAGCTCCGGGCCGAACCGGGCGGGCAGCTCGAACCACCACACGTCCGCGAGGTCCTCAAGGGTGTCCAGGTCTCCGGAGGCGATGGCGCTCAGCACGCCGTGCTCTCCGTGGTCCTCCGCCCGGCCCGGTGTCTCGGGCTCGAGCGGGACAAGCCACTTCAGGTCGTAAGACAAGTTCGTCGCGTCCCATTTCCACCAGGCCGTCGGGCGCACTTCCGTGACGGGGAACGCGGCCTGGGGCGCCGGCTCGGCCACCCGGTTCGAGACCGGGCGCAACGAGGGGGCGACTCGGGCGTTTCCCCTGCTCAGGGCGACACCAGTGCTGGTTCGTCAGGAGTGGAGCATCGCTTCGCACGAAGTATGCGACGGCACTATAAGCGTTCCGTAAACCCCTGGAAAGGGCTGTCCGGTCCGACCTGGTATTGCCCGCCGCAAATCAAACAATTGCCGGGAATATCGCGCTGCTCCGTATCGCACGACATTCGGCTGCCGGTAGTTCCTCGCCCCGCCCGCCGGCAGGGCGAGGAACCCGGCGGTCAGCTCACCGTGCGGCGACGCACGACGAACAGGGTCGCGGCACCGGTCAGGAAGAGCAGCGCGGCGAGGCCGGCCGTCCAGCCGAGGTCGGCGCCGGTCGCGGCCAGCGAACCACCCGGGCCGTCCGGCTGCGCCGGGTCAGCCGGGAC
>NZ_KI911691.1:22561-29307 GCF_000515355.1 Promicromonospora kroppenstedtii DSM 19349 | reverse complement strand
CGGGCACACCCTCGCCGTCGCCTTCGCAGCCGGCACCGAGCCCGACGCCGACCGAGCCGGAGCCGAGCGAACCGGCGCCGTCGCCCAGCCCCTCGGCCACGCAGGAGTCCCTGCCCGGGCTGGCCGAGGACCTGGGCCTGGCCGCCGACCGGGGGTGAGCGACCCTCGTCAGCGGCTGAGCTCGACGAGCGCCAGGAGGGCCAGCCCGTAGGCCTCGGCGGGGTCCGGGTCGGCGAAGACCCGTACCTCGCCGAGGAGCTGGGCCTCCACCTCGAAGCCCTCGTCGGTGCGGCGCAGCGTGTGGAAGGCCGAGCGCAGCAGCGCGCGGAGCTGGTCCTCGCGCGGCAGCCAGAGGGCGTCCTCGATCGCGACCGAGTCCAGCGCCCACTCGGTGGTGCCGTTGAAGCCGAGGATCGTGCCCGTCGGGTACTCGTGCGCCTCGATGGTCATCGTGCTCACGGTGAAGACGTCGCTCTCGAGGTCGGGCGCCTGGACCCGGAACTGGTCGCCGTCGACGGGCGTCCAGGCCAGGCCGGCGTCGTGCAGCTTCGTGGCCAGCTCGGTGGAGATCATCGAACCATTCTGACCCCGTCTACGGGGCCAGCGTCCGCAGCACGCAGAACTCGTTGCCCTCGGGGTCGGCCATGACCACCCAGCTCTGGTCCGGTCCCTGGCCGACGTCCGCCCTGGTGGCGCCCAGGCCGAGGAGCCGCGTCACCTCGTCCTCGGTACTGCCGTCGATCGGGCTGACGTCGAGGTGCAGCCGGTTCTTCACGATCTTGCTCTCCGGCACCCGGACGAACACGACCGTGGGCGCCATCTGCCGGTCCCGGACCTCCTCGACGGTCGGCTCCCAGGAGCCGATCTCGACCTTGCCCTCGCTGCGGTCGATCACGGCGAAGCCCAGGACCTCTCCCCAGAACCCGGCGAGCAGCTCCGGGTCGTGGCAGTCGACGGCGAGCTCGGTGAACCTGCTGGTCATGACTCTCCCTGGTGGTGCGGATCGGTGAAGGCGCCGGCGGCGGCGCGGCGACGAGCAGGCTACGCGCGTCGGGCCGCTCCACGCCCACATCTTGACGTGTTGTAGAGATAGGGCGACCCTCGTAGAGGGCATCCAGCACGCGCCCGGGTCCCGTCCGTTCCAACAGAGGAGAAAGCGATGAGCGACAACTCTCAGCTGCTTCATGTGGCGACGTTCTGCGGCAAGTGCGACTGCGGCTGCCCGGAGCTGTTCGTCGACCCGACCGCCGAGCCGCTGAAGCAGATCGTGATCACCGACGACTTCGGCCAGCGCATCCAGATGAGCCACGACCAGCTCGCGGACCTGGTGGAGCAGGCCCGCAGCGGCGCGCTGGACGCGGCGGCGCTCCAGCCGGCCTGACGGTTCAGGTGGTTCCGTCCGGTATTCCGGACGGCGGCAAAGGTGGCTGTCCACTTCCCGGTGGGCGGCCACCTTTGCAGTATGGTCCTGCCAGGAGGGCACTATGTCAGGCAGGACTCGCGCACGTGGACAGCTCGAGGCGGAGGTCATGCGCATCCTCTGGGACCACGAGGACGCGATAGGGGCACGAGCGATCCAGGAGAGGTTCGGGGACGAGCACGTCCCGGCCTACACCACGCTCCTGACGGTGCTCGACCGCCTGGAGAAGAAGGGCGAGGTGGTCCGCATCGCGGCCTCTCCCCGGAAGGTCCGGTTCCGCCCCACCCGGTCCGACGGCGAGCGTGCCGGCGCCGCGATGCTCTCTGTGCTGGAGGGCACGGGCGACCGCGAGGAAGCCCTGCTCCGCTTCGCCGACCACCTGACGGCACGGGACGCCGAGATGCTCCAGCGGGCGCTGCGCCCCAAGCCCAACCCGGGACGACGCCGCGCGGGCTGAGTCCTCCGCCCGTCAGCCGACGAGCATCAGCCCGCACGTCGCGGCCATGCCGAGGCTCATCAGGGCGCCCGCGAGCAGGTCCGTCCCGGTACGGCCCAGGGCGTCGTGCTCGCGCCGGTACCGGACCAGGTCGACCAGGAACAGCAGCCCACCGGCTGCGAGCGCCACGACCAGCGCCGCCCCGCCGACGAGCGTGAAGGGGTCGGGTGGTGCGGGGGCGGCGGCATGGGCGGAGTGGGCCGCACCGGCAGCGGTCCCGATGCCGCCGGTGTGCCGCACCATCACCGCGAGCATCCACACCATCGCGATCATCATCACGGCGTTCGTCGTCTGGCAGCGGGAGCTCCGGTAACGGCTGGCGACCCGCACGTCCAGCGCGAACCACCCCGCCGCCCCGGCGAAGAAGGCCGCCCCCGCGGCGAAGTAGGCGACCTGGGGCAGCGCGGGCAGCCTGGCCCACCAGGGCCAGACCATGGCGACCATCACCAGGTTCATGCCGAGGTGGAACAGGTGGCCCGTTCTGGCGAAGAGATACCGCGCGGCGACGAGCCGCCACAGGGAGTACGCGGTCAGCGCGCCGAAGAGGGCCGTCGTGGCCCATTGCGCGGCCGGGTCCGACGTCACTGGCGCCCCCGCGTCCCGAGAAGTTACAGCGACCGGACAGCAGTCGACATTACCACATCATGTAGAGATGTTGGCAGGTTCCCGGGACGGGGGGCGGGGGTGGTTCCAGTCAGGTTCGAGCTCAGGACGTGGCGCTGACCTCCGTCCGGGCGCGGCGGGCCTGGACGAGCCCCACGATCACGTCCACCAGGACGAACGCCACCAGGGTGTAGCCGACCAGCGGCAGGAACGTGCCGACCGTGATCGCCACGGCGGCGACCGCCGCGAGCCCCCACCACGGCGCGCCCTGGAGCGCCCCGCGTACCGGGGCCGGTCCGCCGATCCCGCGCGGCTCGCGGGTGGGGCGGCGCTTCCACCACATCAGGTAGCCGAGCACCACCATCGAACCGATGCCCAGCGCGAGCACGAACAGAACGAGCTGGTTGGCCACGCCGAACAGCAGGCCCATGTGCAGGTCGATGCCCCAGGTCGTCAGCTTGGCCATGAGCGGGAACTGCGAGAAGTCGGTTCGGTGCACCACCTGCATGGTGGTCCCGTCGACCGCCACGGCGTCGGCCTGCGTCGGCACGTCGCTCTTGTTCTCCTGAACGGTCCACGCCATGCCGGGCTCGGCCGGCGGCTTGATCTCCACCTCGCCGGTGTTGACGTTGATGCCCTGGGCGATCGCGAGCACGCCGTCGAACGTGCCGGGGTTCGCCACCCCGGTCGGGTCCGCGCCCGCCCCCGACGGCGCAGCGCCGTGCCCGGCGTGCTCGTCGCCCGCGGCGGGCGCGTCGCCGCTCAGCCGGGTGTCCAGGGCCGGTGTGGTCCAGCCCATGGTGGTGCGCAGCTCACCGACGTTGCCACCGCCGTGCTGCGACCAGGTGATGCCGGTGGCCGACAGGAACAGCGCGCCCAGCACCACGAACGCACCCACGGCGGTGTGCCAGGACAGCAGCCTGCGGTACCCGGTGGCCCGCCGCTTCGGTCGGGGGACTCCGGCGGCCCGCCGGGAGGCGCGCAGCCGGTTGATCCACAGGATCAGCCCCGCCACGACGACGATGCCGAGCCAGGACGCCGCCAGCTCGCTGTAGAGCCGGCCGGGGTCGCCGAGGTGCAGACTGCGGTGCAGGTTCGAGATCCAGGTGCGCAGCGGCAGCGAGCCGCTGGACCCGTACACCGTGAGGTCGCCGCGCACCTCGCCGGTGGCGGGGTCCACGAAGATCGCCCGGGACTCGCTGGGCCCGAGCCCGTCCTCGCCGAACATGACCCGGGTGGTGTCGCCGGGTTCGGGTGCGGGTCGGACGGCGGTGAGCACGGCGCCGTCGTCCACCTGGGTCTGGGCGACATCGATCTGCTCCGCCAGGCTCAGCGAGGTGGTACCGGCCGGTGCGTGCAGCTCCTGGTCGTAGACCACCTGCTCGACGGACGGGGCGAGCGCGTAGAGGGCGCCGCTGGTGGCGGCGACCAGGATGAACGGCCCCACGAGCAGGCCGGCGTAGAAGTGCAGCCGCCGCAGCAACGGGCCGAACCACGGCGTCCGGCGGACGGGTGGTGGTGACGGGTCGACCTCGGCGGGTAGCTCGGCGGTCGAACCAGTGAGGGTGTCGGTCATGGAGGGCCTGCTTTCAGGTGAGGAGGGATTCGCCGATGAATCCGCCCTCGCGGCACCCGGGTGGGATGGCGAAGACGGCCGAACCGATGGGGACGGTCCATTCGTTGAGCAGGTCGAGCTGGTCCAGGCGGCGCTGGAGCGGGACGAACTGTCTGTCGACGTCCGCCTGGAAGGACACGAAGATCAGGCCGGCGTCGGAGACCTCGGCCCCGGCGCCGCCGTCGTCGTAGTTGTAGGCCCGCCGGAAGATCCGCTCGTCCGGGTTCTCGCTGCGCGCCCGGCGCAGGTGCGAGAACTCGGGGATCACGGGGAACCCGATGGCGGTGGTGGCCTCGAAGTCGGGCTCGTCGAACTCGTCCGTGCCGGTCAGGGGCGCGCCACCGGCCAGGTACCGGCCCACGGACTGCTCCCGTCCGCCGCGGTCGAGCTCGTCCCACTTGTCGAGGTTCATCCGGATGCGGCGCACGACCATGCCGGTGCCGCCCGCGAGCCAGCCGCCGGTGGCCCACACCACACGGTCGAAGTCCGCGGTGCCGGGGGCCGGGTTGGTGGTGCCGTCGACCTGGCCGAACAGGTTCCGCATGGTGGTGCCGGGGGCGACGGTGCCGTGCGCACGCCGGAACCCCTGCTGGGTCCAGCGCACCGAGGCGAAGCTGCGAGTGTCCTTCAGCAGCATGCGCGAGGCGTGGGCGACGGTCAGCGGGTCGTCGGCCGCGACCTGGAGCAGCAGGTCGCCGTCGCCGAGTCCGGGCTCCAGGCGGTCGATGCCGAACTCCGGGAGCGGGCCCAGCCAGTCCGGCCGGGTGCCGCCCGCCCGCTCGACGAACCGTGGACCGAACCCGAACGTGACGGTGAGCCGGGCCGGGGACGCCGCCAGCTCCGGCTCGGAGTCCGCGAGCGCCGGGGCGCCCTGGGTGAGCCGGGCGGCGTCGTCGGTGAGGATGCGCATCATCCGGGTCAGGTCGGCGCGGCCGGTGCCGTCGTGCAGGTCGAGCGCGACGAAGAACCCGTGCGCCTGGGCCGGGGTGTCGATGCCGGCCTGGTGCTCCCCGTGGAACGGCACGGTCCGCTCGCCGTGCAGCGGCGCCGGGGGCGCCTCCTGGGCGGCGGCGTTCAGGGCGGTGTCGGCGCCGACGGCCGCGGCCGCCCCGACGCCGGCGACGGCTCCCCCGAGGAGGAACTGCCGCCGGGTCGACCCGGACCGAGGGGCGCGCGCGTCGTGGTCAGGAGCGGTCATAGTTCTCGTTCGCCCCGGAGTAGTCCTTGACGGGCGCCGTGAACTCGAAGGTGGAGTCGTCGGAGAACGTGAGCGTGAACGTGACCTCCTCGCCCGCCTCCAGCGGGTGGGCGAGGTCCATCAGCATGATGTGGCTACCCCCGGGTTCGAGGGCCAGCGTCCGCCCGGCGGGGATGACGAACCCGCCGTCGACCTCCCGCATGATCAGCTCGCCGGTCTCGTTCTCGACGGTCTCGTGGAGCTCGAGCATCGGGGAGGCCTCCGTCGTCGCGGAGACGACGGTGACGTCCTGGTCGCCCCCGTTGGTCAGCCCGCCGAACGCGGCGGACATCCCGGAGTCGGCGGCCTTGACCCAGCCGTCGGTGACGGTCACGGCCTCGGCGGCGGGGGCCGCGGCGGCATCGTCGGCCGCGTCCGCGGCGGTGCAGCCGGCCAGGGCCAGCACGGCCGACAGGGCGAGGGCGAGCCGGGCGGTGTTGCGCTTCGTCGGTGTGAACACAGAAGTACCTCTCACTTCGTTCCCGGCGCGTCAGGGGTGTCGCCGTCGTCGCCGGGGCCGCTCGCATCGCTGCGGCGGCGGAGAAAATGGACCAGCGCGAACAGGGCCGCCGCTACGGCGGCCCCGCCCGCACCGACGAGGACGACCCGCCAGGGCCCCTCGTCCTCCTGTGCGGTCTGGTTCTGCGAGCTGTTCGGAGTACCCGCCTCCTTGGCCGGTTCGGACGCCTCGGGTTCGGACGCCGCGGCGTCGTCCCCCGCCCGCCCGGCCGGGCCGGACCCCGCCCCCGGCTCCTCGCCGTCCCCGACGGCGAACGGGACGATCCCCGTGATGGGGTGCCCGTCCGAGGACACGACCCGCCAGCGGATCTCGTAGCCGCCGTCCGGCATGTCCGTGTCCAGGGCGGCCGTCACGGTCGCCCCGTCGATCGCGGGCGCGTCGGACACCCAGTCGGTGCCGTCGCCGTCGGTGACGACGACGGCGGCTCCCATGTCCAGGACATCGGCGGAGTACGTCAGGGACACCGTGGCCGGTGCCTCCGCCAGTGTCTGGTCGGACGCCGGATCGCTGGAGACCAGCTTGTCGTGGGCGGACGCGGGGGCCGCGGTCGCGAGCATCGCGACGACGGCCACCACCGTCCCGGCCACGAGGGGACGGGTTCGGGGCATGACGGGACCTCTCCTCGGACGTCAGGAATCGACGTCGGCACAGCACGGAACAGCCCACGGGCACACGTGTGCGCCGTGGGGCAGAGCTCAGACCGCGTGCGGTGCGGGAGGTCCCCTGCGGAGGAGGGGAGTGATCCGCGGCCCCGGGTGGAGCGGGCGGAAGGTCTCGGCGCGCACCCGGGGGCGGGCGGGCGCGACGAAGGTGAGCGCGTGGGCGGCGACGGCCCAGCCGCGCAGGAGCCAGGCG
>NZ_KI911691.1:20144-22461 GCF_000515355.1 Promicromonospora kroppenstedtii DSM 19349 | reverse complement strand
GGCGACGGCCCAGCCGCGCAGGAGCCAGGCGGCCATGCGGCCGCCGAGCTCGCGCAGGCGCCGCAGCAGCAGCTCCCCGCGGTGCAGGACGATCACGGTGACCGCGGCCGCGATGCCGTGCCAGAGCCACATCTGCGGGCCGCCGTGCATCAGCTCGGCCTGGAGCGGCGTCCCGGACATCGTCAGCGGGGCCATGTCCCCGTGCGCGCCGTGCGTCCCCGGGTTCGCGGCCTGGAGCGTGCCGGACGGGGTGCCGAGCTGGAACAGCAGGTGGAACAGGAGCTGGCTGGCCGCGACCGAGACCGACAGGCGCGGCAGCGAGAGCCGGCGGGCGACCAGCGCCGTGCAGACGGGCAGCGAGAGCACCCAGGGCACGAGGACGCCGAGCCAGCTCGGGAGGCCCCCGCCGCCGGCGAGGTGGGAGGCGAGGGCCACGAGGGTCGCCGCCGACGCCGCGAGGACGCCGCGCACTCCGCGCGCGGTCCCCCGTCCGGCGTCGGGTGCGTTCATCGGCCTGTTCCCCCTCGTGACAGTCACAAGACGGACGCCAGGATATGGGTCGCCGCGCGCAAATGGGAAGTCTGGTACCTGCCTTGCCGAGGTCGGTGCCGTGACTTCGGTCGCCCCGCGCAGCACTCAGCCAGCCGGCTCCAGGCCCGCCGCCTGGCGGGCCGCACTGACGAACGCGACGCGCACGTTGTCCCAGCCGTCGAGGTAGCCGCCCACCAGGGCGGCGTCGCGCAGCAGCACGAGCTGGCCGGCGCGAGTGACGGCGTCGTCGACCCCGGCGTCGGTCAGCACCTGCTCGAGCGCGCCGCGGAACCAGGCGCGGTGCTTGTCGACGGCGCGCCGCACGCCGCTGTCGGCGTCCGGGTACTCGGCGGCGGCGTTGATGAAGGGGCAGCCGCGGGTGTGGTGGCGGGCGACGTCCTCGGCGATGCCCTCGATGAGCAGCCCGACCAGCTCGACCGGGTCGTCGGTGGCGGCGCGGGCGCCGTCGAGCGCGGCGCGAAGGTTCGCGTCCTCGACGCCGAGGTACGCCTCGACCAGGTCCTCCTTGCCGGGAAAGTGCCGGTAGAAGGTGGCGCGCGTGACCCCGGCGGCGGCGACGATGCGGTCGACGCCGACCACGTGGATGCCCTCCGCGTAGAACAGCTCGGACGCGGTGCGCAGCAGTCGCTCGCGCGCTTCCGAGGCGCCGTCGGCGGTCTTGCGCGGGGCGCGGGAGGCGGTGGTCCTGGGTGCCATGCCATTAAGCATAGAACGATCTTTCTCTTTGCGGCTTGACGGCCACCCGGGCCGGGCGTACCTTCTCGGAATAACAGAGAAAGAACGATCGTTCTTCCTGACGACGACGGACCGGGTCCCCGGCCCACCGAGACCGAGGAGCCCGCCATGAACGCCAACGCCGACACCAACAGCGCCACCCCCGCCTCCGCCAAGCTGCCGATCGTCCTGGTCCACGGCCTCTGGATGACGCCGTCGAGCTGGGACACCTGGGCCGAGCGGTTCCGCGCCGCGGGCCACGAGGTGCTCGTCCCGGGCTGGCCCGGCATCGACGACCGCAGCGTGCAGGACATCCGCTCGAACCCCGCGGCACTGCGCGGCGTCGGCCTCAAGGAGATCGCCGACCACTACGAGCGCATCATCCGCGCACTGCCGGCCAAGCCGATCATCATGGGCCACTCGTTCGGCGGGGTCATCACCCAGATGCTGGCCGACCGCGGCCTGGGCGCCGCCTACGTGGGCGTCGCACCCGCGCAGACCGCCGGGATCAGCGTGCTGCCCCTGTCCACGCTGCGCACGGGCCTGCCGATCCTGTCCAACCCGTTCGGCCGCAACGGCGCCAAGCCGCTCTCGAAGAGGCACTTCCACTTCACCTTCGGCAACGACCTGAACCGCGCCGCTTCGGACGCCCTCTGGGAGAAGTCCGCCGTCCCCTCCTACAACAGGGTCCTCTTCGAAGGGGTGGCCTCGACCATGGACGAGAAGAACGGCGTGACACACGTCGACTACGCCCGCGCGGACCGGGCCCCGCTCCTGGTGATCACCGGCAGCATCGACCACGTGGCCCCGCCGGCCATCGGTAAGGCGATCGTCGCCAAGTACACGGGCACCGGCAGCCCGTCGGTGGTCGAGTACAAGGAGTACACGGGCCGCACGCACCGGCTCGTCTCCCAGCCCGGCTGGGAGGAGATCGCCGACCACGCCCTCACCTGGGCCACGTCGCACGCCGCCGTCACGGCATGACGGCGGCGGCACGCTGCCTCGGCGGCGGGCGAGGCGGCGGGCACGCTGCCCTGTCGGCCGGCGAGGC
>NZ_KI911691.1:19089-20044 GCF_000515355.1 Promicromonospora kroppenstedtii DSM 19349 | reverse complement strand
GGCGTGGTCACGCTCTGAGTCCTCAGAACGTGACCACGCCCGCGTTCGCCATGAGCGCTGTTCGTTGCGACGCCGCGCCCGCGCGGCCACCACGGGCAAGCACATTCGGGTCATCGCGACTGCTTGTCCACAGGCCGAGCGGCCAGATTCTGCTATTGGCAGAGCGGGTCGATTCGACGAGCGGTGCGTACAGGTGTGCGATATGTTGATGACATGACGCGAACCGGTGGGGTACCAGAACGAGCAGGCGAGCAGCCTGCTCGATCGGTGCTGCCCGGGACAGGGTCGAGACTGCCTGGCCGGTCACTGCCCGGGGGCGAACCGAGACTGCTTGGCGGGCCGGTGCTGCCTGGGGACGGAGCGGGCTTGCCTGGCGGGTCCGTGCTGCCCGGCGGTGCCGAGACGTCTGGTGCGCCCGCGCCTGGCGGAGCTGTAGACGTCGCAGGCGTGCGGGCCGTGCGGCGAGCCCTGGCAGAGATGATCTTGCCCGGTGCCACTGACACTCCCGCCGGCGTACCCGGGGTGGTGCAGGCCCAGTGGGTCGACCTGCTCGGTGAACTCGAAGCCGTGAAGAACGCGATCACCGCGACGCAGGCGCGGCTGACGGTCGCCCTGGACGAGGCAACCCGCGCCGAGGAGGCGCGGCAGTGCATCCGGGCCGAGCGGCGTGGGCGGGGTGTGCCCAACCAGGTCGGTGCGGCGTTGCGGGTCAGCCCGCATGCCGGGGCCGGGTTCGTGTCCACCTCCCGCGTCTGGGTCACCCAGATGCCCCACACGTTCACCGCCCTGCAGACCGGGGTCCTGTCCCAGTGGCGGGCCACCCTCCTGGTGCGGGAGACGTCCCACCTCTCCCTGGAGCACCGTGCGCTGATCGATGAGGAGATCTGCGGACCCACCCACCTGACCGAACTCGCCCGCATGAGCACCCGACGGCTGGTGGCCCGGATCAAGGAAC
>NZ_KI911691.1:7653-18989 GCF_000515355.1 Promicromonospora kroppenstedtii DSM 19349 | reverse complement strand
GGCGGGGGTGAGCGGGTTCGTGCCCAAGTCGACGCCCGCGGCGCGGCTCGCGCAGATCGTGCGCGACGTCGCCGTCGGGCACCGGTACGTGGACCCCGAGATCGCGGCGTCCGCGCTCACGGAGAACGAGTGCCCGCTCACCGACCGCGAGCTGGAGGTGCTGCGGGCGGCCCGGTCCGGCGCGCAGGTGTCCGACATCGCGGCGACCGTGCACCTCGCGCCCGGCACCGTGCGCAACTATCTGTCCTCCGCGATGGCGAAGCTCGGTGTCGCGACCCGGCACGCGGCCGCCCACCGCGCGTGGGAGGAGGGCTGGATCTGAGGCCGGAGCTGACGCATGTGAACGTCCTGCGGCTCGGGTGGTTCGGCCTCTCGACATACCAGTCGTCCGGGGATCCCGATCGCTCGCAGTCTCGGGGCGGTGGGGGTGGCGCGGCGGAGCGGACCGGGCTGTCCGGACCGGTCATGCGCCGCTCTGCGCTGGTCGACCTTGCGGGTGCCCCGTCCCGCGCCGCCGTGTCCTGCGGCGCCGTGTCCTGCGGCGCCGTGTCCTGCGGCGCCGTGCCGCCTGGTCCTCTCCGTGGCCGGGGCGGGTGTTCCTGAGACTTCCGTTCCCGGGAGGAGTGTTGGGCGTGGTCGACGAGATGGGCGGGCAGATCTTGGTCGCTGACCGTTGAACTTCCAGGCTTTTCCACAAGGTGAGCAGTCGGATTCTGCTATCGGCAGACCGGGTCGGTTCGACGAGCGGTGCGAACGTGTGTGCCATATGTTGATGGCATGACGCGAACCGGTGGGGTACCAGAACGAGCAGGCGAGCAGCCTGCTCGATCGGTGCTGCCCGGGAACGGGCCGGGACTGCCTGCCGGGTCCGTGCTGCCCGGCCGTGCTGGGGCGTCCGGCGCGGCCGTGTCTGGCGGTGTCGTCGACGTCGCAGGCGTGCGGGCCGTGCGCCGAGCCCTGGCAGAGATGATCTTGCCCGGTGCCACTGACACTCCCTCCCGCGGTGCTGACGTCTCGCGGGCAGTGCAGGCCCAGTGGGTGGACCTGCTCGGTGAACTGGAAGCGGTGAAGAACGCGATCACCGCGACCCAGGCCAGACTGACGGTCGCCCTGGACGAGGCGACGCGTGCTGATGAGGCGCGGCAGAGTATCCGGGCCGAGCGGCGTGGGCGTGGTGTCCCGAACCAGGTCGGTGCCGCGCTACGGGTCAGCCCGCACGCGGGGGCCGGGTTCGTGTCCACCTCCCGCGTCTGGATCACCCAGATGCCCCACACCTTCACCGCGTTGCAGACCGGGGTCCTCTCCCAATGGCGGGCCACCCTGTTGGTGCGGGAGACGTCGCACCTGTCGTTGGAGCACCGGGCCCTGATCGACGAGGAGATCTGCGGACCCACCCACCTGGCCGAACTCGCCCGCATGAGCACCCGACGGTTGATCGCCCGGATCAAGGAGCTGGCCGCCCGGCTGGACGTGCACGCGTGCGTGAACCGCAACGCCAAGGCCGTGACGGAACGCCGGGTCTCCATCCGCCCGGCACCCGACCTGATGGTCTACCTGACCGCGCTCGTGCCGATGGCGCAGGGTGTGCAGGCCTACGCCCAGCTCAAGACAACCGCCGATGCCGTGAAGGCCACGGGTGACGGGCGTGGGGTGGGTCAGATCATGGCCGACACCCTCATCGAACGCACCACCGGACGCGAACCCGGCCACGCGAACGATGTCCCGGTCACGATCAACCTCCTGGTCTCGGACGACACCCTCCTGGCCGGCGGCAACCAGCCGGGTGTGGTGGTCGAGGGCGCCCCGGCCGGTGCGGGCGTGATCCCGGCCCCGGTGGCCCGCAACCTGGTAGCGCACGCGATCGAGACCGACACCGCGTGGCTGCGGTCGATCTATGTCAACCCCCACGGGCGACTGCTGGCCACGACGTCCACGTCCCGGTTCCACCCACCGGGGTTGTCGAGCTTGCTACGGGCCCGGGAGCAAGGGGTCTGTGCCACCGTCTGGTGGCACAGGTCCGGCACACGGACCACGTCACCCCGTATGCGGAAGGTGGCCCGACCAGTCTCGACAACGGTCAGGGTCTGTGCGCGAGGTGTAATCACGCGAAGCAGGCCCCGGGCTGGTCCCAGAAGACCACCCACCTCAACGGCCTCCACGCCGTCGAAACCATGACCCCCACCGGGCACACCTATGTCTCGGTCGCGCCCACACCACCAGCCCCGGCCAGGACACGCGCCACGACGCCTGGCCCCCACGCGACTACAGCCCCAGGAACAGACCCGTACCCGAACAGGACGGCACCCGAGGGCTCGCCGGGAACCGGTCAGACGAACCGACACCTCAGCACGGCCCCTGACCGAGACACGGCCGCGCCCGGCGAGAGGCACACCTCGGCGACCGGTGACGCGCACGCGTCGACGACCAGTGATCCCCGTCCTGGCCAGGACGCGACCCCGACCCGCGACCGCACCACGCCCCCGCCCTGGACCCCCGCGGTCGGCATGACCGGCCCCGCGCCCGGCCGCACCCCACGCAGCCGCTACTCCATCGGCTGCCACACCACCCCCACCTACGGCGCAATCCCCTACCGACCCAGCCCACCACCCCGCCAGGGCCGCCCAGCCCAGCAACCACAGCACCGACCAGCCAACCGAGCACCCGACCGAGCTCGCACCCGCCCACGCCGACCCGACCTCTCCTGGACCCACCCCACCTGACCACCGCCACCGCCACCGCCACCGCCACCGCCACCGCCACCGCATCAACCATCTAGGGTTCGTGGGTGCGCATCGAGACCGACGGCCACCCCGCGGACCCCGCCGACCTGTTCAGCACCTACGGCCATTTCACAGCCATGCAGGTGCGCGACGGCGGCGTCCAGGGCCTGGCCAACCACCTGGCCCGGCTCGACGCCGCGCACCGCGAGCTGTTCGGCCGGCCGCTGGAAGAGGACCGGGTCCGGGACCTCATCCGGCGCGCGCTGAACGGCACGTCCGACGCCGCGGTGCGGGTCACGCTTCGGCACGCCGAGCACGTCGTCGTCTCCGTGGCCGACCCCCGCGACCCGCCGTCCGCGCCGCAGCGGCTGCGCTCGGTCCCCTACCTGCGGCCGTTCCCGCACGTAAAGCACCTGGGCGGGTTCGCCCAGGCCGAGTGGGCCCGCCGCGTGGGCCTCGAGGGATACGACGACGCCCTGCTCACCGCCCCCGACGGCGCCGTCGCCGAGTCGTCGATGGCCAACATCGGCTTCCTGGAGCCCGACGGCTCCGTCGTCTGGCCGGACGCTCCCCAGCTGCACGGCACCGCGATGCGGCTGGTCGAGGCCACGACGCCGTCGACCAGCCGAACCGTCCAGCTCGGCGACGTCGGCAGGTTCGCCGGGGCATTCCTGGTCAACTCCATCGGCGTGGTCGCCGTGGCGTCGATCGACGACGTACCGCTGCCCGACGCCGGGCCCCTGCTGGCCGGCATCGTCGACCGCCTCGCCGCGGTCCCCTGGGACCAGGTCTGAGCCGCACCGACCCGGCCGGTCTCAGCCGGCAACCGGGTCCGCGTTGGCGGCCTCGAACGCCTCGCGGGCCTCGGCGATCTGGTCCTGGTGCTCCTCGGTCCAGCTCACCAGCGCCTGGGTCGTCGCCAGCAGGGTGCGGCCCAACGCGGTGAGCTCGTACTCCACGCGCGGCGGCACCTCGGGGTAGACCGTGCGCGAGACCAGGCCGTCGCGCTCGAGGTTGCGCAGCGTCACGGTCAGCATCCGCTTGCTGATGCCGTCGATCTCCCGGCCCAGCTCACCGAACCGGAGCTTCTTCTCGTCGAGCAACGCGATGACCAGCAGGGACCACTTGTCGGCGATGCGGTCCAGGATCTGCCGCACCTGGCAGTCCTCGCGGACGTCCCACTGGAACGGGTCGCGGTCCGCCCGGCACTCCGCCAGCTCCGCGGCGGTTACCTCGAGAGAACCCGGTGACGTCGAAGTGCCTTCTTGTGCCATCCGTCGATCGTGCCCAACGATCGTCATGGTTACAAGTGGTAACCATGCGGATCCGAGCGAGGAGATCACTGTGACGGACACGAGTGCGGTCGCACCACCGACCACCGCGACCCGGACGGGCTGGGGAGTGCTCGCCGTCGTCTGCGGCGCGCTCTTCCTGGAGGGCATCGACATCGCGATGCTCAACGTCGCGGTGCCCGCCATCGCCGCGGACATCGGCCTGGCGACCGCCGACGCGCACTGGGTGATCAGCGCCTACGTGCTGGCCTACGGCGGGTTCATGATCCTCGGCGGCCGCACGGCCGACCTCGTGGGCCGACGCCGTACCTTCCTGGTCGCCCTCGCGGTCTTCGTCGTCTTCTCCGGCCTGGGCGGTCTGGCCGACGACGCCTGGGTGCTGGTCGTCGCCCGGTTCGTCACCGGGGCCACCGCGGGGTTCATGACGCCGGCGGGCTTCAGCCTGCTGACCACCAGCTACCCCGAGGGTCCGCCCCGCGACCGGGCGCTGGCGATCTACGGCGCGATCGGCGCGGGCGGGTTCACGCTCGGCGTCGTCGCGGGCGGTCTCCTGACCGACGTGGGCTGGCGCTGGGTGTTCTTCGCGCCCGTGATCGTGGGGGCCGCGCTCTGGGTCGCGGGCCGCCTCGTCGTCCGGCCGGACCCCGTGACCGACGTGCCGCGCGGCGGGTTCGACGTCGGTGGCGCGGTCACGCTGACGTCGGCCATGGTCGCGCTCATCTACGGCGTGGTCGCGGTCGGCGAGGGCGGGCACGTGGTGGCGGGCGTCGCCGCGTTCGCCGCGGCGGCGGTGCTGACCGGAGCCTTCGTGCTGATCGAGCGGCGGGCGAGGGACCCGCTGCTGCGGCTGGCCGTGCTGCGCGAGGGACTGCTGCTGCGGGCGAGCCTGGCGGGGATGCTGGTCATCGGCGCGTTCTTCGCGTTCCAGTTCCTGATCACGCTCTACCTGCAGGAGTACCGGGGCTGGTCACCGGTCGCGACGGGACTGGTCTTCGCCGTCATGGGTGCCGACATGATCATCGCGCCGCTGGTCACCCACCGCCTGGTCCAGCGGTTCGGGAACGTCCCCGTGCTGGTGGTCGGCATCGGCGCCGGCGCGGTCGCGTTCGTCCTGGCCCTGCGCCTCGACGGCGCCTGGGGCTACCTCGACCTGCTGCCCTCGCTGCTGCTCGTCGCGGTGATGTTCGCCCTGGTGTACGGGCCGCTGACCGGCGCGGCCACGGCGGGCCTGGCCGAGGCCGAGCACGGCGTGGCCGGCGGTGTGGTCTACACGGCGTTCCAGTTCGGCGCCGCGCTGGGCGTCACGGCCGCCACGATCGTGCTGGTGGACGGGCACGCCTCTCCTGCCGGAGCAACCGACTACCAGCGTGCGCTGCTGGTGCCCGCCGTCGCAGCGGTGCTCGCCCTGGCGCTCGGGATCGCCGCCTGGGTGCGCGGTCGCCGCGCCGCCGTCCGCCCCTGACGCCCCGCCGCTGGTCGAGCTCGTCGGGACCTGGGTCTCGACGAGCTCGACCAGCGAAGGTCTAGCCGCAGTACTCGTTCAGCGCGAAGTCGTGCACCACCGTCTGTCCCTTGACGATGCGTGCCGACTTCGACTCCGGCGGGTACCCCGTCGCCGAGCTGAGCAGCGTCAGCCGGTTGTTGGACACCCCCATCCAGCGGGCGTAGCCGCCGTCCGGCCCCGTCACCAGCGTGACGTCGTACTCGGAACCGTCGATCACCACGAACGCACCTTCGAGCGGCACCGTCTCGTCGTCACACGTGACGCCCGTGACCGTCCCGGCGATCTTGCCCCAGCTGGCGGGCGGGGTCACCGAGAGCGACACCTCGACGCGGGGCTCGCCGTACGGCGTGCCGCCGTCGGCCACGACCTCCGAGGTGTAGGTGCCCGGCTGGTCCACCCGGCTGCTGTCGAGGTCGACCAGCACCTTGGCCGACTGGCCCGGGGCCAGCGTGAACACCGGCGGCTGCACGTCGAGCCACGGCACGTCGACCGTGGTCTCGCCGGTCACGTTGAGCACCGTGTGCATGTCGGGGAACCCGAGGTCCGCCACGGTGGCGGGCTCGGGCGTGCCGCAGTCGTCGGAGGCGAGGTAGGACGGCGCCGTCTCCGGCTCCGCGTTGGAGCCGATGAAGAACTCGTCGGCGCTGACCACCTCGACCACGAGCGTGCCGGACGCGGTGCCGGTGACCGGCACGTCGACCAGCGTGAGCTCCTGGGCCTCCAGCGTCACGTCGGACGAGCCCACGAGCGTCATGTTCTCGTAGACGAAGTCCCCGTCGAGCTCGTACAGGTTGACCGTGACGTTGCTGCCCGCCGCGGCCGTCTCGACGCCGAAGGACACGTTGGTCACGGCAAGCTCGCCCTGGATGTCGAAGTCCTCCAGGGTGAACGTCCGCAGCCACTGCGTCTGGCTCCCCACGCAGGCCACCGAGTTGCCCATGGTGATGTCCTGCGACGACGAGTGCGTGATCGTGGTCCCGTCCGCGAGGAGCGCCGGCGGGGCCGACGGCGTGGCCGTCCGCCCGGGGTGCTTCCCGTTCCGGGCCAGGCCGTCGTCCTTCGCAGCCGCCACGCCCTTGGCGCCCGCCGACGCCGCCGTGGTCACCTCGGTCGTCCGACCGGTCGCTCCCTTGATGACCCCGGTGCCCGACGCCGACCCGAGGATCTCGAAGTCGGACGACGCCGGCGCCACCTCGACGTCCGCGGGCGCGGTGCCCTCGTTCGTCACGGTGAACGAGCCGGACCGGGTGCCGCCCAGGCGCACCTCGCGGGAGATCTGCTCCGGCGAGACGGTCAGGAGCGGGGCCGCGAGCTCGACGTCCTGCCGGGTGATCGCGTCGGCGACGACCGTGACCGTCGCCTCGGTGGACTCGTAGTCCTTGGCGGAGTAGCCGACCTGCTGCTCGCCGACCTGCGGGGAGAACAGCGAGTAGAACCCGGCACCGACCGTCGGGTTCTCGGGGTCGACAGTGCCGGCGCTCTGCTCCCCCGCCGTCACCGTGGCGCCGTTCACGCCGTCACCGGTGTTGAGGTCGTGCACGAACCCGGAGACCAGGCCGCCCTCGACCGGGGTGCAGGCCCCGATCGCGACGTTGTCGACCTGCCACCACAGGGCGTACACGGCGTCGCCGTAGTGGAACCGGACCCGCACGTCGGACTGGTCGGCGGCGGCCGTGATCGGGACGACCGTGCGCCCGAGCGCGTCGGACGTCTGGTGCAGCACGGTCTCCCAGGTCTCCCCGCCGTCGAGGCTGAGGTCGACGTCGGCGAAGTCGCCGATCGCGCCGTACGACTGGTCGAACGTCAGGAGCGGCGCCTCGACGCCGCTCAGGTCGTACGCGGGCGAGGTGAGCGTGGTGTCCTGCGCGCCGTCCTCGCCGTAGGCGTCGCTGTTCACCTCGGCGAACAGGCCCTCGCCGCCGGTCATGTTGCTCGCGCCGAAGCGGTCGTCGAACGTCCAGACCTGCTCGGTGCCGGCCAGGTCCTCGACGGTCCAGCCCTCGGGCACGTCGCCCGACTCGAACTCCTCCGTGGCGCCCGCCCCGACGAGGTCGTAGCCGGGGGCCGTGCACTCGGAGAGCACGGGGATCGCGGCGTCGGCGGAGACCGGGTCCGTGCCGACCTCGACCGCCTGGGTGAACGCGGCGTAGCCGGTCACGGACGGCTGCACGACGAGCGTGTGCGTGGCCGACTGCGGTAGCTCCAGCGAGTACTCGCCGGTGAACGGGTCGGTCCAGGTGGCGACGCCGCTCGGCGCGCCCTGCACCGTGACCTCGGCGTCGAGCGGCCAGCCGTGGCCGGAACCGTCGGTGACGGTGCCACTCACGGTCGTGGTCGGCGCGGCCTCCAGCGTGACGTCCACCGTGACCGTCTCGCCCTCGACGACCTCGGCCTGCGCCGTGGCGTCCAGGTACCCGAACGCGGAGACGGCCAGCTCGTGCGTGCCCTCCTCCAGACCCAGGCGGAACGCGCCCTCGGCGTCCGTGGTGTCGGAGCGGTCGCCCGTGGTCACGCGCGCCCCGCCGACGGGCTCGCCGTCGGCGTCGGTCACGGTGCCCGCGACGAAGCCGAAGCCGTCGGTCGGCGCGGCGGCGACGAGCGCCGCGACATCGAGCTTGCCCTCGCCCCACACGTTGTTGTCGGCGGGGGTGCCGCCGCAGGAGTCGTCGGCCACGTCGACCGAGGTCTGGTCCAGCAGGGCCTGGGTGCCCTCGATGTCGCCCACCAGCACCGGCGCCGCGCTCCACAGGAGCGCGACGGCGCCCGCGAGGTGCGGGGAGGCCATGGAGGTGCCGCTGAACTCGGCGTAGTCGCCGCCCGGGACGGACGAGCGGACGTTGTCGCCCGGGGCGGCCAGGTTCGGCTTGGTCTCGCCGTCGGCGCCCGGGCCCCGCGACGAGAACTCGGCGATCTCGCCGGACTCCCCGAACGCGCCGGCCGCGTAGGTGGCCACGTTGGCCCCGGGGGACGACGTCGACTGGCAGCCGGCCTCGCCCGCGTTGCCCGCGGCCCACGCGCCGAAGATGCCCGCCGCCTCCCAGGCGGCGATCTCCTCGGACATGAAGTCGTCGATGGCGCCCGGCTCCTGCTGCCCCCACGAGTTGTTCACGACGTGCGGCCGCTGGGACGGGTCAGGGTCCGAGCCGTCGGCGCGCGTCGGCGCCAGGATCCACTGGCCCGAGGCCAGCAGGTCGGCGTCGGAGCAGGAGGCGCAGCCGTTGGCCGCGATCCAGTCGGCGCCCGGTGCGACGCCGACCTGGTTGCCCTCGCCGTCGTCGCCCACCATGGTGCCCATGACGTGCGTGCCGTGGGCGTCGCCGTCGCACGGCGAGCCGTCGCAGAAGCCGCCGGCGTCGAACCAGTTGTAGTCGTTGCTCAGACCGTCCGCGCCCAGGTAGCCGCGGTAGTGCTCCAGGAGCGCGGGGTGCTCGACGTCGACGCCGGAGTCGATGTTCGCCACGGTGATGCCCTCACCGGTGAACCCGAGGTCCCACACGTCGGGGGCGCCGATCGCGTCCAGGCCCCACTCGGTCGCGAGCGGCGCGCGCTCGGTCGCGGCCTTGCGCTGCACCGGCTCGACGGGCTGGGCCGCGAACCGCTCGTGCACCTGCTCGACCTCGCGGTCGGCGGCCACCTGCTCGGCGAGCTCCTGCGTGCCGTCCTGCACGAGGATCGCGTTGCTGATCCAGTAGGACTCGAAGTCCACGCCGGCGGCCTTCAGGTCGGCGACGACGCCGGACTGCGACGCCTTGGCCGTGCGGGTCAGCTCGTCGTAGACGTACTGGCCGCGCTCGTCCCAGTCGGTCATCGCCTTGGCGGGCGCGAGGTCCGGCCGGTCTGCGAACCGGATCCAGAAGTCGGCCGACTCCTTGGTCTCCAGCCGGGTCTGCACGGCGGGCGTGATCTTGTCGGCGGCGCGGTCGGGGACGTCGGCGGCCGCGACGGGCGCCGTCCCCGCCGGGGCCGTGGTGCTCGCGAGCGCCGGGGTCACGCTCACCGTGGTGGCCAGCAGTGCGCCGACCGCTGCGAGAGCGATCGGCGCGCGTCGTCTGGTTGGCATGCGACTGTGCATCTTGCCTCCGGGGTGCAAGCGCCCTGAGCGGGGCGCAACCACTGGTCCACGTACGTGGGCCACGTGACACTCTGGAGAGAGCGGGCGAAAAGGGCAACGAAAGTGTCCTGCTCACCCGCTGTCCGCCGCCTGGGAACCAGCACCCAGGCGGCGGACAGCTTCCGGGACGAGTCTCAGCTGTTCCGGGCGGCGTCCAGGATGACCCTGGTGACGGCGCCGGGCTGGCTGATCATCGCGACGTGGGAGCTCTTGAGCTCGACCGTCGTGGAGCCGGCGCGCTTCGCCATGGCTCGTTCGGCCTGGGGCGGGATGATCCGGTCGTTCTTGGCCACGATGTACCAGCTCGTGATGTCCTCCCAGGCGGGCGGGCCGGACGGCGTCCCGAGCGAGCTGAGCGTCGCCGGGCGCTGGGTCGCGGCCATGAACCGCGCCTCGTCGCGCGGCAGGTCCGGGGCGAACAGCCGCGGGAACCAGACCGGGTCGATGTACGCGTCGGCGTCGTTCTCCGGGGCCCCGGGATAGGGACGCAGCACGAGGTGGTCGATGACCTCGGGCGGCGGGCCACCGCCCAGCGCGTTGGCGTCGGCCACGGTCTCGCCCTCGGCGAGCGCGAAGCCCGCCACGTAGACCAGCGCCTCGACGTCGTCGTCGCCGGTCGCGGCGTTGGTGATGACCGCGCCGCCGTAGGAGTGGCCCACCAGCACGATCGGTCCCTCGATCGTGTCGAGGAACAGGCGCAGGTACTCGCTGTCCGACGTCGGGCCGCGCAGCGGGTTGGAGAACGCGATGACCGGGTAGCCACGGTCCATGAGGCGCTCGGAGACGCCGGACCAGCCGCTGGAGTCGGCGAACGCGCCGTGGACGAGCACGATGGTGGGCTTGGTGTGATGACCCGGGACCCCGTGGGAACCGTGCGAGCGGGCCGGCGTGGTGGAGCCGGTCACGGACGAGAGAGTGAGCAGTGCCGTGGCGAGCGCGGCGACCAAGGCGGTAGGGCGGGTGAAGCGTCTCCTGGCCATCGGTATGTCTCCTGTCGTGGTACGGACACAAAAGATCATCCGCAGCGGACCGGGTGAATGGACCACGTGAACCACGTAGTCCCTCCGGTACCGACCTACCGTGGGCGGATGGAGACCGCCGCCACCCCTCTGGGGCGCGACGAGGAGCTGCGTCGGCTGGCCACGCTGCTCCGCGGTGCACGCACCGGCCGCGGCGGGTCGCTGCTGGTCCTGGGTGAGCCGGGGATCGGCAAGACCTGCCTGCTGACCGAGGCGACGCGCGTGCCGGGCCTGGCCGCGATCCGCCTGGACGGGTACGAGTCCGAGTCGACCATCCCGTTCGCGGCGGTGCAGCGACTGGTCACGATGCTCCGCGAGCACTGCGCCGGGCTGCCGGAGCGGCAGCGGCAGGCGGTGCGCGTCGCGTCGGGCCAGACGGAGGGGCCGCCGCCCGACCGGTTCCTGGTGGGCCTGGGCGTGCTGGGGCTGCTCTCGGCGGCTGCGGACCGCACCCCTGTGGTGTGCGTGGTCGACGACGCGCACCTGATCGACGCCGAGAGCCTGGACGCCCTCGCGTTCGTGGCGCGGCGGCTCGCGGTGGAACACGTCGCGGTCGTCTTCGCGGCGCGGGACGACGGCGGGTTCGCGGAGCGGATGGGCGGCGTGCCGCAGCTCGCCCTGACCGGCCTGGACCTGGAGGCCGCGGTGCAGCTGCTGAACCGGTCGGCGGCGCAGCCCGTGGCGCCGTCG
>NZ_KI911691.1:3744-7553 GCF_000515355.1 Promicromonospora kroppenstedtii DSM 19349 | reverse complement strand
GGCCGCCCGGCTGCTGTCGGCCCTCGCGGACGCGAACGCCTCGGCCTGGTGCCGCGGGGTCGCGGAACGGGCGCTGGCGCTGGCCCTGGCCGACCCCGACGATCCCGAGCCGCACTACCGGGCCTCGGTCGAGGCGCTGGGCGGCACGGGCGCGGAGATGGACCGGGCCCGGTCCCACCTGGTCTACGGGGAGTGGCTACGCCGAGCCCGGCGGCGCCGTGACGCGGCCGAGCAGCTCCGGCTCGCCCTGCAGCAGCTGCACCACAGCGGCGCCGAGCTGTTCGTGGCGCGCACCGTCGCGGAGCTGGCGGCTCTCGGCACCCCGGGCGAGACCGACGCCCCACCCCGGCGGTTCGGCCTGACGGCGCAGGAGCACACGATCGCACGCCTGGCCGCGCGCGGGCACACCAACCCCGAGATCGCGGCGAACCTGTTCATCAGCCCCAGCACCGTCGACTACCACCTGCGCAAGGTCTTCCAGAAGTTCGGCGTGACATCCCGGCGGCAGCTCGCGGACCGGCTGGCCCCACGAGCCAGGGCGGCGCCCTAGCAACTCCCGGCCCCACGACGGACTACGTGGTTCACGTGGTCCGCGCGGCCGGGCGGGACGGCAAGGTCGGGTCAACGTCCGGCCCCGGCCGGCGCGCATGCCCCTGAACGACGCCCCCGAGGAGCAGCCCGATGAACGCAGCGCAGCCCGACACCGTCGTCCTCGTCCATGGTCTGTGGATGACCCCGCGCAGCTGGGAGGCCTGGGTGGACCACTTCCGGGCCGAGGGCCTGAACGTGGTGACGCCCGGCTACCCCGGCTTCGACATCGAGGTCGAGGCCCTGCGGGAGCACCCCGAGATCATCGCCGAGCTCACGGTGCCCGAGACCGTCGACCACCTCGCCGGCGTGATCGAGGCCCTGCCGAAGCCGCCGATCATCATCGGCCACTCGTTCGGGGGCACGCTCACGCAGCTCCTGCTCGCCCGCGGGCTCGGCGCCGCGGGCGTGGTGATCGACTCCGCGCCCACCGAGGGTGTGCGGGTCAGCCCGCTGTCCCAGGTCAGGTCACTGTTCCCGGCGCTGAGGAACCCAGCCAACCGGCACCGCGCCGTGGGCTTCACGCCCGAGGAGTTCCACTACGCGTTCACCAACACGCTCTCGGAGGAGGAGTCCCGCCAGGTCTGGGAGCGCTACTCCATCCCCGCGCCCGGGCACTGGGTCTGGGAGTACGGCCTGTTCGCGAACCTCAAGCCCGGGCCCCAGGAGACCTGGGTGGACTACGCGGCCGACCGCGCTCCGCTGCTGTTCATCGGCGGCAGCGAGGACCACATCATGCCGCCGTCGGTGAACCGGTCCAACGCCAAGCACTACGACAGGTCGCCCGCCGTGACGGAGTACTACGAGTTCGAGGGCCGCGACCACTGGACCTGCGGCGCGACCGGCTGGGAGGCCGTGGCCGACCACGCACTGGCATGGGCGCGGGAGCACGCGGCGACGGCGGACCCGGTGGGCTGACCCTGCTCCGCGGGGCGCTGCTGCGCCACCCCCTTTGAGGCCTAAGTTTCTTCGCTTTGGAGCCGCCCAAAGCGAAGAAACTTAGGCTTCGAAGGGGAGCCGCTAATGCGGCCCCAGACCCGCGCGTCAGGACGACGACGTCGGCGCCTCCGTCCGTGCGCGTTCGACACCGTTGATCGCCGGCGTCACGCGCCGTCCGACGGCGTAGGCCGTGGCCGCGATGCCGGCGCACCCGGCCACCACGACGCCGATGAACGCCCCGGACCAGCCGTGCTCCAGCAGCAACCCCGCGACCACGGGCCCCGCGATGGTGCCGGCCTGGAACGAGCCCGAGCCGATGGCGTTGTACCGGCCGCGCAGGTGGGCGGGCGCCATGTCGTTGGTCAGGGCGGGCAGCACGGACTGCATGAGGGTCTCCCCCAGGCCGAACACGCCGTGGAACGCCAGCACGATGACCACGGCCGCGAGGCCGCCGGGCATCAGGCCGGTGACGCCGAGCAGCAGCCAGGCCGCGGCCCAGACGACGGCCATGAGCGCGAGGACGCGCGTGCGGCGTCGTCCGCTCACGCGGTTCATCACCCAGAACTGCAAGGCCACGATCACCACGGTGTTCACCACGAACGCGAACCCGACCACGCGCGTGGAGACCTCGGCGACCTGCCGGGCGAAGGCCGGGAAGCCGCCCTCCATCTGCCCGTAGCCCACGAACGCCGCCAGCAGGCCGAGCGCCGAGAGCCACAGCACCTCGGGCCGGCGCAGGATCGCGAGGTAGCTCTCGCCGCCGGTGTCGGCGTCGTGCGGCCGGTCCACGCGGCCGTGCAGGTGCCGCAGGGGGCCCAGCAGCACCACGATCGGGAGCAGGAACGTCGCGGCGTTGACCAGGAACGCCATGACGAACGTGCCGGGCCGCTCGACGTCGACCACGAGGCCGCCCACCACGCCGCCCACGCCGACGCCGAGGTTGAGCAGCGCGAAGTTCACGCCGTAGTACCGCTGCCGCAGGTCGCCGTCGACGACCGTGGCCACCAGCGCGTTCACCGACGGCCAGCCGACGCCGAGCTGCACGCCGAACAGCGCGAGCCCGGCGGCCGCGACCAGCGGCGTCGTGGCGAAGGCCAGCACCGAGTAGCCCGCGACCGCGAAGAACAGGCCGGTGAGCATGACGCGGCGGGCGCCGTAGCGGTCCACGAGGGCGCCGGCGGGGCCGGTCACGAGCACGCCGACCACGGCGATCAGGCCCATGAGCGTGCCGGACAGAGCGAGCGAGAACCCGCGCACCTCGTGCAGGTAGATGATCGTGAAGGGGAGCGTCAGCCCGCGGCCGAAGAACTGCACCACCACGGTGGACAGCAGCCAGCGGCCGTCCTGCGGCAGGTCCGCCCAGAATCCGAGGGCGCCGGTGCGTGGAGAGGAGGTCACGAGCTGATCCTCGCCCCGGGCCGGGCGGCGGGAAAGCGGATTTCGGACGCTACCGTCCCGGCGTCGCGAACGTCACACGGGCACGGCCCCCGCCCGCACCCAGCCGCGCGTCGCGGCGTGCCAGCCGAGCTGCACGCGGGTCTCGACGCCGGCCAGGTCCATCAGCGCGCGCACCCGGCGCTGCACCGTGCGCAGCGACGTGCCGAGCTGGTTGGCAACGGCCTGGTCGGTCAGCCCGGCGAGCAGCAGGCCGAGCACCTTGGCGTCGTCGTCGTCCACGTGCTCCACCACGTCTCCGGCCAGGCCCGACGTGCCCACGAGCAGCGGCGTCGAGCGGTCCCAGACGTTCTCGAAGAGCGCGAGCAGGGCGTCGAGCAGCGTGCTCTCGCGGACCAGCAGCGCGCCGACGACGTCGCCCGACGACGTGAGCGGCAGCAGCGCGAGCCGGCGGTCGATGAGGATGAGCTTGAGCGGCACCCGCTCGGCGAACCGCACGTCCTCCCCAGCCTCCGTGGCCTCGACCGCCTCGTCGACCGTCACGGCCTGGCTCTCCAGCATGCTGCGCTCGACCACCACGCGGTACTGCACGCCACGCTCGACGGCCTGGCCCTCGGCGGAGTTCTCCTGGCTCGACGTGACGATCACCGGCGGGCGGACGAACGCGTCGACGCACTCGCGCGCCCCGAGCTGGAGCTGCTCGAACCGGTGCCGGACGGCGTCCTCCCCCCGGATGACGTCGACGACGTCGGTGGGACCCCGGCCCGCCGCGGCCACCCGGTAGACCTCCTCGAGGCGGCTGAGCTCGACCTCGGCGTGCCGCACCTCGTCCTGCCGACGGGCGAGCAGCGCGCCGAGCGCGATCGCGGGCGGCGCGGCGGCGAACC
>NZ_KI911691.1:2719-3644 GCF_000515355.1 Promicromonospora kroppenstedtii DSM 19349 | reverse complement strand
ACCGGGTGCGCGCCGACAGCCGGCGCCGCGACCGCGAGGTCCGGGAGGCGCTCCTGGCCGAGCCGCTGAGCATGTCGCCCGCCGGCCCTCGGACGGCGGGGTCCCCCGCGGACGACAGCTTGCTCCTGCTGCAGCTCTGCTGTCATCCCGCGCTGCCCCGGCCCGCGCAGGTCGCCCTCACGCTGCGCGCCGTGGCCGGCCTCAGCACGGCACAGATCGCGAACGTGCACCAGCTCCCCGAGGCGACCGTGGCGCAGCGCATCACACGCGCCAAGCGCCGCCTGGCCGAGCTGAGCGGGGACCTGCCCCGGCCCCGGGACGCCGCCGAACGGCTCGGGCCCGTGCTCGACGTGCTCTACGCGATGCTGACCGAGGCCCACCACACGACGTCGGGCACGCCTGCCCGGGACACGGACCTGGCGGCCGAGGCGATCCACCTGGCCCGGTTGCTGCGGCAGGCCCTGCCCGGCGACCCGGAGGTGACAGGGCTCCTCGCGCTCATGCTGCTCACCGAGTCGCGCGGTCCGGCCCGCCAGGCGGCCGACGGCGGCCTGGTCCCGCTGGACGAGCAGGACCGGACCTGCTGGGACCAGACCCTCGTGCGCGAGGGGATCCGCCTGGTCGAGGCGACCGTGCCGGGCGCCGCCCCGGGCCCGTATCTGCTGCAGGCCTGCATCGCGGCGCTGCACGCGGAGGCCCCGGACACGGCGTCGACCGACTGGTCCGAGATCCTCGCGCTGTACGACGTCCTCGACGTCGTGACCGGCCGGCAGAATCCGACGATCACGCTGAACCGGATCGTGGCGGAAGCCCAGGTGCACGGCGACGGACCGGCCCTGGACGCCCTGGCCGGCCTGGAGCGGGCACACCCCGGTCTGCCCCGGCTCGACGCCGTCCGCGCGCACCTGCTGGCGCGCGCCGGCCG
>NZ_KI911691.1:1724-2619 GCF_000515355.1 Promicromonospora kroppenstedtii DSM 19349 | reverse complement strand
AGCGGCGCCTGCGGGCGCTGCAAGGTCGGCAGCTGCGCTGAGGCGGCAGTTTCCTACAAGGTCGGCAGCTTGCATCGAGGTCGGCTCAGGCCTGTGCCGACCTCGATGCAAACTGCCGAGTTCGTGGCGCAAACTGCCGACCGCCCAGCCACATTCCCGAGAGGACGCCTCAGGCCGTCGTCCGCACGGCACGGCGCGGCCGGACGAGCCCCAGCTCGGCGAGGCTGCGGCCGGTGTCGACCAGCGTCTCCCGCACGGGCCGCATGCTCCAGCCGAGCTCGCGGCGCGCCTTCTCCGCGCTGACGAGTTCCGCGCTGCCGACGAAGTCGAGGCCGAGCCGCACCTCGCGGTCGAACCGGCCGACCGTCCAGAGCAGCCAGTACGGCATCCTGCGACGCGGCACGCGGTACCCCTGCGGCCCGAACTCCTCGTCGAGGATCCGTGCGATGTCGCCGAACCACAGGTTGTCGCCGGCGCAGATGTACCGCTGGCCCGCAGCGTCGGGCACCTCCATGGCCAGCCGGTGCGCCCGTGCCACGTCCCGCACGTCGACCGGGGCGAAGCCGAGCTCAGGGACCGCGCGGATCTCCCGGCCGAGCAGCCTGCGCACCAGCGACACCGAGGTGCCGGACGCCGCGTGCTGCACCGGACCCAGGACGAGTCCTGGATTGATCACCGCCAGCTCCAGCTCGGGATGGTCCGCGGCGAAGCCCCAGGCCGCGCGCTCCGCCAGCGTCTTGCTCTTCGCGTAGGGCGCTACCCGGTCCGGGTCGCTCCAGTCCTCCTCGGTGTACCGCCGGTCGCCCGCGCGCGAGGCGGCCGCGCTCACGGCGGCGAGGGACGACGTCATTACCACGCGGCGCACCCCGGCGCGGGCGGCTGCCGCCAGGACCCG
>NZ_KI911691.1:0-1624 GCF_000515355.1 Promicromonospora kroppenstedtii DSM 19349 | reverse complement strand
GGTCAGGGCCCCGGCGGCGACGACCGCCGTGCGACGCGCGACGGACGGGCGGCCGGTGGCCGCGCGGGTGGTGCGATTCGGGTGCATGAGCACTCCCTTGTGCATGCGCGGGGCATGGCGCCCCGCGGAGTTTTCAACGTGTGCAAACTAGCTCTGCTTTGCGTACGTTGCAAGGCCTATCCTTGGGTCCACCAGGATGAAAGGGGACGCGGTGCCGATCACACTGCGCGATGTGGCAGAGAAAGCCCAGGTCTCGGTGCGGACGGTGTCGAACGTCGTCGCCGGCTACACGCACGTGAGCGAGCGGACCCGGCAGCGGGTGCAGGCCGCGATCGAGGAGCTGGACTACCGGCCCAACCCGGTGGCCCGCACGCTGCGCACGGGGCGCACCGGCGTGCTGGCGCTCGTGGTCCCGGAGATCGACGTCCCGTACTTCGCGGAGCTCGCACGGGAGGTGATCGACGCCGCCGCCGCGCTGGGCTACCGCGTCATGGTCGACCAGACGGGGCACGACCACGAGCGCGAGCGCCGGCTCCTGACGGGCGCCGACCGCACGATGCTGTTCGACGGCGTCCTGTTCACCCCCCTGGTCACGCAGGGCGAGCTGGCCGAGATGGAGCCCAGCCGGTCGATGCCGCTCGTGCTGCTCGGCGAGCACGACTTCGACGGCCGCTACGACCACGTGGCCATCGACAACGTGCAGGCGGCCCACGACGCGACGGCCCACCTCATCGCGACCGGCCGCACCCGCATCGCGGCGATCGGCGTGCAGCCCGACGAGGACTACACCACCCCGCGCCAGCGCACCCTGGGCTACGAGCGAGCGCTGGCCGAAGCGGGGCTGACGTCCGAGCGCGAGCTGCTGCGCCCGGCCGCGCACTACAGCCGGGCCGACGGGTACGACGCCGCCACGGCGCTGCTCGCCCTGCCCGAGCCGCCCGACGCCATCTTCTGCTACTCCGACCTGCTCGCCATGGGCGCGATGCGCGCCGTCTTCGACGCCGGCCGCAGCGTGCCCGACGACGTCGCCGTGATCGGCGTCGACGACATCGAGGAGGGCCAGTACACGCACCCCAGCCTGTCCACGGTCTCGCTCGACACCCCGTTCATCGCCCGGCAGGCCGTGGGTCGGATCGCCGAACGCATCGACGACCCGGACACCCCCGCGGTCGAGGTCACGGCGCCGCACACCCTGGTGGTCCGCGAGAGCACGGCGGTGCCGCCCGGGAGCTGACGGCGGGTGCCGGGGGCTGACCCGGCTACCCGTCCTTGAGTCGGCACTGGCGGCAGGTTCGGCAGTTTGCCCCGCAGACTCGGCAGCTTGCATCGAGGTCGGCACAGGCCTCTGCCGACCTCGATGCAAAGTGCCGACCCCCCAGCGCCGTGGTGAGCCGGGAGTGCCGATCACGAAAAGATCACGCCAGGTGGGTCCCGCACCGCCGGAGGAGGCGCTAGTGTGGGCCCACCTCGGCTCGGCCCACCACGATGCCGCGTGTGCGCTTCAGCTTCCGAACCAGAAAGGTCCCAGCCTTCATGGATCCCAACCTCGAACCGGCCGCACTCCCCCGTGCACGCGGCCGGCACCGGGCGGCGCACCGCCCCCTGGCCGGCGTCGCGCGCGCCG
>NZ_KI911690.1:49186-50398 GCF_000515355.1 Promicromonospora kroppenstedtii DSM 19349 | reverse complement strand
GGGCGGGCCGGGCGGCGCGAACCCGCGGCCGCTGCGGCGGGACGGCTGGCTGGACGTGGCGCTGCGCGACTACCGCGTGGTGTTCGTGGACCAGCGCGGCACGGGCGGCAGCTCGCCGCTGGACGGCGAGGCCCTGGCCGGGCTGGACGCCGCCCAGGGTGCCGACCTGCTGGCCTGCTACCGGGCCGACTCGATCGTGGCCGACCTGGAGGACGTGCGCGGGCAGGTGTACGGCGGGCGGCCGTGGACGACGCTCGCGCAGAGCTTCGGCGGCTGGATCACGCTGACGTACCTGTCGGTGGCGCCGGAGGCGCTGCGCGCCTGCTACGTCGCGGGCGGCATCCCGGGCACGCCGCCGGACGCCGCGGAGGTCTACCGCCGCACCTTCGGCCGGGTCGCCGGGAAGACGGCGGAGTTCTACCGGCGCTACCCGGCCGACGTCGACGCCGTCGCGGCGATCGCGGACCGGCTGGCCCAGGGCGACGTGCTCCTGCCGGACGGCGACGTGCTGACGGTGCGCCGGTTCCAGTCCATGGGCATCGACCTGGGCATGAAGCCGGGGCCGGAGCGGCTGCACTGGTTCGTCGAGAAGGCGTTCGCGGCGCCCGGCCGGTTGTCGGCGGGGTTCCTGCAGGAGGCGATGGTCCGCACGTCGCAGGCGGACGGGCCGCTGTTCTGGACGCTGCAGGAGTCGATCTACGGGCACGGCGCGAACGGCCCCACGGGCTGGGCGGCGCAGGCCGAGCGCGACCGGCGGCCGGAGTTCGACGCGGACCGGCGTCCGCTGCTGTTCACGGGCGAGATGGCGTTCCCGTGGATGTTCGACGAGATCCGGCTGCTGCGGCCTTATCAGGGCGCGGTGCACGAGCTGGCGGCGCGCCAGGAGTGGTCGCCGCTGTACGACCTGGACCGCCTGGCCGCCAACGAGGTCCCCCTGGCGGCCGTCGTCTACCACGACGACATGTTCGTCGACTCCGGCCTGCAGCTCGACACGCTCTCGCGGGTCGGGTCGGCGCAGGCCTGGGTCACCAACGAGTACGAGCACGACGGGATCGGTGACGCACGCGTGCTGGAGCGCCTGCGTGAGCTGGTCCGCGACCGAGGAGGAGAGATTCGATGAGCACGCACCACACCCCTGGCCGGCCGCCGTACGCGGGCACGCGCGCGCCCCGGCTGGCCGAGAGCGACGCGTTCAACGCCCACATGGCCCGC
>NZ_KI911690.1:48215-49086 GCF_000515355.1 Promicromonospora kroppenstedtii DSM 19349 | reverse complement strand
GGCGGCCGCAGCGCGAGCGACGCCGCGCCGAGCGCGATGGCGAGGCCCGCGACGTCGGTCAGCATGTGCGCGGTGTCGACCAGCAGCGCGAGGCTGCCCGTGAGCAGGGCGCCGACCGCCTGGGCCACGAAGACGGACGCCGTGATGCCGAACGCGACGGCGAGGCGCCGTCGTCCGCCCGCGTCGCCGTGCGTGTGGCCGCCAGGACCGTGGCTGTGGCTCATGACGACGCCCTCGTCGTCCGGTCAGCGCGCGCAGGCGCCTCCGCCGGGTGCGCGACCGCGTCCGGCGTGTGCGTCGCCGAACCGTCGGCGCCGTAGACCGGGCACAGCGCGACGGCGTCGCCGGTCAGGGCCAGGAGCTGTTCCGCGGCGGCGAGCACCTTGAGCGTCGCCTCCGGGTGCATCAGCGAGAACACGGACGCCCGGCCCTCCGGCCGGGACTCGACGAGCCCGCAGTCGCGCAGGCACGCCAGATGCTTGGACACCGTGGACTGCGCCAGGCCGAGGTGCCCGGTCAGGTCCACGACGCGGTGCTCACCGAGGGCCAGGTGCTGCAGGATCGCCAGCCGCGACGGGTCGGAGAACCCGTGGAACAGGTAGGACGCGACGGCCATCGCCTCGGGCTCGGCGGGCTTCACATCGTCCAGCACCTTTGTCATCGCCATACGGCGATGCTACCAGCGCCTCTCGCTCCACTTCGAGGCCTAAGTTTCTTGTCTTTGAGCCACCTCAAAGACAAGAAACTTAGGCCTCAAAGGGGATGAGCTCGACGGCGGCAGCCCCCGGCCGCCCGGCGGCGAGCCGGTAGTCACCCTCAGCCCGCTGACCGCGCCCTCCAGGCCTGCGCCGTCGCGTCGAGCACTTCGGCC
>NZ_KI911690.1:45336-48115 GCF_000515355.1 Promicromonospora kroppenstedtii DSM 19349 | reverse complement strand
GCCGCGGCGGTGGCACCCAGGGCGACACGGCGGAGGCGGGGGCTACGGCGGTCAGGAGTTGTCATCACAGCTCTCCTCGTTGAGATCTTCGACGGGCATCTGCCGGTCGGGCGTTGAGCATAGGAAGCCCATACGATGCCTGTCTAAGCCTCTTACTGCATTGCCTGATACTCGGAATGCATCAATTCCCGGAAAGGCCATCGTGTACACCCTCGATCAGGTCCGCTGCTTCCTCGCCGTCGCGGAAGAGCTCCACTTCGGCCGCGCGGCAGAACGACTCAACATGACCCAGCCGCCTCTGAGCCGTCAGGTCCAGAAGCTGGAGCGCGCGGTCGGCGTCCCTCTGCTGGAGCGTGACAACCGGCACGTCGAGCTGACGACGGCCGGCACCGTGTTCCTCGAGGAGGCCCGGCGCCTCCTGACCGCCGCCGACGCCGCCCCGGCCCTGGCCCGCAAGATCGCCGCGGGCCGCGCCGGCGTGCTGCGCCTCGGGTTCACCGCCGCCTCGGGGTTCAGCCTGCTGGGCACGCTGGTTCAGGAGATCACCGACTTCATGCCCGACGTCGACCTGGACCTCCAGGAGCTGGTGACGATCGAGCAGATCGAGGCGATCCGCCGCGGCGAGCTCGACCTGGCGCTCGGCCGGCCGCCGTTCGACCAGGAGAGCTTCGACTCCCGGCTCCTGCTGTCCGAGGACCTCGTGCTGGCCGTGCCGCCCGGCCACGCGCTGACCCGCCTGGACCGTCCCGTGACCGCCGCCGACCTGCGCGAACAGCCCGTCGTCGGCCACCACCCCACCAAGGCGCGGTACTTCTACGACATGGTGGTGCGGTACATCGCCGTCGAGCACGGCAACGTGGTGCACGTCGTCAGCCAGATCCTGACGATGTGCTCGCTGGTCGCCGCAGGGCGCGGCGTCGCGTTCGTACCGGAGTCGGCGCGCCTGCTGGGCCTGCCGGGCGTGACGTTCGTGGAGCTCGACGTGCCGCACGGCGTCGTCGAGCTGCACGCCATCTGGGACCGGGGCTCGAAGAACCCGGCCCTGCACGAGTTCCTCCGCTACCTGCACCCCTCGTCCTGAGAACCGGCGATGCAGTTGCGGCATGAGTTGATGCCGTTTTGGGCTTGGACAGGCATCGTGGGCGGTTCTTACCGTGGCCGCGAGAACCTAGCCGATCAGCATGTCATCGCCGACGTCTGTCACAGGAGGGGGCCACCCTTGGCCACGTATGCACCCCGGGAGCTCGCCGTCGCCCTCAAGGACGGGCTGCTGTCGTTCCCCGTCACGCCGTTCACCGCGGACGGGCGGGTCGACGAGCAGCGGTACCGCGACCACATCGACTGGCAGTCGAGCTTCCGGATCGGCGGCCTGTTTGCCGCCGGCGGCACGGGCGAGGGCTTCAGCCTGACGCCGCAGGAGTCCGCCGAGGTGGTGCGGCTCGCTGTCGAGGCCGCCGCCGGCCGCACCCCGGTGCTCGGCAGCGCGGGCGGCAACACCGCCCAGGCGATCCAGAACGCGCGCGCCGCGCAGGACGCCGGCGCCGAGGGGCTGCTGCTCCTGCCGCCGTACCTCACCGAGGCCGACCAGGACGGGCTGCTGGAGCACGCCTCCGCCGTCTGCGCCGCGACCGACCTCGGCGTCATCGTCTACAACCGCGGCAATGCGATCTACTCCGCACAGACCGTCGCGCGGCTCGCCGAGCGCCACGCCAACTTCATCGGGTTCAAGGACGCGATCGGCGACATCGAGCACCTCACGCGCGTCTACGCGACCAACGGCGACCGCCTGTTCTACCTGGGCGGCCTGCCCACCGCCGAGACCTACGCCCTGCCGCTGCTGCAGCTCGGCATGAGCACCTACTCCTCGGCCATGTACAACTTCGTGCCCGAGTTCGCCCTGGAGTTCTACCGCGACGTGCGGGCGCAGGACCACGCGGCGGTCACCGAGAAGCTGCGTCGGTTCGTGCTGCCCTACCTCGACATCCGCGACCGTACCAAGGGTTACGGCGTGTCGATCGTCAAGGGCGGCATGAAGGTGGTCGGCCGCGACATGGGCAGCGTGCGCGCGCCCCTGCAGGACCTCACCGACCAGGACCTCACGGACCTCGGCGCCCTGATCGACGCCGCCGGGGTGCGCCCCGCCGTCGGCACCGCCGCCGTCGGCACCCCCGCCGTCGGCACGCCGGCCGGCTGACCGAACGCCCTCGGCTGACCCGAACGTCCTAGGAGACACTGCAATGACCCAGCTCACCGGCCACTCGATCGTCGCCGGCGCGCCCCTGCAGGGCACCGCCGGCACCTTCGCCGGGCAGGACCCGGCCACCGCCCAGGCGCTCGACCCCGCCTACTCCCTGCTCGACGAGGCGCAGGTCGCCCAGGCCACGGCCGCCGCGAACGAGGCCTTCGCCTCCTTCTCCGCCCTCGCCCCCGAGCCCCACGCCCGGTTCCTGGAGCAGGTGGCGGACAACATCGAGGCGATCGCGCCCGACGTCGTCGCGCGCGCCATGCAGGAAACCGGCCTCCCGGCGGCGCGCCTCACGGGCGAGGTCGCCCGCACCACGAACCAGCTTCGCCTGTTCGCGCAGGTCGTGCGCCAGGGCGACCACCGCGGCGTGCGGATCGACCCCGCCCTGCCCGACCGCACTCCCCTGCCCCGCGCCGACATCCGGCAGCGCAAGGTGCCCGTCGGCCCCGTCGCGGTGTTCGGCGCCAGCAACTTCCCGCTCGCCTTCTCCACCGCGGGCGGCGACACCGCCTCCGCGCTCGCCGCGGGCTGCCC
>NZ_KI911690.1:44190-45236 GCF_000515355.1 Promicromonospora kroppenstedtii DSM 19349 | reverse complement strand
GCGGGCGCGACGGCAGCGGCGCCGTCCGCCCCGCCGGCACCTGCGCCGTCCGAGCCGTCCGGCCTGCCGTTCGAGCTGCCGTCCACGCGCGCCTCCTTCGTTGCCGGTGCCACGAGGGATCAGCCCTCCGCGAGGCTGATGTCGTACTCCTCGGTGAGCGCCTTGTACTTCTCGGCGAGCTCGGTCCACTCGGTGGTGACCTCTTCGCCCGAGATCTCGTGCGGCGTCAGCAGGTTGTTCTCGTTGAACGAGGTGTAGGTGTCCGTGGCGATGGCGGCGTCGATCGACTCGACGAGCCGGGCCTGGACGTCCTCGGGCAGCCCCTTGGGCGCGGCCAGCGCGCGGTACTGGGAGACGGGCACGTCGTAGCCCTCCTCGACGGCCGTCGGCACGTCGGGCAGGAACTGGTTGCGCTCGGCCGAGAAGGCCAGCAGCGGCACCACCTTGCCGGCGTCGATCTGCGGCTTGGCCTCGCCGAGCTGCACCGTGGCCACCTGCACCTGGTCGCCGACGACGGCGGTCAGCGCGGGCGAGCCCGAGTCGAACGGGACGGCCGTGCCGTCGATCTCGGCCTGAGCGAACAGCGCGGCCTGCGCGAGCTGCGAACCGGTACCCACTCCCGTGGTGCCGTACTTGATCTCGCCAGACGCGCCCTTGAGGTCGTCCAGGGTCTCGAAGCCGGAGTCCACACTCGCCAGCAGCACGTAGTCGTCCTGCGAGAGGCCCTTGATCACGTCGAGGTCGGCCAGGTCCACGGCCTCGTCCTCGGACACCGCGAGCGGCGTGATCGTGATGAGGGAGGCGTTCAGCAGCACCAGCTCGTACCCGTCGGCCGGCTTGCCCGCGACCTCCTCGGTCGCCAGGGCGCCGTTGGCACCGGCGCGGTTGACGACCGGGACCGCCACGCCGAGGTCCTCGGCCATGCCCTCGGCCACCGCGCGGGCGATGAGGTCGGTCGAGCCGCCGGCGTCCTGCCCCACGGTGATGGTCACCGGGCCGGACGGGAAGTCCTCGCCCTCGCCGCCCCCGGCGGCGCCCACGTTGCC
>NZ_KI911690.1:37832-44090 GCF_000515355.1 Promicromonospora kroppenstedtii DSM 19349 | reverse complement strand
GCCCGCGGCCCCGGCCGCGGGCGGGTGCCTGCTCGGCGCCGGACGCCGTCGCCTGCTCGGTCATGTGCCCTCCTCCAGTTCCCCTGCCAGGGCTGCGCGCCAGTGTAGATGCGGGCGGGAGCCGATCCGCTCGGTCGGTAGGAGGTCAGGTGATCGGTCGCCCGGGTTGCCGATCACCTGACATCCTGCCGGCCATCCGGGGGCGCAGCGCTCGCGTCCGCTGCCGCCGCGCCCGGCAGGAGGTCCGGGAGGCCCACCCGGGTCAGGAACTCGCGGCGGGTCTCGTCCGCGAGGTCCGAGACCGCCTCGGAGCCGTCGTTCGCCGGGTCGATGTGCACCCGGTAGGGCCGCTGCCCGGCGGGCAGGGCCACGATGCGGGCGATCTCGTCCGCGACGAGCGACACGTCGGCGTCGGGGGCCAGGGCTGCGAGCTTCTCCGCGACCTGGCCCATCAGTCCGGCGTACCGGGTCTCGTAGTCGGCCTCCACCGCGGCGTCGGCCGGGTGCCCGGCGTGCGCGAAGTGGTTGGTGCCGCTCGTGAACGAGCCCGGCACCACGATCGACGTCTCGACGCCCCAGCGGGCCAGCTCCGCGGCGTAGGAGACCGCGAGGGAGTCCATGCCCGCCTTGGCCGCGAAGTAGGGCGCGAGGTACGGCGGGGTGCCGCCCTTGACGCTGGAGCTGGACACCCAGATCACGAGCCCCGCGCCGCGCCGACGCATGCCGGGCAGGACCGCCCGGTTCACACGCTGGGTGGACAGCACGTTGACGTCGTAGAGCTGCGCGAGCTGATCCGGCGTGAACGCCTCGGCCGGCCCGACCACCATGTGCCCGGCGTTGTGGACCAGCACGTCGATCCGGCCGTGCTCGGCCTCGATCTGCGTGACGGCCCGGTCGACCGAGTCCTGCGAGCTCACGTCGAGCTCGATCGCGCGCAGGTCGGCGTCGTGCTCGCTCGCCCAGGCCGCGGCGGCGTCGACCTGTGGCGCGTTGCGCCCCTCGGTCTGCCGCATGCCCGCGTACACGGTGTGGCCCGCGGCGGCCAGGGCGCGCGCCGTCAGCGCCCCGAACCCGCTCGACGCCCCGGTGATGACGACGACGGCGCTCATGCCAGGCCCCCGTTGGTGTAGATGACCTGGCCGTTGACCCAGCGCGCGGGACCGGCCAGGAAGGCGACGGACTCGGCGATGTCCTCGGGCTGGCCGAGCCGCTCGAGCGGCACGGCGTTCGCCAGGTTCGAGATGCTCTGCTCGTCCTTGCCGTTCAGGAAGAGCGGGGTGGCCGTGGGGCCGGGAGCCACCACGTTGACGGTGATGTCCTTGCCGCGCAGCTCGCGGGCCAGGATCAGGGTCATTCCCTCGACGGCGGCCTTGCTGGCCACGTACGGGGCATAGTTCGGGAACTGGGTCCGGGCCACCGACGTCGAGAAGTTGATCAGCGCGCCGCCGGCGCGCAGGCGGTTCGCGGCGAGCTGGGCGACGACGAACGTGCCGCGGATGTTGGTGCGGTGCATGCGGTCGAGGTCGTCGAGGTCGAAGGTCGCGACCGGGCCCAGGATCATGATCCCGGCCGTGTTGACGACGACGTCGACTCCGCCGAACGCCGCCTCCGTCGCGTCGAACGCAGCCGCCATCGCGGCCTCGTCCGCGACGTCCCCGCCGACGGTGATCGCACGGCCGCCCGAGGCCTGGACCTCGACCACGACCTCGTCGGCCCGGGCCTGGTTGCCCGCGTAGTGGACGGCGACGGCGTAGCCGTCGGCCGCGAGGCGTGCGACGACGGCGCGACCGATGCCGCCGGACCCGCCGGTGACGAGCGCGACGCGCGGGGTGCTGGTGCTGGTGCTGGTGCTGCTCACGGGATGCTCCCTGGTCGATGTGGACTGTGCGTTCATATAAACACACAAGTGCACGCCGCGTCCATATATTCCCACGAGCTGTCGCCCGACACACGAAAAAGGACGACGGCCGGGCGCCCCCAGAGCAGCCCGGCCGTCGTCAGTCAGTGGGAATCGGTCAGACGGGTTCCGCCACCTTCACCTGGCGGCCGTCGGCGCGCTCGGCGTCGTCGCCGGCGTCGGCGGCGGCGTCCCCCGGGCCGTGGAGGTCGTCCGCGGCGGTCTCGTCGAACGGGAGGTGGCCCGAGAGCACCTCGTCGACGCGGGCCCGGTCGATCTCCTTGGTCCAGGTGCCGATGATCACCGTGGCCACGGCGTTGCCCGTGAAGTTGGTCAGCGCGCGGGCCTCGGACATGAACCGGTCGATGCCGACCACGATGCCCACGCCGTCGACCAGGTCGGGGCGGTAGGTCTGCAGTCCGCCCGCGAGGGTGGCCAGGCCGGCACCCGTGACGCCGGCGGCGCCCTTGGACGCGATGATCATGAACGCGAGCATGCCGATCTGCTCCGGCACCGACAGTGGCGTGCCCATCGCGGAGGCGATGAACAGCGACGCCATGGTCAGGTAGATCGCGGTGCCGTCCAGGTTGAACGAGTAGCCGGTCGGCACCGTGATGCCCACCACCGGCTTGGACACGCCCAGGTGCTCCATCTTGGCGATGAGGCGCGGCAGGGCCGCCTCGGAGGACGACGTGCTGACGATGAGCAGGTACTCGCGCGCCAGGTACTTCATGAGCGAGAAGATGTTCACGCGGGCCACGAACCACAGCACGGCGCCCAGCACCACCGCGATGAACACGATGCAGGTGAGGTAGAACCCGATCATCAGCGTGCCCAGCGCGACGACGGCGCCCCAGCCGGTCTCGCCGACGACGCCCGCGATGGCGCCGAACGCACCCACGGGGGCGACCCAGAGGATCATCGTCAGGACGCGGAACACGATCGCCTGGATCATCCGGATGGCGTCGAGCGCGGGCTTGCCGCGCGCGCCGAGCTGCTGGATGGCGAACCCGACGAGCAGCGCCACGAACAGGGTCTGCAGCACGGACTCGCCGGTGAGCGGCGAGACGAGCGTGGTGGGAATGATGCCGAGCACGAAGTCGACCAGGCCCTCGGCCTCGCCCTCCGCCTCGTAGCTGGCCCCCGCGATGTTCAGGCCCTCGCCCGGGTGCAGCACGTTGCCGACGACCAGGCCGATGAACAGCGCGAACGTGGACATCACGAGGAAGTAGAGCAGCGCCAGCCCGCCGACCCGGCCCACGGTGGCGGCCTTCGCGATCGAGCCGATGCCCAGCACGATGGTGCAGAAGATGACCGGCGAGATCATCATCTTGATCAGGGCCACGAAACCGGTGCCGAGCGGCTTCAGCGCCACTCCGGTCTCCGGGGAGGCCAGGCCCACGATGACGCCGGCGACGACGGCGACGATCACCGCGATGTACAGGTAGTGACTCTTGTCGAGCCGGCGGCGCGGGGTGGTCCCGGCACCGGCGGACTGTGTTTCCGCCATGGGTGTGTTCCTCTCACAACGCTGTGTGGTCAGCGACAAGAGTGCTGGTGGCGACGGCGAACCCCACCATTGCGTACATAGTGTTCTCGACGTGGTCCCGGGCGCGGCGCGGGCGGGTCACAATGGGTGCCGTGGCGCAGCGGCGGGGTGCGAGTATCGCGAGGTGGTTCCTCGCCGTGCACACGGCACTCCTGTTCGCCGGTGCGGTCATCGTGTTCGGGCTGCTGGCGCTCGACGCCCGGTCGTCCGCGGAGTCGCACGCCGCGAAGGAGAGCACCGACCTGGCGGCCACGGTCGCGGCGGAGTCGCTGGTGATCGACACGGTCGCGAAGGCGCACGCCGCCGCCGACACGGACCGGGAGGGCACGGTCGCCGAGGTCTCCGCCCTGCTGCAGCCGTACGCCGAGCGCGTCATGGCGACCACGGAGATCGACTACCTGACCGTGATGGACACCGACCGCACCCGGTACACGCACCGCAACACGTGGCAGATCGGCCGCGAGTTCGTGGGCACCACCGCGCCGGCGCTGCGGGGCGAGACGTTCACGGAGGTCTACGACGGCACGCTCGGCCCGTCGGTGCGCGCCGTGGTGCCCGTGGTGACCGACGACGGCGAGGTGGTCGGCATGGTCTCGGCCGGGGTCACGCTCGACCGGCTGTGGGACAGCATCGTGCCGCGCCTGGTGATCGTGGGCGTCGGCACCCTCCTGGCGTTCGGCACGGGCGCCGTCGCCGCGACGCTGCTGGCCCGGCGGCTGGACCGGATCACGGAGAGCAAGGGCCCTGACGAGCTGGCCCACCTGTTCACCGCGCACGAGGCGGTGCTGCACTCCGTCGAGGAGGGCATGCTCCTGGTCGAGGACGGCACGGTGGTGCTGGCCAACGACGAGGCGCTGCGCCTGCTGGACGTCCCGGACCTCACGGCCCCGTTCGCGGTGGCCGACCCGCGCCTGTCCCCCGCCGTCCGCGACCTGCTGGGCGGCGCCGCGCCGGAGGGGCCGGTCCGCGTGGGCGACCGCGTGCTGCTCGTGGGCCGCGACACCGCGGCGGCGGCCGGGCGGAACGTGGGCGAGGTGGTCTCGTTGCGCGACCGGACCGAGCTGCAGCGGGTGACGGGCGAGCTGTCCTCGGTGCGCACCATCTCCGAGGCGCTGCGTGCCCAGACCCACGACTTCAGCAACCGTCTGCACACCATCGCCACCCTCATCGAGCTGGGCCGCAGCGACGAGGCGCTGCGGTTCGTGGCCGGCGAGCGTGACCTGGGCCAACGGCTCACCGACCGCGTGGTCCAGGCGATCGAGGAGCCGGTGATCGCCGCGCTCGTGCTGGGCAAGGCCGCCCAGGCCCGCGAGCGCGCCGTCGAGATGCACTTCGAGACGCACCTGACGCCGGGCACGCACTGGCTGGAGCCGGTGGACGTGGTGACGATCCTGGGCAACCTGATCGACAACGGGATCGACGCCGCGGCCGCGCACGCGCTGGACCTCGCCCGGCAGGACACCGGCCCGGACGGCGGCGGGCAGGCCCCGGAGGCGTGGGTGGAGATCTACCTCGCCAACGGCGACGACGGCTCGCTGGTGTTCCAGGTCTCCGACAGCGGCGCCGGCATCGCGGACGCCGACCTGGACCGCATCTTCGACCAGGGCTGGAGCACCAAGGACGCCGTGGCGGGCGGGCGCGGCTACGGCCTGGCGCTCGTGCGGCAGGTGGTGGAGAGCTTCGGCGGCGACATCGAGGTCTCCCGCGGCGCGGGCACCGGGGCCGTCTTCACGGTCACGCTGCCCCGGCCCGACGCCGTCGGGCAGGCGGCGCCGCCCGCCGAGGTGCCCGCGTGATCCGGGTGCTGGTCGTGGAGGACGACCCGCACACGGCCGAGGCGCACGGCGAGTACGTGCGCCGGGTGGACGGGTTCGAGCTGGCCGGGGTGGTGCACACCGCGAGCGAGACCGTGCGCGCGCTGCGCGACGCCCAGACGGCCGGCGACGAGGTGCACCTGCTCCTGCTGGACATGAACCTGCCCGACCGGCACGGCCTCGTGCTGTGCCGGCAGCTGCGCGCGGCGGGCCTGGTGGTGGACGTGATCGCCGTGACCGCGGCCCGCGAGCTGGAGGTGGTGCGCGAGGCGGTCGCCGTCGGCGTCGTGCAGTACCTGATCAAGCCGTTCGCCTTCGGGCTGTTCGCCGAGAAGCTCGGCGCGTACCGCAAGTACTTCGACCAGATGCGCTCGCCCGTCTCGACGATGAGCCAGCGCGAGGTGGACACCGCTTTCGCCGCGCTGCGTACCTCCAACGCCGCGGGGCTGCCCAAGGGCCTGTCGCAGGAGACGCTCGACACGGTGTCCGACCTGCTGGCCCGAGCGGCCGGGCCGCTGTCGGCGAGCGAGGTGGCCGACGAGCTGCACCTGGCGCGGATCACGGCCCGCCGGTACCTGGAGTTCCTGGCCGACCGCGGCGTCGCGACCCGCGCACCCCGGTACGGCACGCGCGGCCGGCCGGAGCTGGAGTACGCCCGGCAGCGCGCCGGCTCGCCGTGAGCCCGACCCGCTGTGAGCCTGATTCTCTTCGAGGCCGGCTCCCTGTGCCGCTGATCCCCTCTGCGGCTGATCCCCTTTGAGGCCTAAGTTTCTTCGCTTTGAGCCGGCTCAAAGCGAAGAAACTTAGGCCTCAAAGGGACGGAGGAGTCAGCGCCCGACGGCGGCCGTCAGCCGGTCGATGAAGTCGCGCTCGCCCGCGGAGACCAGCACGCGCTTGCTGAAGAAGCCGCCCTCCTTGGTGCCGGCGGCCTCGGCGACCTCCTCGGCGATCCGCAGGATCCAGTCGGCGTAGGCCTCGACGTCCGCGGCGTCCGCGCG
>NZ_KI911690.1:34013-37732 GCF_000515355.1 Promicromonospora kroppenstedtii DSM 19349 | reverse complement strand
GGGCTCCTGCGCGCGGCCGACGCCGCCGGCCTCGAGGTGAGCCGCGTGGACGTGGCCCGACCCACGCTCGACGACGTGTTCCTCGGCCTGACCGGCCGCAGCCTCCGCGAGACCGGCGTCGACGCCGCCGGGCCGGGCGACCCCGCCGACACCCAGACCGCCACCGCCGCACCGATCAAGAAGGAGGTCCCGGCATGAGCGCCGCGACCCTGACCCCCGCCCCGTCGACGTCCGCGGGACGCCTGGCTCGCCGCAGCTTCGTGCGGGACACCCGCATCGTGCTGCTCCGGGAGCTGCGCCCCGTGGCGCGCGACCCGTTCTCGCTGCTGTTCGGCCTCATCCAGCCGCTCGTGTTCCTCGGGCTGTTCGGTCCGCTGCTGGTCGGTTCGGCCGGCGCGACCCTGGGCTCAGACGTCTGGCTGTGGTTCGTGCCCGCCGTGCTGGCGATGACCACGCTGTTCGGCAGCTCGGTCACCGGCTCCAACCTGCAGCTCGACATCTCCTCCGGCGTGCACGAGCGGATGCTGGTGACCCCGCTGTCCCGGTCGGCGCAGCTCGTGGGCCGGGCCCTGAAGGAGATGGTGCCGGTCCTGGCGCAGTCCGCGGTGGTGCTGCTCGTCATGCTGCCGTTCGGCCTGCGCCCCGACCCGCTCGGCGCGGTGCTCACCCTGCTGCAGCTCGCCGTGCTCGGCATCGGCGTCGGCGCCCTGTCGTACTCGCTGGCGCTCGCGGTGCGCAAGCAGGAGTGGATGTTCTGGGTGGTGCAGCAGACGGTGCTGTTCCCCGTGATGCTGCTGTCCGGCATGCTGCTGCCGCTGGAGACCGGGCCCGCGTGGATGCGCGCCGTCTCGACGGTGAACCCGCTGCGGTACGTCGTCGACTCCGGGCGGGCCGCGTTCGCGGGCGACCTGGCGTCCTCCGCCGTCGCGTGGGGCTGGGTGGCGGCGGTGGCCACGGCCGCCGTCGGGCTGACGGTCGGGGTACGGGCGATGGTCCGCTCGGCGGACTGACCCCGGTCAACCCGGACGGCGCGCTTCCCTTTGAGGCCTAAGTTTCTTCGCTTTGACGTTCGTCAAAGCGAAGAAACTTAGGCCTCAAAGGGATCCGGGCCGCCAGCCGCAACCCGACCCGCCCGGCAGAATGTCACCGTGCCCACGTCACCTGACGACCGCCTGGCCGGCCTGCGCCGGACCGTGCTGGTCGTCGCGCTCCTCAACTTCGCCTACTTCTTCGTCGAGCTCACCGTGGCGCTCGCCGCCGGGTCGGTCTCCCTGCTCGCCGACAGCGTCGACTTCCTCGAGGACACGGCGATCAACCTGCTGATCCTGGTGGCGCTGAGCTGGCCGCTGGCCCGGCGGGCGCTGATGGGCAGGGTCATGGCCCTGATCATCCTGGGGCCGGCCGCGGTGGCCGCCTGGCAGGCCGTGGGCCGGTTCGCCGACCCGACGGCGCCCGACGTCGGCCCGCTGGTGCTGGCCTCGCTCGGGGCGATCGCCGTCAACGGGACCAGCGCCTGGCTGCTGGCCCGCGCCCACCACACCGGCGGCGCGCTGGGCCGGGCGGCGTTCCTCTCCGCCCGCAACGACGTGCTGGTCAACGTGGCGATCATCGCGATGGGCCTCGTGACCGCGTGGACCGGCTCCGGCTGGCCCGACCTGGTCCTGGGCTGCGTGATCATCCTCCTGGCCCTGCACGCCGCCCACGAGGTCTGGGAGGTCAGCGAGGAGGAACGCCTGGCGGCCAAGGCCGTGGCGGGCGACCCGATCGGCTGACCCGCGCTCCTGACCTCGCTCGCGGACGAACTGCGCGCCGGGGCGACCCCCTGAGCATCGCGCGCGCCGTGCACCGGGAGATCGCAGCCGTGCTCGACATCCCGGGCCTCGCGGCGTCGCGGGTGGGCAAGCCTGGCGGGCTCGGACGACTCCTGCGCCCCCGGGAGCGCCCCGCGATCACCCTCGCGTGACCTCGCCGGGCCCGGAACCCGGTCGTAGTGTGCGAGACATGACGGACGCACTCGTACTCGGAGGTGGCGGCGTGGCAGGCGTCGCCTGGGAGCTGGGCGTGCTGCAGGGCATCGCCGACAAGGACCGGGACCTCGCGGCCCGGCTGCTGGGCGCCGACCGGGTCGTCGGCACCTCGGCCGGGTCCGCCGTGGCCGCGCAGATCACGAGCGGCACGCCGCTGGAGGCGCTCTACGAGGCGCAGCTGGTCGACGACGGCCTCGACTTCGTGGTCGAGTTCGACGGTCCCGCGATGTTCGCGGGCTGGGCCGCCGCCTTCGAGCCGGCCCCCGACGGCACGCCCCCGGACCCTCTGGAGATCCGGCGCCGGATCGGCGCGATGGCACTGACCGCGCACACCACGGACGAGGCGACCCGGCTCAAGGAGCACGAGGCGCAGCTGCTGAGCACGCGGTGGCCGGACACCGATCTCGCGATCCCCGCCGTCGATGCCGAGTCCGGCGAGCTGAGGGTCTTCCGGCGCGACTCGGGCGTGCGACTCCTCGACGCCATCGCCGCGAGCTGCGCGGTGCCGGGCGTGTGGCCGCCCGTGACCATCGACGGCCGGCGCTACGTGGACGGCGGCATCCGGTCGGTCGCGAACGTCGACCTGGCCGCGGGCGCCGACCACGTGCTGGTCGTCACGCCGCAGCGGCCGGGGTCGCCGTCGCCGTTCGGGCCCTCCGCTACCGAGCAGGTCGAGGCCCTGGCGCCGGCGAAGGTGCTCATGATCTGCGCCGACGACGCCTCGATGGAGGCGTTCGGCATCAACCCGCTCTCCCCCGAGACACGGGCGCCGTCGGCCGCCGCGGGGCGCGCGGTCGGCCGGGCACAGGCGGCGGAGCTGGCGGTGCTGTTCGCCTGAGCGGTCTCGGTCCGCCCGGGTGTTCCTCGATGAGCGCGAACGTTGGCGCCCCGGCGTACTCGGGTGCGCCATGCTGGGCACCATGTTCACCAGTACCGACGGGACCATGGACCTGCGAGTCTCCGCGTACGCGGTCATCACCGACGAGGCAGGCCGCATGCTCCTGCCGCACTGGTCCGAGGGCACGCACCACGGCTGGACGATGCCCGGCGGCGGCATCGACCCGGGCGAGCACCCGGCCGACGCCGCCGTCCGGGAGGTCTACGAGGAGACTGGTTACCACGTGGAGCTGGACGGGCTGCTGGGCGTCGACAGCATCGTGTTCCCGGCGGCCGAGCGCGTGCACGCGGCGGACCGTCCGGGGCAGGCTCTGCGCATCGTCTACCGGGCGCGCATCACGGGCGGCGAGCTGCGCGTCGAGGAGGACGGCTCCACCGACGGCGTCGCCTGGCACACCCAGGAGGAGATCGACGCGCTCGACCGGGTCGCCCTGGTCGACACCTCCCGCCGCTGGGCAGGCCTGATCCCCTAGGACGTGCAGGCCCTCAGATCACTCTGGTGACCCGCGCGTCGCATCAGGGTCGCGCCGACGGCGGGAAACCCGTCCAGCGCAGGTCACCGGGCAGGTGCCCCATGTCGTTGAACAGCACCACCGTGGGTGGCAGGCCGTCGCGGTACTCGATCACGGTCAGCGCCGCGTTGCCGCTGTTCAGGCCCAGCCAGCGGGCCGGCGGCGCGTCGAGCGCGTGCCGCACCAGCCACGCGACCTGGAACGCGTGGGTGACCAGCACCTCGTGCGTCTCGACGTCGGCGGTCCGCGCGAACCGCTCGACCAGCGCCGCGGCGAGCCGCTC
>NZ_KI911690.1:31585-33913 GCF_000515355.1 Promicromonospora kroppenstedtii DSM 19349 | reverse complement strand
GACGCGCCCCGGGTGCGGGCCACGGCGCGCGTCGTCGTCGGCGGGGCGCTGGCGCTCGGCGCCACCTTCGCGCTGGGCTCCCTGCTCGGCACGACGGCGGCCGGGTGAGTACCGTTAGCGCCCGATGAACACCATCGACATCACACCGCCCCCGGCCGGCACACCCTCGTCGGCGTACGGCGTCCACTCCGAGGTGGGCCGCCTGCGCAAGGTGCTGGTCTGCGCGCCGGGCCTGGCCCACCAGCGCCTCACCCCGTCCAACTCCGCCGACCTGCTGTTCGACGACGTGCTGTGGGTCGAGCGCGCCCAGCAGGACCACGCCGACTTCGTGACCGAGCTGCGCGAACGCGACGTCGACGTCGTCGAGCTGCACGCCCTGCTCGCCCAGACGCTGCGCGTTCCCGGCGCCCGCGGCTGGCTGCTCGACCGCAAGATCGTGCCCGAGATCGTGGGCAACGGCCTGGTCGAGGCGACGCGCGAGTACCTGGAGTCGCTGCCGGAGCACGAGCTGGCCCGGTACCTGATCGGCGGCCTGGCCGTGGCCGACGTGCCCGAGCTGCCGCCGGGCTTCCGCGCGCTGGCCGACCTGAGCCCGGACGCGCGCGAGTACCTCATGCCGCCGCTGCCGAACACGCTGTTCACGCGTGACACGACGTGCTGGATCTACGGCGGCCTCACGCTGAACCCGCTGTACTGGCAGGCCCGCCGGGACGAGACGCTGCTGATGAAGGCGATCTACACGTTCCACCCCGACTTCGTGGGGAGCCGCGTGTGGTGGGGCGACCCGGAGACCACCCACGGCGAGGCCACCTTCGAGGGCGGCGACATCATGCCGATCGGCAACGGGACCGTGCTGATGGGCATGAGCGAGCGCACCTCGCGCCAGGCCATCACGCAGGTCGCCGCCTCGCTGTTCGAGGCGGGCGCGGCCGAGCAGATCGTCGTGGCGGGCATGCCCCGGCTGCGCGCGGCCATGCACCTGGACACGATCATGACGTTCGTCGACGTCGACACCGTCACCGTGTACCCGCGCATCGTGGACCGCGTGCACCCGTTCGTGCTGCGCCCGGACTCCGGCCCGATCGGCGTGTCGGTGACGGACGCCGGCGCCTCGTCGTTCCTCGACGTCGTCGGCGAGGTCTCGGGGCTGGGCCGGCTGCGGGTCATCGAGACCGGCGGCGACGTCTACGAGTCCGAGCGCCAGCAGTGGGACAGCGGCAACAACTCCGTGGCCGTCGAGCCCGGCGTGGTGTTCACCTACGACCGCAACACGACCACGAACGATCTGCTGCGCAAGGCCGGCATCGAGGTGATCGAGATCGCGGGCGGCGAGCTCGGCCGCGGACGGGGCGGCGGGCACTGCATGACCTGCCCGATCATCCGTGAACCCGTGAGCTGGTAGGCGCCGGACCGCGCCACACCCACCACCGACCGACAGTTACTCTGCATTCCGGACAAACCCCTTGAAAGGAGTCCGGATGTCGGTCGGTGGTGCGCCAGTTCGCGAGCGCCTGCGCAGGCTGGTCGAGCACCAGTGGTTCCAGCGGACGGTGCTCGGCGTCATCATCGCCAACGCCGCGATCCTCGGCCTGGAGACGTCGATCCTCGACGGCCCGGCGGACGAGGTGCTCCAGGTGATCGACGACGCGATGCTGTGCTTCTTCGTCGCCGAGATCACCCTGCGTCTGGTGGCCCACGGCCCGCGCTTCTTCCGTGACCCCTGGAGCGTCTTCGACCTGCTCGTGGTCGGCATCGCCCTGATCCCGGCGACCGGCCCGCTGTCGCTGCTGCGCGCCCTGCGGATCCTGCGCGTGCTGCGCCTGGCCGACTCCGTGCCCTCCATGAAGCGCGTGGTCAACGGCCTCGTCGCGGCCGTGCCGGGCATGGGCTCGGTGGGCGCGCTGCTGGTCCTGGTCATGTACGTGTCCGTGGTGATCGCGACCAACCTCTACGGCGCGATCGCCCCCGAGCACTTCGGCGACCTGGGCACCACGGCGTTCACGCTGTTCCAGGTCATGACCGGCGAGGCCTGGCCGGACATCGCTGACGACGTCATGGTGCACGAGCCCATGGCGTGGATCTTCTTCGTCGTGTTCATCCTGGTGGTCTCGTTCGCGGTGCTGAACCTGTTCATCGCCGTGGTCGTCAGCGGCATGGAGAGCATCGACGACCTCGCCGAGCACGAGGAGAAGAACGACGCCGAGGTGATGACCGAGCTGCGCGCGATCCGGGCCCAGCTCGCCGCCGTGCAGGCCGAGCTCGCCGCGTCCCGCGCCGCGAGCCCGGAGCCGGAACCCGAGACGGTGCCCGCGCCCTGAGCGGGCAGGG
>NZ_KI911690.1:26294-31485 GCF_000515355.1 Promicromonospora kroppenstedtii DSM 19349 | reverse complement strand
CCGCGAGCCGCTTGGCGGCCTCGCGGCCGGTACCGCTGTTGGCCCCCGTGACCACGACCGTGCGCCCGGTCTGGTCCGGCACGTGCGGGCGGGCAGGCAGGTCCGCCGTCTGCGCGGCGCTGGTCGAGCCGTTCGTCGGGCCGCTCATCCGACCGGGACGGCGGTCGAGGTGATCTCCTCGGCGACGGCCCACAGCCGGGCCGCGGTCGCGTCGTCCCGCATGCGCCGGTTGAGGCGCGCCGGGCGGGGATCTCCGGTCAGCCCGAACCGGGGGCCGTAGTAGGCACCGGAGGTGGCGGCCGGGTCGGCGGCCGCCAGCAGGATGGAGCCGGCGCCCTCGGGCGCCTCCATCGACGGCAGGATGCTCCCCGGCGACCAGCGCACCGGCTGCTCCTTGCCCATGCTCGGGCCCGTGACCTGGAGGTTGGTCCGCGTGAAGCCGGGGTGCGCGGCCGTGCTCACCAGCGTCCAGCCCCGGTGTCCGGCGAGGTGCGCGAGGTGCCGGGCGAGGTACAGGTCGGCGAGCTTGGACTGCCCGTAGGCGGCCCAGGTGCGGTAGGGACGGCGCTCCCGGTCGAGGTCCGTGAAGTCGATGCGGCCCGCGTTGGCCACGCCGGAGCTCATGGTGGCCACCCGCGGGGCGGGCGCGGCCAGGAGCAGCGGCAGCAGCAGGTTGGTCAGCGCGAACGGGCCCAGGAAGTTGGTGCCCCACTGCAGCTCGTGACCGTCGGCGGTCTGGTAGCGCCGCGGCGTCGCCATCACTCCGGCGTTGTTCACGAGGGTGTCGAGCCGGCCGAGGTCGCGCCCGAGCCCGTCCGCGAACGCCCGGACGGACGCCAGGTCGGCGAGGTCCAGGATCCGTACCTCCGCCTGTGCGTCGGGGCGGGTGCCGAGCACCTCGGCGAGCGCGTCGGCCCCTTTGTCGGGGTTGCGGACGGCAAGGACCACGCGGGCGCCGGCAGCGGCCAGGCGCTTGGCGGTCTCGCGGCCGGTGCCGCTGTTGGCGCCGGTGACGACGACGGTGCGGCCGGTCTGGTCGGGCACGGTGTACATGGGGCTCCTCGGGCGGTTCCACTAGGCCAACCAACCAACCAGTTGGTTGACGATTCCCACTATGCACCCGCTCCCCCGCCGAGACAAGCCCTGGGAACGACAAGGGGCGCCGGTCCGAGGATCCGGCACCCCTTGTCGGTCGCGGCGCGGGCCGCGACCAGCGCGTCGTCAGGCGTTCAGCGCGCCCGCCACCAGCTCCAGCGTCTGCGCCCGGCCGAACGTGGCGTCCAGCGGCTCGTCGTCGCGCGACCCGGCGACCGGGACGAGCATGACCTCCTCGACGCCGTGCCGCTCCGCCAGGCCGCGCACCTCGGCCGCCACGTGCTCGGCGTCGCCGATCAGCCAGCGAGCCCGCATCGCCTCGATGGACTGGGCGAGCATGCCGTCGGCCGGCTCGTCCGCCTGGGCGCGCAGCGCCTCCTCGACCGTCTCCAGCGCACCGAGCTTCTGCCCGGACCGCAGGCGGGCCATCTGGCGCAGCTGCGGCAGGGCGCGGTCGTGCGCCTCGTCCTGCGTCGGCGCGGCCACCGCGTTGACCGTCACGAACGTGCGCGGCTCCGGATGCTCCTCCGACGGCCGGTAGCCCTCCCGGTACAGGGCGAGGATCTGGTCCATGCCCTGCCCGGAGAAGTGGTTGGCGAACACGTACGGCAGCCCGAGCTCGGCCGCGAGCCGCGCCGAGTAGTCGCTGGAGCCCAGCAGCCACACCGTGGGCACGCTCGCCGCGGCCGGCGTCGCCCGCACGTCGTAGATGTCGCCGGAGACCAGGCGCAGGCGGGCGCCGTCGGGGCCCATGAGGCTCAGGATGTCGGTGACGTGCTGCGGGAACCGGTCCACGTCCGCCGTCGGCCCCGTGGCGCGCAGCAGCGAGGTGACTACGGGATCGCTGCCCGGGGCGCGGCCGATGCCGAGGTCGATGCGGCCAGGGGCCACGGCCTCGAGCGCCGCGAACTGCTCGGCGACCACGAGCGGGGCGTGGTTGGGCAGCATCACGCCGCCCGAGCCCACGCGGATGCGCGAGGTCCGCGCGGCGGCCGCGGCGATCATGACCGGGGGCGACGACGCCGCCACCGCCGCCATGTTGTGGTGCTCCGCGAACCAGTAGCGCTCGTAGCCGAGGCGGTCGGCGAGCGCCGCCAGGTCGAGCGAGGCCGACAGGGCCTGGGCACTGGTCTGGCCCGAGCGGACGGGCACGAGGTCGAGGACGGAGAGGCGCGGCGTGGTGTTCATCGCCTGCGTCAACCGTCGCGGGGTGCGGCATGTTCCGGCCCGAGTCGTCCTTTACCAGTTCTGTACCGTTTTCGGTATCGCAGAACATCATGGCGTCCACCCGGTTCGGCCTGACATGATCACGTGGTGTCTGTTGATGTGCGCCTCGCGACCGACGAGGACGTCGACGCCGTGGTCGACCTGTTCCGGCAATACCTGCGGTTCTACGGGCAGGAGGTGCCCGACGCCGAGGCGCGGGCCTATCTGACCGCCCGCCGCGACGCGGGTGACAGCGTGCTGCTCGTCGCGGAGGTGGCCGTGGAGGGCTCCGACCCGGCGGAGGACGCCAGGATCGTCGGGTTCGCGCAGAGCTACCCCACGTGGTCGTCGGTGAGCCTGAGCCGGTCGTGGGTGCTGAACGACCTGTTCGTCTCGCCAGCCGCGCGCGGGACGGGCGGGGCGCGCGCCCTGGTGCAGGAGACCTGCCGCCTGGCCAAGGAGGCCGGGGCCATCCGGGTCTCGCTGGCCACCGCGTGGGACAACCTCGCCGCCCAGGGACTGTACGAGTCCGAGGGCTTCGTGCGCGACCAGAACTTCCACCACTACGCGTACGTGACGGGCGCCTGACCCGCACGAGGCGCAGGACGCGCGGCGCGCTCCTCCGGCTTGGTGTCGGTAGCCCGCGCTAGGGTGTGCCCCGGCCAGGAACAGACCTGGTCAGAAGGCCTAACTGCCGATTCGGGGAGACCCCGGGAACTGGAGCGCACACCACCATGATGGGAGGCAACCACGCCGCGACGGGAGCCGCGGCCTGGGTAGCGGTCACCGCGTCGACGCCGATCGCCTTCGGCTGGTATCCGGTGACCGACACCGGCGTGATCGCGGGAGCGCTCGTCTGTGCCGGAGCCGCGCTCCTGCCGGACGCCGACCATCACTCGGGCACCATCGCGAACTCGCTCAAGCCGGTGTCGAACGGCGTGGTCAAGGTCATCGAGGCCGTCTCGGGCGGGCACCGCAAGGGCACGCACTCCATCCTCGGTGTCGCCGTGTTCACGGCCATCGCCTGGGGGCTCAGCTTCCTGAGCATCGACACGGGCAACGAGCAGATCGGCTCGATCCTGATCGGCCCGGGCATCATGTGCGTGCTGCTCGTCGCGTTCGCCCTCAAGGCGCTCAAGATCACGCGGGACACGAAGCTGCTGCCGTGGACCACGTCGGTCACGCTGGCGGTGCTGATCGCGATCTTCGCACCCGAGGAGTGGTTCTGGATGCCGTTCAGCGTGGCGCTGGGCTGCACCGTGCACATCCTCGGCGACATGATCACCACCAACGGTGTGCCGCTGCTGTGGCCGCTGAAGTTCCGCAGCCCCCGCTGGATGCGTGACGGCCGCGGCCTGGAGCTCGACATGATCTGGCGTTCCGGCGGCAACCTCTCGCTGCCGATCCTGGGCGACGCCGGGTCGGTCCGGGAGTGGATCTTCCTCATCCCCGTGTCGCTCTACGCGATCGTCGGCATCGTGTGGGCCCTGCTCAACGAGATGGGCTACGACACCATGGCGGTGTGGAACCAGGTGCTCGCGCTCTTCCCGGCCTGAGCCGCCCGGCACGACGACGCCGTCCGGCCCTCGCCCGCTGCCGGGCGGGGGCCGGACGTCGTTCGACCCTCGTTCAGAGGCCCCCGGCCACGGCGGCGCCTGCGGCGAGCCAGGCGCGCCGCGTCTCGGGGCGCAGCGCACCGTACCGCAGGTGGCCGTCGACCATGGCGGGGTCGAACGGGATGGTCACGACCTCACGGGCCAGGGACCGGTAGCCGTCGGCCACCTTCTCGAGCTCGCCCGAGGACTCCTTCTGGTCGGCCTGGCTGACGACGACGACGGCCTGCTGGGCCAGGTAGGCCGACCGGCCGTCGCGGGTGCCGAGCGCCTCGAGCAGCAGGGCACCGGCCTCGGCGTGGTCGTCGCGCGTGGTGGTGGCCACCACGAGCTGGTCGGTCAGGTCGATCATCCGCTGCCACATCGGGTCGGACTCGTCGTTGCCGGAGTCGATGAGGATCATCCGGTAGTACTTGGAGAGCACGGAGTGGATCGCGTCCACGTCCTGCGGCTCGATGCGCTGCTCGTTGGCCATGGCGATCGGCTTGGACCGGAGCACGTCGAACCGGTCGCGCGTCTGGTGGTGCACGTACCGCGCCAGGTCGGCCGCCTGCGCCGACGGCCCCAGCAGGCGGTCCGTCTGCGGCAGCAGGTCCAGCAGCGTGGACTCGTGCGGGCCCTGCTCGGTGCGCCAGCCCAGCGTCCCGCGGGTCTGGTTGTTGTCCCATGTGACCACGCCCGCGCCGCCGAACTGCGCGAACACCGCCGCGAGCAGCACCGTCGACGGCGTCTTGCCCGCGCCGCCCTTGCCGTTCACCATCGAGATGGTACGCGGGCCGGGCCAGTGCTGGCTCACCGCGCGCTCGTCGGCGCGTTCGAGCCGTTCCGACTCGCTCGGCCCCACGCGGATGCCCATACGGGTGAGCATCCCGCGGAGGCCCTGCGTGGCCGGGTCCTCGTCCTGCTGGTGCGTGAGGAACGACTGCCGCGCCTCACGGCGGGAGCGCGGTGCGCTCGGCTCGCCCGCCGGCACGGGGGCCGACTCCAGGTCGGACAGGCCCGCGTCCGGCTCGCCGTAGCTCGCGGTCGGTACGGCGTTCACGGGAGCCGAGACGGGGCTGGAGACACTGCCGGGGGTCGCGGTCGCGATTCCGCCGTGGACCCCGTTCGACCCGTTGCCCGGGCCGTCCTGCGCCGCGTTCTCGCGGACCCAGTCGGCCACGCCCGCGTCGCCGTCCGCGTCCGCACCGGACGGGACGGGAATGGTGGCCGGGTCGCCCTGCGCGGGGCTGCCCAGGGCGAGGTCCGACGGCGCCTGCGCGGCGTCGGGCAGCTCA
>NZ_KI911690.1:24844-26194 GCF_000515355.1 Promicromonospora kroppenstedtii DSM 19349 | reverse complement strand
GGCGGGTGCCCCGACCGGGACCGGGTACCCGGGTGGTGGCCACCAGGGGGTGCCCGCCGCGCCCACGGCGCCGCGGATCCCCGCGACGGGCGAGATGCTCGGCCCGTTCCAGCTCGGCGACTCGCTGGGCCACGGCGGGTTCGCCCACGTGTACCGCGCCACGGGCCAGGGCGGCGAGGTCGCGCTGAAGGTCCTCACCAACACCGAGGCCGGCTCCCTGGACCGGTTCATCGGTGAGGCCGCACTGCTGGAGCGGCTTGCCGGGCGGGGCTTCCCGCAGCTCGTGGCGGCCGGCCTGAGCGATCCGACCCCGTGGTTCGCGATGGAGCTGGTGCCGGGCCCCACACTGTCCCAGCGCCTGGCCGCCAACGGCCCGCTGCCGGTGCACGAGGTGCTCCGCGTGGCCGACGACGTGCTCGACGCGCTCGCGGTGCTGCAGGAGGAGCACTTCCTGCACCGGGACGTGAAACCGGCCAACATCATCGCCGCGCCCGACCGGTACGTGCTCATCGACCTGGGTATCGCCAAGGGGCACGGCACCACGACGTCGACGCACGCTGCCGGAACCATCTCGTACATGGCGCCCGAGCTGTTCGTGCGCAAGCCGCACGCCCGCTCCGACGTCTACAGCCTGGGCCTGCTGCTGATCTTCCTCGCCACGGGCGAGCTGCCGAACGACCTCAACTTCGCGGGCCGCGACCTCACCGCCGCCGACGTCGGACCCGTGGACCAGCGGCTGCTGCCCCTGATCCTGGCCATGACCCGGCACCGGCCGGAGGACCGCCCGCCACTGCACAACCTGTCGCGCACCGTGGCCCAGCTCGCCACGGACAGCGCCCGGCTCGACCCCGCGCTGCTCGCCGCGGCGGGCGCCACCACGATCGAGCGCGGCCTGGTCACCGAGGTGCTCACGGGCAGTGCGGCGTCGGCCACCGTGGCGCCCACCAGCGTGCTCGCGAGCAACCCCGTGCAGCCGGGCGAGCCCATGACCAACCTGGTCTACGACCAGCAGCTCATGGGCCGCCTGCACCAGGTGCACGGCGACGGGTTCGACGGCGCCGCCGAGGAGGTCATCTCGACGTACCTGGCCGCCGTCGGGCCGCAGCGGGCTGGCGGGCGCGCGCCCGCCGCGATCAAGGACTACCTGTGGGCCGCGATGCGGTGGGCCCCGGCATTCACGCCCGAGGGGTACTCCGACACGTTCGACGGCTGGGCCGCCTACCGGCAGCGTCACGGCCTGCCGCTGCCCGGCAGCCCGACGACGTCGGTACCCCGCCGCCAGACGACCGGCACCGCCCAGCGGGTGACGTCCGCGCAGCGCATGGCGCCATCCGCCGCGCAGCGGGTGGC
>NZ_KI911690.1:19664-24744 GCF_000515355.1 Promicromonospora kroppenstedtii DSM 19349 | reverse complement strand
CCCCGCGGCAGACGGCCAGTCCGCCCCGGCGGCAGCCAGCCCGGTCCGCCCCGGCGGCAGACGGCCGGTCCGCCCCGGCGGCAACCAGCCCTGTCCCCGGCAGCAACCAGCTCCGTGCCCGGCGACAACCAGCCCCGGCCGCCCCGGCGACCACCGGCCTCGAAAAAACAGGTGCGACCCGCACCGGCCGGGTGCAATGCTCCTCGCACGGTCATCGGGCCACCCCTCGAGGCGCTCGCTGACCGGCCAAGCCAGCAGGACAGATCAGCTCCGGCACGTGCGTTCGAGCACGGTGCGGACAGGAAGGAGGCAGTGATGGACGACGTCGTTCGCGCAGCTGCCTCCGCGGCAGCAGACGCCACTGTCACCAGGAGCACCCGGGACTGATCCGGTGATGCTCCAGCATCAAGGAGCACCCACTTGCCCCGTTTTCCCGAATCACCTTCCGCCGCCCTCATCCACGCAGCAGGCAAGGGCAGCATGTCGTCCGGCGACCGGTCGGCCGCCGCAGAACGCCGGTCCACCCAGCGCGTGCGCGTCAGCCGCGAGGACCTGGAGGGCTACTACCCCACCTCCGCCGACGACGCCGGCCCCGGGCACGGCGCCGACGTCGTCCAGCACGACCTGACCGACCCCACCCAGCCAGACCCCACCCAGCCCGGCCCCGGGCAGCGCTGGTCCACCTGGCGCTCAGTCGCCAAGGGGCAGCGCGGACCCGAGCCGCTGCCGGACTGGGTGGTCACCCGGGACGCCGCGATCGACACCGAGCTCGGCATCCTCAAGACCGGGAAGGAGGCCGACGCGTTCCTCATCGAGCGCGCCGTCCCGGCCGGCGCGGAGTCCACACCCGACCTGACCCTCGACCAGGCGGCCACGCGCTGCCTGCTCGTGGCCAAGCGGTACCGCAGCCTGGAGCACGGGCAGTTCCACCGCGGCTCGGAGTACACCGAGGGCCGCACCGTGCGGCGCACCCGCGACCAGCGCGCCATGGAGGACCGCAAGTCCGCCTGGGGTCGCGCGGTGTCGGCCACCCAGTGGGCGGACGCCGAGTTCATCGCCCTGCGCACGGCTTGGGAGGCGGGCGCGCCCGTGCCCTACCCCGTCCAGATCGACGGTACCGAGGTGCTCATGGAGTTCGTGGGCACCGAGGAGACCGACGACCTGGGCCGCACCCAGCCGATCGCCGCGCCGCGCCTGACCAGGGTGCGGCCGTCGGACGACCTGCTGGAGTCCTACTGGGAGCAGCTGACGTACGGCATGTCGGTGCTGGCCCGGCTGGGCTTCGCGCACGGCGACCTGTCGCCGTACAACATCCTGGCCGACGGCGAGCGGCTGGTCATCATCGACCTGCCGCAGGTCGTGGACCTGGCCGCCAACCCGTTCTCCAGCGACGTGCTGCTGCGCGACTGCCGCACCGTGTGCGACTGGTTCACCGCCCGCGGGCTCGACGTCGACGCGGACGCCCTGTTCGCCGACCTGCTCGCGCAGGCCTTCTGAACCCCACGCCCGTGTCAGACGTCCAGGTCACCAGAGGGAGCTGGACGTCTGACACGGGGTCAGGCCGGGGTGACCGGGCCGCAGGTCCAGGACGAGAACACCAGGTCGGTCTGCACCCGCCCCACCTCGCCGCGGGCGGTGAGGTCGAGCACGAGCCGCTGCAGCTCGTCGGTGTCGGCGCAGGCCACGTTGATCAGGAAGTCGTCCGGCCCCGACACGTGGTGCACCGCCCGGGTCTGCGGCAGCCGGCGCACCCACTCGACGAACGGCCCCAGCAGGGGCCGCGAGTGCATGGTCAGCCGCACCATCAGCATGGCCTGCAGCCCTCGCCCGACGGCGGCCGGGTCGATCGCCGCGTGGTACCCGCGGATCACGCCGGCGTTCTGCAGCCGCTGGACGCGCGCCAGGCAGGTCGACGGCGCGACTCCGACCCGCTGCGCGAGCGTCTTGTTGGAGAGGCGTCCGTCGTTCTGGAGTTCGAGCAGCAGCGCCCGGTCCACCGAATCCAGGAGCACGTTCTGGGTCATGGGCCGAATATCTAGCACGTCGCGGCGCCGTCCGACAGGACGAATGCCGATAGTCACCCATGAGCTTGCATTCCTGGACCACGCGCGCCGTCCACGCCGGCAAGGACGACCTCGCCGCCCTCGGGCTCCATGCCCCGCCGATCGACCTGTCCACCACCTACCCGTCGCACGACGTCGTCGGCGAGGCCACGCGCCTGGACGAGTTCGCCGAGGGGCACGACGATGGCGGCACGCCGGTATACGGGCGCGTCGCCAACCCGACGGTGCGCCGGTTCGAGAACGCCCTGGCCGAGCTCGAAGGGGCCGAGGCGGCCGTCGCGTTCTCGACCGGCATGGCCGCGCTGTCCGCTTGTCTGCTGGCCCAGGTCGCGGCGGGCCGCCCGCACGTCGTCGGCGTCCGGCCGCTGTACGGCACCACGGACCACCTGCTCGACTCAGGGCTGCTCGGCACGTCGGTGACGTGGGCCTCTCCCGAGGACGCGGCGTCGGCCATCACGGGCAGGACCGGGCTCGTGGTGGTCGAGACCCCGGCCAACCCCACGCTGGACGAGGTGGACCTGCGCGCGCTGACCGACGCGTGCGCCCCCGTTCCGGTGCTGGTGGACAGCACGTTCGCCACGCCGGTGCTGCAGCACCCGCTGGAGCAGGGGGCCGCGATGGTGCTGCACAGCGCCACGAAGTACCTGGGCGGGCACGGCGACGTGATGGGCGGCGTGGTCGCCTGTGGCGAGGACATGGCCCGGTCGCTGCGACAGATCCGGTTCGTCACGGGCGCGATGCTGCACCCCATGGCGGGGTACGAGCTGCTGCGCGGCCTGTCGACGCTCGCGGTGCGGGTGCACGGGGCCTCGGCCACGGCGGCGGAGCTGGCGCGCCGGCTCGCCGACCATCCGGGGGTCACGCGGGTGCACTACCCGAGCATCGGCGGGGCCATGGTGTCGTTCGAGACGTCGGCCGACCCGGTGGCCCTGGTGTCCGCCGTGCGGCTGATCACCCCGGCGGTGAGCCTGGGCAGCGTGGACAGCCTGATCCAGCACCCCGCCTCGCTGACCCACCGGATCATGGACGAGGTGTCCCGCAAGGAGGCGGGCATCTCACCAGACCTGGTGCGCCTGTCGGTGGGCCTGGAGGACGTCGAGGACCTCTGGGGCGACCTGGACCAGGCCCTGGCCCACGCCGCCCGCTGAGCCCCTGCCCCGGAGCCGCTCCACGAGGTGGTGGAGCGGTCGGCGTCCGCCTACCGTGAGGGCATGACGAGCACCCCGTACGACCACGAAGACCTCCTCGCGTTCCTCGTCGGCTACGGCGTCGCGCTCGGGTCGGGCGACCTGGACGCCCTCGCGGACGGGCTCGCCTACCCGTCGGTGGTCGTAGCGGCGGAGCGCTCCGTCATGCTGCCCGACGCCGAGGCTGCGCGGGCGGAGCTCGGCGGCATGCTCGCGGGCTACCGGGAGCGGGGGCTGGTCGCCGCCGTGCCGGAGATCAAGGCCGTCGAGCAGGTGGGCGACGCGCTGCTGTGGGTCGACGTGCGGTGGAGCTTCAAGGACGAGAACGCCTCGGAGGCGACGGCGGACCGGATGCGCTACCTGCTGCGCCGCGGCCGGGACACGTTCGAGCTGTGCGTGGTCGTGCCGGTCGAGGAGTAGGCGCCCCGGCCCGTCATCGGATCGGGGCGAACTCCCGCCGCATGTGCCAGCGGGTCAGCCGGCCGCTCGTCGAGTCCGTCGGTCCCAGCCGGTCGAAGCCGGCGCGCTCGAACATGCCGACCGTGCCGACGAACGCTGCGCTCACCGGGACGCGTCGGCCGGGTTCCGGCTCCACGGGGAAGGCGTCGAGCGCCGTCGCGCCGTGGGCCTCCGCGTAGTCGACGCCGGCATCGAGCAGGGCCTGGGCGACGCCCCGCCGGCGGAAGCCCGCGCGCACCGTCACGCACATGAACACCCAGGTGGTGGGCCAGGCGTCGGGCTCCCCCACCGGCAGCACGCGGGAGCGCTGCAGCGAGCGGGCGGCCGAGCGGCGGGAGAAGCCGAGCCAGCCGGCGACCTCACCGTCGTCGAGATACGCGAGCATCCCCGGCGTCGGGTCCTCCCGCGTCAGCGCGCGTAGCCGGTCCCCGCGCGTCGTGACGTCCTCCTTGGCCGGCGCGCGCCAGTGCATGCACCAGCACGCCTGCTCGCGCCCGGACGGGTTGAGGACGCGCGCGATGTCGTCGAACCGGTCGGCGGTGGCCGGCACCACCGCGACCTGAGCCTCCGGTCTCTGGGCCATGTTCGGAACCTACTCCTCGTCACCGACACTCGTGGCGCGATGCGCTTGGCACACTTTTTTCACGGCCGTCGACCATGCACCTGCTGCCAGTCCCGGCGCCCGGCCGGCAGCAGGTGCATGGTCGTTGCCGCCCGGACCGATCGAGCCCGGACACGACCTCCCTTGCGCTCGCAGCGCTCATGTGTCATAAATAAGTGACGACTTATACAAGGAGACAGATCATGACCAGCACGAGCACCATCGACCCGGTCGCGACCGCCGGCCTCATGACCCGCGAGGTCCGCGACGGCAGCCGGGACGGCACCCCGACCAAGATCGCGGTCGCGCGCCGGACGTACGACGCCGACCAGGACGACCTGTGGAACGCGCTGACCTCCGCCGAGCGCCTCCCCCGCTGGTTCCTGCCCGTCAGCGGCGACCTCACCGTGGGCGGCCGCTACCAGTTCGAGGGCCAGGCGGGCGGCCTCGTCGAACGCTGCGACGCACCGGAGAGCTTCGCCGTCACCTGGGAGTTCGGCGGCCAGGTCTCCTGGGTGCGGGTCTCCCTCAGCCCGGCCGACGGCGGCACCACGCTGGAGCTCGTGCACGAGGCCGTCGTCGACCCCGACTTCTGGACCCGGTACGGGCCTGGTGCCGTCGGCGTGGGCTGGGACCTCGGCCTGGTCGGGCTCGGCCTGCACCTGGCCACGGGCTCCGCCAACGACGCCACCGAGTTCGAGTCGTGGACCCTCTCCCCCGTCGGCGTCGAGTTCGTGAAGCTCGCGAGCACGGACTGGGCCGACGCCGCC
>NZ_KI911690.1:18266-19564 GCF_000515355.1 Promicromonospora kroppenstedtii DSM 19349 | reverse complement strand
CGCCAGCGGCGAGCGCCTGGGCCGGTTCACGCTGGCCGAGGCGCTGGGCCACGGCGGGTTCGCGCACGTCTACCAGGCGCGGGCCGACGACGGCACCGAGGTCGCCCTGAAGGTCCTCACCGGGCTGCACGACGACGCCCGGGAGCGCTTCGCGCAGGAGGCGCACCTGCTGGAACGTCTGGACGGCCGAGGTTTCCCGCGGTTCGTCGAGGCCGGCCTGGACGCGACGCAGCCGTGGTTCGCGATGGAGCTCGTGCCCGGCACCACGCTGCGCGACCGGGTGCGCGAGGAGGGGCCGCTGTCCGGCCCCGAGGCGCTGCGCCTCGCCCGGCAGATCGTCGACGCGCTGCTCGTGCTGCAGGAGGAGCGCTGCCTGCACCGCGACCTCAAGCCGGCGAACATCATGGTGGACGGCGATCGCGCGGTGCTCATCGACCTGGGCATCGCCAAGGTGTTCGACGCCGCGACGTCCACGCAGCCGGCCGGGACCATGGCCTACATGGCGCCCGAGCTGTTCGGGCGCCGGGTGCACCCGCGGTCCGACGTGTACAGCCTGGGCCTGCTGCTCGTGTACGCGAGCACGGGCGCGCTGCCGCTGGACCTGAACTTCCTGGGCCGGGACCTGACGCCCGCCGACCTCGTGGAGGAGGAGCCGGCCGGCGTCGTCCCGGACGACGATCCCCTGCCCGAGCGGCCGGTGATCGACCGGCACCTGCAGTCCCTGGTGCTGGCCATGACCCGGTACCAGCCGAACCACCGGCCGCCGCTGGAGAACATCGCGAGCGTGGTGCGCGCCCGGATCGCGAGCGCGACGCCGGACCCGACGCTGCTGCTCACCTCGCAGCTCATCAGCGACGGCGTGACCGCGGCCGAGGTCGCGGCGCTCCCCGCGACGGACATCCTGCCCGGCCGGGGCCACACCAAGCTGTTCCAGCGGGACGTCGACCGGTCGGACGAGATCACGCCCACCCGCGTCCCGGAGCCCTGGCACGCCCTCGTCTACGACCGGGCGCTGATGAGCGTGTTGACCGAGGTGCACGCGGACGGGTTCGACGGCGCCGCGGAGCAGGTCGTGGCCGACCACATCGCGGAGATCGGCGCGGAGGTGGCCGGCGGCCGGACCCCGGCCGAGATCAAGGACTGGATCTGGCAGGCGATGCGCTGGCGGGTCACCACGCCGCCCGACGGGCACGCCGACACGCTCCGCGGCTGGCGCACGTTCCGCAGCCCCGAGCCGGCTCCGGCGAGCAAGCGGGCACCCGTCACCAGCCGGCCGCGGTCCGTGACCCCGGTCGGGT
>NZ_KI911690.1:17043-18166 GCF_000515355.1 Promicromonospora kroppenstedtii DSM 19349 | reverse complement strand
GAGCCCAGCGCGGGCGGAGCGGCCGCGCCGCCGCTCCGCCCCGCGCGGCTCAGTAGCGCTACGGGAGCTTCAGGTGCCGCTCCCGCATGAGCTCGCGGAGCAGGTCCGGGCGGTCGGTGATGAGGCCGTCGACGCCGATGTCCAGCAGCGACTCCATGGTGGCGCGGTCGTCGACGGTCCACGGGACAACGTCCATGCCGGCGCGGTGCGCCGCGCGGACGAGCTCGGGCGTGGTGAAGGGGACGTAGCCGGGGTCGTGCACGCCGCCGCCCTGCGGGTCGCCGTGCACGGGCGAGACGGCGTCGGCGCCGAACGAGGCGGCCGCGGCGACGAACTTCTGCTGGATGGTGCCCGGGAAGTCGTCGATGTCGAGACCGCCGAGCCACGGAGACGCGCCGTCGACGCCGACCTGGAGGAACTGCTGGCCATTGGTCAGCGCCACGAGGCCGAAGCGTGGCTCGACCTCGCTCATCCGCATGAGCGAGCCCCAGTCGAAGCTCTGGATCGTCACCTGGTCGACCAGCCGGGCCTTGCGCACCTCGCGGGCGACGACCTGCACGAACTGCTCGCGCGGCGCCGTCTGCTCGGGGGCGCCGGCCTCGACCTTGGTCTCGATGTTGAGCATGACCTGGTGCGCGCGGTGGCGGTTGACCAGGGCCAGCACCTCTGACAGCAGCGGCATGCGCTCGCCCGGGTGCAGCTCCTGCCCGGGGAACTGCGGCTGGCGCAGCGACCCGCAGTCGATGGTGCGCACCTGCGCGAGGGTGAGGTCCTTGATGTACGTCGTGTTGGGCACGTACGGGAACTGCGGGTCGCCCGGGAACGCGGGCTCGGTGTCGACGCACTTGGCCGGGCTCGGGTCACGGTCGTGCGTGACGACGGCGTACCCGTCGCGCGTGATCTGCACGTCGAGCTCGAGCGTGCTGACGCCCAGCGCGAGCGCGTTGTCGAAGGCCGGGAGCGTGTTCTCCACGGTGAGCGCGATGCCGCCGCGGTGGGCCTGGAGGTCGAAGGTACGGTCATGGCCGGCCGGGCGGGCGTCGGTGGCCAGGGCCGACGGCGCGGCGCCCAGGGCGAGCACGCCCGCGAGCGTCATGGCGAGGGCTGCGGTGCGGGCGGTGGT
>NZ_KI911690.1:11268-16943 GCF_000515355.1 Promicromonospora kroppenstedtii DSM 19349 | reverse complement strand
AGGCTGCGAGCACGAGGGACGCAGCCCCGCCACCGGCGCCGGCCGGCGAAGCCGGGTCGGCGTGCACCATGCCGAGCAGCCCGTAGAAGACCGCACCGCCGGGTACCAGCGGCACGATGGCCGCCGTCGTCACCGCGACGGACGGGACGTGCAGGTTGTGGGCGATGAGAACGCCGACGAAGCTGGCGAGCAGTGCCGCGAGGCCGCTCGCGGCCGCCTCGTGCAGGTCGGACGTCAGCACCATCGCGTGGCTGAGCGCCGTGACCGTGCCCAGCACGGCGCTCACGGCGACGATGCGCGAACCGGCGCCGTTGAACAGCGCCACCGCGACCGCGATGATGACCGCCCCGCCGACCTGGTTCGGCAGCGGGCCCAGCGGCGACGGACCGTCCGGCAGGGTCATCCGGTACCCGAGCATGCTGCCGAGCTCCAGCCCGGCCAGGATGCCCACCACCAGGCCGAGCGTCTGCAGCGTGAGATCGAGGATGCGGCCCGCCGCGGTGAGCGCGAACCCGTCGATCGCGTCCTGGGCCGCACCCACCACGGTGAGCCCGGACAGCATCAGCACGATGCCGGACGCCACGATGATGGCGGGCTGCACCCCGGCGAAGGGCTCGACGTCGGCCGCGGCGAGCGCGGACACGATCACCGCGACCACCGTGGTGACGAAGGCTCCCGCGATCTGGCTGAAGAAGGACGGCACGCGCAGCCGGGCGAGCCCGGACTGGGTCGCCGCGGCCCCGAGCGCCGCGACGAACGTGAGCCCCACCAGCACCGCTGATCCGCCGGACAGGATGCTCGCACCCACGGCGAGCAGGGCCCGGGCGACCACGACGACCGGCTGCCGGTAGCGGAACGGCACCCGCCGGATGGCCCGGAACGCGGTCCGCGCCTCGTCGAGGTCCATCCCGTCGTCGACGGCGACCAGCAGCGCCTGCATGCGCTGCAGCTTCGTGTGGTCGGGCGCCGCCACCCGCACGACCCGGAGCAGCGTGTGCGGCCAGCGGTCGCCGCTGGGCTGGTACGAGAGGGCGATCGACGTGTAGGTGACGTCCACGTGCACGCCCTTGAGCCCGTACGCGCCGGCAACGCGCGTGATCGCAAGGGTCACCTCGTGCGCGGACGCCCCGACGGCGAACATCGACTCGCCGATCCGCATCGCCAGGTCCAACGCCCGGATCACCATCGTGTCGTCGACGGCGGGATGGACCTCGGTGTCCGGGGCCTCGGAGGGATCGGTGTGCAGGGCCCGGCGCACCGACGCGTACAGGCTTCGACGGGCTGGCTGGGGCATGCGTCCCATTGTGCTGAGAGGCTCCGTCACCGGCATCCGGCCTGGGGGTCCCGTGCGCGCGGGCCGTCGTCCGGGGCCCGGTCCCGCGCGCTCGCGGTCAGCGGGAGGAGGCCGTCGCCGCGTACGCGTTGAGCCGCTGGTTGCGCTCCTGGATCGCCTCGGCCGTGGGCGGGACGACGAGCTCACCGCCCGGCGCGGCCGTGGCCTGCGCGTGTGTCACGTACGGGCGCTGCCGCTTCTCGTGCTCGGCGAACGCGGCGTCGAGGTCGTGCGGGTGCGCGGCAAGAGCCTCGGCGAGGATCGAGGCTCCCGTCAGCGCGATCGAGGTGCCGCGCCCGGACAGGCCGGAAGAGCAGGAGGCGGCGTCGCCGAGCAGGACCACCCGGCCCCGGTGCCAGGCGTCCATGTGGATCTGGGCCACGGTGTCGAAGTAGAGGTCGGGATCCGCCGTCAGGGCGTCCACGATCTCGGGAACACGCCATTCGGTGTGCCCGGCGAACGCGCCGGCGAGGAGGCGCCGGCCGGAGTCCGGGTCGCGGTAGTCGTGGTCGAGCGGCTCCGAGCGGAAGGTCGCCACGGCGAGCACCTTGTCGTGGTAGCGGGCCACGCCGATCATGCGGCCGGGATAGTTGTAGAAGGAGTTCTCCCGGCTCGCCGCGTCGCCCCGGCCGGGCATCAGCCCGAACGCGACGTAGTACCCGAGCGGGCGCAGGTACTCGCTCTCGGGGCCGAACACCAGGCGCCGGGTCGCGGAGTGGATGCCGTCGGCACCGACGACCAGGTCGAAGCGGTCGGTCGCACCGGAGGCGAAGGTGACGTCCACGCCGGCGCCGTCGTCGTCCAGGGCGGTGACGTGCTCGTGGAAGACCAGACGCGCGGCGTCGGGCAGGGCGTCATGGAGGATCCGGGTCAGGTCCTCCCGCGCGATCTCGAGGTCGTCGGGCGAGTCACCGACCAGGTCCTGCGGCGCCGCGGCGAGCACGGCGCCGTCGGGCCCGACGAAGTGAACGGTCTCGGTCATCCGCAGCCGGGCGCCTCGCACCGCGTCCAGGACACCCATCTGCTCCGCGGCACCAAGGGCGTCGCCGCGCAGGTCGATCGGCGACCCGCCGGTACGCAGCCGGTCCGCCTGCTCGACGATCGTGACCTCGTGCCCCGAACCGCCGAGCGTGATGCCCGCGGACAGACCCGCCAGCCCGGCACCGGTGATCAGGATCCGCATGGTGACCTCCTCCCAAGAGACACCTTGTCTCTTAATCGTCCTGGTACCGTAGCACAGGGAGGAGACATAGTGACTCTTAACGGGGAACGGCGGCGGCGCGGCGCCGAGCTGGAGACCGCTCTGCTGGACGCGGCCTGGGCCGAGCTGGGCGAGCGCGGCTACGACGACCTGACCTACGATGCCGTCGCACAACGTGCCCACACCGGGCGAGCCGTGCTGTACCGGCGCTGGCCTGCCAAGGCCGAGCTCGTGCACGCCGCGGTGCTGCACGTGCTCGACCGGCCCACCGACCTGCCGGACACGGGCAGCCTGCGCGGCGACGTGATCGCCGCCCTCCGGCAGGCCAACAGCACCAAGGTCGTCCTCGGCGTGCAGCTGCTGACCCGCCTGGGCGACTACTACCGTGCGACCGGCGTCTCGCTGGGCGACCTCATCGACTCGGCCACCGGTGGCACGAACCCCGTCATGCGGACCATCGCCGAACGCGCGGCCGCACGGGGCGAGCTCGAACCCGGCACGATCCCGGACCGCGTGCTGCGCGTGCCGGTGGACCTGTTCAGGCTGGAGTTCATCCTCACCTACGACCCGGTACCCGAATCGGTGATCCTGCAGATCGTCGACGACGTCTTTCTGCCGTTGGTCAATGCCTGGCGCTCCGGAACGCCGTGACGCCCGCGCCGTGACGGTCGAGCATCGCACGCAGCGCGTCCGCCGACACGCTCGCGCCGAACGCCTCCGTGCCCGGCTGGAGGCGGACGCCGTCGGACAGGGTGCCCGCTCGTACCGGGTCGAAGCCGAGCCGGTCGACCAGCCGGACCACGGCCGCGACGTCGTCCGCGTCGTCCCCCGCGACGGCGATGCCCTTTCGTGCGGGATCGCCCGCAGGGCGGGACCCGTCCTCGAGGTCGTGGTAGCCCATGTGGTTGAACGCCTTCACGACACGCGCGTCGGGCAGCGAAGCCTGGACGAGCTCGCTGGTCGACGTGCGAGGGTCGGACAGCTCCTCCCGGTCACCGTCGGTCTCCCGCCAGTAGTTCATGGCGTCGACGACGAGCTTGCCGCGCAGGTCGGCGGCGGGAAGGGTCCGGTACCTGCCCAGGGGAAGGGCGAGGACGACGATGTCGGCCTCCCGCGCCGCGTCAGGAGCCCGTACCGCCGACCCGCCGGGTACGACGGTCCGCACCGTCAGCGCGATGCGCGACGGATCGCCGGAGCCCGCGATCAGCACGCGGAGGCCGGCGTCCAGGGCGAGGCGGGCCAGGGCGGTGCCGACCTTGCCCGCCCCGAGGATGCCGAGGGTGGTGACAGCCATCAGGCCTCGCCACGTTCCCGGGCGACGACGTCGCGCACGGCGGGCGCCACCTCGGCCGCGAACCGCTCGGTGGTCGCGACGTCGTCGCCGCCGATCAGGTAGGCGGTGACGCCGTGCTCCAGCGCGAGCCCGGCGAGCTGCTCGACCCACTGGTCCACCGGCCCGTCCAGGAGCCCGCGGCCGGCCGGGGAGAAGCGCACGTTCATGAAGTTCATGAGCCTCCGGACGTCGCCCGGTGAGCGCCCGGCCGAGACCGCCGCCTCGTCGATGCGCGCGTTGATCCCGGGCAGCGAGTCCACGCCGTCGGGCAGGTACTCGATGGTGGGCAGCCAGCCGTCACCGATCTCGCCGGTCAGGGCCAGCATCCGCTTCTTGTACGCGCCGATCCAGACCGGGATGTCGTGCGCGGGGGCGGGACCGCGCTTGGCCCCGGTGGCCTGGTAGTAGGTCCCGTCGAGCCGCACCCCGCCACGGGTCTCGGTGTCCCAGATCTCGCGGATGATCGTGACGGCCTCGCGGAGCGCGTCGACACCCTGGCCGGGCGTCAGCCGGCGTCCGCCCATCGCGGCGATGCCGTCCCAGAAGGCGCCCGCGCCGAGGCCGAGCTCCACCCGGCCTCCGCTGAGCCGGTCCAGCGACGCGGCGGCGCGGGCCAGCACGGCCGGAGGGCGCAGCGGCAGGCTCAGCACGTTGCCGCTCAGGTGCACCCGCTCGGTGCGGGCCGCGACGTAGCTGAGCAGGGTCCACGTGTCCAGGAACGTCGGCTGGTAGGGGTGGTCCTGGAAGGTCACCAGGTCCAGCCCGGACCGGTCAGCCGTCACGGCGAGGTCGAGCACGTGCCCCGCCCCCTGGGCGCTGGGTGTCACGAACGTGCCGAACAGCAGGTCGTGGCCGTAGTCGGTCATCTGTGTCATGCCTCCTCGCTCGCGCGGACGGCGGCGGAGCCGTCGCGCGGGTCGATGTTGAAGTTGTCGCGGAACAGGTTCTCGGGGTCGTAGCGGCGCTTGAGGTCGCGCAGCCGGGTGAGGACGGGCGGCGGGAAGGCGTCGTGCAGGCGCTCGGGCCGCCGGTCGGTGTCGAAGCTCAGGTACAGGCCGTCGAAGTGCCGGGCGAGCCGGTCCCACCGCGCGTCCAGGTCGTCCTGGTCGGCGCCCATCGCGGTGACCTGGAACGCCGGCGTGCGATGGGCGAACGCCGTCTCGTGGGCGGGGACGTCCGCGATCGCGCCGCCCATGGGACGCAGCTCGTAGAAGAAGACGCGCCCGCTGCGCAGCAGCGCGGCGGTGTCGTGCGCGGCCTCGGGGGTGATCGCGGGCAGGAACGCCGAGCGTGAGACGGGCTCGCCCTGCCCGTGGTGCCCGTCGGGCCCTACGTCCGCCGCCTGTCCCATGATGTCCTTGTACCGCGTCAGGTAGGCCTCCTGCTGCACCAGGGCGCCGAGGTCCAGGAACGGTGTGAGCCGCTCGACGACGACCTGCGGGTCGGGCGAGTCGACGATCGCGTACAGCTGGATCATCGACTGCCCCTGGCGTGGCCGCCCGGTCACCAGGAAGACGGTCGTGTCCCGCGGCGCGGCGGTGGCGACCTCGCCGAACCGGAGCAGCGACTTCTCGATGTCGGTGGTGACCAGCGAGAGCTTGGCCCAGCCCACCTCCCCCACGTCGTCGACCTCGAACTCGAACGCGGTGGCGACGCCGAAGTTCGCCCCGGCCCCGCGCACGGCCCAGAAGAGGTCGGGGTGGTCGTCGCGGGTGGCCCGCACCGCGGTGCCGTCAGCCAGGACCAGCTCGACCGCCCGCAGGTGGTCGATCGTCAGCCCGTGCGCGCGGCCCAGCAGCCCGATGCCG
>NZ_KI911690.1:10482-11168 GCF_000515355.1 Promicromonospora kroppenstedtii DSM 19349 | reverse complement strand
GCAGGTGCAGCTCCGCCCCGAACGCCGCGGGCAGGCCCACCGCCTTGGCCGCCTCCGAGAACCGCACCACGCCGTACAGCCCGTCGTGGTCGGTGACCGCGAGCGCCTTGAGCCCCAGCCGCGCGCCCTCGGCGGCGAGCTCCTCGGGGTGGGACGCGCCGTCGAGGAAGCTGAACGCGGAGTGCGCGTGCAGCTCGGCGTAGGGAACGTCCGGGTCGCGCCGGCCGCTCGGCGCGCCCCTGGTCACGACGTGCCCCTGCGGCGTGCGAGGTCGGCACTCTCCTCTGGGGTCGGCAGTCTGCATCGAGATCGGTCCAGCGCTGGACCGATCTCGATGCAAGAGACCGAGTTCGTGGCACAAACTGCCGACTGCCTAGTCATAGAGGGCCTCCAGGGACCAGGCACCCGCTGTCGCCGAGAGCAGCAGGCCGAGCGTGGGCTCGCCGTCGACCACGACCTGGAGGAACACGCGGCGCCTGCCGCGCGGCGTCCACCAGCGTTCCGCGACCGGCCACGGCCCGGCCCAGTCGACGACGACGGCATCCAGCCCGGCCCACGCGGCACCGTCCGCCTGGCCGAAAGCCCCGGCGGACGCACCGCCGAGCACCCCGCTGCCGGACACCACACCTCCCCCGCCGGGAACGCCGGCCTCCGCCTCGGGCACCATCACGCGGGCCGGCGTTCCC
>NZ_KI911690.1:8428-10382 GCF_000515355.1 Promicromonospora kroppenstedtii DSM 19349 | reverse complement strand
CCGGCCTCCGGTCCGCCGTCGCCGCCGGGCGGGGCGGTGCCCGGCACCTGCTCCACGCTCGCCAGCACCCGGGATGCCGTCACCGACGGCCGCAGCACGCGCACCCCGTGCCGGCGTGCGTCGGCGACCAGGGACTGCGGCGAGTAGAACCCCATGGGCTGGGCCGCGAGCAGTCCCGCGTAGAACGCGGCCGGGTGGTGCACCTTGAGCCACGAGCTCACGTACACGAGGTGCGCGAAGGAGTAGGCGTGCGACTCGGGGAAGCCGAAGTCGGCGAAGGCCTTGAGCTTCTCGAAGATCTCGTCCTGCTTGTCGGGCTCGACGTCGTTGGCCGCCATCCCGGCGTAGAACCGGTCGCGGAGCTCCTCCATGCGCTCCTGCGACCGCTTGGATCCCATGGCTCGCCGGAGCTGGTCGGACTCCGTGGGCGTGAACCCGGCGATCTTGATGGCCATCTGCATGAGCTGCTCCTGGAACAGCGGCACGCCGAGGGTGCGCTTCAGCACGGGCTCGAGCAGCGGGTGCGGATAGGTCACCTTCTCTCGCTTCCGGGCCCGTTCGATGTACGGGTGGACCGACCCGCCCTGGATGGGCCCGGGCCGGATGAGCGCGACCTCCACGACGATGTCGTAGAACTTCCGCGGTCTCAGGCGCGGCAGCGTCGCCATCTGGGCGCGGGACTCCACCTGGAAGACGCCCACGGTGTCGGCGGCGCACAGCAGGTCGTAGACGAGCTCGTCGTCCTGCGGCAGCTCGTGCAGCGTGAGCACTTCACCTGTGTGCTCCTCGACGAACTCGAACGCGTACCGGATCGCGGTCAGCATGCCCAGGCCGAGCAGGTCGAACTTCACGAGCCCCGCGTCCGCGCAGTCCTCCTTGTCCCACTGGAGCACCGTGCGGCCCTCCATGCGCGCCCACTCCACGGGGACCACCTCGATCACCGGGCGGTCGCACATGACCATGCCGCCCGAGTGGATGCCCAGGTGCCGGGGCAGGCGCAGCATCCGGTCGGCCAGGTCGAGCACGTCGTCGGGGATCTCACCCTCCTCGGCCGCCGTCGGCGGCGTGCGGAACGGGACGACGTCGTGGGTGTCGTCGGCGCGCTCCCGGGGCTCGCCCGCGGCGCGCGCCTCCTGCGCCAGCACGTCCACGAAGGTCGCCGCGTCGCCCGGCCCCCACAGCGCCGTCATCCGGGCGTCCTTGGCCGCTGTCCGGTTCTGCGGGGCAGGCTGCGGCGGGGTCGCCCGGGGCTTGAGCGTCCCCCAGCGCTCGATCGACTTGGTCCACGCGTCCTGCTGCCCGATGTCGTAGCCGAGCGCGCGGGCGGCGTCGCGCACCGCCGAGCGCGGGCGGTAGGAGATGACGTTCGCGACCTGCGCCGCGTGCCTGCGCCCGAACTTGTCGTAGACGTGCTGGATCACCTCCTCACGCCGCACCGACTCGATGTCGACGTCGATGTCCGGCGGCCCGTTGCGGGCCTCGGCGAGGAACCGCTCGAACAGCAGGCCGTACTTCACCGCGTCCACCGCGGTGATCCCCAGGGCGTAGCAGACCGCCGAGTTCGCGGCGCTCCCCCGGCCCTGCGCGAGGATCCCGTGGGTGCGGCAGAACTCCACGATGTCGTAGACCACCAGGAAGTACCCGGGAAAGCCGAGGCGGATGATGATCTCCAGCTCGTACTCGATCTGCTCCCAGGCCTTCGTGTTGCCCGTCCGGGGGCCGTACCGCCGCTCCGCGCCCCGGTAGGCGAGCTCGCGCAGCCAGGACGCCTCGTCGTGCCCGGGTGGTACGTCGTAGGGCGGCAGCTCCGGCTTGATGAGCTCCAGGTCGAACGCGCACTCCGCCCCGAGTGCGGCCGCCGTCGCCACGGCCTGCGGGTACCGACGGTGCAGGCGAGCCATCTCGGCGCCGCTGCGCAGATGGGCGGTGGGAGCGCCGGGCAGCCAGCCGTCCA
>NZ_KI911690.1:3573-8328 GCF_000515355.1 Promicromonospora kroppenstedtii DSM 19349 | reverse complement strand
GACCCGGTCACCCGGCGCGGGCCGCCCGGCGTTCACGACGGCGCCGCCGCCGGTCAGCACCGCGCACCCCAGCAGGGCGGCGACGTCGGGCGGGACGTCGTGGTCCACGGGCACCACGGAGGTCTCGGAGACCACGGCGTGGGTCGCGAACGCGCTCACCCCGAGGTGGTGGTGCACCTCCTGGCCAGCACGAGTCAGCCGCCGCCCACCACCGACGAGCGTCCCGGCCGCGTTGGCCGCCGACCCCACGGCGCACGGCAGCCGCCCGTCGGTACCGCACTGCGCGCACTGGCCGCACCGCGGCAGGAACGTCATGACCACCCGCTGCCCGGCGGCGAGGCGCGCGCCCGGGCCGGTCACCTCCACGATCCCGGCGGCCTCGTGGCCGAGCAGCATCGGCACGGGCCGTGCACGGTTGCCGTCCACGACCGACAGGTCGGAGTGGCACAGCCCCGCGGCCTCGATCCGCACCAGCACCTCGCCCTCGCCGGGCGGGTCGAGCTCCAGCGGGCCGACCGTGACCGGCCGGGACTCCGCGTAGGGCGCGGGCGCTCCGCAGCGCTCCAGCACCGCGCCGGTGATCCGCATCAGAGCTTCTCCAGCACCATCGCCATGCCCTGGCCGCCGCCCACGCACATCGTCTCCAGGCCGTACCGGCCCCCGGCGTCCCCGAGCGCGTTGATCAGGGTGGAGGTGATGCGCGCGCCGGTCATGCCGAACGGGTGCCCGACGGCGATGGCGCCGCCGTTGACGTTCAGCCGCTCCGGCTCGACGCCGAGCTCCCGCGCCGACGGGATGACCTGCGCGGCGAACGCCTCGTTGATCTCCACGCGGTCCATGTCGTCGACCGTGAGCCCGGCCCGGCGCAGGGCCTGCCGGCTGGCCTCGACGGGGCCGAGGCCCATGATCTCGGGGGACAGCCCGCTCACGCCGGTCGACACGATGCGGGCCAGCGGGGTCAGCCCGAGCTCCTCGACCACGCGGCCGGAGACGATCACGACCGCGGCCGCGCCGTCGTTCAGGGGGCAGGCGTTGCCCGCGGTGACGGTGCCGTCGGGGCGGAACACCGGCTCCAGCGTCGCCAGGGTCTCCACGGTGGTGCCGGGACGCGGGCCGTCGTCGGCGGCCAGGACCGTGCCGTCGGGCAGGGTGACCGGCGTGATGTCCCGGGTCCAGAAACCGGACGCGATGGCGGCCTGGGCGCGCTGCTGGCTGCGGGCGGCGAACTCGTCCTGCTCGGCGCGGGTCACGTCGCGCAAGGCCGCGACGTTCTCCGCCGTCTGCCCCATGGCGATGTACGCGTCGGGCAGCGCGCCCTCCAGCCGCGGGTCGGTCCACAGCCCGGTGCCGGCCCCGGCGCGCTTCTCGGTGCGGGCCAGGGCGTCGGCGAAGACCGGGTTGTGCAGGTCCACGCCCGGGATGTAGTCGCTCGACCCGGTGGCGAACGAGCTCACCGACTCGACGCCCGCCGAGACGAACACGTCGCCCTCCCCCGCCTTGATGGCGTGGAAGGCCATGCGGGTGGTCTGCAGGCTGGAGCTGCAGTACCGCGTGACGGTCGCGCCGGGCACCATGTCCCAGCCGCACAGCACGGCGACGATGCGGGCCAGGTTCATGCCCTGCTTGCCGCCGGGCAGGCCGCAGCCCAGCAGCAGGTCGTCGATCCGTGCCGGGTCCAGACCCGGCACCTGGTCGACGGCGGCCCGCACCATCTGCGCCGCGAGGTCGTCGGGGCGGACGTCCTTGAGCGACCCCTTGTGGGCGCGCCCGATGGGCGAGCGCGCGGTGGCGACGATGTACGCCTCGGTCATAACTCCTCCTTGAGCCGGTGAGCCAGGTCGGTGGCAGGCGCCGTCAGACGAACGCCGCGTGTCCGGTGATCGCCCGGCCCACGATGAGCTGGTTCATGTCCTTGGTGCCCTCGAACGTGTAGACGGCCTCGGCGTCGGCGAAGAACCGGGCCACGCCGTGGTCCAGTGTGATCCCGTTGCCGCCGCACGCCTCCCGGCACAGCGCGACGGTCTCCCGCATCCGGGTGGTGACGAACGCCTTGGCCATCGCGGCGTGGGCGTCCTTCTGGGTGCCGAGGTCCTGGAGCTGGGCCACGCGCACGCACATGGCGAAGCTCGCCGTGACGTTCGCGTACGCCGTCGCGAGCTTGTCCTGGATCAGCTGGTAGCTGGCGATCGGGTTGCCGAACTGCTCGCGCTGCCTGGTGTAGGCCACGGCGGCCTCGTAGGCGCCGATCATGGTGCCGAGCGCCTGCCAGGACACGCCGTCGCGTGTGATGCGCAGCACCTTGGCGACGTCGCGGAAGCTGTCGATGCCCTGCAACCGGTCGGCCTCGTCGACCCGCACGTCGTCGAGCACGATGTCGGCGTTCTGCACGATGCGCAGGGACTGCTTGCGCTCGATCTTGGTGGCGGTGAAGCCGGGCGTGCCCTTGCGCACCAGGAAGCCCTTGACCTGGTCGTCGGCCGTGTCCTTGGCCCAGATGACCACGACGTCGGCGAACGTGGCGTTGCCGATCCAGCGCTTGGCGCCGTTGATCACCCACGTGTCGCCCGTGCGGGTGGCGGTGGTGCGCAGGCCCTTCGCGGTGTCGGAGCCGGCCAGGGGTTCGGTGAGCCCGAACGCGCCGATCAGGTCACCGGCCGCCATGGGCGGGAGCCACTTCGCGCGCTGCTCGGCACTGCCGCCGACGCCGATCGACGTCATCGCCAGGCCGCCGGAGACACCGATGAAGGTGCAGAACGACGAGTCGACGCGCGCCGTCTCCATGCCGACCCAGCCGCGGAACACGGCCGAGGTCTCCTCCCCCTGCGTCTCGGCCCAGCCCGACCCGATGGTGCCGAGCTGCGCGTAGGGCTTGAACAGGTGCACGGGGCACTCGGCGCGCTCCCAGTAGTCGTCCGCGATGGGACGCACCTCGCGCTCCATGAACTCCCGGACGGCCAGGGCCTTCTTCTGCTCGGCCGGGGTGAGCAGGTCCTGGAACGCGTAGAAGTCCGCCTCCAGCAGGTCCGTGCTCGGGTCAGTGGCGGGTGGCTCGGGTACGAGCGTCATCGGTCCTCCGATCGTCGTCGATCTGATGCATGTCCAGTATGCATCATTCGTGGATTTGTTGCACCGATCCGTCGGTGCGGGTCTACGCTGCCCCGATGGGCTATCGGCACCCGTTCCCGCTGCGCTGGAACGACAACGACCAGTACGGGCACATGAACAACACCGTCTACTACGAGGCCATGGACACGGCGGTGAACACCTGGCTCATCAGGCACACCGCCCTGGACCCCGCGGGCGCCGTGATCGGGCTCGCCCGCGCCTCCTCGTGCGAGTTCCTCGCCCCGGCCTCGTTCCCCGAGGAGCTGGAGGTCGACGTCGCCGTCGGCCGACTGGGGCGCACCTCGCTGACCTGGGACCTGGCGATCCTGCGCGCGGGCGCGCCCGACCGGGCCGAGGCGTACGCGACGGGCAGCTTCACGCACGTGTTCGTGGACCAGGCTGCCCGCCGGCCCGTCCCGGTGCCGGATCGGGTGCGCACAGCAGTCGAGGAACACCTGGGCTTCACCCCGCCGGGGCCGAGTGCCGGGCCGTGAGCTCGCGCTTGAGCACCTTGCCGCTCGGCCCCAGCGGCAGGTCGGCCGACACGTGCACCACCCGCGGGTACTTGTACGCCGCCACGTGCTCCTTCATGTACGCGACCACGGCCTCCGGGTCCACCTCCGCCCCGTCCGACGGCACGACGGCGGCGTGCACCTCCTGCCCGCGCGCGGCGTCGGGCACCCCGAACACAGCGGCCAGCGCGACGCCCGGATAGCGGGCCAGCACCGCCTCGACCTCCGTGGGATACACGTTGTAGCCGCTGCGGATGATCATGTCCTTCTTGCGGTCCACGATCGTCACGATGCCGTGGGCGTCCACGGTGCCGAGGTCGCCCGTGCGGAACCAGCCGTCCACGACGGCCGCCGCCGACGCGTCGGGCCGCCCCAGGTACCCCTTCATCAGGTTGTGCCCGCGCACCACGATCTCGCCCAGGTCGCTCTGCTCCCCGGCCGCCGAGCCCGGTGCCGGGGCGGGCAGCAGCTCGACCCGGTCCTCCACCTCGGCCACGGCCACGGCCACGTCGACGCCCCACATGGGCCGCCCGACGGTGCCGGGCCGGATGGGCTCGGACGTCACGTTGAAGGTGCACGACGGTGACGTCTCGGTCAGCCCGTAGCCCTCGTGCACCTGCGCGCCGAACGCCTCCTCGAACGCCTCCAGCAGGGCGACCGGCAGGGCCGCGCCGCCCGAGACCGCGAACCGCAGCGGGGGCCGCGCCGCGGTGCGCCGAGCCGCCTCGACCATGCCCGCGAAGTTGGTCGGCACCGCCGTGAACACGGTCGCGCCGTGCGCCACCAGCAGCTCCAGGGCCTCGTCCGGGTCGAACCGGGGCAGCAGCACGATCGACGCCCCGCGCCGGAACGCCATGTTCAGCACCGCCATCTGCCCGAACGAGTGGAAGAACGGCAGGCCGCCGTACACGACGTCGTCGGGCCGCAGGTCGAACGAGTCGATCAGGGAGCAGTGCACCTGCTCGACCATCGCCAGGTGCGACCCGACGGCGCCCTTCGGGGTGCCCGTGGTGCCGCTCGTGTACAGGATCGTGGCCGCGGCCAGGGGGTTGACGCCCGCGTGCCGCTCGATCGGGGTCGCGCCGGCGGCCTCGTCCTCCAGCCGCGCCACCGGGGTGCCCCGCTCGGCGAGGCCGCG
>NZ_KI911690.1:2271-3473 GCF_000515355.1 Promicromonospora kroppenstedtii DSM 19349 | reverse complement strand
CACGAGCACGTTCTCCAGCACGGTGAGGCGGTCGAAGAGCCCCAGCCCCTGCAGGGTCCGGGAGATCCCGGCTCCCACCAGCGCGGTGGCGGACGACGGCGCGGGCCGCCCGTCCACCCGGACCCGGCCGCGCCGGGCGCGCACCAGGCCGCACACGGCGTTGAAGACCGTGGTCTTGCCCGCGCCGTTGGGGCCGATCAGCGCGACGGTCTCGCCGTCGGCCACGGAGAAGGACACGTCGCTCAGGGCGGTCAGGCCCCCGAACGTCACCGTGAGGCCCGACACCTCCAGCCGGGGCGGGTCTGCTGTGCTGCTCGTCGTCGTCATCGGCACCTCGTCGTGTCGGATGGGTGGGTGGGCAAGAGAAACCGACCGGCCGGTTTGTTGGGGGCGGAGCGCGCCCGCGACCGGCCGGCCGCGGGTCTACCGGTGCGGGATCCCGCTCGTCATGCCGCCGTCGACCACGATCTCCTGGCCGGTGATCCAGGCGGACGCCTCGCTCGCGAGGAAGAGAACGGTCCCGGCCAGGTCGGCGGGCACGCCCGGGCGGCCGAGCGGGATGATCAGCGCCTCCGGGTCGATGCGCGTGCTCATCTCGGTCAGCACCAGGCCGGGGTGCACCGAGTTGACCCGGATCCCGGCGGGGCCGAGCTCGACGGCGAGCGACTTGGTCAGTCCCCGCACCGCGAACTTGGAGGCGGTGTACCCGTGCAGGCTGCGGCTGCCGCGCAGCCCCTCGACCGAGGAGACGTTGATGATCGAGCCCCGCCCGGCGGCCTTCATCGTCGGCACCACCGCGCGGCAGCCCAGGAACACGCCCGTGGCGTTGACCGCCATGACGGCGTTCCACTTGGCGAGCGTGAAGTGCTCGATCGGGGCGGCGTTCGCGATACCCGCGTTGTTGACCAGCACGTCCACGCCCCCGAGCTCGCCCGTCACCCCACCCACGACGCGCTCCCAGGCGTCCTCGTCGGTCACGTCCAGGTGCGCGAACCGGGCCCGCTCCCCCAGCTCGCCGGCCAGCGCCCGGCCCTCGGCCTCCAGCACGTCGGTGATCACGACGTGCGCCCCGGCGTCGTGCAGGATCCGCACGTACGCCGCCCCGATGCCGCGGGCCGCTCCGGTGACCAGGGCCACACGGCCGGTCAGGTCGTGCAGGCGCGCCGCCTCCTCGCCGGTCATGCGCCCGCCTCCCTGTCCGC
>NZ_KI911690.1:0-2171 GCF_000515355.1 Promicromonospora kroppenstedtii DSM 19349 | reverse complement strand
AGCCAGCCGCCCGCGCCGTCGGCCGCGGTGGTGCCCTCGACCGCGCCGGCGACCCAGGTCGCGGTCAGTGCGTACCCGTAGCCGCCGGCGGCCATGAGCACGGCGTGCCCCAGGGAGAGCTGGCCGGTGAGCCCGACCAGCAGGGTGAGCCCGGCGACGGCCACGAACGTGCCGGTCGCGGTGGCGAGCTGGTAGTTGCGGTACGGGTCGAGCAGGAAGGTCGCGCCCAGGGCGAGCAGCGTGAGCAGGGCGGCGCGGGTCAGGAGTCTCATGCGGTCCGGGCCTCCCGGGCGGCGAACAACCCGTGCGGGCGTACGAGCAGCACGACCGTGAGCAGGCCGAGCACCGCGGGCGGCGCCGCGGCCGCCGAGGCGTACCCGGTCACCAGGCTCGCCAGGACGCCGACCAACAGCCCGGCCGCGAGCGCCCCGGCGGGCGAGTCCAGCCCGCCGATGACTGCGGCGGCGAAGGCGTTGACGAACAGCACGTCGGCGGCGTGCGGGTCCAGGCCGAGCCCGGTGGGCACGAGCAGCAGGGCGGCGAGCGCCGCCGTCGCGATGGACAAGGTCCAGCCGAGCGTGACCATGCGGGGCACGCGTACGCCGAGCAGCCGGGAGGTCTCGGGCGCGAAGGCGGCGGCGCGCATCCGCAGGCCGAGCGACGTGCGGCCGAACAGCCACGCGAGCGCGCCCATGACGACGGCGGCGACCAGGAGCACGAACAGGTCGTAGGGGCTCATCAGGGGGACGCCGCCCACGCCGAGCGGCCGCTGCGAGAACGGCGCGTGCACGGGCCGGTGGTCGGGGCCGAAGGCGATCGCGAGCCCGGCTTGCAGCACCATGACCAGGCCGATCGCCACGATGATGCCGGCCAGCGGGTTGTCCTGGGGCACGCGGCGCATGAGCCCGCGCTCGACGACGGCGCCGAGCAGCGCGCCGGTGATCAGGGCGCACGCCAGCCCGAGCCAGTACGAGCCGGTGGCGGAGGTGACCGCGACGGCGACGTACACGGGCACGATCGCCAGGGCGGCCTGCGCGAAGTTCACCACGCGCGCGGCGCGGTAGACGATCACGAGCGACAGCGCGAACAGCGCGAGCACGGCGCCGCGCGCCAGCCCGGTCGACAGCAGGAACACGAGCCTCTCCATGCGGAACTCCTCTCAGAAACCCAGGTAGGCGTGGCGCAGCGCGGGGTCGGCGGCCAGGTCGGCGGCCGGGCGGTCGGCGACGACCTCCCCGAGGGACAGGACGACGCCGCGGTCGGCCACCGACAGCGCGCCGGTGACGTTCTGCTCGGCCAGGAGCACGGTGAGCCCGGTGGAGCGGGCCTGGTCGCGGAGCACGCCGAGCAGCTGGGCGACCACGAGCGGGGCGAGCCCGAGGGAGGGTTCGTCGAGCAGCAGGACGCGGGGCCGGGTGACCAGGGCCCGGGCGAGCGCGAGCATCTGCCGCTCGCCGCCGGACAGGGTGTGGCCAGGGGCGTCGCGGCGTCGCGCCAGGGGCTCGAACAGCTCGTACATCTGCCCGACGGCGGCGTCGCGCTCGGCGCGGGCGTGCTTCCGTCCCGCGTATCTCCACAGCGCCCCGAGGCGCAGGTTCTCCGCGACGGTCAGCTCCGCCACGACGCCGCGCCCCTCGGGCACGAGCGCGAGCCCGCGGCGCACGCGGTCCTCGGTGGGCAGGCCGGTCAGGTCGGCGCCGTCGAGCAGCACCCGCCCGCCGCGGGCGGAGGTCAGGCCCAGCAGGGCCCGGAGCAGCGTGGTCTTGCCCGCGCCGTTGGCGCCGAGCAGCGCGACGACGTCGCCGTCGGGCACGGTCAGGTCGAGTCCGTCGAGCACGGGGGCGCCGTCGCCGTAGCCGACGGTGAGGCGCTCGATCGTCAGGGTGCTCATGCGGTCTCCCCCGCTGGCACCCCGAGGTAGGCCTCCTCGACGGCCGGGTCCCGGCGCACCTGCTCGGGGGTGCCGCACGCGATCACGTGCCCGAAGTCGAGCACCACCACGCGGTCGGCGACGTCCGCCACGAAGTCGACGTGGTGCTCGACCAGCAGCACGGAGCACCCCGCGCCGGCCACGTCGCGCACGGTCCCCGCGAGGCGGTCGATGTCGGCGGGCCCGAGCCCGCCTGCGGGCTCGTCCAGGAGCAGCAGCCGGGGCCGGGTGACCAGGGCGC
>NZ_KI911689.1:1246-3512 GCF_000515355.1 Promicromonospora kroppenstedtii DSM 19349 | reverse complement strand
GCGGACGGCGGCGACCACCTCGGCGTCGGTCCGGCCGCCGGTGGCGGGCATCTCCAGGTCGAGCCCGGCGGCGACGGCGGCGACCCGGTCGCGCACGGCGCCCCAGTCGGAGACCACGAGACCCGTGAAGCCCCACTCGTCGCGCAGCACCTCGGTCAGCAGCCAGTGGTTCTGCGAGGCGTAGACGTCGTTGATCTTGTTGTACGAGCACATCACGGTCCACGGCTGCGTGCGCTTGACCACGCGCTCGAAACCGGACAGGTAGATCTCGCGCAGGGTGCGCTCGTCGACGTCGGCCGAGACGCGCATGCGGTCGGCCTCCTGGTTGTTGGCCGCGAAGTGCTTGAGCGAGGTGCCGACGCCCTGGGACTGGATGCCGGCCACGAGGGCCGCGCCGAGCTCGCCCGAGATCACCGGGTCCTCCGAGAGGTACTCGAAGTTGCGCCCGTTCAGGGGCGAGCGCTTGATGTTGATGCCGGGGCCGAGCAGCACGGCGACGTCGTTGGCGCGCGTCTCGCGGCCCAGCGCCTCGCCCACGCGGCGCAGCAGGGCGGGGTCCCAAGTAGAGCCGAGCGTGGCCGCCGGCGGGAAGCAGGTGGCGGGCACCGACGTGCCGAGCCCCAGGTGGTCGGGGGACTCGGCCTGCTTGCGCAGGCCGTGCGGGCCGTCGGTGACCATGACACCGGGGACGGTGACCTCGGGCCGGTCGACGGGCTGGGTGGTCCAGAAGTCCAGGCCTGACAGCAGCGAGGCCTTCTCCTCCAGCGTGAGGGCGGCCAGCACGCGCTCGACGTCGAACGCGCGGCTGCCCGCCGAGGGTGAGGTCTCGGGCGATCCTGCGGCTGTCCGGGCCTCGGTGGTCTCCTCGATGGTCATGGGTGCGCTCCTTACCTGGTCACCTGCGGTGCAAACCTACCGAGCGGTAGCGATTCGAAAACTACCACCCGGTACCCGTTGGCGACAGCGGCCCCCCTCGCCCAGCGGTGACCCTCAACCTCGGCTTGAGGCTGAGCCGCGCGTAACTCTCAACCTCAGGTTGAACCTGAGCCCACAGTGTCCAGTCCCGCGACGGCCGCCACGGGCGGTCGGCAGAATGTCAGGTGGTCGGCAGCTCGAACTGCCGACCACCTGACGTTCCGCCGACCACTCGGCGTGCTGCCGACCGCAGCGACGCGCGGCGGGGGCGTCCGGCCTGCTGGTGCCCGCCCCTGCCGCGGTCCGGCCCAGGTGTTGACCACAGCGGTTTCTGCCGCGAGAGGGCACCCGCCGGCAGGAACTGCTGTGGTCGACGCCCTGGGTCCGGCGTCAGAACGGGTTGGTGACGTACGTGCGGTTCAGCGGCTCCGGGATGCGGAAGTAGCTCGCCGACAGGGCCGCCGGGTCCGTCGCCAGGGCGCCTCGGCCGGGGACGTCGTCGCCGTCGTCCCAGCCCCACGGGGCGTTCGCGGAGTTCTGCGTGCACGAGACGCCCCCGTCGCCGCACGAGCCGGAGGCGTCGCCCGCGAACGTGCCCGCGCTCGCGAAGAGCTGGGAGTCGTCGCGGTGCGCCCACAGGCCGTCCGGCGCGTGCACGTCCACGAGGCGGTAGGACACGTCCCGGTCGTCCGGGTGCTCGGGCACCTCGGCCCGGCCGGCCGGGTAGTAGACGACGCCGTCGCCCTTGATGTCGTAGCCGGGGCGCGCCTTGAGCCCGTGGCCCTTGGCCTCCTGGGCGGTGACCGGGTGGCTCAGGCCGTCGTGCGGGCTGGTCGCCATCTGCAGCGTGCCGTCGATGGTCTCGGCGCCCGCGCCCCACGTGCTGCGCTGCGGCGTGTACGAGTAGAAGTCGCTGTGCGCCACGGTGACGGCGCCGCGGAGTACCCCGTAGACCGAGCCGTCCTTCTGGACGGCGACCATGACGCCCTCGGCGTCGTTCTCGTGCTCGGTGTCGAAGATCGAGTCCGACCAGTCGCGTGGGTGGAAGAACATGTACGTCACGAACCAGTGGCTCGACGTCTCCATGACCGAGTAGTAGGCGGTGGCGGCCAGCGGGTGGCTGCCCGTGTTCTCCCAGTTGTTGCGGGCGTCCCTGTCGCCGTCGAAGTCGTAGGCCGCGAGGTAGTCCGAGCGGCCGCCCAGGGCGTTGGTGCCGGTCTGGTCCACGTCCTGGTAGTGGATGGGCGCCCAGCGCTGCGCCAGGTCGGCGTTGCTCACGGCCGCCACGGAGGCGGGCGCAGCGGGTACAGGCGCTGCGGACGCAGCGGGCACGGCCGCGGCGGTGCCCGCC
>NZ_KI911689.1:0-1146 GCF_000515355.1 Promicromonospora kroppenstedtii DSM 19349 | reverse complement strand
CTGAAGCCGGCTCGCCTCCTCCTGCGCGGAGGTCACGGCCTGCGCGGTGGCGGCGGTCTGCGCGGCCGCCTGCTCGTCGAGCCGCTCACGCACCTCCGCGCGGACCTCGTCCAGCGCCGTCGCCTGGGCCTTCTCCTGTGCGACGCCTCGCTTGGCGACCAGCTCCCGCAGCTCGGCGCCCTGCTCCTTGAGCGAGACCATGAGGTCGGCGCGGACCTCCTCCGGGGTCAGCGGCTTGTCGGGCTTGGCGAGGTACGCGTCGGCCCAGGTGCGGCGCGACTTGTTCCGCCCGGAGCCGGAGCCCTCCACGACGGCGTCCTTCTCCTGCTCGGTCAGGCGGTCGAGCGCCTCGGCCGCCGCCTTGACGGCGGGCGGCGTCTCGACCGGTGCCTTGGCGCCCTTGGGCGTCTTTGCCTCGGGTGTCATCGTTGTGCTGGCCCCCTGTGGTGTCGCGGCGGCTGCCACGGCTGCGGCGTAGTCGGCGTCCTCGGTGCCGGTCGAGGCCGACTCCGGGATCTTGATGGGCTTGTTCAGCAGAGCCCGGAGGCGGTCCATGCGCTCGGTCTTCTCGCCGCCCTCGTCCCGAGGCGCGTCGCTGTCACTGCTCATGGGGCAAAACGTACTGCTCGTCCCGTTGTAGGTCGACTACCTCGACGGGCGCGGCGTTTTACCTGCATGGATGCCTCACCCCGTCTGGACAGTGGTGGACAGGGATGGCCTCCAGGGCCCACCTCAAACCCCACTGGTGCCCCACGGGACCGCGTGGGGCATGGGGAGGATCGCTCGGGTGTCGTCGCTGCCGTCGTCGACGCGCACTGGAAGAAAGCTGTCGCCGTCGAGTCGGTGAGCATGTGCGCGTGATCCCCAGAGCGGTGTCGGGAGGGTGTCGTCCGGCATGCGAGACCCCTTCCGGACACTGTTGACACACCCTGCGGTCGGCCGTAACTTCCCGCACACCGAATTCCTATCAGTCCGATAGGGAATCGAGCGGAGGGAGACCGGCATGGCACGAGCGATGAACGGCACGGTGCGGATCGCGCACGCCCGCTCGACGTGTCGCGTCCCCGGCTGTTGTCCCGCCGGCCGCTGACCGCGCCCGGGTAGCAGCGGCCGGCGCCCTCGCGCCCCGTCCACCCCGCGCTCGCC
>NZ_KI911688.1:230-1283 GCF_000515355.1 Promicromonospora kroppenstedtii DSM 19349 | reverse complement strand
GCGCGCCCCACGCCGCGCCCCGACCCGGCCGACGACGCCGGCCACCACCAGCAGGACCGCGAGACCACCGGCCACCCAGCCCGGCCAGTACCCCGCCGCCACCGCGGGCGTGACCGAGGACCGCAACGGCAGGTTCGCCACGAACTCGTCGGCCGTGAACAGGTCGGTCGTGCGCACCACGCTCCCGTCCGGCGTGATCACCGCCGAGACCCCCACCGTCGAGATCTGCACCGCCGCCCGCCCGGTCGTGACCGCCTGCAGCCGCGACATCGCCAGCTGCTGCGTCGACTCCGCCGTCCAGCCGAACGACGCGTTGTTCGTCGGGATCACCAGCACCTGAGCACCCTGCTCGACGGCGTCCCGCACGATCTCGTCGTACGCCACCTCGAAGCAGATCACGGTCCCCAGCCGGTACGCACCCTGCCCCAGACGGCTCGGCACGTCGACGACCGGCGGGTTCACCCCAGCGATCATGTCCGTGGTCACCCGGTCCACCTGGTCCGAGAAGACCCGCAGCACCGACCGCAGCGGGATGTACTCACCGAACGGCGCCGGGTGCTGCTTCGCGTACCGGCCGATCACGCCCTGCCCCGCCTGCCACAGCAACGACACGTTGTACCGGCCGCCCGTCTCCGGGAACTCCTGCGCCCCCACCAGGATCGGCGCCCCCACCGCCGCGGACGCCGCGTCGAGCCCGTCCGCGACGTCCGGCGCCGTCTGCGGGTCCAGGTCGCTACCGTTCTCCGGCCACAGCACCACGTCGAGCTCACCGGCGTAGTCCTCCGCCAGCACGTACGTGCCCTCCAGATGGTTGTTCAGCACCTCCGCCCGGTTCGCGAACGCCCCCAGGCCCGGCTCCCCCACGTTCCCCTGCACCGCGCCCGCCCACAGCTGCCCGTCCTCGGCCAGGTCGCTCCCGGCGTCGTACACCTCGTTCCCCTCCGGCGTCCGGACAGGGCCGGCGCTCGCGGACGTGGGTACCGGCAGCACGAGCGGCACCAGGACGACGACGGCGCCCAGCGCGAGGGCGCCGACGGCGCGGCCGACGTCGGC
>NZ_KI911688.1:0-130 GCF_000515355.1 Promicromonospora kroppenstedtii DSM 19349 | reverse complement strand
CGTCCACGTCCTTCTGGATCTGCGCGGGTGTGGTGCCGAACCGGCCCGCGAGGTCGGCCACGGACACCGGACCTGCACCGTCGAGGTAGGCGACGATGCCGAGCAGGCGCAGCAGGCGGTCGTCGGCGCG
>NZ_KI911687.1:5320-6644 GCF_000515355.1 Promicromonospora kroppenstedtii DSM 19349 | reverse complement strand
CGTGCAGGTCACTCCAGTGACCTGCACGCCCGACACCTCAGGGGCTTTGTCGCGTCAGAGCTTGACGTCGGTCCAGGTGAGCCGGTGGTCGCTGCTCGGGAACGGGTACACGCCCGTGAGCCGGGACAGCGGGTCCGCCGCCGCCGGCCAGAACACGCCCGCGTCCCGGACCCGCAGGTCGCGCGACGGGAGCACGTAGTCGACGCGCAGGTTGCCCGGCGTCGTGTCGGCGAAGTCGGCCGTGTCGAGCGCCGGGTCGCCCAGGTGCGTCAGGTTCGCGCCGGCCTGGAGCGCCGAGGCCTCGGGCGCGCCCGCCGACGTCGGCCGCGGGTCGGTGATCCGCGGGTGCCGCAGGAGCTGATCGATCGCCGGGACGCCGTCGTCGCCCGAGGCGGAGTCGCCGTCGAGCGGGTCGGCGTTGTAGTCGCCCACGATCACGAACGACGAGCCGGGGCGCAGCCCGCCGCGGTCACCCTCGTCGTCGTAGATGTACCGGGCGGTGCGGCCGCCGCGCACGTAGTCGGCCCAGAACCGGATCTCGTCGTGGTTGCGGAGGCCGTTGCGGTCCTCGGCCCCGTCGAACGACGGCGGCGTCGGGTGCGCGGCGAGCACGTGCACAGTCTCGCGGCCCACGCGGACCGGCACGTCCCAGTGCGACTTGGACGAGAGCGGCAGCACGGCGAGCTCCTCGGCGGAGTACCAGTCGGCCGGGTCGGCGGTGGCGGGGTCGTCCGGCAGCAGGGCGCCGGGCATGTCCTGCCACCTGAAGTGCTGGAACGTGCGGACGTCGCGGTGCTGGATCGGGTACTTGGACAGCACCACCATGCCGTACTGCCCCGGGAACAGGCCGAAGCCGAGCGCGTCGTCGCCGCCCCCGACCGTGCCGTCGTTGTTCAGGTCGAACCCGCTGGGGACGCCCGTGTTCGACGGCGCCACGAAGGCGTACGGGTACTCGACCGGCGCGCCCGTGCCCTGCGGCACCTCGAGGTAGTTCTCGCGGAACAGGTCGGCCGCGGCGTACGGGTCGGCGTCGCCGGAGTAGTCGAACTCGTTGAGCAGCACGACGTCGGGGTTCGCGTGCTGGATGACCTCGGCCACCGTGGCCGCCTGGACGTCGTCGCCCGTGGACAGGTCAGCGACGAGCTCGCCCTCCGCCGCGCGGTTCAGCGACAGGTTGTAGGTCGCGACGCGCAGGTCCCGGGGCTTGGCATGGTTCCGGTCGTGCCCGGCCGACGTCGCCGCGGCGGTGCCGTCCGGCGTCGTGCCCGCCGAGGCTGTGCCCGCCGAGGCCGTGCTCGCCGTGGCGAGGAAGGCCCCGGCCAGC
>NZ_KI911687.1:2203-5220 GCF_000515355.1 Promicromonospora kroppenstedtii DSM 19349 | reverse complement strand
GCCCTGGGCTACGCGTTGCCCCGCAGGGCCGCGCTGGCTTAACGCGTGCCGTCTCAACTCCTTCGAGGCCTAAGTTTCTTCGCTTTGAGTCGACTCAAAGCGAAGAAACTTAGGCCTCGAAGGGGAGGGAGGGGCAGCCACCGGGGACCGGCCAGCCCGGACGGCTCGGCGTCAGTCGAGGGGGTGGAGCACCCGCTGCAGGAACCGGCGGGTGCGCTCCTCGGCCGGGTCGGTGAAGATCTGAGCGGGCGCGCCCCGCTCGACCACCACGCCGCCGTCGAGGAACAGCACCTCCGAGGCGACCTGGCGCGCGAACTGCAGCTCGTGCGTGACCACCACCATGGTCCAGCCCTCCTCGGCGAGCTCTTTCATCACCGTCAGCACCTCGCCCACCAGCTCGGGGTCGAGGGCCGACGTCGGCTCGTCGAACAGCAGCAGGTCGGGCTGGAGGGCGAGCGCACGCACGATGCCCACGCGCTGCTGCTGGCCGCCGGACAGCTCGTGCGGATAGGCGTCGCGCTTGTCGGCGAGCCCGACGCGGGCCAGGAGCTCCTCGGCGCGGCCGACCGCCGTCTCCCGCGGGACCCGCTGGACCTGGGTGGGCCCCTCGATCACGTTCTCCAGCACCGTGCGGTGGGGGAACAGGTTGTGGTGCTGGAACACCATCGCCGACCGGTCCCGCAGGGCCGCGCGATTCGTCTTCGCGGTCCGCGCGGCGGTGCGCCGGCCGGACCGGCCCCCGTCCTGCCCGGCGGCCTGGGCGCCGAAGTCGACCACGGGGCCGCCGTCGAACAGGAGCTCCCCGGCGTCCGGTGTCTCCAGGCCGTTGAGCGAGCGCAGCACCGTCGTCTTGCCGCTGCCGGAGGCGCCGATCAGCGCGACGACGTCGCCGCGGCCCACCTCCAGGTCCACGCCGCGCAGCACGTGGTTGGTACCGAAGGACTTGTGGATGCCGCGAGCGGTCAGGAGGGTGCCCTGCCTGCGGTCCTCAGTGTGCGACATACCGGTCCAGCCTCTTCTCGAGTGCGTTCTGCCCCGCGGCCAGCACCGTGCAGAACATCCAGTAGATGAAGGCCGCCTCCAGGTAGACCGTCATGAACTCGCTCGAGAACGCGGCGATCTCCTGGGCCTTGCGGAAGAGCTCGGTCACCAGGATGAGCGACGCGAGCGACGTGTCCTTGACCAGCGAGATGAACGTGTTCGACAGCGGCGGCACGGACACCCGGGCGGCCTGGGGCAGGATGATCCGGCTCAGGGAGCGGGCCGGCGACATGCCGATGGTCCACCCGGCCTCCCACTGCCCCTTGGGCACCGAGAGGATCGCGGCGCGCACGACCTCGGCCGCGTAGCCGCCCACGTTCAGGGAGAACGCGATGATCGCGCTCGGCCACGGGTCCAGGCGGATGCCGATCTCGGGCATGCCGTAGAAGATCACGAACAGCTGCACCAGGAGCGGCGTGCCGCGGATCACCGAGACGTACGCCCGGCCGATCCAGGACAGTACCGGGTTGGACGAGAGCCGCAGCAGCGCCACGACCAGCGCCAGCACCAGGCCGATCGCGAACGAGGCCAGCGCGAGCGGGATCGTGCCCGCCAGGCCACCCAGCAGGAGCGGCCAGAACGAGTCGACGACGAGCTGCCAGTCCATCTGTCTCCCCCCGCGCCGTCAGCGGTGCCCGGCGCGGGACGCGACGCCGGCTGCCGCGCGGGGTGCCGTACCGCGCCCCGCGCCCTGCCGTACGCCGAGCGTCACTGGGAGACGTCCTCGCCGAAGTACTTCTCGCCCAGCTCGGCGAGGGTGCCGTCGGCCTGCAGCTCGTCGAGCGCGCCGTCGATCGCGGTGGCCAGGGCCTTGCGCTCCGGCGTCACGACGAACGCGGACTGCGACTCCTCGTCGGTCTCCGCGGCCACCTTGATGCCCGAGGCATCCTCGGTGTTCGCGTAGTCGAGGTACGTCAGGCTGTCGTTGATCGTGGCGTCCACGCGACCCTGCTCCAGGAGAGCGACGGCCTGCGCCCAGCCCTCGACCGCCTCGACCTTGGCGCCGCTCTCCTTGGCGAGGTCGTTCCAGTTGCTGGTCAGGGACTGCGCGGTGGTCTTGCCGTCCAGGTCCGCGAAGCTGGTGATGTCGTCGTTGTCCGCCGCGACCACGAGCACACCTGTCGAGACCGTGTACGGCGTGGAGAAGACGTACTTGGCCTCGCGCTCCGGGGTGATGGTCACCTGGTTGGCGATCGTGTCGAAGCGGCCGGCGTCCAGGCCCGTGAAGATCGCGTCCCACTGGGTCTCCTGGAACTCGACCTCCAGGCCCAGGTTCTCGGCCACGGCCTGGGCGACCTCGATGTCGTAGCCCACGAGCTCGCCCGTCTCGTCGTGGTAGCTGAACGGGCGGTAGGTGCCCTCGGTGGCGACGACCAGCGTGTCCCCGGACAGGCCGAGCTCGTCGCCGGCACCGCTCGACTCGCCGGAGCTCCCACAACCGGTCAGGGCCAGCAGGGCGGCCGAGGCCGCGGTGGCCGTGAGGAGGGCGCGGTTGCGAGACATGGTGAGGGCTCCTTCGATGGGATGGCACACATCGGCCCGGCCGATGCGTGCCCCAAAACTAGCCGATGGCAGACCTGAACTCACGCACGAGCCTAGGCCCGCTCGGTCCGCCGCCAGCGGTCGGGCGTGATCCCGTACCGATCCTTGAACCGGCGCACCAGGTAGGTGGCGTCCCGCAGGCCGGTCCGCGCCGCGACCACGGCCAGCGGCAGGTCGGTGTCCCGCAGCATCCGGCGCACCTCCGTCATGCGCCGCTCGGTGATCCACTCCAGCAGCGTGCGGCCCGTGCGCTCGCGGACTGCCGTGGTCAGGTAGCCGGGCGTGTAGCCCAGCGCGGCCGCGACGTCCGCCGCGGAGACCGGGTCGCGGAACGTCGCCTCGATCTCCTCGAAGACGCGCGTCACCAGGGGGTCGGGCGGCGCGGGGGCCGACGGCGCCAGCCGCGCCGCCCCGATCAGGATCCGCGTGAGCAG
>NZ_KI911687.1:0-2103 GCF_000515355.1 Promicromonospora kroppenstedtii DSM 19349 | reverse complement strand
GTGCGGCGCGTCCGTGACGACGACGGCGCGGCCGGTGTCGCCGAGCAGCACGGGCTCTCGCACGCGGACCGACGGGTCGGCCACGAGCGCCCGGGCCGGCCCGGCACGGTGGGTCACCCAGAACGCCGTGCCGAGCCAGCCCACGATGCTCGCGTCGCCGCTCTTGTCGACGGCGAGTCCGTCGACACCTCTCGGCGCCGAGTCCGGGTCGGTCGAGTACGGCTCAGGGAGCGCGCCCGTCAGGGTGATGTCGAGGCGGCGCGGGGTGTCGTCCAGCGCGTCGAGCAGCCAGAGGTCGCCGCGGCTGTGCCACACGATGCGCGCACCGTCGGACGTCGCGTCGCGGACGTAGCCCTCGGCCTCGGTCTGGGTGGTGAGCAGCCGGGGCCCGGCCGCCTGCGTGCCTGACGCCAGGCCGTCCCAGACCCAGAGGTTCGCCTGCTCGTCGGCGTGGTCGGGGAACGTCGCCGCGCGGTCGGAGGTGAACACCAGCGCGTCCCCGACCCAGATCGGGTCGTAGGTGCCGGCCTCGTCGTCGGGCAGGGGGCGCTCCCACTCGCCGGTGCCCCGGTCGAGCCACAGCACGGAGGCCGTACCGCCGCGGTACCGCTTCCAGTAGGCGGGCGTGCGGTAGCCGGCCGAGACGAGGGCGGTCGTGCGCCTGCCGTCCGGGCCCTGGTGCTCGGCGACGCCCCATGCGGCCCCGTAGCGCGGGGTCTCGACGGTGCCGTCGAGGCCGACCGCGCGCACCACGGTCAGGGAGCGTTCGTGCGTGCCTGCGTTCGACGAGACGAGCACCCGGCCGGCGTCGTCCCAGCCGAGCACCGTCGTGGTCGTGCCGCCGAGCCAGGTGAGGCGCCGGGTGGCGCCGTCGGCCAGCTCGACCACGTAGGCCTCGGGGTGGCCGTCCTTGTGGGACACGTAGGCGAGGCGACTGCCGTCGGGGGAGAAGCGGGGGGACGTCGCGGGTACGTGGTCACTGGTCAGGCGCCAGGCGCGGCCGCCGGAGACGGGGGCGAGCCAGACGTCGTCGTCGGCCACGAACGCGACCTGGTCACCGTGGATGTGGGGGTACCTGAGATAGGGCTGGGTCACCGCCTCAACGTACTCGGGGCGCCCCGGCGCGGTCACCGGAAATCGCTGACGGCGAGGACCATGCGAAAGCATCCAGTCCAGGCTGGTCCACATCTTGGTCTCACATCATGGAATGGCCTGGTGCCTGGGTTGCATCATCCGGTTCTATGGGGTTCATCGGCATTGCCCGACAAAAGATGACGGAACGCCCCATGGGAGAGGAAAGCCGGATGACGCCACGACGCGCCACGTCGGCTCGCTCCGTCCCCTGCCCCTGCCGAATGCGGTAGTGCGCCGGCATGTGACGCTCCTGTCGAGCCTGCCGCCCGGACCGGTCCGGGCCATGTCGGTGCACAGCGACTGCCCACCGCACGGACCGATCGCAAGGGATGACACCCATGGTTCCCACAGCACCGTCCACAGCCCTGTCCACGGCCTCACCCACCGGCGAGGTCGATGTCGCCGCGTCCCCGGCACTGCCCGTCAGGCTCGCGGACGTCTCCCGCACCTTCGCTGCGCCCGGGCGCACCGACCGCACCGTGCTCCGGGACGTGGACCTCCAGGTCACGCCGGGCGAGATCGTGGCAGTGCTCGGCCCGTCGGGCTGCGGCAAGTCGACCCTGCTGCGGCAGGTCAGCGGCCTGGACGCGCCCACGGCGGGCAGCGTCACGATCGGCGGCGCACCCGTGGTCGGTGCCGACCCGCGCACCGCCGTCGCCTTCCAGGAACCCCGCCTGCTGCCGTGGCGCACGCTCACGCAGAACGTGGCGTTGGGCCTCCCGCCGGGCACCACGAAGGACGTGGGCCAGGAGCGGGTGGCCCGGCTGCTCGACCTGGTCGGGCTGGCGGGCTCGGCCGGGCTGCGGCCCCGCCAGGTCTCGGGCGGCATGGCGCAGCGCGCCTCGCTCGCCCGGGCGCTGGCCCGCAATCCCGGGGTGCTGCTGCTCGACGAGCCGTTCGGCGCGCTCGACGCTCTGACCCGGCTGCGCATGCAGGACCTCCTGCTCGACGTCCACGCGGCTCAGCCCG
>NZ_KI911686.1:333746-336607 GCF_000515355.1 Promicromonospora kroppenstedtii DSM 19349 | reverse complement strand
GGGTCAGACGACCCGCGCGGCGTCGTCGAAGCTCAGGCGCGGGGCGCGCGGGCGGGTGGTGTCGGCGCCGTCGGCCGCGCTGACGTTGACCACGAGGAAGCCCTTCCAGCCGTTCTCGGCGAAGAACTCCGCGTCGATCCCGGCGTAGTCGCCGTTCATCGGGCCGACGGCCAGGCCGGCGGCGCGCAGGCCGACGAGGAGGTAGCCGGCCTGGAGCAGGGCGCTGGTGCGCGCCGCCCCGGCGCGCATCTCGGCGTCCCCGGCGAACATCTCGCGGGCGCCCGGCATGTGCGGGATCAGCACGTCGAGTCGCTCGTGGAAGTCGGTGTCGTAGGCGAGCACGAGCGTGACGGGGGCCTTGGACACGCGCTCCTGGTTGTTCTCGGGCATATGACCGACGAGGCGCTGCCGGGCCTCCGGCGTGCGGACGACGAGCATCCGCAGCGGGCTCGTGTTCATCATCGTCGGGCCCCACTTGATGAGGTCGTAGACGGCGGTGAGCTGCTCGTCGGTGACCTCCGACTCCGCGAAGGTCGTCACGGTGCGCGCGGTACGGAACAGGCGGTCCGCGGTCGCGTCGTCGATGGCGAGCGGTGCGGTGGCCTCGAGTGCTTGAGTCATGCCCGGTGGAACAAAGTTGCCCTGAGCGATAGTTCCAGATTCAACCGTGACGTCCCGCACGTCCGCGTGTCACATCCCAGCCGGTTCCACGCTCACCGCCGCCGGGGAACTAGGCTGGAGCACATGGCAGATCCACTGGTGCTCGGTATCGAGACCTCCTGCGACGAGACCGGCGTCGCGCTGGTCCGCGGAAACGACCTGCTGGTCGACGCCGTCGCCAGCTCGATGGAGGAGCACGCCCGCTACGGGGGCATCATCCCCGAGGTCGCCAGCCGCGCCCACCTCGAGGCGATGATCCCCACCATCCAGAAGGCCCTCGGCGAGGCGGACGTCGACCTGTCCGAGGTCGACGCGATCGCCGTCACCGCCGGGCCCGGGCTCGTCGGGCCGCTCACCATCGGTGCCTCGGCCGCGAAGGCCCTGTCTATCGGCCTGAACAAGCCGCTGTACGGCGTGAACCACGTGATCGGGCACGCGTGCGTGGACCAGCTCGTGGACGGGCCGCTGCCTGAGCGCGCGATGGCGCTCGTGGTCAGCGGCGGACACAGCTCGCTGCTGCTGGTCGACGACATCGCCACGAACGTCACCGAGCTCGGCTCCACCCTGGACGACGCCGCGGGCGAGGCCTTCGACAAGGTCGGTCGCCTGCTCGGCCTCCCCTACCCCGGCGGGCCGCACATCGACCGGCTCGCGCGCGAGGGAGACCCCACGGCCATCCGGTTCCCCCGCGGCCTCACGGCCGCGAAGGACCAGGCCAAGCACGCCTACGACTTCTCCTTCTCGGGTCTCAAGACGGCAGTGGCCCGCTGGGTCGAGGCCCGCACGGACGCCGGGCAGGAGATCCCCGTGCACGACGTCGCGGCATCGTTCGCCGAGGCCGTCGCCGACGTCCTGACGGCCAAGACCATCGCCGCGTGCCACAAGCACGGCGTCAACACGCTGGTGGTCGGCGGCGGGTTCTCCGCCAACAGCCAGCTGCGCGAGATGGCGGCCAAGCGCTGCGCCGAGGCGGGCATCGACCTGCGCATCCCGCCGATCCGCTACTGCACGGACAACGGCGCGATGATCGCGGCACTTGGCTCCGCCGTCGTGCGGGCCGGGGTGGCGCCGAGCAACCTGGACATCCCGGTGGACTCGTCCATGCCGCTCACCACGATCACCGTCTGAGCCGGAGGTGAGCGCAGGCGGAGCGCCGAGGAACGAGGCGCACCGCCTGGAGCGAACCGCAGGCTCGGACGGTGACGTCACCGTCTGAGCCTCTGAACCTCCGGCCGCGCTGTCGGTGGATGGCTCTACGCTGCGTGCCGTGACAGTGATCCCGCTCGAGAAGCTCGAGCCCGCACCCGTCATCGAGACCGCGCGCCGCCTGCGCGAACGCATCGGCGCGCGGTTCCCCGACCGGGGCATCCACCGGGTGGCCCAGGAGCTCGCGACCCTGACGGAGCAGGTGGCGGACACCTCGGCGGGGACCCGGCGGCGCAGCCGCCTGGTGCGGGCCGGCTCTCGTCTCCTGATCGCCCTCGTGGTGCTCGTCGCGCTGGTGGCGTTCGGCTTCGCCGTCGAGGCCGCGGGCACCGATGCGCCGGACAACGGCCTCGACTGGCTGCCCCTCATCGAGAGCGCCGTGAACGACATCGTGTTCGTCGCGATCGCCGTCGTCGTGCTGCACTCGGTGCCGCAGCGGGTGCAGCGATCCGACCTGCTGGCCAAGCTGCACCGGCTGCGCTCCCTGGCGCACATCATCGACATGCACCAGCTCACCAAGGAGCCGGAGATCCTGCGGGACGCCTTCACGGGCGAGTCGGAGAACAACGACGTCGACCTGACCCCGGAGCAGATCGAGTACTACCTGGAGTACTGCACCGAGCTGCTGTCGATCGTGGGCAAGGCGGCGGCGCTGTGCGCCGAGGAGTCGCAGGACGACATCGTGCTGAACACGGTCTCGACCATCGAGTCGCTGACGGTCGGCATGGCCCGCAAGGTGTGGCAGAAGATCCTCGTGCTCAACGAGGTCAGCCCCACGCCCTGACCCGGTCCGCACCGAAACCCGGGCACGGTCGGTCAGCCCACCGCGACGGGCCGCGCGGGGTCGTTCGACCACTGCGACCAGGAGCCCGGGTACAGCGCCGCGTCCACGCCTGCGACGGCGAGCGCCGCCACCTCGTGCGCCGCCGTGACACCCGAACCGCAGTACACGCCGACGGTCGCGCTGTCGGCGGCGCCCAGGGCGCCGAACCGCC
>NZ_KI911686.1:330042-333646 GCF_000515355.1 Promicromonospora kroppenstedtii DSM 19349 | reverse complement strand
GAGCGCCTCGACGCTCTGCGCCGCGCCCAGCCAGGTGGCACCGCCCGCGAGCGCCGCCCGTGCCGAGGGGGCCAGCCCGTGCCCGTACGCGTCCGCCTTGACGACGGCCATGACCTGGGCGGTCGGGGCGGTCGTCCGCAGGGCGCGCACGTTGTCGCGGATCGCGTCGAGATCGACGACGGCGCGGGCGGGGTAGTCGGGGGCGGTACTCATCGCACCGATTCTTGCACCTGTCCGATGCCCACGGACGTGTCAGCCGCTCAGTTCCCTGGAGGGATCCGTGGGTCTGACGCGTCGCGCGCCGGCTCGCCTGTCCATTCACGCAGGTCGCGGCGGGACTCGAAGCGGCGCAGCCGGCCCGACAGGGGGTCGGTGAGCTCCAGGGAGCGGGACAGGAGCTGCAGGGGCCGGTCGAAGTCGTCGGGCTCGCTGCGCAGCTCCGGCCAGAACGGGTCGTGCAGGATCGGCAGCCCGAGCGAGGCCATGTGCAGCCGCAGCTGGTGGGTCTTGCCGGTGTGCGGTTCCAGGCGGTAGAGGCCCAGGCCACGGGTCTCGTCGGCGGCGGTGAGCGTGATCAGGGACTCCGCGTTGGGCTCGCCCGGCACCTCCTCGGCGCGGGTGACCCCGCGCCGCTTCACGATGCGGCTGCTGAGCGTGGCGGGCTCGCCGAGGGCCACGTGCGCGCCCGGTCCCGGGAGCGGGGCGACGGCCTCGTAGACCTTGCGCACCACGCGGCGGGCGAACGCCTCCTGGTACGCGCCGCGCACCTCGGGCCGCACCGTGAGGACGAGCACTCCGGCAGTGCCGCGGTCCAGGCGGTGGGCCGGGGAGAGCTCGGGCAGGTCGAGGGCCACCCGGAGGCGGACCAGCACGGTCTCGCGCACCCACCGTCCGCGGGGCATCGTGGCGAGGAAGTGCGGCTTGTCCACGACCAGCAGGTTCTCGTCGCGGTGGAGCACCTCCGACTCGAACGGGATCGGGTCCTCGTGGGCCGGTGGGTCGCGGTACAGGTAGAGGAACCCGCGCGGCTCGTACGGCGTCGTCGGGGTGAGCGGCTCGCCGTGGCCGGTGACCACCTCCCCCAGGGCGACCTTCTCGAGAAGCCGGTCCGCGTCGTCGCGGAACCGGTCCAGGAGGTAGTCGAGCGCGTAGGGGAACCGCACGACGACGTCGGGGTCGTGCGGCAGCACGATCCGCGTGGGGTTGAGCCCGTCCCGCACGGGCAGCGGGGGCCGGTGCTTGGCGGGTCCGGGCGTACGGGTCACGTCGTCAACCTAACCTGCTGGTCCGCAGTCGTGCCCGAAGGGTTCCGTTGACTCGGACAACGGGTAGAGGATGGCCGGGTGACCCTCTACGACATTCCTTTCCACACGATGGACGGCACCGAGATCTCGCTGGCCGAGCACAAGGAGGACGTGGTCCTCGTGGTGAACGTGGCCTCGCGGTGCGGCCTGGCCCCGCAGTACGCGACCCTCGAGGAGCTGCAGAAGAAGTACCAGGACCGCGGCTTCACGGTGCTGGGCTTCCCCAGCAACCAGTTCCTGCAGGAGCTGAGCTCGAACGAGAAGATCGCCGAGTTCTGCTCCATGACGTACGGCGTCACCTTCCCCGTGCTCGACAAGATCCGGCTGAACGGGCGCAACGCGCACCCGCTCTACGTCGAGCTCAAGAAGACCGAGGACGCCGAGGGGCACTCGGGCAAGATCCGCTGGAACTTCGAGAAGTTCCTGGTGCTGCCCGGGGGCGACGTGCGCCGGTACTCGCCGAGGACGCTGCCGGACGACCCGGCGATCATCGAGGAGATCGAGGCGCACCTGCCCCGCTGAGGGCCCGGCGCCCGGTCACCCGGTCACCCGTCGCCGCTCGGCGCGAGCGTGAGCCGCATCGCGACCGGCACGATGTCCGAGGCATCGCCGAGCCAACCGGTCCAGACCCGGGTCAGACCCAGCTCCCGTCCCGGGTCCGGTACCTCCGGTGACAGCCGGTGCCTGCTCACGAGCGGCATGGCCGTGAGCTCGCTGACCGTCAGTATCTCGATGACCAGCACGTCCACCCTGTCGAGGCCGAACGCCAGCCAGTCCTGACTCACCCGCAGCGAGAGCGTGTCGAGCGCCGAGAGGCGGGACATCACCGCGCTGAATGCTGTATCCGTCATGCACCCTAGACGCGGGAACCGCGCCGAGGTCACAGCACTTCGAGAAAATGTTGCAGACCAGTTCTCGCCCGCTCCGGCACGGGCCGCTGACGCAAATCTCAACGGTGGTGCCGCGGGTGAGGCCGGGCCGTACGCTGAGGCAATGGTCGTCAACCGGTTCCGGCAGGCCACGCCCGAGGACGCGCACGCGCTCCTGGACGTGGAGCGAGCCGCTGGGATCGCGGCGCTCGGCCACATCTTCCCGCCGGGCATGTACCCGTTCCCGTCCGACGAGGTGCTGGCCAAGTGGCAGGCCGCACTCAGCGAGCCGGGGGTCCGCGTCCTCGTCCTGGACGACGACGGCGACCGCCCCCGGCTGGCCTGTTTCGTGGCCCACGACGAGCGGCTGCTCAGGCACCTCGCGGTGCACCCCGCGCACTGGGGCAGCGGCCTGGCTCGCGCCGCGATGGACGTGGCGGTCGCCGAGATGGCCGATCCGCGGCTGTGGTGCCTCGCCGACAACGACCAGGCGATCGGCTTCTACGAGCACCTGGGCTGGCGCCGCACGGGCCGCCGCAAGGCCGCCGAGTACGCGCCCTTCCCGGACGAGGTCGAGATGGTCCTCCCCCAGGACTGAGCCGGCCCGCCGCCGGACCGCGGGCTACAGCTCCACCAGCCCCGCCCGGTAGCCCAGCACCACGGCCTGCGTGCGGTCGCGCGCCTGCAGCTTGGCCAGCACGGACGCCACGTGCGTACGCACCGTCTCGACGCCGACCACGAGCGCCGTCGCGATCTCGGCGTTGGTCATGCCCTGCGCCACCAGGTCCAGCACCTCCCGCTCGCGCGGCGTCAACGACGGCGCCCCGGCCGTCGCGCGCGGGCGTGTGCGCACCAGGTCCCGCAGCGCCTGCGGGTACAGCAGGCTCTGCCCGACGGCGACCGTGCGCACCGCCTGCACCATCTCGTCGGCCCCGGCGCGCTTGAGCAGGAACCCCGAGGCCCCGGCGGTGAGCGCGTCGAGCACGTAGCCGTCGTGCTCGAAAGTGGTCACCACCAGCACACGGGGCGGCTGCGGCAGCCGGAGCACCAGCTCGGTGGCCCGCAGGCCGTCCACGCCCGGCATCCGCACGTCCATGCAGACGACGTCGGGCCGCAGGCTGCGGGCCAGCTCGACCGCCCGCGCGCCGTCGCCGGCCTCGCCGACGACCTCCAGGTCGGGCTCCGCGTCCAGGATGAGGCGCAGGCCGCTGCGGACCAGCGGCTCGTCGTCGGCGAGGAGCACCCGCACGGGGGCGTCAGGCATCGGGTTCCTTCCGGTCGGTCGGTGCGGGGGTCCAGGGCAGGATCGCACGCAGCACCCAGCGGTCGCCGTCGGGTCCCGCCTCGGCGGTACCGCCGAACAGCGCGACCCGCTCGCGGATCCCGGCCAGGCCGCGGCCACCGGACGACCGGCCGCCCGACGGACGCCGG
>NZ_KI911686.1:328768-329942 GCF_000515355.1 Promicromonospora kroppenstedtii DSM 19349 | reverse complement strand
GGCGGGTGCTCGCGCGCCACGATGAACGTGGGTGACGCCACCTGCCCGCGCACGTTCAGCGCCGCCCCGATCCCCTGCGTCAGGGTCGTCTTGCCCGCGCCGAGGTCGCCGGTGAGGATCACCAGGTCCCCCGGACGCAGCACCCCGGCGAGGGCCGCTCCGAAGGCGCGCGTCGTGTCGGCGTCCGGCAGCTCGATCACCACCGCCTCCGACGTCGTGATGTCGCCCGGTCCGCTCACTGCCCCGCTCACGCGGTCTCCCTTCCTGCCGTGCCCACGTACACGCGTGGCACGCGCGCGCCGAGGCGCGTCACGATCTCGTAGCTGATGGTGCCGGCGGCCTGTGCCCAGTCCTCGGCGTTGGGCGCGCCGGCACGGGCGAGCCCGTCGGACGCCCCGAACAACGTCACGACGTCGCCGGCCTGCTCGGACGCGTAGGGGCCGAGGTCCAGCATGATCTGGTCCATGCACACCCGGCCCGCGACACGCAGCACGCGCACGGTACCGAGACCGGTCGCGGGCGCGGCGACGTCGTCCACCGCGCCCCCGACCAGCACCGGCCCGCCCGGGCCGAGCGAGCCGCCCGACGCGTGCCGCGGGATGCCGTCGGAGTAACCGAGCGGGACGACCCCGAGCACGGTGTCCTGCGGCGTGACGTAGAAGTGCCCGTAGGAGACGCCGTGCCCCTCCGGCACCCGCTTGACGGTCGCGAGCCGCGCCTCCAGCGTCATGGCGGGCCGCAGCCCGTAGTCGCCCGGGGCACCCAGCTGCGGCACGGGCGAGAGCCCGTACACGGCGATCCCGGGCCGCACCAGGTCGTAGTGGGCGGCCGGGTTGGTCAGCGTCGCCGCCGAGTTGGCGATGTGCCGCACCTCGAGGTCGATCCCGGCCGCCTCGACGGTCCGGAGCGCCTCCTCGAAGACATGGGTCTGCATCTTGACCGACGGGTCGTCGGGCTCGTCCGCGAGCGCGAAGTGCGACATCAGCCCGACGACGGCGAGCGTCCCCTCGGCCCGCAGCGCCGCGGTTCGTTCGAGCACGGCGGGCAGGTCCGCGGGCATGATCCCGTTGCGGCCCAGCCCGGTGTCGACCTTGAGGTGCACGCGGGCGGTGCGGCCCGCGGTGCGGGCGCCGTCGGCCACCTCGTCGAGGGCCCAGGCCGCGGCGACGGCCAC
>NZ_KI911686.1:322746-328668 GCF_000515355.1 Promicromonospora kroppenstedtii DSM 19349 | reverse complement strand
GAGGTCTTCGCCGAGGCGCTGGGGCTGGCGGTGCGGGTACCCGGCGTCGTGCGCGCCACGGAGGCGTGGGCGCCGAACCACTCGCTCGCCTCGGCCGCGCTGCGCCCCTACGGGGGCGTGGTGCACCTGGTCGACGGCGGCGACGGCGCCCTGCCGTTCGACGACGGCACGTTCGACCTGGTCACGGGACGCCACCCGGTCGCGTTCCCGTACCGCGAGGCCGCGCGGGTGCTGGCGCCCGGTGGCAGGCTGCTGGTCCAGGAGGTGGGCGCGGGCTCCAACCGTGAGCTGTACGAGTTCCTCATGGGCCCGCAGGCGAACGACGACGACGCGTACGTGGACCGGCTGCGCGCCCGGGTGGCCGACGCCGGGCTGGACGTGGTGGACCTGCGGGACGCGCGGACCCGGGTGGAGTTCTTCGATGTGGCCGCGGTGGTGCACTTCCTGCGCAAGGTCCTGTGGACGGTGCCCGACTTCACTGTGGACAGGTACCGCGACCGGCTGCGCGCGCTGTACGACCACATCGCGGAGCACGGGTCCTTCGTCTGCCACAGCCGCCGTACGCTCGTGGAGGCGCGGAAGGCCTGAGGGGGCAGCGGTCCCTGAGGCTCAGGACCCGGCTCAGCGGGTGTCGGCGGGCCTTCCGTTGACGTCCTCGCGGGCCGACGGCGGGTCGACGCGCTGCGCGGTGAGGTCCCGCGGCGTGAGCGTGAAGCCCTGCCAGTGCATCTCCATGGGGCTCTGGTCCTCGTCGCGCGCCACGTGGTGGAACCCGACGGCGACCCACGTGACGACGTCGGACAGCTCCGCCTCGTCCTGCGCGAAGTCGAGCACGCCCGCGCCGCAGGAGCCGTCCTTGTTGGCCGTCGCGTAGAGCTGGCAGTCGTCGGCCTCGGTGAACGCGAGCGCGTAGCCGCCGTCGCTGTCGCCGCCGTCAGCGCCACCCGTGTGCTCGTGGTCCTGCGTGAGCTGGAACGGCGTCGTCGCCCCCAGCTCGATCTGGTACGAGATCGGGTGCTGGTCCGCGTTGAGCACCTCGGGGTTCACCACGCGCCACCAGCGCCGGTCCGCCGCCTTGGCCGTGCCCTCGCGCGGGATGCGCGTCAGGCCGCCCTCGACGAGCGGAGCGCGCGGACCCACCTCGCCGGTCGGCGCGGCGTCGTACTGCTCGACGACCTGGCCGCCCCGGCCGCCGAGGGCCCAGTGCACCCGCCAGACGGCGTTGTGCGAGTGGCTGGTGGCGTAGTCGGTGTCGCCGGGGCCGACGGGCCAGCCGTGGGCCGGGTCGTCCCCGTAGTCCTCGGGGGAGAGGTCGCCGGTCGCGCCCAGGTCGGACCGGATGCTGCCGTCGCCGCCGAACGTGTACTGGCTGACGTACTCGTACCAGCCCACCTTCGAGATCGTGGAGAGCCGCAGGTCCGTGCGCCGGGCCACCTCGGTTCCCGTGGTGTCGCCGCTGCGGTAGGCGATGCCGCCGTCGACCACCTCCTGGCAGAGCACGGCACGATCCTGGCCGCCGCCGCCCATCGTGCCGTCGCCGATCTTCGGCACGTAGGTCTCGAGCCGCTCCCCGAGGCACTCCGGCTCGGTGAGGGTCATGATGTGGCTGCCGCCGAAGCCCTGTGTGGTGATGTCCTCGGTGTTGCGCAGGCCGGTGTCGTACGGCACCTCGAGCTGCCCGATCGACAGCTCGGCGAGCACCAGCACCGGATCGGCGCCGGCGGGCGTGAAGTGCACGTCCTCGAGCACCAGGCCGCGGCTCGCGTCGACGCGCCAGCACATGGTCCACACGGAGCCGCTGAGCAGCTCCTGCGCGAGCGGTTCGTTCTCGGCGCACTTCACGTGCGCACTGCCCTGCACCCGCGGGTCCTCGTCGCGCGGGCTCGGCGCGGCGGGCAGGGCCTGCTCCACCACCATGATCGCGGCCACGACGAGCGAGACGATGGCGGCCGCCGCGACGATCGCCGGGACCAACCTCCGTTTCGACGACACCTCGCGCACGGTTCCCTCTCCTTCGCTCAGCTCTCGGCCCCCTGCGGACCCTTTCCTGACAGGACCGGCCCGGTGCGACGAGTCGCACCGGGCCGGTCTGCTTCGGACGCCTGACCGCTGCGTCCGTCTACTGCTTCGTCAGAGACTCGGTCCGTCAGGCGGAACGCGAGTCGTCGGACATGCGGCCCATCGCGGTGGCGAAGGCCTGGCTGATCTCGCGGCGACGCTTGATCATGACCGCACCGGCGCCGAGCAGCAGCACCGTCGCGGCGATCAGGATGCCGACGTTCGCACCCGTGGAGGCGAGGCCACCGTCACCGTTGCCACCAGCGGTGGCGGCGACGACCTCGAACGTGGCCGACGCGGAGTCGCCCTGCTCGGTGCTGACCGCGATGCCCTGGTGCTCGCCCAGGTCGAGCCGCTCGTCGACGGTGAACGTCCACTGGACGTTGCCCTCGGCGTCGGCCTCCTGTGCCTGGAGCGCGAAGCTCTCCGAGTTGATCAGGCCCACGACGACCTCACCGGGCTCGAAGCCCGAGGCGTAGAAGGTCTGCTCGTCGCCCAGCTGGGCGGTCGGGTGCTCGAAGCGCGCCGTCAGGTCGCGCCCGTCGCCACCGACCGTGTCGACGACGGCGATCGGCGTCTGTGCGCCCTCGCTGCCGTCGTCCGGCTGTGCGTCCACGATGATGACGCCCGGCGGGGTGTCCTCGGGGACGGTGATCGGAGTGGTGAAGCCGCAGTCCTCGTCCACCTTCACGGTGACCGGCTCGCCGATCTTCTCACCGTCGGTGGTCTGGAGCTGCACGGTGACGTTGGCGCCGGCCGGGAAGCCGGTACCGGTGATGGTCACCTCTTCGCCCGCGCGGACCATGGTCGGGTCGGCCGTGATGGCCGGGTCCGTGCACTCGCCCGGGTTGTTGGTGCCCGGGTCGAGGATCTCCAGGGGCGCCTCGGCACCCTCGCTGCCGTCCTCCGGCTCCGCGCCCACGACGTGGTCGCCGGGCTCGGCGTCCTCGGGAACCGTGAGGTCGGTGATGAAGCCGCAGGCCTCGTCCGGGGTGACCGTGATCGGGTCCCCGACCGGGTTGCCCTCGGCGTCACGCAGCTGGACCGTGACCGGCACGCCGGCCGGGAAGCCCTGGCCCACGACGGAGACGGTGTCGCCCGGGTAGGCGGCGTTGGGCTCGACCGTCAGGGTCGGGTCCATGGCGCAGATGTCGGAACCGGCGACGACTGCCAGCGGGGCCTCGGCGGCCTCACCGGTCGTGTCGTCGGTGCCGACGACCGTGTAGTCACCGAGCTCGGCGTCGTCCGGCACCGGCACGGGGGTGGTGAAGCCACCCTCGGAGTCGGTGTCGACGGCGATCGCGTCACCCACGGGGTTGCCCTCGGGGTCGGTGAGCTGGACGGTCGCGGTCGAGTCCGGCGTGTAGCCCTCACCGGTCGCGACGGTCGACTGACCGGGCGCGACCGAGGCCGGCACGGCGGTCAGGGTCGGGTCGATCTCGCCCGAGCCACCGTCGTCGCCACCGATGCGGACGGCGGCGTTGCCCAGGTTGATGCGCGCGACCTCGTTGGCCGGCAGCAGGGCGATGCTCAGCGCCGACAGCTCGAAGGAGGTCTCGGCAGCAGCGGCCTTGGTCGACGTCGGGGCAACACCCTCGGTCGTGACCTGGCGGTTGATCGTGATCGACAGCACCTGCGACAGGACGTCGAAGACCGGCGAGAGCAGCTCGCGGATCGGCTTCGTGATGGCGTCGGTCTTGAGGTCGTTGATCAGCAGGTCGAAGATGTTGTCACCCTCGTCGCTGATCAGCAGGTCGTAGACCGGGGCCAGGATCGGCGCCAGGGCCGGGCCCACCGTGTTGATGGTGCCGACCAGCAGCTCGGCGACCGGGGCCATCGTGCCCGTGCTGTTGTTCACGGCCTCGGGGAAGTTGCCGTTCACGGCGTCGGCCAGCGGCAGCGACCACGAGACGTCGAGGTTGCCCAGCGGGCTCTCGTCGGTGAAGGCGATGTTGATCGTCACCGAGTTCAGCGAGTCCTCGATCGCGCCGATGAGGATGTTGGTGACTTCCTCCATCAGCTCGTGCACGGTCTCCGCGATCAGCGGGTAGGTCGTGTCGTCGATGAGCTCGGTGTTCGGGTCGAGCGCGTTGATGCCACCCTCGTTCGGGCCGTCGACGAGCTTGTCGAGGTGGACCTCGAGCTGGCCGGTCGACAGGTCGATCGTGATGAGCTGGTTCTTCGAGGTGATCGGCTCGCCCACGACGGACTGGAACAGGTTCTCCTGCATGTTGCTGTCGACGGTGATCGACGGCGTCGGGACGCCGGGGATCGCGTCGAAGAGGCCGGTCAGGGCGCTCTCGTCCAGGTTCTCGTTGACGAGGTCCTCGACGGTGGTGTCGATGGTGCCGCCGATGTCGTAGATCGACGAGGCAGCGTCCTCGATGACCGGGGAGTGCAGCGTCAGGTCCAGGTCGGCCACGCGGTACTGGCCGAGGCCACCCACGCCGTCCTGGTCCAGGATGACGCCGTCCTCGGCCTTGACCTCGGCCGCGCCGGCGCCCGCCTCGAGCAGGAGCTGGTCGACGATCTGGTCCGTGAGGCCGTCGACGCCCAGCAGACGCGCCACGGACAGGACGTCCACCGTCGCCTTGCCGAAGTCGTCGGTCTCGCCGTCCAGGGTCACGCCGCCGTCGGCGCCGGCCAGGCCGGAGATCGCGTGGGCGTCGAGCGGACCCGAGGCCTCGCTGCGGCTGGCGAGCGCACCGAGCTGACCGAAGTCCAGGATCTCGTCGAGGCGGACCTCGACGTCACCGAGGTGAACGAGCTCCGAGCCGAGCAGCTCGACGTTCAGGTTGCCCTCGTTCGGGCCTGCGTTCGAGACCGAGCCGGCCTCGGAGTAGGCGGCTGCTGCCAGCGCCTTCTGGAAGAGCGTCGAGTCGAGGACGCTCGCGGCGGCCTCCGACGGCTCGTCCGGGTAGTTGTCAACGGCGGCGACTGCCGGCAGACCCGTGGCCGTAACCACAAGGGCCGAAGCCGCGACCGTCACCAGAGATCGGCGCAGTACGAGGCCACCCCTTCGACGGCGTGACGGTACTTGCGTTGGGTTCAACGGAACTCACTCCTCCACATTCGCGCTTAAGAAAAAGCGTCCGGATCGGTACGTGATCACGTCCGGATCTTCGGGGCGGTCGCATGAGGCGCACCGGCTCCCGGCCCTCAGGGAACAGTGGTTCTCAGCCGCCTGCCAGGCAGAGCGGTAATCGTGCGCTGACGCAATCCAACGCAACCGCGACTGCGTTCGAGACGATTCGAGGCGCGCCAAAAGCAGGTGTACGCACAATGGCGGAGAGAAGCGAAAGAAGTCCGGAATGCCGGGTGAAAAACAGTCGAGCGAGCGGGTGAAAAATCTGCGCTCGGGAAGCTACCCGCCGGCGAGCCAGGCGGGCGGCCGGGTCTCCGCGAGCCGGACCAGGTCGCGCCGGTCGCGGATACCGAGGGTCGTGTAGGCCTGCCGCAGCCGGTTCACGACGGTCCGCTCGGACACGAACGTGGCCTGGGCGATCTGGGAGTTGGTCGCACCGTGCACCGCGAGCCGGACCATCTCCCGCTCGTGCCTCCCCAGCACCTCCCACTCGGGGCCGGCACCGCCGCTCGCGTCCGCCTCGGCGAGGAACACGTCGATCCCGCGCAACCAGCCCGCCATGCCCGCGAGCCGGACCAGCGTCCGGGCCTCGTCGAGCATCGCGGTGCCCGTCGCGCGGCCCCCGCGGGTCACGGCATACCGGCCGTAGGCCACCAGCATGCGCACGCGCTGCCACGGGGACATGGGCACCGGCGCCCCGTGCAGCGCGGCCTCGAAGGCGGGCGAAGGCGTGCCGTCGTCGGCCAGCAGGGCGCCCAGGCGGGACCAGGCGGCGGCGA
>NZ_KI911686.1:311513-322646 GCF_000515355.1 Promicromonospora kroppenstedtii DSM 19349 | reverse complement strand
CGGCCGGCCGGGCGGGTCGCACGGCTCCCGGCAGGGCGGGCCGCCACCTCCCGGAGCACCGCCTGGGCGAGCGCGTACGCCGCCCTGGCCATGAGCGGCACGCCCGCGGCGATCAGCGGCTCCTCGGCCTTTCGTATCTCGTCGGAACTCCACGCGTCTTTCACAGCCCCATCCTGCCGCGTCTGCCGGCACCCGAGGTACCGAAACCCGACAATTTCGACCACCCCTCCCCTGGGCGAACTCCGTCGGCATAGGGTCGGTCCATGCGATTCGGACTCTTCATCCCGCAGGGCTGGCGCTTCGACCTGGTCGACGTCGAGCCCGCCGACCAGTGGGCCACCATGCTCTCCCTCGTTCACCGCGCCGAGAACCAGGCCGCGGGCGAGGCCGTCCCCGGCGGCGAGTTCGCCTGGGAGTCGGCCTGGGTGTACGACCACTTCCACACCACGCCCGAGCCGTCGACCGAGGCCACGCACGAGGCGTGGTCCCTGATGGCAGCGTTCGCGGCGGCGACCCAGCGCATCCGCCTGGGCCAGATGTGCACCTGCATGGCCTACCGGGAGCCGACCTACCTGGCGAAGGTCGCCTCGACGATCGACACGATCTCCGGCGGCCGCATCGAGATGGGCATCGGGGCCGGATGGTACGAGCACGAGTGGCGCGCCTACGGCTACGGCTTCCCGACGGCGGGCGAGCGCCTGCGCGCGCTCGACGAGGGCGTGCAGATCATGTCGAGCATGTGGCGCACGGGCTCCTCGGGAACGTTCGAGGGCAAGCGCTACCAGGTCGACGGCGCGCTCTGCTACCCGCAGCCCCTGCAGCAGCTCCCGGTGGGCGTCGGCGGCGCCGAGGTCCCGTCCATCCCGCTGTGGATCGCGGGCGGCGGCGAGCGCAAGACGCTGCGCATCGCCGCGCAGCACGCCCAGTACACCAACTTTGACGGGTCGCCCGAGGGCTTCGCCCACAAGTCGGGTGTGCTCGAGGCACACTGCAAGGACGTGGGGCGGGACTTCGGCGAGATCACGCGGTCCACGAACTACAACGTGGTGATCGGCGAGAACGACGCCGAGGTCGCCGAGCGGCTGGACTGGATCGAGGCGCACCTGCGCAAGTCGGTGCCCGGCAAGGCGGACCGCGAGATCACGAACTGGCGGGGCGGGCTCCTGGTCGGCACGCCGGAGCAGATCGTCGAGCGGCTGCAGGGCATGGGCTCGCGCGGCCTGGAGTACGCGATCACGTACTTCCAGGAGGCGGCCTACGACACCAGCGGCCTGGAGCTCTTCGAGAAGCAGGTCATCCCCGAGCTCCAGTGACCCGGCCGCGGTTCTCTCTCGCGGGAGTGCTCAGCCCTCCGCGATCACCATGGCGGACGCGATCCCGGCGTCGTGCGAGATCGTGATGTGCCACGTGCGTACCCCGAGCTCGGCGGCGCGGGCGGCGACGGTGCCGCTCGCGTCGATCCGGGGCGGGCCGCCCACCGTGCGGTGCACCGTGACGTCGTGCCACCGCAGGTTGCCCGGGGCGCCGAGCGACTTGGCGATGGCCTCCTTCGCTGCGAACCGAGCGGCCAGGGACGCCGCCGGCAGCTCCCGCTCGACCTCGGTGAACAGCTTCTCCCGCAGCCGGGGCGTGCGATCGAGGGTCTCCATGAACCGGTCCACGTCGACCACGTCGATGCCGGTGCCGATGATCATGGGCACAGCCTAGATCCCGCGTCGGCCACGCCCCGGCCTCGGACAGCTTCGGGTGGACAAAACCGCAGGTCAGCCGCTTTACAGTGGGGTCTTGCGAGGGATGCCCGTTTTGAGGCACCATACCCTCGTAATGCAAAGGTAAAGGTGGCACCTGCTCCGTACCGGCAGGGCGCCACCTTTCGCGCGTAGGAGGTTGCCATGCCGGAGGACGACGACAAGCTCCCCTTCCCCGTGATCATGGTCGCCGTCTTCGGCATCGTGATCGCCGCGATCGTCACGCTGCTGGTGTTCGTCGCAGTGTCGAACTGATCGCCGTCGCCCGAGGCGCCCCGGTTCAGACCGGGGTCGCCTCCTCCACACGGTCCAGCCACTCGCCCGCCAGCGCCTCGAACAGTCCGCGCTGCTCGATGTCCAGGGCGTGGCCCGCCCGGTCCAGCACGGCGAAGGTCGCCCGCGGGTAGCGCTCCACCAGGTCCCACGCGTCGCGGTAGCCCGTGGTCGAGTCCTGGCGGCCCACGAGGATCAGGACCGGCTTGCCGAACGGCGCCGGTTCCACGGGGAACGTCCCGGCGTAGCTCGCCTCGATCCGCGCGACCGCCTCGGGATCGGCCGCGGAGAGCCCCGGGTCCACCTCCTGGCGTGCCCGCTCCCAGGTCTCCTCGGTCTGCACCACCAGCACCTCCTCCGCGTCGAGCACCTCGGCGCCCACCCGGGCCAGCAGCGCGGGCTCGCGCACGAGCACCTGTCGCTCCGGGACGTGCCGCAGCCCGTGGCGCGGCTCGACCACCGTCACGACGGCGGCGAGCCCGGCCACGCGGTCCGGGTCGGCCGCGGCCAGCCCTCGCGCGAGATACCCGCCGTACGACTGCCCGACCACCACGTAGTCGCCGTCGGGTACCAGGGCCCGGACGGCGCCGCGCAGGATCCGGAAGACGTCGTCGGTGCTCGCCACGGCGGGCGCCGTCGTACGGCCCATGCCCGGCAGGTCCACGTAGACGCGGCGCCAGCCCGCGCGCTCCGCGAAGACCGGCTCGAACGCGCCGGTCATGAGCCGGTGGTCCACCGGGAACCCGTGGACCAGCACCGCCGTGCGCACCCCGCCGCCGGACGGCGGCCCGTGCTCCACGTAGTGCACCTGGACCCCGTCGACCTCCACGTACGCCACGGGCGCTCCTCTCCTGGGGCCAGGGCGGCCCGTCCGGATCAGACCCTAGACGGGACCACCGACATCGGGACCCACGTCCCGGATCCCCGCCGTGTCCTCCGGCCGGACCAGGTGCTGCCACCGGAACCACTTGCGGTCCAGCTCCTCGGCGAGATCCACGTCGAACCGCCGGGCCACGAGCAGCAGCTGCCCCAGCGCGTCCGCGACCTCGCCGCGGAACGCTTCCCGCACCTCGTCGTCGGTCAGGCCGCGGTCGCGCGAGCGGCCGGACAGGTTGAGGAACGCCTGGGTGAGCTCCCCGATCTCCTCGTGGAGCTTGAGCAGGAGCCAGTCGTCGGTTCGTTCCAGTCCGTGGATGCGGGCGTAGGCCCGGCTGATGATCTCGACCTCGTCGGAGAGCTTCTGAAGTTCCACGCCGACGAGCGTGCCACAGCCGGGCCCGCGTCCTTACTCGACCGTGACCGACTTGGCGAGGTTGCGCGGCTGGTCCACGTCCAGGCCCTTCGCGGTGGCGAGCGCCATCGCGAAGATCTGCAGCGGCACCACGGCCAGCAGCGGCTGGAGCAGCGTGGGCGCCTGCGGGATCCAGAAGATCTCGTCGGCGTACTTGCGCACCTCGTCGTCGCCGTCCTCCGCGATCACGAGGGTCCGGGCGCCGCGCGCCCGGATCTCCTGGATGTTGGAGATGACCTTCGAGTGCAGGGAGTCGCGTCCGCGGGGCGAGGGCACCACGACGAACACGGGCTGCCCGTCGTCGATCAGGGCGATCGGGCCGTGCTTCAGCTCGCCGGCGGCGAAGCCCTCGGCGTGGATGTACGCGAGCTCCTTGAGCTTGAGCGCGCCCTCCAGCGCCACCGGGAAGCCGACGTGCCGCCCCAGGAACAGCACCTTGTCGGACTTCTCCATGGACCGGGCGGTGGCCCGCACGTACTCGCCGCGCTCGATGACCGTCTGGATCTTGCGCGGCATGGCCCGCAGCTCGTCGAGCAGCGTGGCGATCTCGTCGGGGAACTTGTTGCCGCGCAGCTGGGCGAGGTACAGGCCCAGCACGTAGGCGGCGGTGATCTGCGCGAGGAATGCCTTGGTGGATGCGACTGCGATCTCGGGGCCGGCGTGCGTGTAGAGCACGGCGTCCGACTCGCGCGGGATCGTGGAGCCGTGGGTGTTGACGATCGAGATCACCTTGGCGCCCTGCTCGCGCGCGTGCCGCACGGCCATCAGGGTGTCCATGGTCTCGCCGGACTGCGTGACGGCGACCACGAGGGTGCGCTCGTCGACGATCGGGTCGCGGTAGCGGAACTCGTGCGCCAGCTCGACCTCGACGGGGATGCGGCACCAGTGCTCGATCGCGTACTTCGCCACGTGCCCGGAGTAGGCGGCGGTACCGCACGCGATGACGATGATCTTGTTCACGGCGCGCAGGATCGACTCGTCGATGCGCAGGTCGTCCAGCACGAGCGCGCCCGCGGCGTCGGTCCGGCCGAGCAGCGTGTCGGCCACGGCCTGCGGCTGGTCGTGGATCTCCTTGTCCATGAAGGAGTCGAAACCGCCCTTCTCGGCGGCCGCGGCGTCCCAGTCCACGGTGTAGCGCTTGGCCTCGGCGGGCTTGCCGTCGAAGTCGGTCACGGCCACCGACGTGGGCGTGATGGTCACGACCTGGTCCTGACCCAGCTCCAGGGCCTCCTTGGTGTACGCGATGAACGCGGCGACGTCGGAGCCCAGGAAGTTCTCTCCCTCGCCGAGCCCCACCACCAGCGGGGAGTCGTGCCGGGCGCCCACCACGGTCTCGGGGGCGTCGGCGTGCACGGCGAGCAGCGTGAAGGTGCCCTCCAGGCGGCCGGCGGCGGCGGTCATGGCGGCCGTCAGGTCGCCCGTCTCGCGGTACGCCTTGGCCACGAGGTGGGCGGCCACCTCGGTGTCGGTCTCGGAGCGGAAGACCACGCCGTCGGCCAGCAGCTCGGCCTTGAGCTGCGCGAAGTTCTCGACGATGCCGTTGTGGATGACGGCGAGCCGGTCGCCGTCGGCCAGGTGCGGGTGGGCGTTCGCGTCGGTGGGGCCGCCGTGCGTTGCCCAGCGGGTGTGCCCGATGGCGGCGGTCGCCTCCGGGAGCGGGTCCTGGTCGAGCGCCTCGATCAGGTTGGCGAGCTTGCCCGACTTCTTGGCCCACGCGACCCCGTCCAGGCCGGGCGCGACGAGCGCCACGCCCGCCGAGTCGTAGCCGCGGTACTCGAGGCGGCGGAGCCCCTCGATGGCCACGTCAAGGGGCGTGCCCGACGGCGAGGCCGCGCCCGAGGCGATGCCGTCCGCGATTGACGCAGCTGTTCCGGTGTAACCGACGATCCCACACATGCGGGCGAGTCTAAACGAGCGTTCAGGTGCGCCCCCATGACTGGGCTCACAGGGCCGGTATCTCACCCCTGAGACCGCCTCAGGCCCCGGGCGACACAGATCCGTGCCGCGGGTGGGGCACAATGCTGCAGGTGGTTTCACAGTTCTCGACGACGGACCTCGGGGAGCACCTGCTCGCCCTCGCCCCGTCCTCGCCCTACGTGGATCTCGACCGGGCGGCCTGGAGCCGCCTGTCGGCATCCACCCCGCTGCCGCTGACCGACGACGACGTCGAGCGCCTGCGCGGACTCGGTGACCCGATCGACCTCGCCGAGGTCGACGCGATCTACCGCCCTCTGTCGCGACTGCTCAACCTCTACGTGCAGGCCACCGGCGGCCTGCACGACGCGACCTCGACCTTCCTGCACGAGGACCCGCCCCGCACCCCCTACGTGATCGGCGTGGCCGGCTCGGTGGCCGTCGGCAAGTCGACGACGGCGCGCGTGCTGCGCGAGATGCTCGCCCGCTGGCCCGAGACGCCGCGCGTCGAGCTCATCACGACCGACGGGTTCCTCTACCCGAACGCGGAGCTCGAACGCCGGGGCCTGATGGAGCGCAAGGGCTTCCCGGAGTCGTACGACCGGCGCGCCCTGATCAGGTTCCTGTCCCGGATCAAGGCCGGCCAGTCCGAGGTGCGGGCCCCCGTGTACTCGCACGTGATCTACGACATCGTGCCCGAGCTGGAGGTCGTGGTGCGCAAGCCCGACGTGCTCATCGTCGAGGGCCTGAACGTGCTGCAGCCGGCGCGCCCGTCCGCCGTCGACGAGTCGACCGTCGCGGTGAGCGACTTCTTCGACTTCTCGATCTACGTGGACGCCCGCACCCGGAACATCCGGCAGTGGTACGTGGAACGGTTCCTGGAGCTGCGCCGCACGGCGTTCACCAAGCCGGACTCCTACTTCAAGCGGTACGCGTCGCTCTCCGACCAGGAGGCCACGGACAAGGCCCTGTCGATCTGGGAGTCGATCAACGCGCCGAACCTGGAGAAGAACATCCTGCCGACGCGCGGCCGCGCCACGCTGGTACTCACCAAGGGCTCGGACCACGCGGTGCAGCGGGTCCGGCTTCGCAAGCTCTAGCGGCTCACCGCTCGTTCGCGGACCGGTCCGCGTCGTCGACCCGGTGGACGTACTCACGGACCATCTCGGTGGCGCCCGCCGGGACGACGACCTTCTCGCCGTCCGGGCCGGCCTCGCCGTCCGCGTCCTCGTCGAGGTGCCGGTGGGAGAACCAGCCCACGACCTTGTCCACGATGAAGCCCATCGCGACACCCAGCACGACACCGATCACGATCGCCAGCAGCGGCTCGTGCCCGAGCCACTGGGCCGCTACCAGGCCGATGCCCGCGGAGTACAGGGCCCACATGACCGCCGCGATCGCGGCGATGAACATGAACCTGCGCCGCGGGTAGCCGACGGCGCCCGCCGTCATGTTCACGGCCACGCGGCCGATCGGCACGTAGCGCGCCGCGAGGATGAAGGACGCGCCGCGGCGGGTCAGCGCCCGCTCCGCCCAGTCCACGGCCCGGCGGCCCCGGGCCGAGCGCAGGAACGGGACACGGTCCGTGCCGATCATCTTGCCGATCTGGTACGCGATCTGGTCCCCCACCCAGGCGCCGGCCGCCGCCGCGATCAGCACCAGCCACATCCAGGGCGTGCCGGTGCTGTGCGCCGACACGGTCAGCGTGATGACCACGGACTCGCTCGGCAGCGGCGGGAAGAACCCGTCGATCGTCGCGAAGGCGAACATGGCCGGGTAGATCCACGGCGAGGCGGCCATCGCGAGGATCCAGGCCTCGGTGGCGCTCAGGACGGTGGAGATGAGTTCGAGCACGGGACCTCGGAGAGTCTCGGCCGGGCACTACCCGGGGGCGGAGGAGGGCACCTCATAGTGCCTACTGCCAGAGTACGCAAGGGGGCCCCCTGAAACGCATCAGGGGACCCCCTGGTACAACCCCGCTTCCCAAGGTTTCACGGGCCGTTCACGTCAGAGCGCGAGCCGCTCCCGCACGACGGCGGCGAGGTCCTCCGCGACCTTGTCCGCCTCGTCCTGCGCCGGGGCCTCGACCATGACGCGGACCAGCGGCTCCGTGCCCGACTGCCGCAGGAGCACCCGGCCGGTGTCGCCGAGGCGCGCGGTCGCGTCAGCCACCGCGGACTGCACACCCTCGTCCGTGCCGGCACGCGACTTGTCCACGCCGCGAACGTTGACGAGCGTCTGCGGCAGACGCTCGATCTCACCCGCAAGATCACCCAGGCGCTTGCCCGACGCCTTGACCCGGGCCGCGAGGTGGAGCGCCGACAGGACGCCGTCGCCGGTGGTGGCGTGCTCGGCCAGGATGATGTGCCCCGACTGCTCACCACCCAGGCCGTAGCCCTTGGCGCGCATCTCCTCCAGCACGTACCGGTCGCCGACGGCGGTCTGCACCGTCGTGATGCCCCGCTCCCGCATCGCGAGGATCAGGCCCAGGTTGCTCATCACCGTGACGACGAGGGTGTCGCCCGGCAGGCGACCCTCCTCCTTGAGCGCGGTGGCCAGGATGCCGAGGATCTGGTCGCCGTCCACGATCTTGCCGGTGTGGTCGACGGCGAGGCAGCGGTCGGCGTCGCCGTCGAACGCGACGCCGAAGTCGGCCTCCGAGGCCACGACGACGGCCTGCAGCTGCTCCGGGTGCGTCGAGCCGCACTTCTCGTTGATGTTCCGGCCGTCCGGGCTGGCGTTCATCACCACGACGTCCGCGCCCGCGGCGCGCAGCGCCTCCGGGCCGACCTCGCTCGCCGCGCCGTTCGCGCAGTCCAGCGCGATGCGCAGGCCCTCGAGCGGCCGGTGGTCCGGGGTGGTGCCGACGCTGTCCGTCAGGTGCCGCACGTAGCGCTCGGCGGCCGCCTGGCCGTCGGTACGGATGCGGCCGACGTCGGCGCCCGTCGGGCGCTCCCAGTCGTCCCCGAGCGTCGCCTGGATGGCGTCCTCGACGGCGTCGTCGAGCTTGAGCCCACCCCGGGCGAAGAACTTGATGCCGTTGTCAGGCATCGGGTTGTGCGAGGCGGAGACCATGACGCCGAGGTCGGCCTCCAGCTCCGTCACGAGGTACGCCAGCGCGGGCGTCGGCAGCACGTTCAGCATCACCACGTCCACGCCCGCGGACGCCAGTCCAGCGGCGACCGCCCCGGCCAGGAACTCGCCCGATGCCCGCGTGTCCCGCCCGACGACGGCCCGCGGTCGCGGGCCCAGCAGCTCACCCTGCGCGGTCAGGACCCGCGCCGCCGCGGCGCCCAGCTCCAGTGCCAGCTCCGCGGTGATGTCCTTGTTGGCGAGGCCCCGAACTCCGTCGGTGCCGAACAGCCTGCCCATGCACGTTCTCCTCAGCTCGTTCCCGATCCCACCGTAGTGGGCGCCGGCGGGTGCCGGTTCCGCTCCCTGCCCCTGCAAAAGCAGGTGGCCCCGCTGAACAGTTCGACACTGTCCGGCGGGGCCACCCGGCCAAGCGCTCTGATCAGCGCTTGGAGTACTGCGGAGCCTTGCGGGCCTTCTTGAGACCGGCCTTCTTGCGCTCGACCTTGCGGTCGTCACGCGTGAGGAAGCCGGCCTTCTTGAGCTCGGCGCGGTTCGCGTCCTCGTCGATGGCGTTCAGCGCACGGGCGATGCCCAGGCGCAGCGCACCGGCCTGACCCGACGTGCCGCCACCCGTGATACGGGCGATGACGTCGAAGCGGCCCTCGACCTCGACCAGGTTCAGCGGCGAGTTGACCAGCTGCTGGTGCACCTTGTTCGGGAAGTAGTCCTCGAGGGTGCGGCCGTTGATCTTCCAGGTGCCGGTGCCGGGGACGAGGCGCACGCGCGCCACGGCCTCCTTGCGGCGCCCGAGGGCCTGGCCCGGGGCGGTGATGGACGAACCGCGCGTCGCCGGCGCGGCAGTCTCGGTGGTGTAGTTGCTGGGCGCCTCGGCGCCCTGCTCGAATTCGACGGTGGTCTCGGCCACTGTGATGTCCTCGCGTCCTTCGCGTTGCGATCCGGCAGCGGCCTCAGGCCTGCTGCGAAACCTGGGTGATCTCGAACGGCTTGGCCTGCTGCGCCGTGTGCGGGTGCTCAGAGCCTGCGTAGACCTTCAGGTGGGTCATCTGCGTCCGACCGAGCGAGGTCTTGGGGATCATGCCGCGCACGGCCTTCTCGATGGCGCGCTCCGGCTTGGTGTCCAGGAGCTCGCCGTACGGGGTGGCCGTGAGACCGCCCGGGTAGCCCGAGTGGCGGTAAGCCAGCTTGGTCTCGCGCTTGTTGCCGCTCAGCGCGACCTTGTCCGCGTTGATGACGATGACGAAGTCACCGCCGTCGACGTGCGGGGCGAAGGTCGGCTTGTGCTTCCCGCGCAGCAGGGTTGCGACCTGGCTTGCCAGGCGGCCCAGGACGACGTCGGTCGCGTCGACGACGTACCAGTCGCGCTGGACGTCGCCGGGCTTGGGGGTGTACGTACGCACGGTTCGTAACCTTTTCGTTTGCGGTGTCGTCGGGCGAGAAGCGGCGCCCGATGAGTCAGATCGTTGTGCGCGGGGGTCAGAATGACGTCCGGGCCGGTCGTCGGCACTCGAGTGGGCTCGGTGCCGACGCAGGACGTCGTGACAAAGCACAACGACTCGTTAGGGTACCTGGCAGTTTCCCCGGGGGTCAAAGCGTAGGCGCACCACGGCGCCGTTCCCGGGCATGAGGTTCGCCACGTCGGTACTCCGGCCCCGGCACTCTGGCGTCTGCGCCGAACTGGTGTCACGGTAGGACCATGACCGAGGAAACCCCAGCCACCATGCCTGGACCGGACGGTATCGCCGAGGGCGACACCGACCAGCTCCCGACCGAGGACACCCTGTACAGCCGTGGTCCCAAGGACTTCCTCGACGAGGGCTACTCCCCGCCGGACCGCCCGCGCTCGAACCACTGGGGCGAGACCTCGTGGGAGGAGCGGCAGGGCGAGCCGATGGACCAGCGCCTCAGCGAGGAGGAGCCGGACGTCTGGCAGGACGACCCGCTCGACCGTGCTGACACGTCGCGCGCGGGCCGGCTCGTCTCCGACCCCGACGCCGACCCCGGGAGCTACGCGGCCGAGGACGGCAACCGCGAGAACGATCTGTACGGCACCGACGCGGGCATCGACGGCGCGGGCGCGAGCGCCGAGGAGGCCGCGGTCCACTGGGTCGAGGAGCCGTGACCGGAGCGCAGCGCAGGGTGGGGGCCGCAGCGCAGCAAGGCACTCGCCCGTAGCGCCGGCACATCCGCTGGTCGAGCTTGTCGAGACCCTGGTGCGGTCCCGACAAGCTCGACCAGCGGTTCTGCTCTACCCCGGCGGGGCAGCCACCTGCTCGTCCCAGACGTCCTCGTCCATCCGCTTCGCCTTGACCGCCTCGGCCCGGGCCGCGAGCTCGGCGTCCGCCGGGTAGCTGATCTCCTCCAGGCACAACCCCTCGGGCGGCACCACGAGGACGCCGGCCTCCCGCCGCCGGCTCGCCAGGAGGTCGGCCGGCCAGCTCACCGGACGGCGCCCCTCCCCCACCGCGATCGACGCCCCGACGAGCGCGCGCACCATGTTGTGGCAGAACGCGTCGGCCACGACGTGCGCCACCACGAGCCCGGCGTCCGGCCCGTCGACGGGCCGCTCCCAGGCCATGCGCTGCAGCTCCCGGATGGTCGTCGCCCCAGGCCGCGGCTTGCAGTACGCGGCGAAGTCGCGCACCCCCGTCAGCGGGCGGACCGCGGCGTCCATGGCGTCGGCGTCCAGCGGCTTGCGGGTCCACAGCACGTGGCTGCGGCGCAGCGGGTCGCGCAGCGCGACGTCGTCGGCGATCCGGTAGGTGTAGCGGCGGCGCAGCGCTGAGAAGCGCGCGTCGAAGCCCGCGGGCGCGG
>NZ_KI911686.1:310452-311413 GCF_000515355.1 Promicromonospora kroppenstedtii DSM 19349 | reverse complement strand
GGAGGCCGCGCGGCTCGGTCCGCAGCACCCGGGCGAGGCCGCCCTGGAGGGTCCCCTCGACGGTGCGGAGGCCCGGCTGGCGGGCCCAGCCCGCGAAGTCGGTGCCGTCGTAGGCGAGGTCGAGGCGGACCCGGATGAAGTCGTTCACGTCAGCCATCTTCCCCGATGCCCCCGCGAGGGTTCGTACAGTGACGTCATGGCAGACACCCTCACGCTCGCGGTCGACTGTGGCGGCGGCGGCATCAAGGCGGCCGTCCTCGACACGTCGGGCACGGCCCACGCGTCCCCTGTCCGGGTGCCGACCCCCTACCCGCTGCCGCCGGAGCTGCTCGTCGACACGATCGCCAAGATCGCCACCGACCTGCCCGCCGCGGCACGGGTCACGGTCGGCATGCCGGGCATGATCCGCAGCGGCGTCGTGGTGCACACGCCGCACTACATCACCAGGTCCGGGCCGCGGTCCCGCGTGGTCCCCGCGCTCCAGGACGCGTGGAGCAGCTTCGACATGCAGGCGGCGGTCGCAGCACGCCTAGGACTGCCCGCCCTCGTCCTGAACGACGCCGAGGTGCACGGCGCAGGCGTCGTCGCGGCGTCGGGCCTGGAGCTGGTCATCACGCTCGGTACGGGCCTGGGCACGGCGATGTTCCACGGCGGGCGCATCGCGCCGCACCTGGAGTGGTCGCACGCCCCCGTGCGCCGCAGCCTCACGTACGACCAGTACATCGGCGAGCCCGAGCGGCGCCGGCTCGGGGACGGGCTGTGGTCGCGGCGCGTGGTCACCGTCGTGGACGGGCTGCGGCCCGTCTTCCACTGGGACCGGCTGTACATCGGCGGCGGCAACGCCCGCTGCATCACGCCGTCGGCACTGGCCCGCCTGGGCGACGACGTCGTCATCGTGCCCAACTCCGCCGCCCTCGTGGGCGGCGCGCGCGCCTGGGACCTCCCGCCGTCCTGACCCGCC
>NZ_KI911686.1:278826-310352 GCF_000515355.1 Promicromonospora kroppenstedtii DSM 19349 | reverse complement strand
CCGTCCTGACCCGCCGACGACGACGCCGGGCCGCACCCTCCGTACGGAAGGTGCGGCCCGGCGTCGTGCAGGGAGGAAGGAGGCTCAGGCCTCCTTCTTCTCCTCCGTGGTCTCCTCGGCGGGGGCGTCCTTGACGTCCTCGGCGGGGGTCTCCTCCACGGGAGCGTCCTCGACGGGCGCGTCCTCGACCGGAGCAGCCTTCTCGGTGGCCTTGGTGGCCTCCTTGACGACGGCCTGCTTGGGGCTCACGGGCTCGGTCACGAGCTCGATGACCGCCATCGGCGCGTTGTCGCCCTTGCGGGTGCCGATCTTGGTGATGCGCGTGTAGCCACCGTTGCGCTCGGCCATGGCCGGGGCGATCTCGGTGAACAGCGTGTGGACCACGCCCTTGTCGCGCACGACGGTGAGCACGCGGCGGCGGGCGGACAGGTCGCCCTTCTTCGCGAACGTGATCAGACGCTCGGCCAGCGGACGCAGGCGCTTGGCCTTGGTCTCGGTGGTCGTGATGCGGCCGTGCTCGAAGAGCGAGGTCGACAGGTTCGCGAGGATCAGACGCTCGTGAGCCGGGCTACCGCCGAGCCGTGCGCCCTTGGTGGGGGTAGGCATTGCTTGTCTCCTTGAATGTGGTTCCGCGCACCCGGCCTAGGCCGGGTGCGGGACGTCAGTACGACTGCTCGTCGCTGCCGTAGGCCGCGGAGTCGCCACCCTCGAAGTACGAGGCGCCGGCCGGATCGAAGTCCAGCGGCGAGTCCTTGAGGCTGAGGCCGAGCTCGGCCAGCTTCTCCTTGACCTCGGTGATCGACTTCGCACCGAAGTTGCGGATGTCGAGCAGGTCCGCCTCGCTGCGGGCCACGAGCTCGCCCACCTGGTGGATGCCCTCGCGCTTGAGGCAGTTGTACGAACGGATGGTGAGGTTGAGCTCCTCGATCGGCAGCGCCAGGTCCGCGGCCAGCGCGGTGTCCGTCGGCGACGGGCCGATCTCGATGCCCTCGGCCTCGACGTTCAGCTCACGTGCCAGGCCGAACAGCTCGACCAGGGTCTTGCCAGCCGATGCGAGCGCGTCGCGAGGCGTGATCGCCTGCTTGGTCTCGACGTCGACGATGAGCTTGTCGAAGTCGGTGCGCTGCTCGACTCGGGTGGCCTCGACCTTGTACGTGACCTTGAGGACCGGCGAGTAGATCGAGTCGACCGGGATGCGCCCGATCTCCGCGTCGAACTGCTTGTTCTGCGCGGCGGACACGTACCCACGGCCCCGCTCGACGGTCAGCTCGATCTCGAGCTTGCCCTTGTCGTTGAGGGTGGCGATGTGCAGGTCGGGGTTGTGGACCTCGACCCCCGCCGGCGGAACGATGTCCGCGGCGGTCACGGTGCCGGCGCCCTGCTTGCGCAGGTACATCACGACGGGCTCGTCGTTCTCCGAGGAGACGACGAGGTTCTTGATGTTGAGGATGATCTCGGTGACGTCCTCCTTCACGCCCGACACGGTGCTGAACTCGTGCAGCACACCGTCGATACGGATGGACGTGACAGCCGCGCCCGGGATGGACGACAGCAGGGTGCGACGCATCGAGTTGCCGAGCGTGTAGCCGAAGCCAGGCTCGAGCGGCTCGATGGAGAAGCGGGAACGGCTCTCCGAGATGACCTCTTCGGTCAGCGTGGGGCGCTGTGCGATGAGCACTGTGGGTGTCCTTTCAGTGTGCGTCCGCTATATGACGCATCACGGCCTTGCGATCTCTCGCAGCCCGGGCGGATCTCTGTCACCGTCCGGGCGGGTTGCTCACCTCGTGAGGTGAGCGGGCGCCGCGATCGCGGTGCGGTCCCGCGGCCCTGGGGCCGCGCGCCGCACCGCGTCGCGACAGACGTACGTCAGACGCGGCGACGCTTCGGGGGGCGGCAGCCGTTGTGCGCCTGGGGCGTCACGTCCTGGATCGAGCCGACCTCGAGGCCGGTCGCCTGGAGCGAGCGGATGGCGGTCTCGCGACCGGAACCCGGGCCCTTCACGAAGACGTCGACCTTCTTGACGCCGTGCTCCTGCGCGCGGCGAGCGGCCGACTCGGCGGCCATCTGCGCGGCGTACGGGGTGGACTTGCGGGAGCCCTTGAAGCCGACGTGGCCGGCAGAGGCCCACGACACCACGGCACCGGACGGGTCGGTGATCGAGATGATCGTGTTGTTGAAGGTGGACTTGATGTGCGCCTGGCCGAGCGGGACGTTCTTCTTGTCCTTGCGGCGCGGCTTGCGGCCGGCGGCGGCGCGAGTCTTGGGAGGCATCTGTTCTGTAATCTCCTGGTCTGATCGGACCGGGGCGGTCTCAGCTCGATGAACCGACCGCTCCACGGACTGCTATCAGCGGGCCTTCTTCTTGCCCGCGACGGTGCGCTTGGGACCCTTGCGGGTGCGCGCGTTGGTCTTGGTGCGCTGACCACGCACCGGCAGGCCGCGACGGTGGCGCAGGCCCTGGTAGGTGCCGATCTCGACCTTGCGGCGGATGTCGGCCGCGACCTCACGGCGGAGGTCACCCTCGAGCTTGAAGTTGCCCTCGAGGTAGTCGCGGAGCGCAACGAGCTCGGCGTCGCCGAGGTCCTTCACGCGGACGTCCGGGCTGATGCCCGTGGCGGCCAGGGTCTCCTTCGCGCGGGTACGACCCACACCGAAGATGTACGTGAGCGCAACCTCAAGCCGCTTGTCGCGGGGGAGGTCGACGCCGATAAGACGTGCCATGTGCCTTCCGGCTCCTGTACTGCTCGTCGGAGGTCTGCCGCACCGCCATCCCGCGATTCTTCGCGGGCCCCGGCCTCCGGACCGAGGGTTCCCCTGCCCTGCGTGGTTACCCGCGGGGCGTGGTTCGAGGTGGTGCGCTGGTGGTGGCCTCAGCCACCGGTCCGGGCGTGTGCCCGGAGCGTGATCAGCCCTGGCGCTGCTTGTGGCGCAGGTTGTCGCAGATCACCATGACGCGACCGTGCCGGCGGATCACCTTGCACTTGTCGCAGATCTTCTTGACGCTCGGCTTGACCTTCATCGGGTTTTCCTCCGCCACGAACGTCCGGTCTCCCGGTGCGCGCGCAGCAGTGTCGTGGGTGGTCGATCGTACGGCGACGTCCTCCGCGGCCAGGCCGTGGGTGACGCAGCCCCGGATCGGGGACTGACTACTTGTAGCGGTAGACGATCCGGCCGCGGGACAGGTCGTACGGGCTGAGCTCCACCACCACGCGGTCCTCGGGGAGGATCCGGATGTAGTGCTGACGCATCTTTCCCGAGATGTGCGCGAGAACCTTGTGACCGTTCGACAGCTCGACGCGGAACATCGCGTTCGGCAGAGCCTCGATCACACTGCCCTCGATCTCGATGACACCGTCCTTCTTTGCCATATCCTCCGCTAACTCTCGTCGTGACTGCTTCCACGCCCACGGCACCGCAGGAGACCTGCGAGACCGTCAGTCGGGTGTGGATGTCGCGTGTGTCCGTGTACCGCCTACCTCGTGTGCCTCGGCCTGCGCCCCGCATGCGCGGGGACCGGCAGGCGCCGTCGGCACCCTTTCAAGATCTGGAGGCGTTGGACGGACTACACCCAGCGATCTATCTTACGTCAGTTCGTAAACCATTCAAAGCGAAGACCGCCGACGGCGCACGTCCGGCGCGTGAGCCTCGCCACGCGGGGCGGCTCAGAGGTCGTACTCGACCCCGGGCAGACCGATCATCGTGTGGGGCAGGCTACCCACGAAGAAGTACAGCATCGGGAGCCAGCCGACCACGATGCCCAGGCCGAGCGCCACGAGCACGGGCCGCCCGCGGGTGACCCAGACCCAGATGCCGAACAGCCACACCACGATGCCGAGCAGCAGGACCGACTCCCACACGAGGAGCGAGGTGCCGAAGCCGAGCACGATCCCGACCCACAGGAAGGGACTCGGGGCGAGCCGGCGGCCCCAGGCGGCGAGCCAGCGCCCGAGACGGCGCAGCCCTCGTCCGAGCGCCGCCAGGACCCGCGCGTACCACGGCCCGCGCGACCGCCCCGGCACGGCGTGCGCCGGCGCCCGGGCACCGGTGTCGGGCAGGGTGTGCGCGTCGTCGGTCACGGGCCGATCCTAGCCAACTGACTGGACCTTAAATAGCCCCCGGGGTGAAGTTTCTCAGCCGAGGTCGACGGGCCGCACGCCGAAGTCGGCGAGGCGCTCCGCTCCCCCGTCGACGGCCGTCAGGACGACGATGCCGTCCGCCATGATCGCCGTCGAGTGCTCCCAGTGGGCCGCGCGCGAGCCGTCGGTCGTGACCACGGTCCAGTCGTCCGCGAGCACCTTGGTCTCGCCGCCGCCTCGGCTGATCATCGGCTCGATGGCGAGGCACATGCCGGCCCGCAGGCGTGGGCCCGACCCGGAGGTCCGGTAGTTGTGCACGTCCGGGGGCTGGTGCATGGCGGTGCCGATGCCGTGTCCCACGTACTCCTCGACGATCCCGTACTCGGTGCCGGTGAACTCCCCGGCCAGCTCGACAGCGGTCTCGACGGCCTCGCCCACGGCGTTGAGCCGCTTGGCCGACGCCAGGGATGCGATGCCCGCCCACATGGCTGTCTCGGTCGCCCGGACGAGCGCGATGTCGGCGAGATCCGCTCCGGCGGCGACCAGGGCGTCGTCGGGCAGGCGGTGGTCCAGGGCGCCCTCGGGGCCCAGGACGAACGAGATCGCCGAGTCGCCGTGCCAGCCCTCGACGATCGCGCCGCAGTCGATCGAGACGAGGTCACCCGCGGCGAGCACCCGGCTGCCCGGGATGCCGTGGATGACCTCGTCGTTGACCGAGGCGCAGATGACCGCCGGGAAGCCGTGGTATCCCAGGAACGACGGCTTGGCGCCGGCCGCCTCGATCGTGCGCGTGGCGACGGCATCGAGGTCGGCAGTGGTCAGGCCGGGCCGGGCAGCCGCCCGGACCGCTGCGAGCGTGTCGGCGACCACCAGACCGGCGCGCCGCATGAGGCGCACCTGGTCCGGTGTCTTGTACTCGATCCGCTCCCGGCCGAAGACCACCGGTCAGCCCAGCTGGGTCGCGAGCGAGGCGACGATGCGGTCGGTGACCTCGGCGATCTCGCCGACGCCGTCCACCTTGGCCAGCAGCCCTCGCTCCGCGTAGGCCGCGGTGAGGGGCGCCGTCTCGCTGTAGTAGATGTCAAGGCGGCGGGCGATCCCCTCGGGGGTGTCGTCCTCGCGCCCCTCTTCGTCCGCACGCTTGGCGAGGCGCTCCATGAGCACGTCCCGCTCCGCGGTCAGCTCGATCACGCCGTCGAGCTCCCAGCCGAAGCCGGCGAGCGCGGCGTCCAGCTCGGTGACCTGGGCCGCGTTGCGCGGGTAGCCGTCGAGCAGGAAGCCGGCCTTGACGTCGTCCTGGCCCAGCCGGTCACGAACCATGGCGTTGGTGACCTCGTCCGGAACGAGCTCGCCCTTGTCGATGTAGGCCTGCGCCGTGTTGCCGAGGTCCGTGCTGTCCTTGATGTTGGCCCGGAAGATGTCACCGGTGGAGATCGCCACGATCCCGAAGACCTCGGCAAGACGCGCTGCCTGCGTGCCCTTGCCGACGCCCTGCGGGCCCATGATGACCAGGCGGGTGACCTGGCCCTCCCGGTCCGGACGAGCGTGCAGCTCGCGGCGAGTGGCGGTGGTGGGAGTCTGGCTCAACGGAGGAATCCTTCGTAGTGGCGCTGCTGCAGCTGGGAGTCGATCTGCTTGACCGTCTCCAGCCCGACGCCGACCACGATGAGGATCGAGCTACCGCCGAAGGGCAGGTTGGTGCTGACGCCAAGGAAGACGAGCACCAGCGTCGGGATCAGCGCGATCAGCGCGAGGTACAGGGAACCGGCGGAGGTGATCCGGGTGATCACGAAGTCGAGGTACTCCGCCGTGGGGCGGCCGGCCCGGATGCCGGGGATGAAGCCGCCGTACTTCTTCATGTTGTCCGCGACCTCGTCCGGGTTGAACGTGATCGAGGTGTAGAAGAAGCAGAAGAAGATGATCATCAGCGTGTAGATCGCGATGTACAGCGGCGACGACTGCTGGACCAGGTTGTTGGAGATCCAGATGACCCACTCGGAGCTCTGGTCCCCGAACTGGGCGAGAAGCCCCGGGATGGCAAGGATCGACGCCGCGAAGATCACGGGGATCACGCCGGACATGTTGATCTTGATCGGGATGTACGTGCTGGTGCCGCCGTACATGCGGCGGCCCACCATGCGCTTGGCGTACTGCACCGGGATGCGGCGCTGCGACTGCTCGACGAACACCACGAGGCCGATGACCAAGATGATCACGAGGACCATGATCGTGAAGTTCACGACGCCGTTGGCGCCACCGGCGATCGACCAGAGGGAGGTCGGGAAGCTGGCCGCGATCGACGTGAAGATCAGGAGCGACATGCCGTTCCCGACGCCGCGCTCGGTGATGAGCTCGCCGAGCCACATGACCAGGCCGGTACCGGCGGTCATGGTGATGACCATGAAGATGGAGGTCAGGATGCTGTCGTCCGCGATGACGTCAAGGCCACAGCCGCTGAAGAGCAGGCCCTGGCGCGCCGTCGTGATGACGGTCGTCGACTGGAGGATCGCGAGGGCGATCGTCAGGTAGCGCGTGTACTGGGTCAGCTTGGTCTGGCCCGACTGGCCCTCCTTGTGCAGGGCCTCGAAGCGCGGGATGACCACGCGAAGCAGCTGCACGATGATGCTGGCCGTGATGTACGGCATGATCCCGAGGGCGAAGATCGACAGCTGCAGCAGCGCGCCGCCGCTGAAGACGTTGATCAGGCCGAGCAGGCTGTCGTTGTCCGCCTGCGCGATACATTGCTGCACGTTCGCGTAGTCCACGCCCGGAGTCGGGATGAACGACCCGAGGCGGAAGATCGTCATGATGGCGATCGTGAACAGCAGCTTGCGCCGCAGGTCTGGCGTCCGGAAAGCCCGGCCGAAAGCGCTGAGCACCCTATCCTCCTGGCCCGCCGTTGCGGGATCTAGTGTCGCCGGCGGGACGCCGGCGAGGTGAGTCGAACGTGGGCCAGACCACAACGGTGCAGCCAGACCGTGTCGGATTCTACGTTGCTTACGGGGTCCGTTGGACCACGTTCGCTCCCGGAAATACTCAAGAGAGCACACAGGGCCGGCCGCGCTCACGCGCCGCCGGCCCTGTCAGCTGTCTCAGGCCTCCGAGACCGTACCGCCGGCCGCCAGGATCTTCTCCTTGGCGGAAGCCGAGACGCGGTCGACCGCGATCTCGAGCTTGACGGTGATGTCGCCGTTGCCGAGCACCTTCACGGGCTGGCCCTTGCGGACCGCGCCCTTCGCGACCAGGTCCTCGACGGTGACGGTGCCACCCTCGGGGAACAGCTCGGAAAGCTTGTCCAGGTTCACGACCTGGAACTCGACACGGAACGGGTTCTTGAAGCCACGGAGCTTCGGAAGGCGCATGTGCAGAGGCATCTGCCCACCCTCGAAGCCCGCGGGGACCTGGTAACGAGCCTTCGTACCCTTGGTACCACGGCCTGCCGTCTTACCCTTCGAGCCCTCACCGCGACCCACACGGGTCTTCGCGGTCTTGGCGCCGGGGGCCGGACGGAGGTGGTGGACCTTCAGCGGCTTGTTCTCCGCCATGATCACTCGACCTCCTCGACGGCGACGAGGTGCGCCACCGTCTTGACCATGCCACGGATCTCCGCGCGGTCCTCCTTCACGGCGGTGTCGCCGATCCGCTTGAGGCCGAGCGTCCGCAGCGTGTCACGCTGGTTCTGCTTGCCGCCGATGGCGGACTTGGTCTGAGTCACCTTCAGTCGAGCCATCACGCACCCGCCTTTGCAGTCGACTCGGCACGACCGGCGGCCTGCGCGCGGAGCAGCGCGGCCGGGGCCACGTCCTCCAGCGGGAGCCCACGACGAGCGGCAACTGCGGCCGGCTCCTCGAGACCCCGCAGGGCCGCGACCGTGGCGTGCACGATGTTGATCGCGTTGGACGAACCGAGCGACTTGCTCAGCACGTCGTGGATACCGGCGCACTCCAGCACGGCGCGGACCGGACCACCGGCGATAACACCGGTACCCGGGGACGCCGGACGCAGGAACACGACACCGGCAGCGGCCTCACCCTGGATGGGGTGCGGGATGGTGCCCTGGATGCGAGGGACGCGGAAGAAGTTCTTCTTCGCCTCCTCGACACCCTTGGCGATAGCCGCGGGCACCTCCTTGGCCTTGCCGTAGCCGACGCCGACGGTGCCGTCGCCATCGCCCACCACGACGAGCGCGGTGAAGCTGAAGCGACGGCCGCCCTTGACGACCTTGGCGACGCGGTTGATGGAGACGACCTTCTCGACGAAGGCGCTCTTCTCCTCGCGACCGCCGCGGCGGTCGTCGCGACGCCCGCCACCACGGCGGTCGTTACGGTCCTTGTTCTCGGTGGCGGCACCCTGGGGGGCGCCGCTGCGCTGCCCTGCAGCCATCAGAGAGTCCTCTTCTTCCGTGCGTTGGTCATCACAGGGCCAGACCGCCCTCGCGGGCGCCGTCAGCCACAGCAGCGACGCGACCGTGGTACTTGTTGCCGCCGCGGTCGAACACGACGGTGTCGACGCCGACAGCCTTGGCACGCTCGGCGACGAGCTCGCCGACCTTGCGGGCCTTGGCCGTCTTGTCGCCGTCGAACGCACGCAGGTCGGCCTCGAGGGTCGACGCCGAGGCGACGGTCTTGCCCACGCTGTCGTCCACGATCTGCGCGACCATGTGGCGCGCGGAGCGGGTGACGACCAGACGGGGACGAACGGCGGTGCCGGTGATCTTCTTGCGCAGGCGCAGGTGACGACGCTGGCGAGCGACGGACTTGCCCTTGCCCAGGATCTTGATAGCCATCGTCACTTACCAGCCTTTCCGACCTTGCGGCGGACGTTCTCGCCGGCGTAGCGCACGCCCTTGCCCTTGTAGGGCTCGGGCTTGCGGATCTTGCGAATGTTCGCTGCGACCTCGCCGACCTGCTGCTTGTCGATGCCCGAGACCGAGAACTTGGTGGGGCTCTCGACAGCGAACGTGACACCCGCGGGGGGTTCGATGACAACGGGGTGGCTGAAGCCCAGTGCGAACTCGAGGTTCGAACCCTTCGCCACGACACGGTAACCAGTACCGACGATCTCGAGCTTCTTCTCGTAGCCCTCGGTCACGCCCGTGATCATGTTGGCGATCAGGGTGCGGGTGAGGCCGTGCAGCGCACGGGAGTTCCGCTCGTCGTCCGGGCGGGACACCACGAGCTGGGCGTCCTCCTGAGCGACATTGATGGGTGCGGGCACGGTGTGCTCGAGAGAACCCTTGGGGCCCTTCACGGTCACGAGCGCGCCGCTGACAGTGATGTCCACGCCGGCCGGGACCGGAACGGGAAGCTTGCCGATTCGAGACATTGGCGTTTTCTCCTTTCCGGATTACCAGACGTAGGCGAGGACTTCGCCGCCGACGCCCTTGGCCTGTGCCTGGCGGTCGGTCAGCAGGCCGGAGGACGTGGACAGGATCGCCACGCCCAGGCCGCCGAGGACCTTGGGCAGTTCGGTGGACTTGCGGTAGACGCGCAGGCCGGGCTTCGAGATGCGGCGCACGCCCGCGAGGGCGCGCTCCCGGTTCTGGCCGTACTTCAGCTCGAGCGTGAGGGACTTGCCCACCTGGGCGTCCTCCACGGACCAGCCGGCGATGTAGCCCTCGGCCTGCAGGATCTCAGCGATGTGCGTCTTCAGCTTCGACGACGGCATGGTGACCGTGTCGTGGTGCGCCGAGTTCGCGTTACGCAGACGGGTCAGCATGTCTGCGATCGGGTCGGTCATAGTCATCGGGCTCTTGCCCTTCCTCGCCGGGGTATCCGAACGGCCTCGTGTGGCCGGACAGACCTACGGCGTAGTTGTGTTACCAGCTGCTCTTGGTGACGCCGGGAAGCTCGCCGCGGTGGGCCATCTCCCGCACGCAGATACGGCACAGGCCGAACTTGCGGTAGACGGAGTGCGGGCGACCGCACTTCTGGCACCGGGTGTAGGCGCGAACCGCGAACTTCGGCTTGCCGGCCGCCTTGTTGATCAGGGCCTTCTTCGCCATGTCAGTTCTCCTTGAAGGGGAAGCCGAGACGGCGCAGCAGGGAGCGGCCCTCGTCGTCGGTCGTCGCCGTCGTCACGACCGTGATGTCCATACCGCGGACCCGGTCGATCTTGTCCTGGTCGATCTCGTGGAACATCGACTGCTCCGTGAGACCGAAGGTGTAGTTGCCGTGCCCGTCGAACTGCTTGGGCGACAGACCGCGGAAGTCGCGGATACGCGGCAGAGCGGTGGACAGCAGGCGGTCGAGGAACTCCCACATGCGGTCGCCGCGGAGCGTGACGTGCGCACCGATCGGCATGCCCTCGCGCAGCTTGAACTGAGCGATGGACTTACGGGCCTTGGTGACCTGCGGCTTCTGACCGGTGATCGCCGAGAGGTCGCGGATCGCGCCCTCGATGAGCTTCGAGTCCTTGGCCGCGTCGCCCACACCCATGTTCACGACGATCTTCGTGAGACCGCCGGCCTGGTGCAGGTTCTTGTGGCCGAACTCCTCGATCAGCGCCGAGAGGATCTCCTCGCGGTACTTCTGCTTGAGGCGCGGCTGGGCCGGGGCCTCGATGGTCGTCTCGGTCATCAGATGTCCTTCCCGGAGCGCTTCGCGACGCGGATCCGGACGGTCTTGGTACGACCGTCCCGCTCCACCTGCTCGAGGCGGTACCCGACACGGGTGCCCTTCTTGGTCTCCGGGTCGACGATCATCACGTTGCTCACGTGGATCGGCGCCTCGACCGTCTCGATGCCACCGGTGCGGGTGCCGCGCTGCGACTGGCCCACCTTGGTGTGCTTCGTGACGCGCTGCACGCCCTCGACCACGAGACGGTCGGAGTCCTTCAGGACCTCGAGCACGCGGCCGGTCTTGCCCTTGTCGCGACCCGAGATCACGATGACCTGGTCGCCCTTCTTGATCTTCGCCATGGTCAGAGCACCTCCGGAGCCAGCGAGATGATCTTCATGAACCGCTTGTCACGCAGCTCACGACCCACCGGGCCGAAGATGCGGGTGCCGCGAGGCTCGCCGTCGTTCTTCAGGATGACGGCGGCGTTCTCGTCGAACTTGATGTAGGAACCGTCCGGACGACGGCGCTCCTTGGCGGTCCGGACGACGACGGCCTTGATGACGTCGCCCTTCTTCACGTTGCCGCCCGGGATCGCGTCCTTGACGGTGGCGACGATGGTGTCGCCGATTCCGGCGTAGCGACGGCCGGAGCCACCGAGAACGCGGATGCAGAGAATCTCCTTGGCACCCGTGTTGTCGGCGACCCGAAGTCGCGACTCCTGCTGGATCATTTGAGTGAACTCCTGTCGTCGAACTGGTTCTCGCGCGGACTGCTTCCGGCGAGCCTGGCCGAACGGATAGTTGCTGTGCTGGGGGCGCCACGCGTACGTGTGTCACGCACCGCCCCCAGCGGGAAGAGAAGTCTTACTTGGCCTTCTCGAGGATCTCCACGAGCCGGAACCGCTTGGTGGCGGACAGCGGGCGGGTCTCCATGATCAGAACCAGGTCGCCGATGCCGGCGCTGTTCTGCTCGTCGTGCGCCTTGACCTTCGTGGTGCGACGGATGACCTTGGCGTAGAGCGGGTGCTTCACCCGGTCCTCGACCTCGATCACGATGGTCTTGTCCATCTTGTCGCTCACCACGTAGCCACGGCGCACCTTACGCGTCGCGCGCTGGGCCTCGGGGGCCTCAGCAGCAGTCGTGTTGTCGCTCATTGCCTCACTCACTCACGCTCGGAGCCGTACGGATGCCGAGCTCGCGCTCGCGCAGGATCGTGTAGATCCGGGCGATGTCGCGACGCACGGCCTTGAGACGACCGTGGCTCTCGAGCTGGCCGGTCGCCGACTGGAAGCGGAGGTTGAACAGCTCCTCCTTGGCTTCCTTCAGCTTGCCGACGAGAGTCTCGTCGTCCATGCCGTCCAGATCGATCGGGGCGAGCCCCTGGGTACCGATAGCCATCAGACACCACCCTCGCGCACCACGAAACGGCACTTCATCGGGAGCTTGTGCATCGCGCGGCGCATGGCCTCGCGAGCAAGGGACTCGTCCACGCCGGCCAGCTCGAAAACGATGCGGCCCGGCTTGACGTTGGCGACCCACCACTCCGGCGAACCCTTACCGGAACCCATGCGGGTCTCGGCAGGCTTCTTCGTCAGCGGACGGTCGGGGTAGATGTTGATCCACACCTTGCCGCCACGCTTGATGTGGCGGGTCATTGCGATACGCGCCGCCTCGATCTGGCGGTTGGTGACGTACGCCGGCTCCAGTGCCTGGATGCCGAAGTCGCCGAACGCGATCTGGGTGCCACCCTTCGCCGCGCCGGAGCGCGACGGGTGGTGCTGCTTGCGGTGCTTGACCCTGCGCGGGATCAGCATGGTCAGGCCTCCGTTCCGGTCTCTGCGGCCGGAGCGGCAGCAGCCTGGTCCGCGGGGGCGGACTCGGCGCTGCGCTCGGCCGGACGCTCGTTGCGACGACCGCCACGACGGTCTCCGCCGCGCTCGCCACGCTCAGGGCGGTCGCCCCGGCCACGGCCCTGACGGGGCGCGGCTGCAGCCTGCTGAGCGGCGAACTCCTTCTCGGTGGTCTCGCCCTTGTAGATCCACACCTTCACGCCGATGCGGCCGAAGGTGGTGCGGGCCTCGTAGAAGCCGTAGTCGATGTACGCGCGGAGCGTGTGCAGGGGCACGCGGCCCTCGCGGTAGAACTCCGAACGGCTCATCTCGGCGCCGCCGAGGCGGCCGGAGACCTGCACGCGGATACCCTTCGCGCCGGCGCGCTGGGCGGACTGCATGCCCTTGCGCATCGCACGACGGAAGGAGACACGGCTGGCGAGCTGCTCGGCGATGCCCTGAGCAACCAGCTGCGCGTCGATCTCCGCGTTCTTGACCTCGAGGATGTTGAGCTGAACCTGCTTGCCCGTGAGCTTCTCGAGCTCACCGCGGATGCGGTCGGCCTCAGCACCACGACGGCCGATGACGATGCCCGGACGCGCCGTGTGGATGTCCACGCGGACGCGGTCGCGGGTGCGCTCGATCTCGACCTTGGAGATGCCGGCACGCTCGAGGCCGGTGCCCATGAGCTTGCGGATCTGGACGTCCTCACGGACGTAGTCGCGGTACCGCTGACCAGGCTTGGTGCTGTCGGCGAACCAACGCGACCGGTGGTCGGTGGTGATACCGAGGCGGTACCCGTGCGGGTGAACCTTCTGTCCCACTATCGGGCCCCTTCCTTGTCGGCGAGCACCACGGTGATGTGGCTGGTGCGCTTGAGAATGCGCGTTGCACGTCCCTGAGCCCGCGGGCGGAACCGCTTGAGCGTCGGCCCCTCGTCGACGAACGCGACGGAGACGACCAGGTCGTTCTCGTCGAAGCGCTCGCTGGCGCGGTCGGCCTTCACCCGAGCGTTGGCGATCGCGCTCTCCACAACCTTGCGGATCGGCTCGCTGGCGGCCTGCGGTGCGAACTTCAGCACCGCGACGGCCTCAGAGGCCTGCTTGCCACGGATGAGGTCCACGACGCGCCGGGCCTTCTGGGGCGTGACACGGACGAACCGCGCCTGCGCCTTGGCTTCCATTGCTGTCCTGCTTCCTTTTCTCAGACAGTCCAGGTCATCACTGCTGTTGGGTGGGGTGACCCCACGCCTCAGCGGCGACGACCCTTCCTGTCGTCCTTCACGTGGCCGCGGAAGGTCCGCGTGGGAGCGAACTCGCCGAGCTTGTGGCCGACCATCGCCTCGGTCACGAAGACCGGGACGTGCTTGCGACCGTCGTGCACGGCAAAGGTGTGACCGAGAAAGTCGGGCGTGACAACCGACCGACGGGACCAGGTCTTGATGACGTTCTTGGTCCCCTTCTCGTTCTGGACGTCCACCTTCTTCTGGAGGTGGCCGTCGACGAAGGGGCCCTTCTTCAGGCTACGAGGCATGTTTCAGGCTCCTATCAGCGCTTCTTGCCGGTACGACGGCGACGGACGATCATCCGGTCGCTCGACTTGTTCGGGCGGCGGGTACGACCCTCCGCCTGGCCCCAGGGGCTCACCGGGTGACGACCACCGGACGTCTTACCCTCACCACCACCGTGGGGGTGGTCGACCGGGTTCATGGCGACACCACGGACGGTCGGGCGCTTGCCCTTCCAGCGCATGCGGCCGGCCTTGCCCCAGTTGATGTTCGACTGCTCGGCGTTGCCGACCTCGCCGACCGTCGCGCGGCAGCGCAGGTCGACGTTGCGGATCTCGCCGGACGGCATGCGCAGCTGCGCGTACGGGCCGTCCTTGGCAACGAGCTGCACCGACGCACCCGCCGAGCGGGCGATCTTCGCGCCGCCGCCGGGCCGGAGCTCGATGGCGTGGATGACCGTACCGGTCGGGATGTTGCGCAGCGGCAGGTTGTTGCCGGGCTTGATGTCGGCGCCTGCACCGGCCTCGATGCGGTCGCCCTGCGACAGCTTGTTCGGCGCGATGATGTAGCGCTTCTCGCCGTCCGCGTAGTGCAGGAGCGCGATGCGAGCCGTGCGGTTGGGGTCGTACTCGATGTGAGCGACCTTCGCGGGCACGCCGTCCTTGTCGTGGCGACGGAAGTCGATGACGCGGTAGGCGCGCTTGTGGCCACCGCCCTTGTGCCGCGTCGTGATACGACCGGTGTTGTTACGGCCACCGGTCTTGCTCAGCGGCCGGATCAGAGACTTCTCCGGCTGCGAGCGCGTGACCTCGACGAAGTCGGCGACGCTGGAGCCGCGGCGGCCGGGCGTCGTCGGCTTGTACTTACGGATTCCCATGGAAACCTGTCCTCAATCGTCTCTCGTCAGCTCAGCCGACCGGACCGCCGAAGATGTCGATCGTTCCCTCGCGGAGGGTGACGATCGCACGCTTCGTGTCCTTGCGCTTGCCGAGGCCGAAACGCGTGCGACGCGTCTTGCCCTTGCGGTTGATCGTGTTCACCGAAGCGACCTTGACGCTGAAGACCTTCTCGATCGCGATCTTGATCTCGGTCTTGTTGGCGCTCGGGTCCACGATGAAGGTGTACTTGCCCTCGTCGAGAAGGTTGTAGCTCTTCTCGGAGACGACCGGCGCGAGCAGGATGTCGCGCGGGTCCTTCACGGTGACGCTCACTTGGCGGTCTCCTCAGCGGTCTCGGCCTCGGTCTCCGTGGCGACAGCCTTCGCGCCCTTGGCGGGGCCCTCGAGGAACGCGGCGAGCGCGCCCTCGGTGAAGATCACGTCGTCGGAGACGAGCACGTCGTAGGTGTTCAGCTGGTCAGCGACCAGGAGGTGCACCTCGGGAACGTTGCGGAGCGACTTGATCGTCGCCTCGTCGTCACGCTGCGTCACGACGAGCACGTTCTCGCGCTCCGTGAACTTCTTGATCGTGGCGAGCGCCGTCTTGGTCGACGGGACGCCCTCGATGCCGAAGCCGGCGACGACGTGCACGCGACCGGCGCGGGCGCGGTCGGAGAGCGCACCGCGGAGCGCGGCGGCCTTCATCTTCTTCGGGGTGCGCTGGTCGTACTTGCGCGGCTGCGGGCCGTGGACGGTGCCACCACCGGCGAACTGCGGGGCGCGCGTCGAACCCTGGCGGGCGCGACCGGTGCCCTTCTGCTTGTACGGCTTGCGGCCACCACCACGGACCTCGCCACGAGTCTTCGTGGAGGCCGTGCCCTGGCGGGCGGCTGCGCGCTGCGCAACGACCACCTGGTGGATCAGCGGGACGTTCACGGCGACGTCGAACACCTCAGAGGGGAGCTCGGCGGTGCCGGACTTCTTGCCCTGGGCGTCCAGGACGTCGACAGTCAGAGCGGTCATCGGTTTCACGCTCCCTTCGCGGCGTTACGCACGAGGACGACGCCACCCTTGGGGCCGGGAACCGCGCCCTTGACGAGCAGCAGACCCTTCTCGGCGTCGACCGCGTGAACGGTCAGGTTCTGGGTGGTCTGACGGGCGTTACCCATCCGACCGGCCATCCGCAGGCCCTTGAAGACTCGCGACGGCGTCGAGGCGCCACCGATCGAGCCGGGCTTGCGGTGGTTGCGGTGCGCACCGTGCGAGGCGCCCACGCCGGAGAAGCCGTGACGCTTCATGACACCGGCGGTGCCCTTGCCCTTGGTGGTACCGACCACGTCGACCAGGGCGCCGGCCTCGAAGGCCTCGGCGGTGATCTCCTGGCCGAGCGTGAACTCGGACGCGTTCTCGGTGCGGACCTCGGCCACGTGACGGCGCGGCGTCACGCCGGCCTTCTCGAAGTGGCCCTTGAGGGGCTTGGTGACCTTGCGGGGGTCGACCTGACCGGCCGCGAGCTGAACAGCCGCGTAGCCGTCGGCGTCCACCGTACGGATCTGGGTCACCACGTTGGTGCCCACGGAGACCACGGTCACCGGCACGAGGCGACCGGCCTCGTCCCAGAGCTGGGTCATACCAAGCTTCGTGCCGAGCAACGCGGTCACGTTCTTCTGCTGGTTGGTCATGATGTCCCCTCCAGCCTCAGAGCTTGATCTCGATGTTCACGTCCGCCGGCAGGTCGAGTCGCATGAGCGAGTCGACGGCCTTGGGCGTGGGATCGATGATGTCGATGAGCCGCTTGTGCGTACGCATCTCGAAGTGCTCGCGGCTGTCCTTGTACTTGTGAGGCGACCGGATCACAACGAAGACGTTCTTCTCCGTCGGCAGCGGCACCGGACCCACGACCGTCGCACCAGCGCGAGTGACCGTGTCGACGATCTTGCGCGCCGAACTGTCGATCACCTCGTGGTCGTAGGACTTGAGCCGGATGCGGATCTTCTGTCCCGCCATGGCGTCGTCTGACTCTCTCTCTCGAACCGCTACTGTCCGACCCACGCACTCGGGCGTGTCGCTTAGAGCGGCACAGCCGGGCGCAGAACACCATTGCTGGCGTAAGGGCCGTTGGGAAGTGATCTGACCCAGCTCTACAGCCGGACCGACCACGACGTTTGCCGAGCCTGCTCGGAACAGTGCCTCCGGAAGACCGGAGAACGTGTGCTCCGCGGGGCGCCCATACGCATCCAACAGCAGGCGATAAACCCCGCGACCCCTCGTCCGGATTACCCCGGGAGGGTGACCGCTCCAGCCTCTGGCGGCCCCCCACGATCCGGGACCTGGGCTGCGGTTCTGCACACTGTTCGACACTTGAAAGAGCGCGCCTGTTACAGGCAACTATGCAATCTTGCCATACGTCCTGGCATGCGCCAAACGCAAGGCGGTGTGATGCCCACTACTACACAGCAGGGCCCGGACGCCGAAGCGCCCGGGCCCCACCGCATCGCTGACTTCCGTCAGCTGAGCTCGTGCTCCAAGATCACTTGAGGATCTTGGTCACACGGCCGGAGCCGACCGTGCGGCCACCCTCGCGGATGGCGAAGCCCAGGCCCTCCTCCATGGCGATCGGCTGGATCAGCTCGACCGTCATCTCGGTGTTGTCGCCGGGCATGACCATCTCGGTGCCCTCGGGCAGCGTGATGACGCCGGTGACGTCCGTGGTGCGGAAGTAGAACTGCGGGCGGTAGTTCGAGTAGAACGGGTTGTGACGGCCACCCTCGTCCTTGCCCAGGATGTAGACCTGAGCCTCGAAGTTCGTGTGCGGGGTGATGGAACCCGGCTTCACGACGACCTGGCCACGCTCGACGTCCTCGCGCTTGATGCCACGCAGGAGGAGACCGGTGTTGTCGCCGGCCTGCGCCTGGTCCATCTGCTTGTGGAACGTCTCGATGCCCGTGACGGTGGTCTTCTGCGGGACGCGGATACCCACGATCTCGACATCGGAGTTGATGTCCAGGGTTCCACGCTCGACCTTGCCGGTGACGACGGTGCCACGACCGGTGATCGTGAAGACGTCCTCGATCGGCATGAGGAACGGCTTGTCGAGGTCGCGCTCCGGCTCCGGAACGTTCTCGTCGACGGCGTCCATCAGCTCGACGATCTTCTCGACCCACTCCGGGTCGCCCTCGAGAGCCTTGAGGCCCGAGACGCGAACGACCGGCGCGTTGTCGCCGTCGAACTCCTGCGACGACAGCAGCTCGCGGACCTCCATCTCGACGAGCTCGAGGATCTCCTCGTCGTCGACCATGTCGGACTTGTTGAGCGCGACGAGCAGGTAGGGCACGCCGACCTGACGGGCGAGCAGCACGTGCTCACGCGTCTGGGCCATCGGGCCGTCGGTCGCGGCGACCACCAGGATCGCGCCGTCCATCTGGGCGGCACCGGTGATCATGTTCTTGATGTAGTCGGCGTGACCCGGAGCGTCGACGTGCGCGTAGTGGCGCTTCGGCGTCTCGTACTCGATGTGCGCGATGTTGATCGTGATACCGCGCTGCTTCTCCTCCGGCGCGGCGTCGATCTCGTCGAAGTTGCGCTGCGTGTTCGCCGGGAGCTCCGGGTACTTGTCCGCAAGCGTCTTCGAGATCGCGGCGGTCAGCGTCGTCTTACCGTGGTCGACGTGACCGATCGTGCCGATGTTGACGTGCGGCTTGGTCCGCTCGAACTTGGCCTTAGCCACTGGGGTCCTCCTGGGACTTGGGTAGATGTTCCGAACGTTGCAGATGTCCGGCCAAGAAGCCTACAACTGCGGGGCGTGCGGTTTTTCCTACAGGTTGGTTGTGCGGGTCGACCTGTGGGGACTCACTCGCCCCGGGTCTTCTTGATGATCTCTTCGGCAACTGCCTTGGGAACCTCGGCGTAGCTGTCGAACTGCATCGAGTACACCGCGCGACCCTGGGTCTTCGACCGGAGGTCACCGATGTAACCGAACATCTCGCTCAGCGGCACCTGGGCGCGAACGACCTTCACACCGGTCGCGTCCTCCATGGACTGGATCATGCCACGTCGAGAGTTGATGTCGCCGATCACGTCGCCCATGTACTCCTCGGGCGTACGCACCTCGACGGCCATGACCGGCTCGAGCAGGACAGGGTCGGCGCGCTTGACGCCTTCCTTGAAGACCATCGAACCGGCAATCTTGAACGCCATCTCCGAGGAGTCGACGTCGTGGTACGCACCGTCGATCAGCGTCGCCTTCACGCCGACGACCGGGAAGCCCGCCAGCACACCCTGCTGCATGGCCGACTGGATACCGGCGTCGACCGACGGGATGTACTCGCGCGGGATGCGGCCACCGGTGACGGCGTTCTCGAACTCGTAGAGCTCGCCCTCCGACGTCTCCAGCGGCGCGAAGGTCACCTGGACCTTGGCGAACTGGCCGGAACCACCGGTCTGCTTCTTGTGCGTGTAGTCGATCTTCTCCGCCGTGCGGCGGATCGTCTCGCGGTACGCGACCTGCGGCTTACCGACGTTCGCCTCGACCTTGAACTCGCGACGCATGCGGTCGACGAGGATGTCGAGGTGGAGCTCGCCCATACCGCCGATGACGGTCTGGCCGGTCTCGTCGTCCAGCTTGACGCGGAAGGTCGGGTCCTCCTGCGCGAGCTTCTGGATGGCGGTCGACAGCTTCTCCTGGTCGGCCTTCGTCTTCGGCTCGATGGCCACGTCGATGACAGGCTCCGGGAAGCTCATCGACTCGAGGATGACCTGGTTCGCCGGGTCCGACAGGGTGTCACCGGTGGTGACGTCCTTGAGCCCGATGAACGCGTAGATGTGGCCGGCGTGCGCCTCTTCGACCGGGTTCTCCTTGTTGGAGTGCATCTGGAAGAGCTTTCCGATGCGCTCCTTCTTGCCCTTGGTCGAGTTCTGCACCTGGGCGCCCTGCGCGACCTTGCCCGAGTACACGCGGACGTAGGTCAGCTTGCCGAAGAACGGGTGCGTGGCGACCTTGAAGGCGAGAGCCGAGAACGGCTCCGACTCCTCGGGGCGGCGCTCGATGACCTTCTCGGCGTCCTTGACGTCGTGGCCCTGGACGGCCGGGACGTCGAGCGGCGACGGGAGGTAGTCGATGACGGCGTCGAGCATGGGCTGCACGCCCTTGTTCTTGAACGCCGAGCCACACAGCACCGGGAAGGCCGAGGACGTGATGACGAGCTTGCGGATGCCGCTCTTGATCTCGGCGACCGACAGCTCCTCGCCACCGAGGAACTTCTCGAGCAGCTCGTCGTCAGCCTCGGCGACGGCCTCGATGAGCTCGGCGCGGTACTGCTGCGCCTTCTCGACGAGGTCGGCCGGGATCTCCTCGACCTCGTACTCCTCGCCCATCTTGGTGTCGCCGCGCCACGTGAGCGCCTTCATCTCGATGAGGTCGACGACGCCCTCGAAGTCGTTCTCCGCACCGATCGGGAGCTGGATGACCAGCGGCTTCGCCTTGAGGCGCTCCACAATGGTCTTCACGGTGAAGTAGAAGTCCGCACCGAGCTTGTCCATCTTGTTGACGAAGCAGATGCGCGGGACGTCGTACTTGTCCGCCTGCCGCCACACCGTCTCGGACTGGGGCTCGACACCCTCCTTGCCGTCGAACACGGCAACCGCGCCGTCGAGCACGCGGAGCGACCGCTCCACCTCGACCGTGAAGTCGACGTGGCCCGGCGTGTCGATGATGTTGATCTGGTTGTTCTTCCAGTAGCAGGTCGTCGCGGCGGACGTGATCGTGATGCCGCGCTCCTGCTCCTGCTCCATCCAGTCCATCGTCGACGCACCGTCGTGCGTCTCACCGATCTTGTAGTTCACACCCGTGTAGAACAGGATGCGCTCGGTCGTCGTGGTCTTTCCGGCATCGATGTGGGCCATGATGCCGATGTTGCGGACCTTGTTCAGGTCGGTCAGCACGTCGAGTGCCACGGTGTCTTACCCCTTGGTCTAAAGGTGGGCTTGGGTGGCCGGCGGTACTGCATCCACCGACGGCCCCGGGGGTGACCCGGGGCCGCTCGGAAGCTACTACCAGCGGTAGTGCGCGAAGGCCTTGTTGGAGTCGGCCATCTTGTGCATGTCCTCGCGGCGCTTGACCGCGGCACCGAGACCGTTCGACGCGTCGAGGATCTCGTTCATGAGACGCTCGGTCATCGTCTTCTCGCGGCGAGCGCGGGAGAAGTCGGTGAGCCAGCGGAGCGCGAGCGTGGTGGCACGCGTCGGGCGCACGTCGACCGGCACCTGGTAGGTGGCGCCACCGACACGGCGGGAACGCACCTCGAGGGCGGGACGGACGTTGTCGAGCGCGCGCTTCAGGACCACGACAGGGTCGCCGTCGGTCTTGGCGCGGACACCCTCGAGGGCACCGTAGACGATCGCCTCGGCGGTCGACTTCTTGCCGTCGAGCAGCACCTTGTTGATCAGCTGCGTGACGACCGGGGACCCGTAGACCGGGTCGACGATGAGCGGCCGCTTCGGGGCCGGACCCTTGCGGGGCATCAGCTCTTCTCCTTCTTGGCGCCGTAACGGGACCGAGCCTGCTTGCGACCCTTCACGCCCTGCGTGTCGAGCGCGCCACGGACGATCTTGTAGCGGACACCGGGAAGGTCCTTCACACGGCCGCCGCGCACGAGCACGATCGAGTGCTCCTGGAGGTTGTGGCCGACACCGGGGATGTACGCGGTGACCTCGACCTGCGAGGAAAGCTTCACGCGGGCGACCTTGCGGAGGGCCGAGTTCGGCTTCTTGGGGGTGGTGGTGTACACACGGGTGCACACGCCGCGCCGCTGGGGGGAGCCCTTGAGGGCCGGGGTCTTCGACTTCCCGGCCTTCGAGGTCCGCCCCTTGCGGACGAGCTGCTGGATCGTAGGCACTACGTCTCCGTCGTCTTCTTGAGCTTCGGCGACGCCCTGCCGGCGTCCCCGTCAATGGTTCTGGCTTGTGCGTGCCGATCGCATGCGGCACCCACAGGCCCCAGACAGGGACTGCTACGCCACGTACCACCGGCTCGATGGCCCGGCTCCACCATCGGGGCACGACGTGCCCCGGAGGATCTCGCCGGGATGCCCACGCACTCACATCGGCCGCTTTCCGAAGCTGCCTCGCGGCGGCCTTCAGGAGGTGCGGCCCGACGGCGCGGGCACGAATTCTAAGAATACCTGCGTGTCTACGGGGGGTCAAAACGAATCGGATGTGAGGTGCACCCCGTAGAACCGCGAAGTAGAGCGCCTGCCCGGCTCTCGAACGGGACGAACCCGTGCGGAGCAGGACAGGCGCTCTCTACCTCGCGGTCAGCGGACCAAGATCAGCGGAAGTCGCCGAGGTCCAGGTCCTCCAGCGGGATCGCCTCGCCCGAACCCATACCCAGGGTCGGGAAGTCGATCTCGTCGTAGCCGAAGCTCGGGTAGAGCTCGGCCTTGGCCTGCTCGGTGGGCTCGACCTCGACGTTGCGGTAGCGGGGCAGACCCGTACCGGCCGGGATGAGCTTACCGATGATGACGTTCTCCTTGAGGCCGAGCAGCGGGTCACGACGACCGCTCATCGACGCCTCGGTGAGCACCCGGGTGGTCTCCTGGAAGGAGGCCGCCGAGAGCCACGAGTCGGTCGCGAGCGACGCCTTCGTGATACCCATCAGCTCCGGACGGCCGGCGGCCGGCTGGCCACCCTCCGACACGGCCTTGCGGTTCGCGTCCTCGAAGCGCATGCGCTCCGCGAGCTCACCCGGCAGCAGCTGCGAGTCACCCGAGTCGAGCACGGTCACGCGACGCAGCATCTGCCGCACGATGACCTCGATGTGCTTGTCGTGGATGTCCACGCCCTGGCTGCGGTAGGTCTCCTGGACCTGGTCCACCAGGTGCGTCTGCGTGGCACGGGGGCCGAGGATGCGCAGCACCTTCTTCGGGTCGACGGCACCCTGGACGAGCTGGGTACCGACCGTCACGTGGTCGCCGTCCGCGATCTTGAGGCGCGCACGCTTCGTGACCGGGTACTTGATCTCCTCGCCACCGTCGTCCGGCGTCAGCACGAGGTGACGCGTCCGCTCGGTGTCCTCGATCGTCACGCGACCCGTGTACTCCGCGATCGGCGCCTCACCCTTGGGGGTGCGGGCCTCGAAGAGCTCGGTGACACGCGGCAGACCCTGCGTGATGTCCTCGGCCGCGGCCACACCACCGGTGTGGAAGGTACGCATCGTCAGCTGCGTGCCCGGCTCACCGATCGACTGCGCCGCGATGATGCCGACGGCCTCGCCGATGTCCACGAGCAGACCCGTGGCCAGCGACCGGCCGTAGCACTTGGCGCAGGTACCGACGCGGGACTCGCACGTCAGGACCGAACGGACCTTGACGTTCTCGATGCCCGCGGCGATGACCTTGTCGATGATGACGTCACCGGCGTCCGACCCGGCGGTCGCGATGACGTTGCCGTCGGCGTCCACCACGTCGGTCGCGAAGGTGCGCGAGTAGATGCTGGTCTCGACGCGGTCGTCCGGGACGAGCGAGCCGTCCGCGAGCTTCTCCGCCACCGGCAGCGTGAGGCCACGCTCGGTGCCGCAGTCCTCCTCGCGGATGATGACGTCCTGCGAGACGTCCACCAGACGACGGGTCAGGTAACCCGAGTCCGCCGTACGGAGGGCCGTGTCGGCCAGACCCTTACGGGCACCGTGCGTCGCGATGAAGTACTCGAGGACGGACAGGCCCTCGCGGTAGTTGGACTTGATCGGACGAGGGATGATCTCGCCCTTCGGGTTCGCCACGAGGCCGCGCATACCGGCGATCTGACGAACCTGCATCCAGTTACCACGGGCGCCCGAACCCACCATGCGCATGACGGTGTTCCGCGCGTTGCTCTCGAGGTTCACCCGCATGGCCGACGCGACCTTGTCGGTCGCCTGGGTCCAGATCTCGATGAGCTCCTGACGGCGCTCGTCGTCCGTGATCAGACCCTTGTCGAACTGCTGCTGGACCTTGAGGGCGCGGGCCTCGTGCTCGTCGAGGATCTCGCCCTTGACGGTCGGGGCCGCGACGTCCGAGATGGCGATCGTGACGCCGGAACGCGTGGCCCACCGGTAGCCGGCGTCCTTCAGCGCGTCCAGCGCCGCGGCCACCTCCACCTTCGGGTAGCGCTCGGCGAGGTCGTTGACGATCGTCGAGAGGCGCTTCTTGTCGGCGACCCCGTTCTCGTACGGGTAGTCGACGGGCAGCGTCTCGTTGAACAGGTAACGGCCGAGCGTGGTGTCGAACAGCAGCTGCTGACCCGGCTCCCAGCCCTCGGGCGCCTCGAAGTCCTTCAGCGGCGGCACCAGGTCGGACATCCGCAGCTTGATCTGCGCGTTGATGTCCAGCTCGCCCCGGTCGAAGGCCATGATGGCCTCGGCCACGGAACCGAACGCACGACCCTCGCCCACGGCGCCCGGACGGTCGCTCGTGAGGTGGTGCAGACCGATGATCATGTCCTGCGAGGGCATGGTCACCGGACGGCCGTCCGACGGCTTCAGGATGTTGTTGCTCGAGAGCATGAGGATGCGGGCCTCGGCCTGCGCCTCGGCGCTCAGGGGCAGGTGCACAGCCATCTGGTCACCGTCGAAGTCGGCGTTGAACGCGCCGCAGACGAGCGGGTGCAGGTGGATGGCCTTGCCCTCGACGAGCTGCGGCTCGAACGCCTGGATGCCCAGACGGTGCAGCGTCGGCGCACGGTTCAGGAGCACCGGGTGCTCCGTGATGACCTCTTCGAGCACGTCCCAGACGACAGGGCGCGTGCGCTCGACCATGCGCTTGGCGCTCTTGATGTTCTGCGCGTGGTTCAGCTCCACGAGCCGCTTCATGACGAACGGCTTGAACAGCTCGAGCGCCATCTGCTTGGGCAGACCGCACTGGTGCAGCTTGAGCTGCGGGCCGACCACGATGACCGAACGGCCCGAGTAGTCGACGCGCTTGCCGAGCAGGTTCTGGCGGAACCGGCCCTGCTTGCCCTTGAGCATGTCGGAGATCGACTTCAGCGGACGGTTGCCGGGGCCCGTGACCGGGCGGCCGCGGCGGCCGTTGTCGAACAGCGAGTCCACGGCCTCCTGGAGCATCCGCTTCTCGTTGTTGACGATGATCTCCGGCGCGCCCAGGTCCAGGAGCCGCTTGAGGCGGTTGTTCCGGTTGATGACGCGGCGGTACAGGTCGTTCAGGTCCGACGTCGCGAACCGGCCACCGTCGAGCTGCACCATCGGGCGCAGGTCCGGCGGGATGACCGGGACGGCGTCCAGCACCATCGCCGTGGGCGAGTTGGTGGTGGTCAGGAACGCGTTGACGACCTTGAGGCGCTTCAGCGCACGGGTCTTGCGCTGGCCCTTGCCCGAGCGGATGGTCTCGCGCAGCGACTCGGCCTCGGCGTCCAGGTCGAAGTTCTGCAGGCGCTGCTGGATCGCGTTCGCGCCCATCGCACCCTCGAAGTAGGTGCCGTAGCGGTCCTGGAGCTGGCGGTACAGCATCTCGTCGCCCTCGAGGTCAGCGACCTTGAGGTTCTTGAAGCGGTCCCAGACCTGCTCGAGGCGGTCCAGCTCCTGGTCCGCGCGCTTGCGCAGCTGAGCCATCTCACGCTCGGCCGAGTCGCGCACCTTGCGGCGAGCGTCAGCCTTGGCACCCTCGGCCTCGAGCTCGGCCAGGTCGGCCTCGAGCTTCTGGGCGCGGGTGTTGATGTCGTTGTCCCGGCGGTCGGAGATCTCCTTCTTCTCGAGATCGATCTCGTTCTGCAGGTTGGGCAGGTCCTCCTGGCGCGCCTCGTCGTCGACCGACGTGATCATGTAGGCCGCGAAGTAGATGACCTTCTCCAGGTCCTTCGGCGCCAGGTCGAGCAGGTAGCCCAGGCGGGACGGCACACCCTTGAAGAACCAGATGTGCGTGACGGGGGCGGCGAGCTCGATGTGGCCCATGCGCTCACGGCGCACCTTGGAGCGCGTGACCTCGACACCACAGCGCTCGCAGATGATGCCCTTGAAGCGCACGCGCTTGTACTTGCCGCAGTAGCACTCCCAGTCGCGGGTCGGACCGAAGATCTTCTCGCAGAAGAGCCCGTCCTTCTCCGGCTTGAGGGTGCGGTAGTTGATGGTCTCTGGCTTCTTGACCTCACCGTGCGACCAGGCACGGATGTCCTCGGCCGTGGCCAGGCCGATACGCAGCTCGTCGAAGACGTTGACGTCGAGCAAGGTGGTCCTACTTCCTGAAGTTCTCGAAAATCCTCATCGGTGTCCAGGTCCGCGCCCGGTGCACGGGCGCGGCCTGGTATCAGATCTCGTCGACGCTGGAGGCGGCGTTGGGCCGCCGCGAGAGGTCGATGCCGAGCTCCTCAGCGGCGCGGTACACCTCGTCGTCGGACTCCTTCATCTCGATGGAGACACCGTCGCTCGAGAGCACCTCGACGTTCAGGCACAGCGACTGCATCTCCTTGAGAAGCACCTTGAAGGACTCCGGGATACCCGAGTCGGGGATGTTCTCGCCCTTGACGATCGCCTCGTAGACCTTGACACGGCCCGGGACGTCGTCGGACTTGATGGTGAGCAGCTCCTGGAGCGTGTACGCGGCGCCGTACGCCTCGAGCGCCCACACCTCCATCTCACCGAAGCGCTGACCACCGAACTGCGCCTTACCACCCAGCGGCTGCTGCGTGATCATCGAGTACGGTCCGGTCGAACGCGCGTGGATCTTGTCGTCGACCAGGTGGTGCAGCTTCAGGATGTACATGTAGCCGGTGGAGACGGGCTCCGGGAACGGCTCGCCGGAGCGGCCGTCGAAGAGCTGCGCCTTGCCGTCCTGGTTGACCATCCGCTGACCATCACGGTTGGGCAGGGTGGCACCGAAGAGACCGCGGAGCGCGACCTCCTCCAGACCGTCGAACACCGGGGTGGCGACCGGCCGGCTCGGCTCGCTCTTGTGCGCGACCTCGGGGAGGCTCTCCAGCCACTCGCCGCCCTTGTCCTCGGCCAGCGAGACGTCCCAGCCCTGCTTGGCGATCCACCCGAGGTGGGTCTCCAGCACCTGGCCCACGTTCATGCGGCCCGGCACACCCAGCGGGTTCAGGATGACGTCGACCGGCGTGCCGTCCTCGAGGAACGGCATGTCCTCCTGCGGGAGGATCTTCGAGATGACGCCCTTGTTGCCGTGGCGGCCGGCCAGCTTGTCACCGACGGTGATCTTGCGGCGCTGCGCGATGTACACGCGCACCAGCTGGTTCACGCCGGCGGGCAGCTCGTCGCCGTCCTCCCGGTTGAACTCGCGCACCGCGATGACCGTGCCCTGCTCGCCGTGGGGCACCTTGAGCGAGGTGTCGCGCACCTCGCGCGCCTTCTCGCCGAAGATGGCCCGCAGCAGGCGCTCCTCCGGGGTCAGCTCGGTCTCGCCCTTGGGGGTGACCTTGCCGACCAGGATGTCGCCGGCGCCGACCTCGGCACCGATGCGGATCACGCCGCGCTCGTCGAGGTCCGCGAGGACCTCCTCCGAGACGTTGGGGATGTCCCGCGTGATCTCCTCCGGGCCGAGCTTGGTGTCACGGGCGTCGACCTCGTGCTCCTCGATGTGGATCGAGGAGAGGACGTCGTCCTCCACGAGGCGCTGCGACAGGATGATCGCGTCCTCGTAGTTGTGACCCTCCCACGACATGAACGCGACCAGCAGGTTGCGGCCGAGCGCGAGCTCGCCCTCGTCCGTCGCCGGGCCGTCCGCGAGCACGGAGCCGACCTCGACCCGCGCACCCTCGTCGACCAGCACGCGCTGGTTGTAGCTCGTGCCCTGGTTGGAGCGCACGAACTTGTGCACGCGGTACGAGCCCGTCGTGCCGTCGTCGTTCGCCACGAGCACCAGGTCGGCCGAGACCTCGGTGACCACACCGGGCTTGGTCGCCACGATGACGTCGCCGGCGTCGACCGCCGCACGGCGCTCCATGCCGGTACCGACCACGGGGGCCTCGGACCGCACCAGCGGCACGGCCTGGCGCTGCATGTTGGCACCCATGAGGGCGCGGTTGGCGTCGTCGTGCTCGAGGAACGGGATCAGGGCCGTCGCGACCGACACCATCTGGCGCGGCGAGATGTCCATGTAGTCGACCTCGGCGCCCGGGATGTCGTTGGTCTCGCCACCCTTCGTGCGGACCAGGACACGGTCGAGGACGAACGTGCCGTCCTCGAGCAGCGGTGTGTTGGCCTGCGCGATGATGTAGCGGTCCTCGTCATCGGCCGTGAGGTACTCGATGTTGTCGGTGACCTTGCCGTTCTCGACCTTGCGGTACGGCGTCTCGATGAAGCCGAACGGGTTGATGCGACCGAACGACGCCAGCGAGCCGATCAGACCGATGTTCGGACCCTCAGGGGTCTCGATCGGGCACATGCGACCGTAGTGCGACGGGTGGACGTCACGGACCTCCATGCCGGCGCGGTCGCGGGACAGACCACCCGGGCCCAGCGCGTTCAGACGACGCTTGTGGGTCAGGCCGGCCAGCGGGTTGTTCTGGTCCATGAACTGCGACAGCTGCGAGGTGCCGAAGAACTCACGGATCGACGCGACGACCGGACGGATGTTGATCAGCGTCTGCGGCGTGATGGCCTCGACGTCCTGCGTGGTCATGCGCTCGCGAACGACGCGCTCCATGCGGGACAGACCCGTGCGCACCTGGTTCTGGATGAGCTCACCCACGGCGCGGATACGACGGTTGCCGAAGTGGTCGATGTCGTCGGTCTCGACGCGCACCTCGACGGGCTGGCCGTTGCGGACGCCGTCCATGGTGGTCTTGTCCGCGTGCAGCGACGCCAGGTACTTGATCGTGTGGACCACGTCGGTCAGCGACAGCGTGGAGTCGGCGAGCTCCGCGTCGACACCGAGCTTCTTGTTCGCCTTGTAGCGGCCGACCTTCGCCAGGTCGTAGCGCTTCGGGTTGAAGTAGAAGTTCTCGAGTAGCGCGCGACCGGCCTCGACCGTCGGCGGCTCACCCGGGCGGATCTTGCGGTACAGGTCGACCAGGGCCTCGTCCTCGGTGTGGACGTGGTCCTTCTCGAGGGTGTCGAGCACCGACGGGAACTCGGCGAACTGCTCGCGGATCTCGGCCTCGCTCATGCCGAGGGCCTTGAGCAGGACGGTGACGGACTGCTTGCGCTTGCGGTCGACGCGCACGCCGACGGCGTCACGCTTGTCGATCTCGAACTCGAGCCACGCACCACGCGAGGGGATGATCTTCGCGGAGAAGACGTCCTTGTCGCTGGTCTTGTCCGGGGTGCGCTCGAAGTACACGCCCGGGGAACGCACCAGCTGCGAGACGACGACGCGCTCGGTGCCGTTGATGATGAAGGTACCGCGCGCGGTCATGAGCGGGAAGTCGCCCATGAACACGGTCTGGCTCTTGATCTCACCGGTGGTGTAGTTGACGAACTCCGCGGTGACGAACAGCGGGGCCGCGTAGGTGAAGTCCTTCTCCTTGCACTCGTCCGCCGTGTACTTCGGCGGCTCGAAGCGGTGGTTCGAGAAGGAGAGGGACATCGAGGAGCCGAAGTCCTCGATCGGGGAGATCTCCTCGAAGATCTCTTCCAGTCCGGAGGTTTCCGGGACATCATTACGACCAGCCGCCTTGGCAGTTTCTACCCGGCCCTGCCAGGCTGGGTTACCAAGGAGCCAGTCGAAGCTCTCGGTCTGCAGGCCAAGCAGGTCGGGGACCTCGAGTGGCTCATAGATCTTTGCGAAAGAAACGCGACGGGAAGCGGTACGGTTCGCAATGGCTTCGGCGGACGGAGCTGAAGGGGTGCGCGAGGCAGCCAAGAGGGGTCCTTCCCTGCAGTTCGGGTGAACGCTGTACGCTCTGCGGTGCTGCAGGAAGCTCTGCCGGACTTCACCGGTCACCGGTGGGCATCCCACCGGTGAGGGGGATGCGACCAGGACTTTCGGGAAGCAGGGGGAGGCGTCGAGGGCACACGCGGGCGCAAAGCGCTAGCATACCTATCTGGTTCTAGTATGTCCAGTCCCCCCAGCGCCCGCACCTCGAGACTGTGGTAAACCTCGAAACGTTGCGTATCCGCACTGGTGAGGCGAGTGCCGCGGAACCAGGCGCCCCGACAGACGATCCAGAGCACGCGAGAGGCCCGCACCCCGAGGGGTGCGGGCCTCTGCGTTCGGCGGACGGCGCCCGGGACGAGCCCGGGCCGCCGTCACACCAGCCCGAAGGCGGTGGTGCCTGAGGTCACTTGAGGGTGACGGTGGCGCCGGCGCCCTCCAGGGCGGCCTTCGCCTTCTCGGCGGCGTCCTTGTCGGCGCCCTCGAGAACCGGCTTCGGCGCGCCGTCGACCAGGTCCTTGGCCTCCTTCAGGCCGAGGGACGTGAGCGCGCGCACCTCCTTGATGACCTGGATCTTCTTGTCACCGGCGGCCTCGAGGATGACGTCGAACTCCGACTTCTCCTCGGCGGCCTCGGCCGGCGCGCCACCCACGGGGCCGGCAACGGCAGCGGCGACCGGAGCGGCGGCGGTGACGTCGAACTTCTCCTCGAAGGCCTTCACGAAGTCGGAGAGCTCGATGAGCGTGAGCTCCTCGAAGGCGGACAGGAGCTCGTCGGTGGAGAGCTTCGCCATGATGGCGTTCCTTTCAGTTGGCGCTTCGCGGACCGGTTCCGGTCCGCGAGAAGCAGGGGGTGTGAACTGGCACTGCCACCTGGTCAGGCGGCAGTACCCTCCGATTCCTGCTTCTGACGCAGGGCATCGATGGCACGGGCGACCTGGGCGGGCTTGGCGGTGAAGGCGTAAGCAGCACGCGTCAGCGTGGCCTTCAGACCGCCGGCCACCTTGGCCAGCAGAACCTCGCGGGACTCGAGGTCCGCGAGCTTCGTGATCTCTGCAGCGGACATCGCGGCGCCGTCGAGCACGCCGCCCTTGATGACCAGAGCAGGGTTCGCCTTGGCGAAGTCACGCAGACCCTTCGCAGCCTCGACCGGGTCCCCGGTCACGAATGCGATGGCGGACGGGCCCTTCAGGTCGGCGTCGAGACCCTCGACACCGGCCTCCTTGGCCGCGATCCCCGTCAGCGTGTTCTTCACCACGGCGTAGGTTGCGTTGCCGCTGAGCGACCGACGCAGCTCCTTGAGCTGCGCGACGGTGAGCCCGCGGTACTCGGTCAGCACGGCCGCGTTGGAGTCGCGGAACTTGTCCGCGAGCTCTGCGACAGCGGCTGCCTTGTCCGGCCTCGCCATGGCAATCCTTCCGGTGGTGGTACCACCGTCCCTGGGGCGTGAGCCCCGGGCGTTGCCCCGGAACGAGAAAAAGAGCCCCGGCGCAGGTGCACGGGGCTCGGTTCGTGCGGCAGGACCGCACTCGAGTTCGTCACCTGCGCAGGCCCCCGCTCTCAGCGGGACTTCGGTCTTCTTCCGCCCTGCTCTTGCGAGCGGGCAGCGTCGGACGACCGGCGGTCTTGGGTTACCCGAGAACTATACATGGCTACACGCATGGCTCTACACGCGGCGGGCGGTGGCGTGGGCCACATCAACGCTCCAGGCCCTCCAGGGACGCGAAGCACACCAGCGGTACGGGCTCGGGCTCGTCCGCGAGCGCCGCGGCGAGCGCGGCCTCGGGGTCGTCGGTGGCGCGCAGGTGGGCGTGGAACCTGGGCATGACGCGCGCGGCGACGGCGTCGGACAGCGGGGCGACGGC
>NZ_KI911686.1:277515-278573 GCF_000515355.1 Promicromonospora kroppenstedtii DSM 19349 | reverse complement strand
CGAGCGCGTCGGTGAGCCGGCCGGAGCGCTGCAGCAGCAGGCCCCGGGTGCCGTCCACGACGGCGGAGAGCCGCCGACGGATCCGGCGCGGCGCGGCATCGGCGCGGGCGTCGGCGTCGTCGAGCAGGGCGAGAGGCTTGTCCAGCGTGTCCTCGACGGAGTGGACGGCCACCGCCTGGCCCGCCAGCGACCGCACCATGCCCTCGGCCCAGCGTTCACGGTCGGTGGTGCCGAGCCCGGCCTGGTCCATGACCCGGAGCCGGTCGAGCACATCTCGGAACCGTGGCAGTGCGTCGCCGGGCCGCGACCGGGCGTTCAGATCCCGGGCGGCCAGGAGCTCCGCCTCAAGTTCCGGCCACATGCTTGGTCCCCTTGCCTCGCGGTGGCCCGAGGGACACCGGGCGGGAAACGATAGCGGGACGTGGGCTGCCTGTCATCGCCCGCCGCGAGGGTGCAGGTCAGCGGATTGGCCGTGGGTGAAGAATCGCGCAGCTTCGCGATCTCACCCGGTGGCGAGTCCCTCGACCGAGCTGAAGCAGACCAGCGGCACTGGCTCGGCGACGTCGCGGAGCGCGGCCGCGAGCGCCGCCTCCGGGTCGTCGGTCTCGCGCAGGTGGGCGTGCAGGCGGGGCATGACGCGGGCGGCGAGCTCGTCGGAGAGCTTGGCGACCGAGGCGATGACGGCGCGGGCGCCCAGGCGCAGGAGCACGGAGGTCAGGCCGAGGAGCTCGCCGCCGAGCACCTGGGTGGAACCGCCGACCTCGCACGACGACAGGATCACGACCGAGCCGGGCAGCGGCGTGCCGTCGAGCTCGTGGGCGAACAGCGGGCCGTCGGCGAGCTCGATGCTCGCGAAGAGCGGGTTGTCGGCGTCGTGCTGGCCGTGGGTGGCCAGGTGCACGACGTCGTGCGTGGCCAGGGCGGTGCGGACCTGTTCGGTGACGGCGTCCTTGCCGGTCAGCACGGTCGCGCCGGGCCACTGCTCCCCCACCCCGCGCGCCTCGGCGGCGCCGTGGGGGACGCCGGGGCCGGAGGCGGCGAGCAGCCGGTGGTCGCCC
>NZ_KI911686.1:266164-277415 GCF_000515355.1 Promicromonospora kroppenstedtii DSM 19349 | reverse complement strand
GTCGCCCGTGGGCCGGGCGTGCGCGCGGCCGCGCGCGACGTACGAGTTGACGGACGTGCGCAGGCCGCCGCGGGACGGGAGGGCGGCCCACGGCACGCTGAGCAGTGGCTCACGGCCCACGACGTAGAGGTCGCCGTCGGCACGCAGCGGGGCGAGCAGGACGGCGTCGAGCGCCTTGAGGTTGCGGGCCAGCGAGGACGACGCCGCGGCGCGCAAGGGGGCAGGGATCAGATCGTTGGCGGCCATCGCGAAGTCGGCGTTCAGGCGGCGGACGTGCTCGACGACGTCGTCGGCGGAGCCGATGTCGACGGTGGTGACGCCGGCGGCGTCGACGCGGACGCAGCGGAGCTTGCCGTCCATCGCGACGAAGTTGGCCACGACCGTGTCCTTACGGGTTCCGGCGAGGACATCACGCAGTTCGCGGGCGGTCACCGGGCGCTGCACCGCGCCGGCGTTGCCGGCGTGCCGCCAGGAGCGTTCGCGGACCTCGTCCTGGATACGGCTCGCGCGACGGGTGAGGCGCTCGCGCTCCCTGGGGTCGCCGGGCCCGAGCTCACGCGCCCGCACGAGCAGGCCGCGCGCCTCGGTCAGGAGGGCCGCCGCCTCCGGGTCGTCGGGCGGGGTGACACGACCAGTACCCGCGAACGTGGTGCGGCCACGTTCCAGGGCATCGAACAGGGCGGCCGGCCTGCCCGTGCGGACCGCTGCCTCGACGTCGACACGGGTCAGGTCGACGCCGTGCGCCGCGGCGGCCGTGACGGACTCGACGGAGCCGAGCCGGCTGCGGTGGTCGACCAGGAGGCCGAGCCCCGCGCGAACCGCACGCAACCCGTTCGCCCGGTCGCCCGTCGCGAATGCCAGCTCGGCCCGAGCGGTGTAGTGCTGGATCCGCATGGTCAGCGGAGCGTTGACCAGGCCTCGCGGCAGCTCGTCGAGCGTCGCGCGCGCAGCGGCCAGGTCGCCGGCAAGAAGCAGCCACTGTGCCCCGACCAGCCGCGCCGCATGGCCGGGATGCTGGCCGAGCACCGGGCCCGCCGCATCACCCTCGACGGCCACGGCGAGCGCTTGCGCCGCCCTCCGGCGGGCAACGGCCTGGGTCAGCGCCTGGGCGCCGCTGCGGACAGGCGCGAGGGCCGCCTCGAGCTCGAGGACACGAGCGAGCGACGCCCACTGCTCGTAACCGACGGCCAGGAAGTGCTTCCGGGCTCGCACCGCGAGCGCGGCTGCCTCCTCGAAGCGCCGGAGCGCGAGCAGGCACCTGGAGCGAAAGTACTCGGCGATGGCGCGGTCGGTGCGGAGGCCTGCCTTGAGCAGCTGCGGTATCGCCTCGCTCAGGAGGGCTTCCGCCTCCTCGAGCAGACCGACCCCGTACAGAACCTCGGCGCGCCCCTGCAACGGAATGCCGTCGTCCTGGTCCGGCGCGAGTTCCCGCGCGGCCGCCATCTCGGCGAGCGCCGCCGGAGCGTCGCCGAGCATGCTCAGGTAGTAGCCCGAGTTGTGCCGGGCGAAGGCCACGATCACCGGTGTCTCGGCGGCCTCCGCGTGCCGCACGGCCGCAAGGTTGTCGGCCACGGCGGCTTCGATGTCACCGAGGTCTGACAGCGCGAAAGCGCGGTTGAGGTACGCCATCGCAAGGTCTCGTGACTCACCCTCGTCGGTGACGGCAAGGACCTGGTCGAAGAGTCGCACCGCTTCCGCCGGCTCCCCGGCTCCGAGCAGGAACGATCCCTTCTGCCCGGCGGTGACTGCCTCGATACGCCGGCGCTCGGCACCATCGAGCAGCTTTGCGGCGTCCAGCGCTGCGTCGAGGAGCTTCAGGGCAGCCGCGAGGTTCCCCGAGCAGGCGAGCTCGGCCTGCGCGAGGCCCATCCAGGACCGTGCGACGAGCCATGCCAGGACGACCCGCTCGTCATCGGTCAGGTCCACCTTCTCGAACCTGGCGAGGTCGCGGACGAGTGCCCGGAACTCTCGGCGAGCACGGCGGGGGCGGGCACGGACGTTCCATTCCCGTGCCCGCTCGAACCGCCCGGTGAGGACGTCGAACTCCGCCATACCCACCGCACCCTCTGGTCAGGACATCACACCGGTACCCCGGGCACCTCGCTGTAGAGGTCCCCCACCTGGGTAACAGCATGCCAGGCCTCCCTGACACGCCCCGTGGGGTCTGTCGCGGGCGATCGACCGTCGGACCTCTGCGCGAGGAGCGCGTCCGCGAGCTGGCCCGCCAGCCGCGGCGCCGAGAACGACGTCCCGCTCCAGGTGCCGAAGCCGTGCGTGAAGTCGTCCGGGTCCACCGTGTGGCGGAGGCCGTCCGCCGACCGCGTGCCCTCTGCCGACCCGTCGAAGGTCGTGGGCATCGCGCTCAGGACGTTGACCCCGGGCCGCACCGCGGCGATCCACGGGCCGTCGTTGCTGAAGTCGGCGAGCGTACCGTCCGGGTTGGACGCGGCCACCCCGAGCAACGGCGTGTAGTCCGGGCTGAGGTCGTGCAGATCGCCGTGAACGAGACCGTCACGCGTCCTTCGCACGGACGGTGCCCAGCTCGCGGGGAAGGTCTTGCGGGAGGAACCGTCGTTACCGGCGGACACCACGACGACCACACCGGCCCGGCGCAGGTCGCGGAGACGACCCCGGTAGACGCCTTCGTAGTCGTCGTCGTCCTCGGGGTGCTCCAGGTAGTAGCCGCTCGCGATCACCACGATGTCGACCGGAAAGTACCCGGGCACCCCCGCCAGCCCGCGCAGGTGGAACTCGAGCAGACGCTCGACGGAGCGCGCGAAGTCCCACTCGGACGCAGTCCCGTCCCCGCCGTAGACCCGGACCGGAAGCAGAGCCGCGTCCGGGCACGTCTGGTGCACGATCCCAGCGATGAAGGTGCCGTGACCCGCGTACGGGTCGAGGTGTGACGCCGCGCCGTCACGACGGCCTTCGCGCTCGGCGTCGACGTCCTCCTCGGGATAGGTACCGATGGGTGCGCCGTCGAGCGTCGCGCCCCGAAGGACAGCCGTTCCGGGCTCGTCGAACCACGGGTGCTCCCCGATCCCGGTGTCCAGGACAGCGACCACCGGCCGGACGACACCGTCCCGGGTAGTCAGCGACGATGCCCCGTCGGCCGCACGGACAGGCGCGGAACCGGGATACACCGCCGGCACCCGCTTGTCCGGGTCACCGAACCCGCCGTGGTTCCGGTGACCGGTGACGACGTGGTCCAGCGAGACGCGGGTACGGTCCTCTCCCGCCTCCTCGAGGATCGAGGCCATCAGGCCGAGCGCGTCCCAGTCCTCCCGCACGTCACCGAGCCGCACCTCGACATCCGGCCGCTCGCCCAGGACACCGACTCCCGCCCGGGACTGCGCCTGGGCGAAGTCGCCGGTGGTCACGGTGACGCCCTGCTCACGGGCTCGGTCGGTGATCAGGTCCAGGAGCGCGTTGTGGCCACCGTCGACGTCGCCGCGGACGATCACGCGGTCCTGTACGTATCGGGTCGGCGCGACGCGACCGCCGCCCGGGAGCCGGTCCGACTCCGGATCCAGCTCCCGGACGGGCCGCCACCCCCCGGCGTGGTCGCGAACGCGCAATTCAGGCTCGGGCATGGGCTCAGTCACAGCAATACCTCTCCATCGACAACGATTGCTCGACAGATCCCGCCGCGCCCCTCGGCCGGATCACACACAGTGGGTAGTTCGGTGGTTCAGCCGTTCACAGCTCGATGATCGGCGTGCTTACTGCACCGCCACCGCCGTCGGTACGGCGGACGACCAGGCTGGCGCGCCCGCGCTCCACCGAGTCGAAGGCGAACCGGCCGTCCTCGTCGGAGGCGGTCGTGAGGACGTCGACCCCGGGGCGGTGCAGCTCCACGTCCAGGCCGGCCGCGGGGGCGGCCCAGCCGTCGATCCGAACCTTGCCGCCCGCGGAGGGCGACAGCGTGATCATCACGGTCAGCGAGTCGTGCGTGAAGGTGATGGTCTTCGCCTCTGCGGGCGCGGCGTCGTCTGCCCGGGCCGCAGCGGCGGCCCCCCGGACGCCCGCGAGCGGCGCGTCGAGGTAGACGGCCTCCATAAGCTCGGCCTCGAGGCCGGCCAGCGTGATCGCGAACAACGAGCGCTCGACGAGCCCCTCAGGCACCGGGTCCACCGCGCCGACCGCGCGGGCGAGGCGGGTCAGCACGGCCCCGTCCTCGGCGTCCAGCGCGCCCTTCGGGTCGAACGAGAGGCGCCCCACGGCCTCGTCGTCCATGTTGGGTTCCGGCGTCAGGTCCACGAGAAGTCCCCTTGCTCATCGAGGATGGTCCGCAGCTTCGCCAAGCAGCGGCCACGAGTCGAACCGATGGAGCCCATCGGCATTCCGATCGCCGCCGAGATGTACCGGTAGTCCGGCCGGTCGGCGAGCGAGACCAGACGCAGCAGCTCCTGGCAGCGTCCGGGCAGTTTCTGCAGCGACGTCCAGAGGATGCGGTCGCGCTCGTCGCGCAGCACCTCGGCGTCGGGTGGTGGATCGTTGGCGGGGAGAGCCATCGGATGCTCAGGGCTGTCGTCCGGCAGCTCGGTACGGCGCTTCTCGTCGTCACGGTGCTTGCGCACCGCCTCCCAGGCAGCCCGCTTCGCGGTCACCAGGAGCCACTTCAGCACGGCCTTCGGCTCGGCGATGGTCTCAGCGTGCCGCACGAGTGCCACCCACGTGCTCTGCACGACGTCGTCCGCGGCGTCGCGGTCGACCCCCTGCGCGCGGACGGTGTGCCAGAGCAGCGGCGTCGCCTCGCGCACCAGGTCGCCGAGCGCCTGGTGGTTCCCGGCGCGGTACTCGGTCAGGGCGATCGCCGCGCGATCACCGAGCGTGAGACCGGACCCGTCGACGTCGGGCAGGGCCTCCCTTGATCCTGTCATTGCACCACGGGATTCTCTGCTGGCGGATGTTTCCACGTCGCGTGCCGGACGTGGAGCGCTTGGACCAACCGAGTCTACGGCCGAGCACACGGATCCGGGGAGGGAGAAAACGGTGCCCATCAGGCACTCCTCTCTCCTCGGCTCACGTCGGCTTCCTGCCGCCCATCAGACAAGAGGTGGGACCAGCCGGTTCGATACATGATCCTGATGAAGATTCAAAAAGGCCCGCATCCCTTGCGGGATGCGGGCCTCTCTGTGCCTTCGGGGGCTCGGATCAGGCCGAGAGCTCCTCGAGAAGCTTGGTGGTCTTGCTCTGGTCCAGCGGGATGCCGGGGCCCATCGTGGTGGTCATGGTCGCCTTGCTGATGTAGCGACCCTTCGACGACGACGGCTTGAGGCGCAGGACCTCGTCGAGCGCGGCGACGTAGTTCTCCAGCAGCTGGGCCTCGGAGAACGAGGCCTTGCCGATGATGAAGTGCAGGTTCGCGTGCTTGTCGACGCGGAACTCGATCTTGCCGCCCTTGATGTCGGTGACAGCCTTGGTCACGTCCATCGTCACGGTGCCGGTCTTCGGGTTCGGCATGAGGCCGCGGGGGCCGAGCACCTTACCGAGGCGACCGACCTTGCCCATGAGGTCCGGCGTGGCGACAGCCGCGTCGAAGTCGGTGTAGCCGGCGGCCACCTTCTCGATCAGCTCGTCGCCACCGACCTCGTCGGCACCGGCCGCACGGGCCTCCTCCGCCTTGGCGGCGTTGGCGAACACGATGACCTTGGCGGTCTTACCCGTGCCGTTGGGCAGGTTGACCGTGCCACGGACCATCTGGTCCGCCTTGCGCGGGTCCACGCTCAGCCGGAACGCGACCTCGACGGTGGCGTCGTACTTGACCGTGGCGGTGTCCTTGGCCAGGCGGATGGCCTCGAGCGGCGAGTACAGGTTCTCGCTGTCGATCTTCTCCGCGGCGGCGAGGTACGCCTTGCTGCGCTTTGCCATGTTTCTCTCCTTGTGGTCGTAGCGGGCCGACCGGCCCTGCCACTGTGGTGTTTCGGTCCCGGGGCTGACGCCCCGGAGGGGATCACTCGGCTGTGCGAGTTGCTCCGAGCGACTTCGTCACTCGGAGACGGTGATGCCCATGGAACGGGCGGTGCCCGCGATGATCAGCGACGCGGCGTCGAGGTCGTTCGCGTTCAGGTCAGGAAGCTTGGTCGTCGCGATCTCGCGGACCTGGTCCTTCGTGATCGAGGCGACCTTGACCGTGTGCGGCGTCGCGGAGCCCTTGGCCACACCGGCGGCCTTCTTGATCAGCTCGGCGGCCGGCGGGGTCTTGGTGATGAAGGTGAACGAGCGGTCCTCGTACACGGTGATCTCGACCGGGATGACGTTGCCACGCTGCGACTCGGTCGCCGCGTTGTACGCCTTGCAGAACTCCATGATGTTCACGCCGTGCTGACCCAGCGCGGGGCCGATCGGCGGAGCCGGCGTCGCGGCGCCGGCCTGGATCTGCAGCTTGATGAGGCCGGAGACCTTCTTCTTCGGGGGCATGCGTTCACTACCTTCTGTTGGATGGGCCTACGCCGTGGGCGATGACCCGGTTGCAAATGCCGGGGTACGGACGAATCAGATCTTGGCGACCTGGTTGAACCCCAGCTCGACCGGGGTCTCCCGGCCGAAGATGGAGACGAGGACCTTGAGCTTCTGGGCCTCGACGTTGATCTCGGAGATCGAGGCGGGCAGCGTGTCGAACGGACCGTCCGTGACGGTCACCGACTCGCCGACCTCGAAGTCCACGTGGACCGGAGCCTTGCCGGAGCTGGTCACCGTGCCGCCACCAGGCGCCTGCTGGCCGACCTGCTGACCGGCCTGGGGCAGCATCGACGGCGCGAGCATCGAGTAGATCTCGTCGAAGCTCAGCGGCACCGGCTGGTGGGTGTGCCCGACGAAGCCCGTGACGCCCGGCGTGTGCCGCACGGCGCCCCACGACTCGTCGGTCAGGTCCATGCGCACGAGGACGTAACCCGGGATGCGCACCCGGCTCACGATCTTCTTCTGCGCGTTCTTGATCTCGGCGACCTCTTCCATCGGAACCTCGACCTGGAAGATGTAGTCCTCCATGTTCAGGCTCTGGATGCGGTTCTCGAGGTTGGTCTTCACACGCTTCTCGTAGCCCGCGTACGAGTGGATGACGTACCAGTCGCCGAGCTGGCCGCGGAGGGTTCGCTTGAACTCCTCGACCTCGTCCACGATGACGTCGCCGTCGGCGTCAGCGGGGCGCTCGTCGGTGGCGTCGTCCTCGACCTCGTCCTCGACGGTCTCGGCCGGGGTCTCGGCGTCCGCAGGCACGTCAGCGTTCTCGGCGTCCAGGGGCGCGTCGACGGCCGTCTCGTCGCCGTCGGTCGGCGAGACGTTCTCCGTCTGGTCCAGAGAGTCCTGGGACACGAACGAACCTGCTTTCTCTTCGTGCGCCGGGGCTGCGCCCGGCACGGGTGTGCGTACTTCTACGAGCTGTGTCCGGCCATTGTCGCGCGAAAGTACCGCGAAGGGACAATCAGCGACGGGCGAGAACGATCACAGCGAAGTACTGCGCAGCGTGCCGCATGAGTTGGTCCGGCGCACCCGGACCGGCGTGAGGCCCGTCCGACGGGCCCGCCGACGACCGCCTCAGCCGTCGTCTCCGAGAGGGACGATCAGCCGAAGACCCAGCCGGCCAGCATGCCGAAGGCGTAGTCCAGGGCCACCACGAAGATCATGACGACGACCAGGAAGACGAGCACGACGGTCGTGTACGTGATGAGCTCGGAGCGCGTCGGCGAGACGACCTTCTTGAGCTCGGCCACCACCTGGCGCACGAAGAGCGCGATCCGGGCGAAGATGTTGCCGCCGCCCTTGCTCGGACGCTCCGCGGCGCTCTGGATCACCTCGGTGTCGCTCACTGCTACCCCACTCCTGTGGCCCGGCGCGCCGGGCGGCGCGGACTGCCGTTCCAGGTCCACTCACGTGGGCCCGCTGCGCGCGGCCCCGCTGGGGTTCACGCTGGCAGGGTAGACAGGACTCGAACCTGCAACCTGCGGTTTTGGAGACCGCTGCGCTACCAATTGCGCCACTACCCTATGTGTTCGTTACCCGGGCCTGACCACCGCGAGCCCTGGAGGGGCACGCCGCATCAGGTGAGCTTCGATCACCGAGGCACAACTGTACGGTACCCGGCGCCGTAGGTCGAACTCGTTCCCCAGGGCCCCTCGCAGGTCACCGGGTGGCGACTGTCCACCGGAAGACGGACACGAGATGCAGCCGAACGGGCGTCCCACGGAAGGGGCCCCGCGGAGCATGCTCGAGACATGGAGACCACTAGATCGTCGGCCGTGCGGGTACGCGGCCTCCGCAAGCGGTACGGCAGCACCCGTACCGGGTTCAAGGACGCCGTCGCCGGCCTGGACCTCGACGTCGCCCGTGGTGAGATCGTGGCGGTGCTGGGCCCGAACGGCGCCGGCAAGACCACCACCGTCGAGATCCTCGAGGGGTTCCGCGACCGGGACGACGGCGACGTCGCCGTGCTCGGCGAGGACCCCCGGCACGCGGGCCGCGCCTGGCGTGCCCGGATCGGCGTGGTCATGCAGGACTCCCGGGACCTGAGCGAGCTGACGGTCCTGGAGAAGGTGCGCTCCACCGCAGCCGCGTACCCCGGCTCGCGCGACCCCGGCGAGGTCATCGCCGCCGTCGGGCTCGCGGAGAAGGCCAGGGCGCGAACGCGTGGGCTGTCCGGCGGGCAGCGGCGCAGGCTCGACGTGGCCCTCGGGATCGTGGGCCGGCCCGAGCTGCTCTTCCTGGACGAGCCCACGACCGGGTTCGACCCGGAGGCCCGGCGCTCCTTCTGGGACCTTGTGACCGGCCTGCGCGACGACGGCACAACGATCCTGCTGACGACCCACTACCTCGACGAGGCCGCGCAGCTCGCGGACCGCGTGGTCGTCGTGCGCGACGGCGTGGTGGTGGCCGAGGGCACGCCCGAGACGCTCGGCGGACCTGGGGCACGCACCCCGATCGTGGCGTGGGACGACGAGGGCGTGCGCCGCGCCGAGCGGACCGACCGCCCCACGGCCGCCGTCGCGCGCCTCATCGCGGCGGCCGGACCGGACGGCGAGGTGCCCGGTCTGTCCGTGACCCGTCCGACGCTCGAGGACGTGTATCTGTCCTTGATCGGCGAGACCACCATCGACACCGAGGAGGCGGCGTGATGAGCACGGCTGCTGCGACGAGCACGACGGCCCGGACCGCTGCGAGCTCCGGCCGGCGGCTGCCCGGCACCATCCGGCTGGGACTGGTACGCGGCGGCGTGGAGCTGGTGCAGTTCCTCCGCGAGCGTGACTCGATGGTCTTCGGGTTCGCCTACCCGATCATCATGCTCGCGATCTTCTCCACGGTCTTCGGCGACGACGACCCGATCGTCTCCGACGGCGTCACCGTGGGCTTCGCGCAGTACTTCCTGCCCGGCATGGTGGCGACAGGCGTCATGCTCTCGACCTACCAGACGCTCGCGATGTCGATCGCCGTCGAGCGCGACGACGGCACGCTCAAACGGCTGCGTGCCACGCCGCTGCCCGCGACGTCGTACTTCCTGGGCAAGGTGTTCCTGTCGCTGGTGACGGTGCTCGCACAGACCGCACTGCTGCTCGCGGTCGCGGCACTCGCCTTCGACGTGCCTCTGCCCCAGGACGCGGCGCACTGGATCACCTTTGCGTGGGTGTTCGTGCTGGGGACGGCGGCGGGCGCCGTGTGTGGCGTCGCGTACTCGTCGGTGCCGCGCTCCGGCCGGTCCGCGAGCGCCGTGGTGGTCACGCCGCTCCTGGTGCTGCAGTTCACGTCGGGCGTGTTCTTCCCGGTGACGCAGCTGCCGGGCTGGATGCTCGACCTGTCGTCGGTCTTCCCGCTGAAGTGGATCGCGCAGGGCATGCGGTCGGTGTTCCTGCCGGAGGCGTTCGCGGCGGCGGAGCCGGCCGGTTCCTGGCAGCACGGTGCGACTGCTGCTGTACTGGCGGCATGGCTGGTGGTGGCACTCGTGGTCGGCACCCGGACGTTCCGGTGGCGACGACACGATGACGGCTGACGAGGGGCGCGGCGAAGCGCGCGCCGACGACGCGGCGAGCGTCGGGCACTCCGCGGATCTCCTGTACGCCGGGTGGGAGCAGCAGGTGCGGTGGTGGGACGCGGCGTTCGGCGTGATCGTCGCGCTCACTGCGGCCGCCCTGGTGCTGGAGGGCACGCGCGGCACGCACCTCGTGGTGGCCTGCGCGGCGCTGGCGGCGCTCGTGGGCGCGTACCTGCTGTGGGGTGCCCGGGCGGCGCGGACCCGCCAGCGGGGTCCGGCCCTGGCCTACCTGGTGGTGCTGGTGCTGGCCACCGGGGTCGCCGTCTCGCAGGCCGGTGTGGCGACGTTCCTGATGTTCATCGCGTTCGCACAGGTGTGGATGCTGCTGGAGTCGATCAAGCAGGGAGTGGTGGGCTGTGCGGCGCTCACCGTGTCGGTGACGATCGGCATCGTCGCGGCCTACGACTTCGCGCCGGACGTGGTGCTCGACGTGGTGCCACAGATGTTGGTGACGCTCCTGTTCGCGATCGGGCTGGGGCTCTGGTTCCACCTCGCGATGCGGCGTGCCGAGGAACATGCGCGCCTTCTCGACGAGCTGCGTGCCGCTCAGGCGGAGCTGGCCCGGACCAACCACGAGGCGGGTGTCGTGGCCGAGCGCGAGCGCCTCGCTCGCGAGATCCACGACACCCTGGCCCAAGGCTTCACGAGCGTCGTCATGCAGGCTCAGGCGGCGACGGCCGCCCTGGACCACGGGGACGACGGCGGCGTGCGGGAACGGCTGCACGTGGTCGAGGAGACAGCGCGCGAGAACCTGGCCGAGGCCCGGGCACTCGTCGCGGCCTTCGCGCCCGTGGCGTTGCAGGACGCGTCGCTCCCGCAGGCACTGGGGCGGCTCACGGAGCGGTACGCCCTGGAGACGAACGAGGTGGTGAGCTTCGAGGCCAGCGGAGTCGGGCCGCTGCCGCCCGCGACCGAGGTGGTGCTGCTGCGGGCGGCCCAGGAGGCCCTGTCGAACGTCCGCCGGCACGCGCGGGCGATGATCGTCGGTGTGCGCCTGGCCCAGGCCGAGGGCGCCGTGACGCTCACCGTGGCCGACGACGGGCAGGGCTTCGGGCCCGACGTCGCCGACGGGTTCGGGCTGGCCGGGATGCGCGACCGGGTGCGGTCGGTGGGTGGCACGCTGTCGGTCGAGTCCACGCCCGGCAGCGGGACGACGCTGCGGGCACGGGTCCCGGTCGACGCGACCGTGCTCGGCTCCGACACGGGTGAGGGCGCCGCCGCGGGCGC
>NZ_KI911686.1:260599-266064 GCF_000515355.1 Promicromonospora kroppenstedtii DSM 19349 | reverse complement strand
GAGGCGGTCCACCGACGCCGGGACGGCCGCGCGCCGCGCGGACGCCGCGGGCACGGGGGCGTTCACGTGCGCCCGCAGGACGTCCTCGGCCTGCGCCCGCTCGAACGGGGCGTGCCCGGTCAGCGTGTAGTACGCGAGCGCACCGACGGCGTAGATGTCGCTCCGGGCGTCGAGCGGCTTGCCGCGTGCCTGCTCGGGCGACATGCCGATGACCGATCCGGCCACCGTGTCGCCCTCGCCGTCACCACCGGCGGGCCGGGTGAGCCCGAGGTCCAGCAGGCCGACGGCGAACGTGCCGTCGGGCAGCTTGTCGACCATCACGTTGCGCGGGGCGATGTCGCGGTGCACCAGGCCCGCCGCGTGCACCGCGGCGAGGCCCTCCAGCAGGCCGTCGATGATCATGAGCGCGTCCCGCCAGGGCAGGCCGCTGTCCCCGGCGTAGTCGGACAGGGAGACGCCCGGCATGCGATTCATGACCGTCCACGGCACGCTCGCGCCCGCGACGTCCTCCTCGCCGGAGTCCAGGACCTTCACGACGCCCGGGTGCGTCACGAGCGCCGACGCCTCGACCTCACGCTGCAGGGAGGCCCGCGCGTTCTGGTCGTCCACCAGGTGCGGGTGCAGCACCTTGACCACGAGCGGCTGGTCGAGATCGGCCTCGGGTTCCGCGGGCTCGGTGATCTCCGCGGTCGCGTCGGGATCGACCTCGGTCTCGGACCCGGACTCGGCGGCCGACTCGCCGTCGACGTCGGACTCGGCGTCCGAGCCGGACCCGCCGTCCTTGCTGTCGGAACCGTCGCCGGAGCCCGCCTCGTCAGCCGTGGCCTCGTCGGCCTTCGGCTCGTCGGCATCCGCGGCCTCGCCGTCCGAACCGGCGTCGTCCGCCCCGGGCGCGCCGGCAGCGCCCGTCACGTCGGCCACCCCGGACGCCGTGTCCTCGTCGGCAGGCTTGGGCTCCGGGACCACGACGCGCTGCGCGTCGTAGACGGTGAACGTCGCGCCCGTGCCGAGGACGTCGACCAGCTCGTACCTGCCCCCGAGGACGACGTGCACCGGGAGGTCAGCTGCGTCGGCCTCACCCGTGTTGTTCTCAGTCACTGGTTCACCGGAGTCCGTCGTTGCGGATCGAGCGAATCAGTCATTTCGGCTATCTGCGGCATGTTCTTCTCAGGATACGTAGCGGAGAGCGCGCACACCAAAGATGGTCGGCGCGATGTGTGTGAGTAGTGCGGAGTATCACGATCGCGGCTGCCAGCAGCACGCTGCTTTGTCAGACTACGCAGATGCGCGACCTCGCACTTCTTCCCAAGGCGCACCTCCACCTGCACTTCACCGGATCCATGCGGGTGCCGACCCTCGTCGACATGGCTGCCGCGTACAACGTCCGGTTGCCCGATGCGCTCATCGACAACGACCCCTTGCGCCTGCCCGCCACGGAGCGCGGCTGGTTCCGTTTCCAGCGCCTCTACGACGCCGCACGCGCCTGCGTGCGGTCGGAGGGCGACATGCGCCGCCTGGTCCACGAGGCAGCGGCCGACGACGCCGCGGAGGGCTCGGGCCGCCTGGAGATCCAGGTCGACCCCACCTCCTACGCACCGTTCGTCGGCGGCATCACGCCCGCCGTCGAGATCGTGATCGACGCCGCGCGGACCGCGAGCGCCGCGCACGGGATCGAGGTGGGCGTGATCATCGCGGCGTCGCGCATGAAGCATCCGCTCGACGCGCGCACGCTGGCGCGGCTCGCCGCCCGGTACGCGGGCGACGGCGTCGGCGAGGTCGTGGGCTTCGGGCTGTCCAACGACGAGCGTCGCGGGGACACGTCGCAGTTCGGTCCCGCGTTCGACATCGCCCGCCGGGCCGGCCTGGCAGCCGTGCCGCACGGCGGCGAGCTGCTCGGGCCGGACCACATCAGCGAGGTCATGCGCGAGCTGGTGCCGGACAGGATCGGGCACGGTGTGCGGTCCGCCGAGGACCCGCGGGTGCTCGCGGAGATCGTGGACCGTGGCGTCGCGCTGGAGGTGAACCCGGGCTCGAACATCGGGCTGGGGGTGTACGGGGAGGCGAGCGAGGTGCCACTGCGTACCCTGGTGGACGCGGGCGCCGTCGTGGCGCTCGGCGCGGACGACCCGCTCCTGTTCGGGTCGCGGCTCGTGGACCAGTACCAGATCGCGCGCGACGCGCACGGGTTCACGGACGCGGAGCTCGCAGGGCTGGCGGCGTCGTCGATCCGGGCCAGCCGGGCGTCGTCGTCGACCAAGGCGCGACTGCTGGCCGAGGTGGACGCCTGGTTGCTGGCCCCGGACCCTGCCGCCGCGCCGGTTCGGTTCCCCGCAGGCGGAACGGTCACGATTGGGTGACGATCGACTGTCCCAACGATCCTGATCCGCCGCGCGTCGGTTAGAGATACAGGACACTCGCGGGGGGACGACGTCGTCTCGTGGGTGTTGTGCCGCGCCACCCCCAGCAGGCGCGGTCGAGGAGGAGTCACGATGCGGGTTGTGCACAGCAGGTCCAGCCACGGCGTGGTCAGCCGCGCCGTGGGCAAGCGGGTCGTGGGCACGTTGGGCGCGGTGGCGCTTGCGGCGACCCTGCTGTCCGGCTGCGGCGACGACCAGGAGCCGCCGGCGGAGGCGGACCGGACGACGAGCTCGCCGAGCGCGTCCGCGCCCCAGGAGAGCTCGCCGAGCCCGGAGCCGACGGCAAGTGAGCCGTCCGAGGAGAGCGAGCCGAGCGCCACACCGTCCAAGAGCGCGAGCGAGGGCACGGACGAGGGGTCCGGCCAGGGCGACGAGGACGCCGACGGGTCGGGTGACGACGCGAACGACGACGCCGGCTCCGACGAGGGCAAGGACGACGGGAAGTCCGACGACAAGGGCGACGACAAGGGCGGCAAGGACGAGCCGGAGAAGCCCGACTACATCGAGTACGGCGAGAGCAGCACCCGCGTGGGCAAGCTCCAGCAGCGGCTGCAGGACCTCGGGTACTTCGTGACCTCCGTGGACAAGGCGTACGGCGGCGAGACGCAGCAGGCGGTCTTCGCGCTGCAGAAGGCAGCCGGCCTGTACCGGGACGGGGTGGTCGGTGACGCCACGCAGGCCGCGGCCGACAAGGGCGTCGTGCCGAAGGCGCAGACGTCGTCGGGCAAGGTGCTGGAGATCGACATCGACCGGCAGCTCGTGCTCGCCGTCGAGAACGGCAAGGTCGTCAAGGTCATCAACGCGTCGTCCGGCAACGGGGAGACGTACCAGGCCAAGGGCAACACCTACACGGCGTACACGCCGCGCGGGTCGTTCGCGGTGTACCGCGAGGAGAACCGGATGTACGCGTCGGGCCTGGAGCTCGGCGACATGTGGCGGCCCAAGTTCTTCACGGGGGGCATCGCGGTCCACGGGTCGGCGTCCGTGCCGGCGTTCCCGGCGTCGCACGGCTGCGTGCGGGTGTCGAACAGCGCGATGGACTGGATCTGGGACACCTGGGGCGCCCCGTCGGGCACGCCCGTCGTCGTCTACTGAACGTGTCAGGCGCTCAGGTCACCCGGGTGACCTGAGCGCCTGACACGTCGTGCGGACTAGAGGGAGACGCCGATCAGCACGGTCTCCGGCACGAGGGTCACGCCGAACCGGTCGCGGACGCCGTCGCGCACCGCGCGGGCCAGCGCGATGACGTCCTCGGTGCGCGCACCCCCGCGGTTGGTCATCGCGAGCGTGTGCTTGGTCGAGAGGCGTGCGGGGCTGTGCTCCCCCGCCAGGCCGAAGCCCTTGGCGAAGCCCGCGTGCTCGATGAGCCAGGCGGCGCTGGTCTTGACGAGCGTCGGGTCGATGGCGCCGAGGCTCGGGCCCGTGGTCGTCTCCGGCGTCGCGGAGCGGACCGGGTAGCGCGGGGCGTCCTCGGGCAGGTGCTCCAGGTGCTCCACGGGGATCACGGGGTTGGTGAAGAACGACCCCGAGTTCCAGCGGTCGTGGTCCGGCTCCCCGTCGAAGCCCGGGCTGTCGAGCAGCATGCCCTTGCCGCCGCGCAGGCCCAGCACGGTCTCGCGGACGTCCTTCATCGGGGCGCGCTGCCCCACCTCGACGCCGAGGCGGCGGGCCAGCTCCCCATAGCCCACCGGCGCGGACAGCGTGCCGAGCCGGAACTGGAACTGGACGCTCAGCACCACGTAGCGCGGTGAGGGGTACCAGGGGGCGCGCGGGTCGCCCTCGCCCTTGATGCCCTCGCGCCCCTCGCCGTGCATGGAACGCTTGAGCAGCGACGTGCGGTACCCGAAGCCCAGCTCGCCGACGGAGAAGGTGCGTACCCGGCGCTCCCCGCGGTCCCAGGTGCGGACCAGGGAGACCACGCCCGACAACTCCTGGCCGTACGCGCCGATGTTCTGCACGGGGGCGGCGCCGACCGTCCCCGGGATGCCCGACAGCGACTCGACGCCGACCCAGCCTTCGTCGACGGCGCGCGCGACCAGCTCGTCCCAGTTCTGGCCGGCGGGTGCGGTCACCACGGCACCGCCGCAGGAGTCGTCCGACTCGACGGTGATCCCGGTGCGGACGTCACGGACGACCACCCCACCGAACCCCTCGTCGGCCACCAGCAGGTTGGAGCCGCCGCCCACGACCAGCAGCGGCACGCCGGCGTCGTCGGCGGCGGTCACCGCCTCGATCATTGCGGCCTCTTCCTCCGCCTCGACGTACGAGGCTGCCGGCCCTCCAACGCGCAGCGTGGTGAGGTCGGCGAGGCTGGGAACCACCGCTTGTGCCTGGACGGTGTCTGCCGGGTATGGGCTCACCGTGCAAGCCTATCTACCCGACGCGTTGGATTTGTGCACATCTTCGACATGGCGTGGGTGATGTCTGCCAATTCTGGAACCTTTTGGTGTCCGCAGACGTGTTCAGTGCTCGGTTTCCGCGGCCTGGCCTGGGCTTAGCCGCTGCCGCGATCCCCGCTACCTCTTCACACCTGCCGCGGTCGGCAGGGGTCGGACGGAGCGCGCCACGACGAGTCCAAGCACCATCGGGACGAGCAGCACGAGCACCGCGAGGCGGTAGCCCGTGGAGTGCGCCACGAAGCCGATCAGCGGCGGGCCCACGAAGAACGCGGTGTACGCGATGGTCGAGACCGCGGCCACCCGCATCGCGGCCCGGCGCGGCTCGTCGGACGCCGCGCTCATGCCCATCGGGAAGCCCATCGCGGCGCCCAGGCCCCACAGGCCGACCCCGACCAGCGCGAGCCACAGGACGGGGACCAGGGCGAACGTCAGCACGCCCACGAACGCGAGCCCCGCCGAGATCACCAGCACCGGCACCCGTCCGTACCGGTCGATGGCGCGGGTCCCCGCGAGACGAGCCGTGGTCATCGCGGTGAGGAAGACGGCGAGGCCCACGGCGCCCATGCCGTCGGAGGTGCCGAACCCGTCCACGACCGCGAGGCTCACCCAGTCGTTGGCGACGCCCTCCGTGAGGGCGGCGCTCAGCACC
>NZ_KI911686.1:259562-260499 GCF_000515355.1 Promicromonospora kroppenstedtii DSM 19349 | reverse complement strand
ACTGGTGGTGGACGACCATCCGGTGGTGCGGTCGGGACTGGCGGGCATGCTCGCGGTCGAGGACGATCTCGAGGTCGTGGGCGAGGCCGCCGACGGGCAGCAGGCCGTCACCCTGGCCGGGGAGCTCGCGCCCGACGTGGTGCTCATGGACCTGCGGATGCCCGTGCTCGACGGCGTCGCGGCGACCGCGGGGATCGTGGGCACCGGACCTCGGGTCGTGGTGCTGACCACGTACGACACCGACGCCGACATCCTGCGCGCCGTCGAGGCCGGGGCGACCGGCTACCTGCTCAAGGACACGCCGCGCGCCGTGCTCGTCGCCGGCATCCGCGCGGCGGCCCGCGGTGAGACGGTGCTGGCGCCCAGCGTGGCGACGCGCCTGGTCAGCTCGGTCCGCACCGCGGCGGAGCGACCCTCCGCACGGGAGACCGAGGTCCTGGCCCTCGTGGCGCGCGGCAGGTCGAACGCCGAGGTCGGGCGGGAGCTGTCGATCACCGAGGCCACGGTCAAGACGCACCTCATCCGGGCGTTCGCCAAGCTGGGCGTCGCCGACCGTACCGCCGCCGTGACGGTGGCCCGGGAGCGTGGCTGGATCACCTGACCCGTCCGGGACGGACGACAGCGTCTTTCCAGGACGGCGCGCGAGGGTGGCCGATAGGTTGCCCGCATGAACAACTCGGGCGAAATCGACATCACAGCACGTGTCGAGGCGGCGGTCGCATCGGCGATCTACGACATGGTGCTACCGATCGACACCATGGGCGTGACCTTCCACGACGGCGCGCTGGACGACGTCAGCGAGGCCTACCGCGCAGACCCGGACGCGACCCTCGCCGCCGCGGACGCGCGGTTCGCGGCGCACATGGCGACGGTCGCGGAGGCGGCGTCCGACGAGGAGGCCGAGGGCCCCATGCTCCGGGCGCGCGCCGCCATGGCC
>NZ_KI911686.1:254538-259462 GCF_000515355.1 Promicromonospora kroppenstedtii DSM 19349 | reverse complement strand
CACGGCGTCGTCCGGCACGGCGGCCGCGAGCGCGCGCGGCGTGAAGAACCGGGTGGCGACCACGACGGACAGGAAGGCGACCACGCCCGCCGCGACGATGTGCCAGAGGACCGGGACGCCGGCGGTGGCCACCAGCGCGCCGACGCCGGCGCCGAGCACGGTGCCGAACGAGAACCCGGCGTGGAAGATCGGCATGACGGCGCGGCCGAGGCGCTGCTCGACGGCGGCGCCCTCGAGGTTCATCGCGGCGTCCCAGACGCCCGCGCCCACCCCGAACAGGATCAGGCCGCCGCGGACGGCGAGGTGCTCGTCCGCCGCGACACCGTACCCGGCCACGGCGAGCCCGGCCACGAGCAGTCCGGAGAACGACAGCACGGTGCGCGCGGTGCCGATCCGCTCCGCGACGAGCCCCGAGAGCGGGATCGCGGCGACGGACCCGATGGAGCCCGTCAGGAGCAGGATGCCCATCTCCTGCTCGGAGAACCCGAGACCGTCGCGGACGGCGGGGAGCCGCGATGCCCAGCTCGCGAAGGCGAACCCGCTGGCGGCGAAGACGACGAAGACCGCGCGGGCGGCGGCGTGTGCAGTAGGCACGGAACTCCTTGGTGCGATTGAATCTCCCGACCGTAAGCCACAATCTGGGATCAGCCCAGCAGATACCCGGTCCTGCACCACCGGCGCCCGATGCGAGAGAAGGAACCGCGATGAACCGCCAGACCGTTGGCCGACCGACCCTCGCGAAGGTCGCCGAGCTGGCAGGGGTCTCCGTGTCCACCGCCTCGCTCGCGTTCTCCGGTGCGGGACCGATCACGCCCGAGACCCGGGAGAAGGTGCTGGCCGCCGCCCGGGAGCTCGAGTACTCGGGGCCCAACCCGCTGGGCCGCCAGCTCCGGTCGGGCCGCTCCGGGATCGTGGGGGTGGTGATCGGCGACCAGCTGGGCCGCTCGTTCCGGGACCCGGTGTCCACACAGGTGCTGCACGGCCTGGTCTCCGCGATCGGTGAGCAGGGCCTGGGCGTGCTGCTCGTGCCCGGCATGCCGCAGGGCGCCACCGCGCAGTCGGTCGGGCTCGCGGCCGAGGCAGGGCTGCCCGCCGCCGTCGACCCGCTGGTCGAGGCGGCCGCGATGGACGTGGCCGTGCTCGTGTGGGGCATCCTGGAGGGCGACCCGAACCTGGCGGCGCTGCAGCGCCGGGGCGTACCGGTCGTGATCGGCGAGGGGCACGAGGTGCCCGGGGTGCCCGTGGTCGGCGTCGACGACCGCCGCGGCGCGGCAGAGGCCGTCCGGCACCTCGTCGAGCTGGGCCACACCCGGATCGCCGAGATCGCTCTTCCGTTCGGGCGCGACGAGCGGTCCGGCCTGGTCGACGCCGAGCGGCTCGCCGCAGCCGAGCGCACCCCCACCCGCAACCGCCTGGCCGGTGTGCGGGACGTGATCGAGCCCGTCATGTCGTGGGAGACGCCCGCCTCGCTCGTGGAGCACGGGCGCGACGCCGCCACCGAGATCCTGTCCGAGTGGGCGCCCGCGCGGGACCGCCCGACGGCGATCATCGCGCACTCCGACCTGCTTGCCGCCGGCGCCGTGATCGCGGCGCGGGAGCTCGGGCTGCGGGTGCCCGAGGACGTGTCGGTGGCCGGGTTCGACGGTCTCGACCTGCCCTGGCTCTCCCCCGACGTGCTCACCAGCGTGCACCAGCCGCTGGTCGAGAAGGGCCGGGCGCTCGGGCTCGCGGTCATCGCGCTGCTGGCCGGCGAGCAGCCGGAGTCGGTGATGCTGCCGGTCAGCCTGGTCGAGGGCACGACGACCGGCCCCGTGCCCGACCTGGGCTGACCACGTGTCAGACACCCCGGTCACCCGAGGGACCTGTACGTCCGACACGTGAGAGGCGCTAGGGTGGCGCCGACCACACGGGAGCCCGGAGGCACGGGCTGAGAGGACGCTGACGCCGCGTCGACCGTCGAACCTGCTCTGGGTCATGCCGGCGAAGGAAGTGAGCCTCGGTGTCCGCTGCCCAGCAACCCACCCGCGCGCCCGTACCGTCCAGCCCCGCCGGGGCGCCCGGGACCGGCGGACCGTCGCGCCCCGGCGCCGCCCGCCGCGCCGTCCGCGGTGGCATCGGCGGCAACTACGTGGACCAGTTCGACATCTTCCTGCCGGTCGTCGCGCTCGCCCCGGCCTCGGCGGATCTGTTCGGGTCCGACGCCCTGGCGGCCAACGCCGGGCTCGTCTTCGTCGCCACCCTGCTCGGCCGCCCGCTCGGGGCCGCGCTCTTCGGCCCGCTCGCGGACCGCATCGGCCGCACCTCCACCACCCGCGTAGCCCTGGCCGGCGTCGCGCTGACCACGCTCCTCATCGCGCTGGTGCCCGGTCACGAGGTGCTCGGCGCGGGGACCCTGGCGATCGTCGTCGCGCTGCGCTTTCTCGGCGGCATCTTCATCGGCGGCGAGTACACGTCGGCGATCCCGCTGGCCATGGAGTGGTCGGCGCCCCACCGCAGAGGACTGCTCAGCGGGACGGCGATGAGCATGTCGCCGCTGGCCAACGCCACCATCTCGGCGCTCGTGCTGCTCATGCTGAGCGTGCTCGACTCGGCGTCGTACAGTGCGTGGGGCTGGCGCCTGCCGTTCGTGACGGGTGCCGCGCTGGCCGGGGTGATGCTCTGGTACTACCGCCGCGGCGGCGTGGCCGACTCCGCCGCGTGGACCGGTACGGCCAAGCGTCCGCGACCGCTGCAGGATGTGCTGTTCGGCGCCCACCGGCGGGCCCTCGGCCAGGTCCTGCTCATGATGACAGGCCTGTGGCTGCTGACCAACATGTCCGTACCGACGCTCACCACAGCGCTGCAGGGCGCCGGGGAGCTCGACGCGCGGGCCGTCTCGTTCACGATGATGTGCGGCACCGCTGCTTCGGCCGGGACGATGCTGGCGCTCGGCCACGTGTCGACGTCGGCGGGCCGGCGCGCGACGCTCGTCGGGGCAGGCGTGCTGGCCGCGACCGCCGCGCCCCTGGCCTTCCTCGGGGTGTTCACGACCACGGCCGTGCCCGTCACGGTGCTGCTCGTGGTCGCGCTCCAGGTGCTGGCCGTGAGCGGGTACGGCCCGGTCGGCGCCTACCTCGCCGAGCGGTTCCCGACGGCGGTACGGTCCAGCGGCTACGGGGTCGGCTACAGCCTGTCGATCGCGCTCCCCGCGCTCTACCCCTACTACCTGCCCCCGCTGCAGGCCGTGCTCGGCGAGGAGACAGGGGTCGCCGCACTGCTCTGCCTGGGTGGCGCGCTGCTCGCCACCGGCGCGGCCCTCGGCCCGCGCACGGACGCACACGCCCCGCTCCCCTGAGCACCCGTTCCGAGCGGCGCTCTTTCGGATGACGCCTAATGTGCTGCTGCCCCGACCCCGCCTCTGGTAAAGAAGGTGCACGGCCCGCTCACCGAGAGGGGCCCGGAGACAGGGAGACAGGCGTGTCGACACGGGGAAGACTGCGCAAGACGGCATTGGCACTGGTGACGACAGGAGCGCTCGTGACGCAGGCAGGGATCGCGGCGGGCGCCGTCCCGGCGACGGACGCGGCCGAACAGGGCGCGGCGGCGTCGGACAACCAGATCACGCTGACCGCGTGGGACGGTGTACGGGACTTCCGCGCGGGCGAGAGCTCCAACCTGCGGCCGGGTGCGCACGGCGGCCTGGTGCTGCGCGGCGGCGGGGAGATCGTCGAGTACACCGACCCGTTCGGTGACGGCACGCCCGTCAGCTACGAGACCGGCAGGTGGACCTCGCCGGTGGTCGAGACCGGGTACGCCATCGACGAGTCCGTGAGCTCGTGGAACGCGAGGACGCCCACGGGGACCTGGGTCGAGATCGAGTTCCGCGGCCGCAAGGCCGACGGGACCTGGACCAAGTGGTTCGTCATGGGCCGCTGGGCCTCGGACGACGAGTTCGCTCCCGCCGACGGCGGCGTCGGCGACATCCACCGCACCTCCGTGAACGGCCAGACCGACGACGACGCGTACCTGTTCACGGACACGTTCGTCGCGAAGTCCGGCAACGAGCCGGAGGCGTTCCAGACCCGGGCCACGCTGTACCGGCCCGAGGGCACGCGGGTCTCCCCGCGGCTCGACTCCGTGAGCACGATGACCAACGAGTACCTGCCCGACTCGCACTACACGGGCACGAGCGACTTCACGCTCGGGCGCGAGGTGTCGCTCGACGTGCCGCAGTACAGCCAGAACATCCACCGTGGCGAGTACCCCGAGTTCGGCGGCGGCGGCCAGGTGTGGTGCTCGCCGACGTCGTCGACGATGGTGATCTACTCCTACGGGCGCGAGGTGCCGGCCGAGGAGCTGGAGGGCATCGAGGCCCCGAACGGCGACCCGCAGGTCGACTACGCCGCGATGAACACCTGGGACTACACGTACGAGGGCGCCGGCAACTGGCCGTTCAACGCCGCCTACGCCAGCACGTTCGGCCTGGAGTCGTTCGTGACCCGGCTGCGTTCCCTCGCGGAGGCCGAGAAGTTCGTCGCGGCCGGCATCCCGCTGGTCTTCTCGATCAACTTCGAGGCCGAGGAGATGCCGGAGGCCGGGTACGAGACGGACGGGCACCTCGTGGTGCTGCGCGGGTTCACAGCCGACGGCGACCCGATCCTGAACGATCCGCACGGCGCGACCAACGACGCCGTCCGCGTCGTGTACACGCGGGAGAACTTCGAGCGGGTCTGGCAGACCTCGACCGACGGCCTGACGTACGTCTACCACCCGAAGGACGTGAAGCTGCCGCGCAACCTGCCGGGAGTCACCCCGAACTGGTGAGCCTGCCCGCGCCCTGGCCGTCCGGCCGGGGCGCGCGCAGAACGTACGCACGCGGGGTGTGTTGCGCGCAGTAGACATTGTCTGCTGCGCGCAACACACCCCGCGCCTATATCGACTAGCG
>NZ_KI911686.1:248967-254438 GCF_000515355.1 Promicromonospora kroppenstedtii DSM 19349 | reverse complement strand
AGGCGGGCGCCGCACCGGCGGCGGCCGCGGAGAGCGGGATGAGCGGAAAGAGCACCCCGGCCGCGGTGGCCAGGGCTGTGACACGTCGTCGAGACGTCACGCGGAGTTCCTCTCGTCGGGTCCGTACAACTCCGGACGAGAGCATCACACCTGATGCGGGTACGCATGAGGAAGGGGTTTCGGGTTAAAAATCCGTTACCCCGGCGAACTGTTCGCGGTGAGGCCGCCACATGGGGCGACCGGGCGCCGAAAGGGCGCCGAAAGGCGTCAGAGGCGGACGAGCACCTGGGTGCGGCCCAGGACCTTGGCGCCGTCGACCGTGACGACCAGGTCCACACGGACCGTGCCGGCGTCGGCGTCGACCACGCCGACCGTGCCCACGACGTCGACCTGGGCGGTGCCCGGGTTGGGCACCTCGACGGGCTTGGTGAACCGCGTCTGGTAGTCGACGACGGCGCCCGGGTCGCCCGCCCAGTCCACGACCAGGCCGACGACGCTGCCCATGGTGAGCATCCCGTGCGCGATGACGCCGGGCAGGCCCGCATCCACGGCGAACTTGTCGTTCCAGTGGATCGGGTTGAGGTCACCGCTGGCGCCCGCGTACCGGACGAGGGCCGCGCGGTCGAAGGTGACGGTACGGCTGCCGATCACGTCGCCGACGGCGAGCGTCGCGATGTCGGGGCGGCTCATGCGTCCTCACCTCGGATGGCCAGCGTGGAGACGACGGTGGCGACGTGCTCGCCGGGGCCCTCGGCCTCGGGCGACGGCACCTCGACGTGCTGGGGCATCGCGTAGATCTCGCAGCGCGTGGTCACCATGCTGATGGCCCCGCGGACGACGACGCGGTCCACGTGCAGCACCGTCGTGAGCTCGTCGCCGGCGACGATCGGGCGGTGGTGCGTGAAGCGCTCGTCCGCGTGGACCACGCGCGTGAAGTCGATCTGCGCCTCGGGGTCGCTGATGTACTGCGACTCCGCGCGCTGCGCCACGACCACGGCGAACGTGGGCGGGGCGACAAGGTCCGGATAGCCAGAACCCCGCGCCGCCACGAGATCGTGGTGCGCGGGGTGCGTGGCACCGACGGCAACAGCGAACTCGCGGATCTTTTCGCGGCCTACGGAGTAGGGAGCGTTGGCCGGGTAGGACCGGCCCTCGAAATCAGCGTTCGCCACGTCGGTGTGAAGCTACGGAGAGACTCAGCGAGTCTCGCGGTGCGACGTGTGCTTGCCGCAGCGCGGGCAGAACTTCGCCAGCTCCAGGCGGTCCGGGTCGTTCCGCCGGTTCTTCTTCGTGATGTAGTTCCGCTCCTTGCAGTCCACGCACGCCAGCGTGATCTTCGGGCGGACATCCGCGCTCTTGCTTGCCATGGCTCTCACCTCCGCGCCTCGAGAGGGAGGCGCCATGTGTCTTCTCGTCGCCCGGCAAAAGGAAGCCGGGCGGATGTACTTGCTTGGTAGCGAGGGCGGGGCTCGAACCCGCGACCTCACGATTATGAGTCGTGCGCTCTGACCAGCTGAGCTACCCCGCCGCGCGTGACTGAACGCGAGGCCGTCCGCCGTTGCTCCCCACCGGCCAACCGGTGGGGTGGGCGTACGACCCCGCGTCGATCACAGAGCCCCGAAAGGGAATCGAACCCTTGACCTTCTCCTTACCATGGAGACGCTCTGCCGACTGAGCTATCGGGGCGGCGAGGAAGACTCTACATGCCCTCCGGCCTGGCGTGAAATCGAATCGGGTGTGAGGTGCGCCGCGCGGGTCGCGAGCCCGGTCTTCCGCTCCAGAACCTGTCGGACAGATGGAGGGCGGCGGCGGCAGTACGGCCTCAACCGGCGCGCAGTTCCGGCACGATCCACGCCCCGTCGAGCACCTCGGGGCGCGGGCGGTAGAGGCGGACGAGGAAGTTCCAGCCCTCTGGAACGGGGATCGTGTTGGGCTCGTCGCCGAAGTCGTCCGCCGGGGCGAACCGGACGGTCACCGCGCCGTCGCCGTCCCGGACAGCGGTGACACTGTTGACGCTGTAGCGTCCTTGCGGGTTGGGCACGAAGAACCCCTTGGCGTCGTACACCGAGACGGACCAGAACGCGTCGACCGGGACGTCCCGCATCGTCAGCGCGTAACGACCCGGTGCGGCCGACGGACTGACGCCGACGTATGCCGCCTCAGTCGTCGGGAGCCCGCCCCATCCGGCCGCGGTCCCTATGAGGTGCCTGACCGGGTCCACCTGTTCCCGTGATCCGAACATGCGGTCGAAGCCGCGGAGGCCGGCGGCGAGCGCGAGGAGCGCGTCGCGCGTCGCATCGAGACTCGCCGGGTCCCACTCCGGGGGGACGAACGGCTCGGCGGACGCGGCCGTCAGCGTCACGGCATCCTGCACCGCCGCCACGGCGGCGGCATCCGCGGCATCGTCCGGGTCGACGAGCGTGCGCACGGCCACGAGCGCGTACCGGCTCCCGACACGATCGGCGTCGAGCTGGTGTTCCCCGGCGTCGTGCAGGACGTCGCTCACGAAGTGGTCGTTGTCGAGGATCATCGCGGAGAGGTAGCGCTCGCCTGCGTCCGGGAGCGTGAGCGTGGCGCCCGCCGCGAGGTCGACCACGGCGAAGCTGTAGAGCGTGTCGCGATTCATGCGGACGACGGTCTGCTCGTCCACCGACGCCGGCTCCCGGTTGTGCCGGAACCGGTTGATCCCGCCGGCGTCACGCTGCAGGTCGGCGAACATCCTGTCGGACTCGGCGCGGGTGAACGTGTCCACATCGACATGTTGGGCCATCTCGACCTCTTCCCCACCGCCTGGGACCAGGCGGGACGATTCAGCGAAGCACGACGCCCACGATCCGGCGACCCGAGATCGACGACGAGTCGTGGCCGGTCCCTCCCCCTCGGAATGGCCGGCCGACAACGAAGAAGGGCGTGACCAACGAGATCGTTGGTCACGCCCTGCTTGCTTCACGTGGCTGGTGAGGGATTCGAACCCCCGAAGGCTGAGCCGTCTGATTTACAGTCAGATCCCTTTGGCCGCTCGGGCAACCAGCCGTGAACGGTGCCAACCATAGCCCCCACGAGCCCCCGGCGAGAAATCGAAAACGGGTCCCGCCTGGTGACGAGCCCCACAGCCGATCCGCGCCGCGCTCGGACGCGCGAGATCTATGGTGACGCGGTGACACAACAACAGGATCGCTGGGGCCTCCCCCTCGGCATCAGCGCCTACCTGCTCTGGGGCGGGATGCCGCTGTTCTTCCCGCTCCTGGCGCCCGCCGGCCCCCTGGAGATCGTGGCGCACCGCATCGTGTGGAGCCTGCTCTTCTGCCTGATCGCCCTCGCGGCACTGCGCCAGCTCGGTGACTTCCGCACGGCCCTGCGGTCGCCGCGCCTCCTGGGCACGTTCGCCGTGGCGGCGGCCCTGATCGTCGTCAACTGGGTCGTGTACGTGTACGCCGTGCTCAGCGACCGCGTGCTCGACGCCGCCCTGGGCTACTTCATCAACCCCATCGTCACCGTGCTGCTCGGCGTGCTGGTGCTGCGGGAGCGCCTGCGACCCGTGCAGTGGGTCGCGATCGGCTTCGGCGCGGCGTCCGTCGTCGTGCTGTCCACGGGGCTGGGCGGGCTGCCCTGGATCTCGCTGACCCTCGCGCTCTCCTTCGGCCTCTACGGGCTCGTGAAGAACCGCGTGGGCCGTACCGTCGCCGCGCTGCCCGGCCTGGCCGTCGAGACGGCCGTCGCCACCCCGTTCGCGCTCGCCTACCTGCTCTGGCTCGGCAGCACCGGCACGTTCACCGGCGAGGGCACCGGGCACGCGCTGCTGCTGATGTCGGCCGGCATCGTCACCGCCCTGCCGCTGCTCCTGTTCGGTGCCGCCGCCCGGCGCCTGCCGCTGTCCGTGGTCGGCATGCTGCAGTACCTGGCACCGGTGCTGCAGTTCCTGGTGGGACTGCTCGTCTTCGGGGAGCACATGCCGCCGGCCCGCTGGGCCGGGTTCGCCCTGGTGTGGGTCGCACTGATCCTGCTCACCGTCGACGGCGTCCGCCAGGCCCGCCGGGCGCCGCGCCTGGGCCTGTCCTGACCGGACCGCACACGTTGAGTGCTGGCTATTTGTTGCTCGGCGCCTGCCGGAACAACAAATAGCCAGCACTCAACGGTGGCGGGCTACCAGGTGCCCGGGACCTGGCGGGTCGTGACGTTGAGGCGGTTGAACAGGTTGGTGACGCCGACGTGCAGCACGAGCGCCGCGAGCGCCTGCTCGTCCCAGTGCTCGGCGGCACGGTTCCAGACGGCGTCGGGCACCCCTTCCGCGCTGTCGGCGAGGCGGGTCATCGCCTCTGCGAGCTCGATGGCCGCGCACTCGGCCTCGCTGAGGTAGGGCGACTCGCGCCAGGCCGCGACGGACGCGAGGCGGTCCTCCGACTCGCCGGCCTTCCGGGCCTGCCGCATCCCGTACTCGATGCACCAGCCGCAGCCGTTGATCTGGCTGACGCGCAGGTGCACCAGCTCGAGGGTCGTGGCGGGGACACCCTGGCCGTGGGCGAGCTTCCCCAGCTCGGGAAGGGCCTTCATGGCGCCCGGCACCAGCAGCGCCGGGCTCTTCGCCCGGGGTGTGACGGTCCGCAGGTGGGGAGTTCCGGATGCCTGGAGGTCGAGGTGCTGGGCCAGTTCCTGAGCGGTGGTCTCGGTGGTCATCGCGGTCCTCTCGTCGTGGCCGGGTGCCGGCCAGTCACATCGGCGCCCTGCGCGCCGTCACACCGATGACGAACCCCCCGACGAGGATGTGACAGATGACCCCCGACGAGCTCGCCCGCACCTTCGAGCAGCACCGGCCCCGCCTGCGGGCGGTGGCCTACCGGATGCTCGGCAACCCCGACGACGCCGACGACGCGCTGCAGGAGGCCTGGCTGCGCCTGAGCCGCACCGGCGACGAGGGCATCGACAACCTCGCCGGCTGGCTGACCACGGTGACGGGCCGGATCTGCCTCGACATGCTCCGCTCCCGCGGCACGCGCCGCGAGGACCCGCTGCCGTCGGGCGCGCCCGACGACGTCGCGCCCGAGATCCTGGACGACGCCTCCCCCGACCCGGTGCGCGAGGCCGAGCTGGCCGACGTCGTGGGGGTGGCGATGCAGGTGGTCCTGGAGAGCCTCGACCCTGCCGAGCGGCTCGCGTTCGTGCTGCACGACCTGTTCGCCGTGCCGTACGAGCAGATCGCGCCCGTGCTGGGCCGTTCGGTCGTGGCGGCACGCCAGCTCGCGAGCCGCGGACGACGCCGGGTGCAGTCCGGGCCCGGGGCGCAGGGCACCGCCGGGGAGGACGCGGTGGACGACACCGGCTCTCGCGCCGCCGCCCCGGGAAGGACGGACCGGCAGGTGGTGGAGGCGTTCCTCCTGGCCTCCCGCACGGGTGACCTCGCGGGGCTGCTGGCCGTGCTCGCGCCGGACGTGGTGCTGCGCGCCGACCAGGCCGCCCTCGCGGCCGCGGCCGAG
>NZ_KI911686.1:246997-248867 GCF_000515355.1 Promicromonospora kroppenstedtii DSM 19349 | reverse complement strand
CAACACACCCCGCGCCTATATCGACTAGCGGCCCGCCACGCGCCGCGGCTCCGAGGTGTACGACGCCGACGTGTACCCGTCCGCGGAGACCGTCACCTCGACCGTGAGCTCCGCGCCCCGGTCCCGGCCGGTCACCAGGTAGCGCGAGCCGGTCGCCCAGCGCACCGGCTCGCCGTCACGCAGCCAGCGGTAGGCCACGTCGACGTCGCCCGGCAGGTACGTCCCGGGCTCCGCGATCAGGAGCCGGCCCACCCTGGCCCTGCCCTCGATCGAGGGCCCCGCCACGTCAGCGACCACCGGGTCGTGGAGCTCGACGTCCGCCGCGTTGACGTACACGTGCCGGTGCGCCAGCCACACCTGGTAGTAGACGTCGTCGCCGCGCACGACCGTGCGGTCGCCCGGCCCCGAGCCGTCGAAGGTGGTCGCCCGGTAGTAGTCGGCGGCCACGTGGTCGTCGGACACGGCGTACGTCTGGCCGACGCCGACCGTGTACTCGATCGGCGTGACGTCCTGCACCGGCACCTCCGGGTGCGCCTCGTAGGCGGCCGCCTCCGGGTACGCCCGGCCGAAGACCGGGGCCGGGGCGTCACCCGCGACGGTGATCGTCTGCGCCGTCGCCGGCACGACCACCGGCCGGTCGGCAGGGTTGTGCAGCCAGACCAGCGCGCCGGCCCACCACACGCCGAGCCAGTCGCCCTCGACCCGATCGACGACGAGCTTGTGCCCCGACTGCACGCGCGCGCTCACGTCGCTCGCGTAGGTGGTGCCATCGGCGCCGTCCGGCTTCCAGCCCGGGTCCTTCGCCAGCGCGGCGTCCTGAGAGGGTTCCTGGTAGAGGTACCGGAAGTTGGTGCCCGCACCCTCGACGCAGTCGCCCGAGGTCGGCGAGGCCTCCTCGCAGCCCGTCACCGTGTTCGGGTTGTCGGCGTAGCCCGTGCGCACCTCGACGACGTCGCCGGGCGCGACGTCCGTCGTCGCCTCCAGGTCGCCACCGATGGGCGCGCCCAGCAGCTCGAAGTAGTGGTCCCAGTCCCAGTAGGGGCCCGGGTCCCAGTGCACGTTCTTGGTGTAGCCGGGCAGGATGCCCGGCACCTGGTCGTGCCCGATGACGTGGGCGCGGTCGAGCGGGATGTCGTGCTCCTCCGCGAGGTAGCGCACCAGCGTGGCCGACGACTGGTACATCGCCTCCGTGTACCAGGAGCCCGTGCCGGCCCAGCCCTCGTGCTCGAGGCCGATCGAGTGCATGTTCATGAACCAGTTGCCCGCGTGCCAGCCGACGTCGGCCGGGTCGAGGTGGTTGGCCACGTGCCCGTCGGAGGACCGCAGGGTGTAGTTCCAGGCCAGGTAGGTCGGGTCCTGCACCAGGTTGACCGACGGCTGGTAGGCCGTCTCGGTGTCGTGGATCAGGATGTAGTCGATCGACGGTCCGCCCGCGCCGGTGCGGTCCGCCTGGTCGTGGTTGCCGTAGTCCCCGGTGCCGTCCGGGTCGTCCGCGGAGGCCTTCTCGTACGGGGCGGGGAGCCACTCGCAGCCGAGGTCGGCGGGGCAGTCCGCCCCGGGGTCGCTCGTCGCCCCGGCCTTCGGCACGACGACGTCCGGGTTGCCCGTGAGGATCACCGCACCGTCCGCGGGGGTGGTGGTGCCCGCGCCGCGCCGCAGCGTCGTGAAGACGCCGGCCGCGAAGCCCTCGATGTCGCTCATGCGGGACACCGCGTCCTCCCAGGCGGTCAGGTCGGCCGTGCCGGCTTCGGCGTTGGCGGCGGGCTTCGCCGCAGCGCCGTCGCGCTCCGCCTGGGCCTGGTACGACGCGAGCAGGGCCGCGCCGCCGCAGACGTTCGCCTGCGCGTCGGACTTCAGGGTGGCCTCGTCA
>NZ_KI911686.1:226608-246897 GCF_000515355.1 Promicromonospora kroppenstedtii DSM 19349 | reverse complement strand
GGGCGGGCGGGGCGGTGCCCGCGCTCATCGACGGCTCCGTCGGGTTCGCGTACGCGCCGGGCGGCACGCCGCGCGGGCTGTTCGCCGTGGTGGTGCACGACGGGCAGATCGCTGCCGTCGACATGATGGGCGACCCGGCCACCGTCGCCGGGGCGCACGTGCTGCTCCTCGGCCGAGCCGGAGGCGCAGCCGACACCGGCGGTGCCTGACGCCCGTCCTTCAGCAGATGGGAGGGTGTGCGCATGAACTCTCCTCGCACCGTCGTGGCCGGGCCCGCGACCTGGAACACCATGGTCCGGCTCGACCGCCTGCCCGACCCGCGCCCGCACACCCTGTCCGCGCGCGGGTCGGTGCGCACGCTGGGCGGGACGAGCGCCGGCAAGATCCTGAACCTGGCCGACCTGGGCGTGGCGAGCACGCTCGTGGCCGACGTCGGGACGGATCCCGAGGCGGACCTGATCCTGACCGCGCTGGGGCGCGCGCGGGGTGCGGAGGTTCTCGCGCGGCGCGTGGCCGGGCCGTCGGAGCAGCACCTGAACCTGATGACCGATGCCGGCGAGCGCCTCTCGATCTACCTGGCGGTGCCCGAGGCGTCGCCGGAGCCGGACGCCACGGCGGTCGCGCGCATGTCGGCCGCGGAGCACGTGGTGCTGGACCTGAGCGCGGTCGGGCAGGCGCTGCTGCCGGCCGCCGTGGCGGGCGGCGCCACGCTCTGGACCGACCTGCACGACTACGACGGCGCGGCCGAGTTCCACCGGCCGTTCGCCGACGCGTGCTCGTTCGTCTTCCTCAACGACGACGGTACGGACGACCACCGCGCACTCATGACTGCGCTTCTGGAGCGGGGCGCGAGCACGGTGGTGTGCACGCTCGGCGCGCGGGGCGCCGTGGCGCGCACGGCCGACGGCTGGTTCGAGACGGCGGCGGAGCCCACCGAGGTGCTGGACACCAACGGCGCCGGCGACGCGTTCTTCGCCGGGTTCTTCGCGGCCCACCTGGGCGGGGCGGGCACCGCGGAGTGCCTCGGAGCGGGCGCGAAGCAGGCGACGCGCGCCCTGGGCACGCGCCACCTCAGTCCCCTCCTGGACGAGCCGGCCTAGGCGCGGGCGAGCAGGGTCGCGAGCTCCTCGGCGACGCCGTCGGCGTCGTGGTGCCCGACGACGGCGTCCGCGCAGGCCAGCACGTCCGCGTGGGCGTTGGCCACCGCGATGCCGCGGCCCGCCCAGGTGAGCATCGGCAGGTCGTTCGGCATGTCACCGAACGCCCAGACGTCGGCGGCGTCGACGCCGAGGCGCGTGCACCAGCGGGCCAGCGCGGCGGCCTTGTCGACGCCGGGCGGCATGAGCTCGGCGAGGCCGACAGCGCCGGAGTACGCCAGGTGCGCGTACTCCCCCACGGCGGCGCGGATGGCGGTGAAGAACTCCTCCTGTGCCAGCCGGATGTCCTCCGGCGGGTCCAGGAGGATGCCCGGCGGCGGTATGCGCGCGGGGTCGAGCGCCAGGATCTTGGAGACCGGGCCGCGAGCGCCGAGCGTGCCCAGCGTGTCCTCGACCGGTACCGACCACAGGCCGGGGTCCAGCGCGGGCTCCCGCTTCGGGTAGGCCGGGTCGAACGCGACGCCGTCGGGGCGCTCGAAGGCGAGGGCCGCGTGGGGCAGCGCGGTGCGGATGCCGGTCACGACGGCGCGCACGGCGTCGTCGTCGAACCCGCAGATCTCCAGGGTCTCGCCGGAGGCGAGGTCGAGCACACACGCCCCGCCGATGCAGATGACGCGGCCGTGGCCGCCCACGGTGTCGGCGAGGTGGTCGAGCCAGCGCGGGGGGCGGGCGGTGACGAAGACGACCTCGACGCCCGCGGCGTCCAGGTCGGCGAGGACCTGGCGGGTGCGGTCGGAGACCTTGCCGTCGCTGCGCAGGAGCGTGCCGTCGAGGTCGGTCGCGACGACCCGGGGCAGACCGGTCACGGCTCGGTCCGGATGCCGGCGGCGGGCAGGATCACCTTGTCGATGTTCGAGATCAGGAACTCGCGGTCGACCGGCCTGCCCAGCATGAGCAGGCGGTACGCGACCATCGCGGGACCGATCATGCAGAGGTGCTCGATGTCGGCGTCGGCCGGGATCTCACCGCGGTCGATCGCGCGCTGGAAGAGGACCCGGTTGACCGAGGCCCGCGGCTCGACGAGCGCCGCGCGCGCCGCGCTGGCGAGCTCGGGGCTGCGGGCGATCATGGACACGATCCCCGCCATCACCTTGAGCTTGCGCTCGGCGGCCCGGATGCTCGGCGTCCTGATCATCGCGACGAGGTCACCGCGCAGCGTGCCGGTGTCGGGCAGGTCGTCGAGGTCGAACTCGTTCGACTTCATGCAGGCGACGGCATCGAGCACGAGCTCGGCCTTGGACGACCACCGCCGGTAGACGGTCGCCTTCCCGGCCTTGGCCCGCGTCGCGACCATGTCGATGGTCATCCCGTCGTACCCGGACTCGGACAGCACGTCAAGCGCGGCGTCCAGGATCTCGGGGTCGCGGGTGTGGTCCCTCTTGCGTCCGAGACGGGGCTTCGCCTCCGTCTGGTCGACCTGCGTCATCGCCGTCGTCCTCCTCTCTGCACTGTCCGACCTTACCCGCGGGTTAATACTGAACCAACTGTATCCGGAACTCATCAGTTCCGTATATGCTGCGAAGCATGTCCCAGACTTCAACCCCCGCGACGGACAGTCGTCGCTGGATCACGCTCGTCGTGGTCGGGCTCGCCCAGCTGATGGTGGTGCTCGACGCGACCGTCGTGAACATCGCCCTTCCCTCGGCCCAGGCCGACCTCGGCTTCTCCGACGGTCAGCGCCAGTGGGTCATCACCGCGTACTCCCTCACGTTCGCGAGCCTCCTGCTGCTCGGCGGCCGCCTCTCCGACCTCATCGGCCGCAAGCGCACCTTCGTGATCGGGCTCATCGGGTTCGCCCTCGCCTCGGCCCTGGGCGGCGCCGCCGGCTCCTTCGAGCTGCTCGTGGCCGCCCGCGCGCTGCAAGGCGCGTTCGGCGCGCTGCTCGCCCCCACGGCACTCGCCGTGCTCACCACCACCTTCACCGTCCCGCGGGAGCGCGCCCGCGCGTTCGGCGTCTTCGGCGCCATCGCCGGGGCCGGCGGCGCCGTCGGGCTGCTGCTCGGCGGCGTGCTCACCGAGTCGCTCGACTGGCGCTGGAACCTCTACATCAACGTCCTCATCGCCGCGATCGCGCTGGTCGGCGCCTTCGTCTTCATCCCGCGCGTCGCCCGCAGCGGCCCGCGGCCGCGGCTGGACGTCCCCGGCACGCTACTCGTCTCGGGCGCACTGTTCGGCCTGGTCTACGGCTTCTCGAACGCCGAGACCGGCGGCTGGGACGCGCCCCTGACGTGGGGCCTGCTCACCGCGGCCGGCGTACTGCTCGTGGCCTTCGCCTTCTGGCAGACGCGTGCGGCGCACCCCCTGCTGCCGCTGAAGATCGTGCTCGACCGGAACCGAGGCGCCGCATACCTCTCGGTGCTGATCGCCGGCGCAGGCATGTTCGGCATCTTCCTGTTCGTCACGTACTACCTGCAGCTCACGCTCGGCTACACGCCGATCCGCACGGGCCTGGCGTTCCTGCCCATGATCGGCATGCTGATCCTCGCCGCGCAGCTCGGCACCAACGTGCTCGTGCCGCGCTTCGGACCCAAGCTGCTCGTGCCGATCGGCATGACCCTGGGTGCGATCGGCATGATCGACCTCACGTTCCTGGACGCCTCGAGCACGTACGCCGGGCACGTCATGCCCGGCCTGATGGTCATCGGCTTCGCGATGGGCACGATCATGCCCGCGTCGATGCAGACCGCCACGCTTGGCGTGGACCGGGAGTTCGCCGGCGTCGCGTCGGCCATGGTGAACACGAGCCAGCAGGTCGGTGGCTCCATCGGCACCGCGCTGCTCAACACGCTGGCCGCCACCGCCGCGGCCGACTACCTCGCGGCCCACACACCGATGACCGCGGCGGTCGGCGCCCAGGCCGCGATCGAGAGCTACTCCACCGCGTACTGGTGGGGCGCCGGCTTCTTCGCCGTCGGCGCGGTGCTGTCGGCCCTGCTGTTCCGACGGCGCGGCCAGGGGCTGTCGCTCGCGCACCCGACGCCTGCCGCGTCGTCGGACGCCGAGCGGGTCGCGGAGCCGGTGAGCGTCGGCTGACCGACCCGGGTCGCCGTCACGGAGGGACACGCCGTGACGGCGACCTGGAGCACGCTCGACCTCACCCGATTCGGATGACGTGCCCGGTCGGCCAGTGACGCATGGTGGCCCCGAGAGTGAGGTCGAGATGTGTCGTTGGCTCGCGTACTCGGGATCGCCCGTCCTCCTGGAGGATCTGCTCTACAAGCCGGAGAACTCTCTGGTGGTGCAGAGCAGGCACTCCCGGCTGGGCGCGGAGACCATAAACGGTGACGGCTTCGGCGTCGGCTGGTACGGCGCCCTGGAGGAGCCGGGCATCTACCACAGCACCGAGCCGGCCTGGAACGACCGCAACCTGCGGGAGATCTCGGCCCACTCGGCCGCCGGGCGGGTCTTCGCCCACATCCGGGCCTCGACCGGCACGGACGTGCAGCAGGCCAACTGCCACCCGTTCCGGCACGGCCGCTGGCTCTGGATGCACAACGGGTCCATCGCCGAGTTCCGGGCGGTGAAGCGGGACCTGATGCTGGCCGTCGCTCCCGCCCTCTACCCGGAGATCGAGGGGTCGACGGACTCCGAGCTCTTCTTCTACCTGGCCCTCACGTTCGGGCTCGAGGACGATCCACCCGGAGCGGTGGCCCGAGCGGTCGGCCTCATCGAGGAGACGGGGCGGCGCCACGGCGTCGAGCACCCGATCCAGATGACGGTGGCCACCACCGACGGCGCGACCACGTGGGCGTTCCGGTACTCCAGCGTGGGCGAGTCCCGGTCGCTGTTCCACAGCACCGACATCTCGACGCTCCGCCACCAGTACCCCGACAACCCCGTACTGCACGGGCTGTCCGACGACGCACGGCTCGTGGTGTCCGAGCCGCTCGGGGACCTGCGCGGAGCCTGGCGCGAGGTGCCGGAGTCCACGTGCCTCGTCGTCCGCGGCGGCCGCGAGGAGCTGCGCGAGTTCTCGCCCGCGCCAGCTCTCGGGTAACCGGAGTTGCACCTCTCGTAGCGGCATGTGGTCCGGTGGACCTACGTCCCGCTCCGAGGAAGGCTCCACTCATGCACCCGTCCTTCGTCCCGCCCCGCCAGGTCAAGATCGGTGACGCGGCGGCCTTCGCCGGCACCACGCCGCGCGCGATCCGGCACTACCACGAGATGGGCCTGCTCCCCGAGCCGGAGCGGGGCGGCGACGACCGGCGCCGCTACGGCTACGAGGACATGATCCGGCTGCTGTGGATCCGCAGGATGGCCGACGCCGGGATCGCGCTCGACGACATCCGCGACGCCTTCGGCTCCACTCCTGCCGGTCCCGACGACGACGGCATCGCGGCCGTCCTGGAACGGCTGGACGAGACCCTGGTCGCCCAGGAGGCAGAGCTGGGCCGGCAGCGGGCGGCCGTGCAGCGCATGCGCGCCCAGGGCAGCCGGGCAGGCCTGCTCGCCGACGTCGTCACCAGCCGCCTCTCGGACCTGCCGGAGGGGGCGCTGCGCCAGGCGGACCTGGACACCCTGTTGGTCACCGAGCGGATCTTCGGCCCGCTCGGGGCGGCGGTGCAGGCCGGCCGGTTCCTCGTCCTGGCCGCCGATCCGGAGCTACGGGCGGCGTCCGACCGGGTCGACGCCGCCGAGGAGGCACTGGACGACACCGTCGCCGTCGACGACCCCCGGGTGGCCCGGGTGGCCGCCGAACGGCATGCGTTCGAACGAGTGCTGGCGGCCGCCATGGAGGAGGCCGGGCTGGACGAGAGCGACGACGCGCTCTTCGAGTCCTGGGACGCCGGCGAGATCCCGGACGGCGGGCAGAGGTCGATGAGTGCGTTCGAGGCCGTCGGGAAGATGCCCTACGACTTCTCCCCGGCCCGCCTGCGCTGCATGGAGCTGGCAGTGGAGCTCGGAACGCGCGGCTGAGACCGCGGAGGACTGGGCACAGGGCGAACGGGCGGTCAGCGGAGAACCGGTGGCCGCCCGTCCCCGGAGCCGTCAGCGGTAGTTCGTGAACTGCAGCGCGAAGTCCAGGTCCGAGCCCTTGAGCAGGCCCATGACCTCCTGGAGCTGGTCGCGGGACTTGCTGGTCACCCGGACCTCGTCACCGGTGATCTGCGTCTTGACGCCCTTGGGGCCCTCCTCGCGGATGATCTTGGTGACCTTCTTGGCGGACTCCCCCGCCAGGCCCTCCTTGAGGGTCGCCGCGAGGCGGTACTCCTTGCCGGACGGCTTCGGCTCGCGCTCGCCCACGTCGATCGACTTGAGCGAGATACCGCGCTTGACCAGCTTGGTCTCGAAGACGTCGAGGGCCGCGAGCACGCGCTCCGACGAGTTGGCGACGAGGACGATGCTCTCGCCGCTCCAGGTGATCGAGGCGCCGACGTTCTTGAAGTCGTACCGCTGCGAGATCTCCTTGGCGGCCTGGTTCAGCGCGTTGTCGACCTCCTGGCGGTCGACCTTGCTGACGATGTCGAACGACGAGTCGGCCATGTGTGGTGCTCCTTCTGCGTAACAACCCGGGCGCCCCTGCACGCCCGGTCGGAATCTGCTCACCGTATCCGCACCCGCCGACCGCGACGAATGCTTTGCGCGGGTGAGGCGCCGACGTTCGCGCCGACGGTGGGCGGGTGGTGTCAGAGCATCCCGGGCGGGGTGCCCCAGTCCGGGCCGGACGTCGGGCCGCCCGGGTTGTAGCCGCCGCCAGGGCCGCCCGCCATGGCCTCAAGCCTGCGGATGCGGTCCGGCATCGGCGGGTGCGTGGCGAAGAGGCGGCCGATGCCGGCGCCGCGGAACGGGTTGGCGATCATCAGGTGCGACACGTTGGTCAGGTCGCGGTCCTGCGGCAGCGGGGCGCGCTGCGTACCCTGCTCCAGCTTGCGCAACGCGGACGCGAGCGCCAGCGGGTCACCCGTCAGCCGGGCGCCGTCCTCGTCGGCGTCGTACTCACGGGTGCGAGAGATCGCCATCTGGATGAGCATGGCCGCGATCGGGGCGAGGAGGGCCATGGCGAGCGCCGCCAGCGGGTTGCCGCCCTCGCGGCGGTCGCCGCCGCCGAAGAAGAGCAGGAACTGCGCCAGGGCCGTGATGACGCCGGCGAGCGCGGAGGCCACCGACGACGTCAGGATGTCGCGGTTGTAGACGTGCATCAGCTCGTGGCCCAGCACTCCGCGCAGCTCGCGCTCGTTGAGCAGCCCGAGGATGCCCTCGGTGCAGCACACGGCGGCGTTCTGCGGGTTGCGGCCGGTGGCGAACGCGTTGGGCGCCTTGGTCGGCGAGATGTAGAGCCGCGGCATCGGCTGGCGAGCCGCCGTGGAGAGCTCACGCACGATGCGGTGCATCTCCGGCGCCTGCAGCTCCGTCACCGGGTACGCGTGCATCGCACGGATGGCGAGCTTGTCGGAGTTCCAGTACCCGTAGGCCGTGGTCACCAGCCCGATGGCCACGAAGATCCACAGAAAGCTTGACCTGGCCCCGAAGAGCGCCCAGAGCCCGAGGATCACGGCCCACATGCCGCCGAACAGCGCGGCGGTCTTCAGCCCGTTGTAGTGCCTGTGCATCGCACTCCTTTCCTCCCACCCGAACGCGCCAGCCCGGTCCGGGGTTCCCTGGAGGTCCGGCGCCCACCCGCAACTGTGCCCGGAAGACCTGGGTCTTCCGGGCACGGTTGCTGGATGTCCGCGGTGAGCAGCCTACGAGCGGCGGCTGATGCTGACCATCTCGTCGCGGGGGACGACCTTGATCCGCTCGCGGCCGACGGCCTCGCCGAGTGCCCGCTCGTGGGCGTCCAGGAGCTCCCAGCCGGACCACTCGATGTAGTCGACGCCCTTGCCGGCGAGGAACTCGGTGACGGCCTCAGGCGTGCCCTGCGGGGCGGTGCGCCCGCCCGTCAGGTCGCCGGGAGCCTCGCCGTCCGCCACACCGGTGACGTCCTCGACGAGGTGCCGGATGGTCTCCGACGCGTCGGACTTGGTGTGGCCGATCAGGCCCACCGGGCCGCGCTTGATCCAGCCGGTCGCGTACACGCCCGGGACCTGGTTGCCGTCGATGTCGACGACGCGGCCCTCGCGGTTGGTGATGACGCCCTTGACGTCGTCGTACGGGATCTCCGGCAGGGAGGAACCGAAGTAGCCGACGGCGCGGTACACGGCCTGCACGGGCCAGTCGGTGAACTCGCCGGTGCCCTTGACGGTGCCGTCGCCCTGCAGGGCGGTGCGCTCCGTGCGGAACCCGACCACCTTGCCGTCCTCGCCGAGCACCTCGGCCGGGGCGTGCAGGAAGTGCAGGTGCAGGCGGCGCGACGCCGTGTTCTGCGCGGGGTCCTTGAGCGTCCAGTCCACGAGGGTCTTGACGACCTGCTTGGTCTGGTTGGACGAGTTGATCGCCGCCTCGGAGCCCTCGTCAAAGTCGAAGTCCTCCGGGTACACGACGATGTCGACGTCGGGCACGTGGCCCAGCTCGCGCAGCTCCAGCGGCGAGAACTTGACCTGCGCCGGGCCGCGGCGCGCGAACACGTGCACGTCGGTGACCGGGGACTTCTCCAGGAGCTCGTGCACGTTGGCCGGGATCTCGGTGGGCAGCAGGTCCTTCGCGTGCTTGGCGAGGATGCGGGCCACGTCGAGCGCCACGTTGCCGGCGCCGATCACGGCCACCTGCTGCGCCTCCAGCGGCCAGGTGCGCGGCACGTCGGGGTGGCCGTCGTACCAGGACACGAAGTCGGCGGCGCCGTACGAGCCGTCCAGGTCGATGCCCGGGATGTTCAGCTCGGCGTCCTTGATCGACCCGGTGGAGAAGATCACCGCGTCGTAGAACTGGCGCAGGTCCTCGAGCTTCAGGTCCACGCCGTAGTCCACGTTGGCCAGCAGGCGGATGTCTCCGCGGCTGAGCACCTTGTGGAGCGCGACGATGATCTGCTTGATGCGCGGGTGGTCCGGGGCCACGCCGTACCGCACGAGGCCGAACGGCGCCGGCAGGCGCTCGAACAGGTCGATGCTCACGTCGAGGTCGGTCTTGGACAGGATGTCGCTCGCGTAGATGCCGGCGGGGCCGGCGCCGACGACGGCGACGCGCAAGGGTCGGGTGGTGCTCACGAAGGGGCGCCTTCCGGTCGAGGACAAGGGAAGCGAAGGCCGCTTCCGAGTCTACCGACCGGGTAAGGCCCACCTCACCCCAGGTTCAGGGGGTGGACGTGGGGTTCCTGTGAGAATCCTCGCGTCGTGGGCTCAACGGCCCTGTTCGCGCTCCCGCTGGACCTTGCGGGCACGTCGGCGGAGGCCGGCACGCTCGGCCGCCTGGTCCAGCGCTCCGTACCCTGCGAAGCCGAGCGCGAGCAGGCCCAGCAGGCCGGCGATCACCGCCACGGTGATGAGGTCGAACGACCTGGCGAAGACGACCACGCCGAAGAGCCCGAGGCCTGTCCCGAGACTCCACCTGATGACCCTGCTCTCGTCGCCCACTACGCGCGTTCCAGCGCCGCCACCAGCCGGGGCACCTGCGTGGCGGCGTCGGCCGGCCGCCCGCTGATCCGCACCAGCGGCAGCACCTGCTGCGAGAGACCGGCCACGGGCTGTCCCAGGTCCACCAGAGCGGACTCCAGCGCGCCCACCAGCCGGTCGGGCTGCCGCCAGGTGCCGAACCACCACACGACCCGCTCGCGTCGCGCCGGGTCCTCCGCGCGGAACGTCCCTGCGGCGTCGACGTAGCTCCGCTGCGCGACGGGGCCCAGCGCGGCCACGAAGGCCACCCCGTTCCAGGCCCACACCGCGGTGCGACCGGTGGTCAGGCGCGTGCGGCCGCGGAGCATGTCGGCGAGCTTGAAGCCCGGACGCACGGCGGTGATCGAGTCGACCTCGAACCGGTCGAACGGCACGACGCGCGGCTTCAGGCCCGGCGCGAACGAGCCGATGAGCAGCCCGCGGTCGAGCACGACCACCTTCTCCGACCCCATGTACCCGAGGACGATCCAGCCGATCACCACCCAGGCCGGGATCAGCACGACCGCACCGACGATGCCGCCGGTACCGAGGGAGATGACCACGGTGAAGAGCACGGCGACCCCGACCGCGACCCACCACGCGGTGGGCGACGGCGGGTTGGCCTCCACATGGCGGATGCCGCCGAGCTCGGGGAGCTCGGCGGCGATCCTGCGGGCCTTGCGGGGGACGCGGTCCCCGGTGACCGAAGTCGTTCCCGCAGCGCTCATGCGGCGAGCAGCTTCCCGGGGAGGCCGCGGACGACGCCCGCCCCCACCTCGGTGAGCACCAGGTGGTCGTCCACGCCGTCGCGGACGTCACCCTGCAGGGTGAACACACCGCGCGGTCCGGAGTACACGGTCACGTTGCGCACCATGTCGTCGTTGACCTTCACTGCGCTCAGGACGCAGACCGTGAGCGCCTCGGACAGCTCGGGCAGGGTCGGACCCGCCGCCTCGAACTCCGGCACGGTGAACGTACGCGGCTTGCCCGCCATGATCGCGGCGGACGTGGGGTCGAGGAACTTCTCCAGCCGCTCCCCGAGGAAGGCCTCGGGATACACCGAGAAGGTGTGGTGGCCGCTGGTCGCGACCTCCTCCTCCAGGATCCCGTAGCCCTCGTGCAGGTAGCAGAACACCCAGTGCCGGCCGAGCGAGGTGACCCGCTCGATCGAGAGGATCGCCTGCGGGGTGCGTCGCAGCACCAGCGTGCCGGTGAGCTCAGGGATCGCGTCGATCCCCACCTCCTGGCCCTCACCGCGGCTGGCGGGCACGACGTAGCCCTGGCCGAGAAGCGCGCGGAGCGCCACCTTGCCGACGAGCTCCTTGTCGATCTCGCCCTGGGTCTCGAGCCACGGCATCGGCGTGGGCTGGACCGCGTGGACACCGTCGAGGACCATGACCTGCTCGTCGGTCAGGTTGACGATCCCGACGGGCTTGCCCTCCTCGGCGCGCCCGAGCACAGCGATGGCCGCCTCGTAGTCGGCCTTGGTGAAGTTCATCGTCTGCTCGCTCAACTGAACAGCCCTCCTACGAAGTCACCGGCGGCCGAGAGGCCGTCCCCTACCGCATCGCCGACGTCGGATACGACATCCCCTGCCGCGTCTGCCATGTTGCCGATCCCCTCACCGATGTCGCCGACCCGATCGCCCGCCCAGTTCCAGGCGTCGCTCGCTGCACCCGAGATCGAGTCCCAGTTGTCGTACACCATATTGCCCAGGGCCCAGGCACCGGCAACCACACCGGCGCCGACAACGATCCCGACGCCCACCGGACCGAGCATCGCGGCGCCACCGAGCGCCATCGCGATACCACCGGCGCCACCGATGACCGACACACCACCCATGACCCGGTCGACACCGCCCCGCACGCCGTCGTACTGGGTGTTGAACATCTGGTTGAAGCCGCCGACGACGCCGAACACACCGCCGATGCCGCCCACCAGGCGGCTCGCGCTGCCCAGCTTGGCGAGCATGCCGAAGTCCTCGGCCACGCCGATGCTGGACGCGGTACGCCCCACGAGGCCACCCGCACCGCGGTAGACCTCGGTCGTCGCGTCCGCGATGGCCGCCGCGCTGCCGAGCCGGTTCGCCTGGAGCAGCCCGTGCAGGGCGCTCCCGGTCTTCCAGGCCTTCCACCCCGCCAGACCCGTGGTGAAGGCCTTGAGCCCGAGCGCGCTCCACATGCCGAGGCCGCCGCCGGCGTCGCTCGCGCCGGCGACCTCGGTGCCGCCGATACCGCCCCCGCCGATGCCGGAGTAGTCGCTCGACGTCTGCTCCTGCGCGTCGGCGTTGGAGCGCACCTTGCCGGCCACCTCGCCCAGCGCGGCCGCCGTCTCCCGGAGCCGCACCAGGTGGCTGCCGCTCCACTCCTGACGGAAGCCCTCGGCGTCCGGCCCGCTCCAGCCGCTGTCCTGCGGGACTGCCGACTCCACGACGGTGACGATGTTCTCGAGCCTGTCGCTACCCTCGTCAAACTTGTCCGCAAGCAGACGCAGCGCCTCGATGTCGGCGCCGACCATTCCCCCGCTCACTTGGTTCTCCTCACGTCCCGCCGGTGACGGCGTCGGGCTTCGCCTGGGTACAACCGAGAAATTCTTTTGTCCTTACGACTCAAGGGGTGCGGGCCGTAGTCGGTCCCGCACCCCTTGGTACCGGCCCTCTGTCGGGGCCAGGCCTCTGGAAGAGGCTCGAGCTCGATCAGTACGCGCTCGAGGTCTCGTCCTGCATCTGAGCGTTGTTGTCGGCCGTCGTGCCGTACTGCTCGAGCGCCGCGGCGATCTCGTTGAGCTTGGCGGCGTGGGTGCCGTCCCACTCCTCCTGGAACTGCACGGCGTCCTGACCGTTCCACTGGGTCTGGGCCATCTGGCTCGTGATCGTCGTCACGACCTGACGGACGCCCTCGGCCTGGGTACGGAGCGTGTTGGCGAGGCTCCGGACTGCCTCGACATCAAGACCGAAAACGTTGCCACCCTCTGCGACCATGTCAAGCTCCTTTGTCTGTGGCTGCCCCCTCGGACAACCTCCGTCTCTGCGACGTCACGAACTATTCCATGGCCCGTGACGCGGTGGAATGGGGAGGACTCCCCATGCCCCGTCACCCCGGGAGGGCGACGTGGATCTTGGTTGCGCGGCCCGCCGTGACGAGGAACCCGCGCCCCGGCGGGAAGTCCTTGCGGCGGATGCGGCCGAGCGGGGTGTTCATGAGCGTCTCGCCGTCCGAGTCCCCCGGGGTCAGGAGGAGGCCGTTGCGGCCGGACTTGAACGGGCCCGCGAGCGTGAATGCCTTGCTCCAGGTGGACGACTCCGACTCACCGATGACGAGCTGGTCCTTGCGGGACGCGAGCTTGACGAAGGCCTCCATCGGCTTCTCCGCGGGCGTGCCCGTGAGCTCGGTGTAGTTCTCGATCATCACGGTGAGAGTACCCGGGGCCAGCCGATCGCTCTCGAGGGCCGCGGTGAGGTCCTTGAGGGTCTCCACGATCTCCTCGGGACTGGGCGCCGACATGTCCCAGAGGTCCATGACGGACAGGCTCGACCGACGCGACGAGAGGTAGACGAGCCGCCCGCTGCCGGCCCTGCGCAGGGCGGTCGCCAGCGTCACGAACGCCGTCGTGCGGCCCGAGCCGGGCGGGCCCGCCAGCATGAGCGGGCCACGCATCGGCAGGCCGATCGGGGCGATGTCCAGGTCCCGCAGGCCGATCGTGGCCAGCTCCGCCGAACGCTGGGGCAGCTGCTCCAGCGTGAACGACTCGGGCAGCCGCTCGACGCCGGGCGCCTGGGGCACCCCGCCGACCGAGCGCATCGTCTGCTCCAGTCGCGCGAGCTCGCGCGACTGCACCGCACCGTTGGAGTCGCCGCCGAGCACGGCGATCTGCGCCTCCTGGCCGTACATGATGGCCCGGCCCGGCGCGGACGCCGGGGTCAGGACGTCCTTCGGGACGTTCAGCATCACGTAGTCGTCCTCCTTCGCCATGCGGTGCACGATCCGCTTCTGGACCGTGGAGGCCAGCGACGGCGGCACGGAGACGGCGCGGTCGCCGCTCATGACGAGGTGGATGCCGACGGGGCGGCCGTCGGTCGCGAGCTGCGTGAACGTACCGAAGATCGAGAAGCCGCGGGCCGTGATGTTCTCATAGGCGTCGCGGAACGCGCCGATGCCGTCGACGAGCACGATGATGCGCGGCTCGTCGGGCTTGTTCGCCAGGCGGCGGTACTCCTCGATGGTCGAGGCGCGCACGGCGGCGTAGCGGTCGGCCCGCTGGTCCAGCGTGTCGCGCAGGCGGCGCAGGAGGCGGCCGACGCGCTCCTCGTCGTCGCCCGCGATGATCGCGCCCACATGCGGCAGGTTCTCCAGCATCGACAGACCGCCGGAGCCGCAGTCGATGCCGTAGACCTGCACGGGGCCACCGCGGTGCGTCAGGCCCGCGGAGACCGCGATCGTGCGCATCGTGGTGCTCTTGCCGGTGCCGCCGGTGCCGTAGATGGCGAGGTTGCCGTCGCTGTCCGGCTCGTAGTGCACGGTCGGCTGGGCCTGGGCCGGCGGGTTGTCCAGCACGCCCAGCACGAGCTGGGAGTCGGTGCGCCGGTTGGGCAGCAGCGCCAGGTCGTACGTAGGCGCCAGCTCCGGCAGCCACGGCTTGCGGGGCGCCGGGACGCCCGCGTCGTTCGCCGCGCGGCGGATCGTGCTGACCACGCGCGCGATGTCGTTGGGGCCGGGGTCGCGGTCCTCGATCACCTCGGGCGCGGGCAGCTCCCAGCGGCGGCCGGTGCCGAAGTCCATCTCCTCGATGTCCAGCGAGGAGCGTTCCGGCTCGTCCGTGGTCCAGCCACCGGCGTAGCCGGTCTGGAACGTGGTGAGCCGGCCGGGGCCGGTCTTCGCGGCGCCGCGGCCCGGGATCGACGGCGAGAAGTGCGCCGCCATCTCGTCCCCGAGCACATCCTTGGAGTCGTGCTCGTCAGCCATGCGCAGCGCGATGCGCAGGTTCGTGTTGGCGCGCAGGTTGTCCTTGATGACACCGGCGGGGCGCTGCGTCGCCAGGATCAGGTGCAGGCCGAGCGAGCGGCCACGCTGGGCGACGTCGACGACGCCGTCCACGAACTCCGGGACCTCGCCGACCAGGGCCGCGAACTCGTCGACCACGATGATCAGGCTCGGCGGTGCCTCGGGGTCGCCCGTGCGCTCCAGGGACGCCAGGTCCTTGGCCTTCTTGCGGTTCAGCAGGTGCTCGCGGTAGTGCAGCTCCGCGCGCAGCGAGGACAGCGCGCGCCGCACGAGGTGCGGCGACAGGTCCGTCACCAGGCCGACGGTGTGCGGCAGGTTGACGCAGTCGGCGAACGCGGCGCCACCCTTGTAGTCCACGAACAGGAACGTCACGCGGTCGGGGCTGTGCGCGGCCGCCATGCCGAGCACCCAGGACTGCAGGAACTCCGACTTGCCGGCACCGGTCGTACCGCCCACGAGGGCGTGCGGGCCCTGGGTGCGCAGGTCGAGGTGGAACGGCTCCACGCCGTCGTGCCCGACGAGCGCGCGCAGGTTGGTCGGCGTCTTGCGCCGGACCGGCGGGGAGCCGTCACGCGGGGTGAGGGACAGGTTCTCCCGCCACCGCTCGATCACGCCGCCCGGGTCCTTGCCGAGCCCCGTGCCGGCCAGCGACAGGTAGGAGACCGCCCGCGGCAGGTCCGACTCGTCGTCGGTGGGCGCGCCGATGTCGATCACCGGCGACAGGATCCGGGCCACCTCGCGCGCGGTGCCGAGGTCGGCGACGTCGCAGCGCACCGGGTAGGCCAGCTGGCCGTAGTGCACCTCGCCCGTCATGGCGCCGTTGTCGGTGGAGTTCGGGTCCAGGAGCACGAAGGTGCGGCAGGCCGCGGGGAGCTGCTCGACCGTGGGCGCGATCCAGACCACGTGGACGCCGGCGGCGGCGCCGTGCTCGACCAAGCGGACGAGCCGGGCCCGCTCGACCGGGGCGTCGTCCTCGACGAGGACGACCACGGACGGCAGCACGGGCGGGGGCGGCGGGTCCTTGCGGGTCTTCTCGGCGTCGAGCTCGCCCACGAGGGCCGCGTTGCCGTCGAGGCTGACGCCGCGGGCCTCGACGAGCTCCTCGAGCCGGGTCAGCAGGGAGATACCGGACGCCGGGTCGTCGGCCAGGTGGTCCGACGCGCCGAGCGGGCTGTGCGGCGAGCCCGTGTGGGGCAGCCACTCGAGCCACTCCCAGTCGGCGCGCGAGCGCGCGGAGGTGAGCGCGGTGACGACGAGCTCGGCCGGCGAGTGGAGCGCGACGAGCTGCAGGAGCACGGAACGGCCGACCGGCTCGACCACGCCGCTCGGTCCGGCGATGCCGACGTTGCCGCCGTGCCGGAACCCGGCGCCCATGGGCACGTCGTGGATGGTGAGGCACTGCTCCTGCAGGTCCAGCACCCGCTGCCAGTGCTCGGGGATCGCGTCGTTCTCGCGCGGCTCGTCGAACAGGGTGCGGGCAGGGCCCGAGCCGAGCCCGAACCGCACCGAGAGGAAGCCCCGGTGCTCGGGGCGGTGGGTCCACATGAGCCCGCCGAGCCGGCGTACGGCGTCGAGCGACTCCGCGAGGGAGGGCAGCTCCGCGAGCCGGACGGCCCGCTCGACGGCGTGCGTGCGGTCGATCCGCTCCGACGTCGCGACGACGGCCTGCTCGAACTGCTCGGACGCCTCCTTGAACTGCTTCTTGCCGAAGATCTTCCGGTCCATCCACATCCCGAACATCATCACCGGGCTCATGAACATGAAGATCAGCGAGATCGGGTTGCGGGTGACCGAGTACATGACGGCGCCCATCGCCATCGGCGCGAGCATCATCAGCCACGGCAGGCGCTGCGGCTGCGGGGGCTTGGGCGGCTTGGGCGCCTTGATCTTGATCTCGCCGAACCGGGTGACCACGCGCGGCGACCGGTTGAACTCGACGACCGGGCTGGTCGGCGCGATGTTCGTCGACCGGTGCAGCGCCACCACCGACAGCGTGGTCTCGCCGAGCGTCACGGTGTCGGACGACGTCAGCACGGCGCGCGTCATCCGCTTGCCGCCCATGACGAGGCCGTTGGCCGAGGCGAGGTCGTGCAGCTCGATGGACTCGCCCACGACGACGCGGGCGTGCCGCTTGGAGACCTGGCCGTCCTGGAGGCGGATGTCCATGCCCCGGTCACGGCCGATGTAGGACGTGCCGACGGGCAGCGGGAAGTCGCGCCCGGCGTCGGGCCCGTCCAGGACGCGCAGCTGTGCGACGGCGGTGCCGCGGTCCTGCCCCGGGTTCACGAACTGGTCGGAGACCCGCACGATCGAGACCACGGACCCCGAGCGCAGGCCCGCCTGGACCAGGTCGCTGGTGGGGGTCAGCACGCGGCCGCTGGTGAAGCTCGTCGACCCGTCGCCGACCACCTGCAGGGAGAGGTTCTCGGGCGCCGGGGCCCCGTTGCGGGTGGGGTCGCCCGAGAAGAGGGCCTCGGCCACGTCGCGCACCGTCGCGGTGGCGTCGGCGGTGACCGCGACGTTCACGCCGGACTCGTCGGGTCTGTTCAGCGTCAGCTTGATACGCACGTCAGGCGTCGTCCTTCAGGTCGAGAAGTGGAAGGTCTGCGGGTGTCACCAGGCGGGAGGCGACCGCGTACTCGACGAGCCGGGCACGCCGGTTCGTGGCGAGCACCCCGGGGCCGCCGCGCAGTCCCTTGACGCCGATGCGATCGAGCTTCTCGCAGACGTTGTCGAGCTTGCGGTTGAACCGGGTGGTGGCCCAGCCCAGCCGGCGAGCCGCGTCCGCGCTGGACGGGATCTCGCTCAGGCCGGTGCCCTCGCGGCGCAGCATGGGCTCGGCGAGCACCACGATGAGCTGCTTCTGGCTGGTGGTGAAGCTGATGGCGCCGATGGTGGTGGCACCGGTGTCGGGGTCCTCGGACCGGACCTCGTGGTACGGGGCGTCCGTGAGCTGAGCCGTCAGCTCGTAGGTGGTGGGCCCGGCGGTGAAGACGATCGAGGTGGTGGGGAAGACGATGGGCAGGCGGTGGCCGGGCGGGAGCCACGACTGCACCCCGCCGCCGGCGTCGCACACCGTCGCGGAGATCAGGGAGCCCACGTTCGAGAGCCACCAGATCCCGTCCTCCTGCGTCAGGCGCAGGAAGCGACGGTGCAGGTAGGGGTTGTCATCGATCGCGAGGTCGCCCTCGCGGCCCACGTCGAACCCGTCCGCCGCCTGCGCAGGATCGAACCACTCGCCACAGAACTCCAGCGCGAGATCGCCCACGTCGTCCTCTCCCCTGTCCCTGTCAGCCGGCCGCTCGACCGGAGCACGTCAGTCCAGCTCGACGCACGCCTGCTCCGGCTGCGCCGACGGCTTGCCCGCACGCACCACGACGACCTCGAGGCACGTCCGCTCGCCCTCGAGCCGGGTCACGGTCACGGTGGTGCCGACGGCGGGCTCGTAGCGGCTCTCCTCGGTGGCCGAGAGCACACGGTACCCGTACTCGTCGCCCTCCTCACTGGATTTCGGCGGCTCCCAGGTGAAGACGGCGTTCTTGCCCTCCGCCTTGCCCACCAGGTCACGGACCGGGGGCACGTACCCGACGCCGGGCGCCGGGGGCGGGTCGCCGGCCACGGTCGTGGTCTGCTCCGCCTCGGGCTCCCCGGCGCCGGGCTTCAGCGCGATCCAGCCGACGACGAGGACGGCCACCAGCACGACGGCGCCGGCGATCAGCGCGATGGTGCTCCACGGGGACGACTTCTCGGGCTCGACCGCCTGCGGCTCCTCCGCGGGGGCCTCGGGTCCCCGCGTCCGGTGCACGGTCTCCTCGACGGCCGGGGCGTTCCACCCGACGGCGGCCACCGGCAGGTCGACCGCGGGCACGGTCGTCGACCGGCCCGGCGCGGTGCCACCCTGGGGCGCCCAGCCGGACGTGCCCTGGGTGCCCTGCGTGGCGGGAGCGAAGCCGACCGACGACGTCCCGCCCACGGCCGACGACTGCGCCGGAGCAGGTCGCTGCCCCGGGTCGATCGCCGTCACGTTCTTCAGCCGCGTACCGTCGTCGTCCTCTTCCTCCTCCGCGACCGCACCGGTCTCGTCGAGGAGGTCGATGGGGGTCATGTCGCGCGCCAGGCCCACCTGGACCTGCTGCAGGGCTCGGGCGAACGCCAGTACCGACGGGTAGCGCGAGGAGGGGTGCTTGGCCATCGCGATGCGGAGCACCTGCTCCAGCGACGGCGGCACGTCGTTGCGCCCGATGGGCGGCAGCGGCGCCTGCTCGATCCGCGCGACCAGGTCGGCGGACGTGTTGGAGCCGCCCGGCACCTCGAACGGGGTGCGGCCGGCCAGCAGCGTGTAGCAGGTGGCGGCCAGCGCCCAGACGTCCGTCGTCTTGCCCGCCACGGGCGGGTCGCCGAACGACTCCGGCGGGGACCACGGGATGGACATGCCCTCCGCGGCGGAGGCCTGGTCGACCGTCGACGAGATGCCGAAGTCGGTGAGCGCCGGGTGCCCGAACTGCGTCACCAGGATGTTGGCGGGCTTGAGGTCACGGTGCAGGATGCCGAGCCGGTGGGCGGTCTCGACCGCGCCGGCGATCTGGATCGTGGTGCGCAGCGCCTCGGCCAGCGAGAAGCGCTCCGACCGGTACCGCGCGCCCAGGTTGGGGCGAGAGCAGTATTCCATGGCCAGGTACGGGCGGCCGTCGTCGGCGACGCTCGCTTCGTACATGGTCACGATCGAGGGGTGGTTCCCGAGGACCGCCATCAGGTCGGCCTCGGAGTCGAACGCGACCCGCTGGGCGTCGCTCGCGTGCTCCTTGAGCAGCACCTTGACGGCGACGAGCCGCTTGGGTCGCTGCTGCTCGTAGAGGAACACGTCCGAGAAGCCGCCGGAACCGATCAGCTTCTTGTACTCGAACCCGGCGATCTGGGGCGGCGCGGAAGGCGCACGCTTGCTGCTCACAACACTCCTTCTTCTTCGATGGTGGAGGGGTACTCGTCGGTCGAGGCCCTCACCAGATGCCCTCGAAGGTCAGGGTCGCCCCGTCGCCCAGGTCCACGACGTCGCCCTCGACCACGATCACCTTCTCGTTCGGGTGCAGCCGCCGGGGCTGCTGCCCCGGGCGCAGGAGGGTGGTCCCGTTGGTGGTCGCGAGGTCCGCGACCAGCACGTGCCACTCCTCGAGGGTGATCTCGACGTGCGACCGCGAGATGTCCTGGTCCGGGCTGGCCACGGTGACCAGGCGCGGAGTGCGGTCCGCCGACGCGTTGCTGGTGCGCGGACGCCGGCCCACGATGACCGGGCGGTCCAGCTCGACCACCTGCGGGCCCCCGATGCCGGGCTGCACACCGCCGGTGACGAGCATCTGCCCGAGCGACGGGCGCGGCACCTGCTCGGCGTCGCCGCCGAGCTCTGCGCCGCAGGTGCGGCAGCGGTCGTGCGTGGGCGGGTTGGGGTGGCCGTCGGGGCACAGCAGGCCCAGGATCTGCGGCCCGCCCGGCAGGATCCCCGCCGAGAACTTGGGCACGACGGCGCCCGCGGCCTTGCGGAGCGCGGCGATGTCGGACGACATCATGGTCTGGCCGTCGTGGTCGTCCAGGGGCATGTCGTCGGCCGGGGCGTCCCCGACGGAGGCGGCCCGCTGCGCGGCGCCGGGGGTCACGCCCGGGGGCGGCTCCGCC
>NZ_KI911686.1:225828-226508 GCF_000515355.1 Promicromonospora kroppenstedtii DSM 19349 | reverse complement strand
GGTGGGCCGCATCGCGGGCTTGCCCGGGGCCCGCGGGCCGGCCGCCACCGGGGTGAGCCCCGTGCCCGGGACCTGCGGGGCGCGGATGTCGATGACGACCGAGCGGGCCGCCTTGTCCTGCCAGCCCTGCACCTTGCCGCCCTTGTCCCAGAGCGGGCTGAGCAGCACCACGATCTGGCCGACGACGAACACCACGGAGCCGGCGGCGAGCACGAGCACGCGCAGCAGCTCGCGGACGAACCCGATGGGCCCGCGGTCCTCGGCCGACACCGTGCGCAGCCCCATCGCCGAGTTGCCGATGGTGCGGCCGGTCCGCGACTCCCAGATCCACATGGACAGCTGGAACAGGAACGCGACGAGGCCACCGAGGAGGTAGACCCGCATCACCTGAGCGGCGATCTCGGCCGCCTGCTCCTGCGACACGACCACGAGGCCCGACGGGATGTCGATCAGCGAGATGCCGATGGCCGCCACGATGCCCAAGAGCACGCCCGCGATGGCGCCGTCGATGAGCCAGGCCACGAACCGCTTGCCGACACCCGCGTAGGGCGCCACCAGCGGCGGCGGCACGGACCCCGCCTTGGGGATCTGCGTCGCCGTGTACACCTCCACCTCGGTGGTGATCGGCGGCCGGCTCTCCACCAGCGGCACCGAGCCCGAGCCGTTCCGGGCGGCGGCGG
>NZ_KI911686.1:221909-225728 GCF_000515355.1 Promicromonospora kroppenstedtii DSM 19349 | reverse complement strand
CGCGGCCGCCGCCTGCACCTGCCCCTGCGGCACCTGGGCCGCCTCCGCGACCGGCCGCCCCGTGCGCGGGAACTCCCGGCCGCACGCGGCGCAGAACGGCGCACCCGCTCGCTGGGTCGACCCGCAACCAGCGCAGACCACGTCCGTCATCAGCTCTCCTTCTTCCGCCGGGACCCGAGTCCCCCGAGTGCCGCGAGGACTCCGCGACCACCGCCCACACGCGCCCAGACGGACCGCAGCGACAACGCCGCGCGCACCCTCCGTCGCGTACTCAGGTTGGAGCGTAGCCCGCCCACCAGCTCGTCCACCTCGGCCCAGAACGAATCGACGTCCGCCTGGGTCGGCTCACCGCGCCCGAAGACCGACGCGTCCGCGCGGTGGGCGAGCGTGAGGGTCGAGGGGACCTGGTGCGCACCGGCGATCACGCCGGCACCCTCGCGTCGGGTCGCGCCCGGCGGGACGGTCGTGCCGAGGTCGGTGACGACGTCGACCACCTCGTGCCAGCCGCCGCTGATCCGGTCGGCGGGCTGCTCCGCGGTGCGGCGGGCCGTACGGCGCCGGGCCTTGTAGGCCAGGATCGCGATGATCGGGCCCGCGATGACGAGCAGCGGGATGCCGACCGCGAGCAGGATCAGACCGAGCAGGCCCCAGTCGAAGGGGTCGTTCTCGGCGTCGTCCTTGTTGTCGTCCTCGACGCTGCCGGCCTTCGCCTTGTCCGGCTCCTCCGGCGGCTCCGGGTCCTGGAGCACCGGCGGCTTGGGCACCTGCTCGCTCTTGGGCTCCGGCTGGATCTGCGGCTTCTCGTCCGGGACGGCGTCGATCGGCACCCAGCCGTACTCCTTGTAGGGCACCTCGATCCAGGCGTGCACGTCCTCGCCGCGCACCGTCCAGGGCTCACCCTCCTGGTAGTCGCTGTCCTTGTCGGGGTAGAAGCCCATGACCACGCGGGCCGGGATGCCGGCCTGCCGTGCCATGAGAGCGAGCGCGACGGCGAACTGCTCGTCGTCACCCACCATCTTCTCCTCCTCGACGAGCGTGTCGATCCGCTCCGCCGAGTGGCCTGGACGCGACGGCACCTCGCCGTCGAGCCCGCTGGACAGCACGCCCGAGGCCTGCAGGGCGTCCCGGATGTAGAACAGCTTGGTCGCGGGGTCCGTCTCCTCGCCCGTGAACTGCGTCGCCTTGGCGGGCAGGCCCGCGGGCATCGCGGTCGGCTCGGTCTCCGGCAGGTCCGCGTCGCTGATCTCGGCCTTCTTGAGGATGTCCTCGTCCGGCGCCTCGGGCATCAGCACGTTCAGGCGGTACTTGTCGCCCGGCTTGATACCCGCGGTGGTGATCGCGGTGCTCGTGGTCGAGTTGTAGTAGGTGCCGTCCGTCTGCGCCTCGGCGTTCGCGCCGATCCACTCGACGCCGGTGAGGTTGCCGATCTCGGGGACCCAGACACCGCTGTACCCCGTGACCTCGATGTCGATCGGCGTCGGCGTCTCGTCGGAGCCCGTCGCGATCTCCTCCCCGACCCGCGTGTACACGCCGGTGTCGCCGCCGTCGCCGGCCGCGTCGTAGACCACGCCGTCGTAACGGTCGAGGGTCGCGAGCCGCACGCGGCCGCCCTCGGGCAGGTCGCTCACCGTGAACAGCTCGTCCTCGCGGGCGTCCTTGGCGTAGTGCCGGAACGCGACCAGGGGGCTGGTGTACTGGTGGATGTCGAACGGCGGGACGATCTCCTCGCGGAGCACGGTGCGGGGCTGCTCCGGCATGATCATCGGCGCGGTGAAACCGGCGGCCAGCGCGGCGACGCCCAGGATCGTGGCGCCCGTGCGGACCCGGTGCCAGCGCAGGCGGCGCGTGGCCTCGCGGCTGGCCTCCGTGGAGATCGAGTGCGTGCCGACGCGCGCCTCCATGACGCGCACGGCGCCCCACAGGAGCGCGGCGATGGCGATCACGAGGCCCTGGACGATCGGCATCGCGGCGTCGACCGTGCCGAGCAGGATCACGCCGACGAGGGCGACGATGATCGGCACCACGGCCCAGACGGCGTGCTTCGCGCGCCAGGCGATGGTGCCCGCGACCAGGGACACGATCAGCATGAGCAGGAACGGGACCACCCCGAGGTCGGGGAACGACCGCATGGGGGGCGTGGTGGTGATGAACTGCTTCCAGCCCTGCACGGAACCGAGCAGCAGCTCGCGCACCGTGTCCAGGGTGGGCACCACCCCGGCGATGGTCGTGTGCGGCAGGGCCAGCGCGCCGCCGAACAGGACGTAGGCCAGCACGGCGAGCGCGGTCACGACGACGGCCGGGAAGCGGCGCCAGGCGCCCACCCAGGCCACGACCAGGCCGACGACGGCGCCGCCGACCGTGGGCAGCAGGTAGCCGAGCGAGCCCCACACCGGGCCGAAGCCGACGGCGACGGCCCCGAGCATCACGACGAGGGCCGCGACGTCGACCAGGGCAAACCTGGTCAGCGCGCGCGGCTGCTCGGCCTCCCTGCGGCGGGTAGTGCCCCGGCCGGTGCCGGTCCGGTACCCAGTGCCGGTGCCGTAGGGCGGCTGGTTGCCCTGCGCGGCCCCTCCCCTCGGGAGGTTGCCGCGGGTGTTCTCGTCACTCATGCGTCGCTCATCTTCTTCAGCGCAAGGGGCAGGTCGCCGAGGCGGCCCAGGGTGAGCACGCCCAGCTCCGCGATGGAGTGCCGGCCGAGGGAGGCCCCCGGCACGCACTGGATGGCCATGACCTGCACGCCGGCGGGCACGCGGGCCGACGCCGCACGCAGCTCGGTGGGCGTGACCATGCTGCCGACGATGAAGGAGATCACCGAGAAGTCGGCGGCGGCCATGCTCGCGGCGCGGGCGAGGTCCACCAGCTTGGACTTGCGGGACACCATCTCGATCCGGGAGAGGTCGTCCAGCAGGCGGGTGCGGTGGTCACCGTGCAGCGTGGCCTCGTTGACGAGCACCGTCACGCCGCGGTCCTCCTTGATGGCCTGCAGGCCCAGGGAGCCGCACACGCTGACGGCGAGCTCGAACTCCTCCTCGTTCGCGTAGTCCTCGGCGCGCGTGGACAGCAGCACCGCGAGGTGCGAGCGCCGGGTCTCCTCGAACTGCCGCACCATGATCTGACCGGTGCGGGCCGTCGTCTTCCAGTGGATGTGCCGGCGGTCGTCGCCGGGCACGTAGTCGCGCAGGGCGTGGAAGTTCACGTCCGCGTTCGTGATGTCGTTGGTGATCCGGCCCTCGAGGTCCTTGAGGAAGCCCGTGGAGGAGCCCGTGAGGTTCTTGACGCGCGGGTGCACGAAGACCTCCTGCTCGTTGGTCCAGGTCATCTCGCGGCGCAGCAGGCCCAGGGGGTCGGCGCGGACGGACTTGACCGGACCGACCGTGATCACGCTGCGGCGCCGGGTCGGGATCGTGAAGATCTCCTCGTGCGTGCCGCCGCCCTTGAGCCGGGGCACGGGGAACGCCGCCGTGCCGGTGCCGACGGGGAGCTCCATCACCGACGGCAGCAGCGGACGGCTCGACGCGTTGCGCACGTCGAGGCGCCCCACGGCGCGGTCGCCGACGGTCACGCGCGCCTGCGCCAGGTCGAGCACGACGTCGTACTTGAACCGTCCGAGCACGAACACGATGGCGCACAGGAGCGTCACGGTGAGCACGATCGCGGCCACCAGCAGCTCGAGCCAGCCGAGCGTCAGTGCGGCGATCCAGGCACCGGCCGCCACCAGGGTCACCGCGATGCCGAACGTGCTGAACGTGCGGCGGACCGGCGCGAGCGTACGACCGGCCGCCGCCGCCCGCGTACGGGCGCCGGCGGCGAAGGTCACCC
>NZ_KI911686.1:220346-221809 GCF_000515355.1 Promicromonospora kroppenstedtii DSM 19349 | reverse complement strand
ACCCCGCCGTCCGGCCGGTCGAGCGCCGTCCAGAGCGCGTCGACGACGCCGGCGGGTGCGGGCCCGGGCAGCACGACCACCGTGTTGTTGCGGACCACCACCCGCGCGGAACCCTCGCTGTAGTGCACCGTCATGTCAGACCCCCTGGGTTCTTGCTTCGTGCTCTTCTCGCGGCAGGGTGTCCTCGTCCATCTCCGCCCCCGCCCGTGGCGCTGTCGACGAGCCTAAGGTCTCGTGGTCCACGCCGGTCACGTCGACCACGACCACCGTGATGTTGTCCCGGCCACCGGCCTGGATCGCGGCGTTGACCAGGTGCCCGGCGGCTCGCTCCGGGTCCGGCTGCTCCAGCAGGATCGTCGTGATCTGCTCGTCGGTCAGCTCGCCGGTGAGGCCGTCGGAGCAGACCAGCACGCGGTCGTGCAGCGTGACCGGGATGTACCGGAAGTCGGCGCGGACGTCGTCCTGGGCGCCGAGGGCGCGCGTGATGACGTTCCGCCGAGGGTGGATGCGGGCCTGTTCCATCGTGATGGTGCCCGCGTCCACGAGCTCCTGCACCTCGGAGTGGTCCACGCTCACCTGTGTGAGCAGACCGCCCGACAGGATGTAGGTTCGCGAGTCGCCGACGTTCACGAACAGCCAGTACGGCACGTCCTCGCGCTCGTCGACCAGCACGCCCGTCAGGGTGGTGCCGGGCGCGTTGCCCGAGTCCGTCTCGATGGCGCGGACCCGCTGCTGAGCGATCTCGAGGAAAGCCTCCACCAGGGCCGGCTCGACCTTCTCGATGTCGGCGAGACCGCTGAGCGCGGCCAGCGCCTCCGCGCTGGCCACCTCACCCGCCTCGTGGCCACCCATGCCGTCGGCCACGAAGAACACCCGGCCGGTGGCCAGGTATCCGTCCTCGTTGAGGGACCGACGCCGACCCTGGTGCGAGGCCGCACCCCAGATCGTCGTCAGCCCCTGCTCCTGCTGGGTCATGCCCTGGACTCGTCGGCGTGCACGACCAGACGGCGGTCCCCGACGTGGATGGTCGAGCCGACCGGCACCCGGACGCGCGCGCCCGGCTCCGCGACCTGCGGCGAGCGGCCCGGCGCCGAGACGACCGTGCCGTTCGTGGACCCACGGTCCGTCAACCACAGCCCCGCGGAGTCCACGCCGAGCTCGGCATGGTTCTTGGACACCGACCGGGTCGGGTCGTCCACGCGCACGAGGATGTACCCCGTACCCCCGGACGCCTGCGGGTTGCGGCCCACCAGCGCGGGGCCGTCGATGACGCGGCGCTCGCCCGACTCGAGCTCGATCGCCACGGTCACGGTGGCGGCGGGCTCGAGGATCGGCGCCTGCATCCGCGTGGCGTCCGAGAACTCGTCGGACTGCGGCGGCAGGGTCGGCTGGGCCGGCGTCGGCTGGACGGGTGCGGGCTGCACCGGTGCCGGCTGGGCCGGGGCCTGCTGCGCGGGCGCGGC
>NZ_KI911686.1:207429-220246 GCF_000515355.1 Promicromonospora kroppenstedtii DSM 19349 | reverse complement strand
GCGGCGAAGGTCACCCAGCCGCGCCGGCCGCGCTGCGCCTGCGCACGGCCCGCGGCGACGACGCCGGCGAGGCCGGTCGGCTTCTCCTGACGTTTCCCGTACCCGGTACCGGACGCCATGCCCGTGGTCGTCATGCCGAGGCCCGCTCCTGCGGCGCGGCGACGTCGGCCATGATCCGGGCCAGCACGACGTCGGGGCGGGCGCCCGCGAACTCGGCCTCCGGGTCCAGCACGAAGCGGTGGGCCCAGACCGGCTGGGCCAGCTCCTTGATGTCGTCGGGCAGCACGTAGTTGCGGCCGTGCGCGGCGGCCCACACCTTGGCGCAGCGCACCAGGGCCAGCGCACCACGGACCGAGACGCCGACGCGCACCTCGTGCGCGTTGCGGGTCTCCTCGGCGAGGCGGGACACGTACTCCAGCACCGCGGTGTCGGTGTGCACGGTCGAGGCGAGGTCAGCCATCTCGGTGACGGCCTTGGTGGTGATGATGGGCTGCAGCGTCTTGCTGCGGTCCTTCACCGAGGCGCCCGACAGGATCTCCACCGTGGAGGCGTGGTCCGGGTAGCCCACCGACGTCTTCATCAGGAAGCGGTCGAGCTGGGCCTCGGGCAGGCGGTAGGTGCCGGCCTGCTCGATCGGGTTCTGGGTCGCGAGCACCATGAACGGGCGGCCGGTCTCGTGGGCGACGCCGTCGACGGTGACCCGGCCCTCCTCCATGACCTCCAGCAGCGCGGACTGGGTCTTCGGCGAGGCACGGTTGATCTCGTCGGCCAGCACGATCGAGGCGAAGATCGGGCCCGGGTGGAAGTCGAACTTCCCGGTCTTCTGGTCGTAGATCGTCACACCCGTGACGTCGGAGGGCAGCAGGTCCGGCGTGAACTGGATGCGGTTGTGCGTGCCCTGCACCGACGCCGCGATCGAGCGGGCGAGCATGGTCTTGCCGGTACCGGGGGCGTCCTCCAGCAGCAGGTGGCCCTCGGCGAGCATGCACGTGAGCGCCATGCGCACCACCGGCGCCTTGCCCAGGACCGCCTGGCCGACGTTGCCGACGAGCCGGTCGAAGGTCTGGGCGAACCAGGCCGCCTGCTCAGGGGTCATCGTGGTCATCTCGTCTATCCCTACTGCTCGTTACTGCTCGTTCGTCGGGTGAAATCTGTGTCGATCATGGCGTGCCCGGCCACCGCGTGCGCGGCGGCCGGGCAGGGATGGTTCTACCAGGTCCTGGCCTCGTAGAGCTTGCCGTCGATGCGGACGGCCACCTGCGTCCCCGGGTACCCGTAGAAGCAGCTGAGCTGGCGGCTGCCGGTGCCCGAGAAGTTCATGCTGTAGGAGCGGTCGGGCGTCAGGATGTTGTGCCAGCCCGACTCGTCGGGGTTGGTGCCCGAGTAGCACTCCACGCTGTGGTTGCCGGCGGGGAAGTCCTGCCAGTTGACGACGAAGTACGCGCACGAGGAGTGCGTGCAGTCACCGTTGCTCACGCCGGAGCCCTTGGTCACCCAGGCCCGCGGGTCCGGAGCCCTGTCCGAGGTCGCTTCGGCGCACTTGCTCGCCTTCTGCCCCTCGGTGTCCGTGACCTCGACACAGGCCCGCTTCGTCGTGCTGTAGCCCGCCGACACCGACTGGGTGCCGTTCGTCGCGGTGCTGTTGAACGCACCCGAGACCACGACCGAGCGGATCGCCCGGCCGTTGGTGGCCCGGCCGTCCCAGGTGAAGGTGACCTTCTGGTCACCGCCGCTGGCGCTGATCGACGGTGTCGGCACCGGGCCGTACGGCGTCACCGCGTTCGACGCCGCGGACCAGCCCGAGCAGGCGTTCGCGTTGCAGGCGCGCACCTGGAAGGTGTACGAGGTCCCGTTGTTCAGGGGTGAGTAGGTGTATGAGGTCGCGTTCCCGGCGTTCTTGCCGTTGGCGCCGTTTGCCTGCACCTCGTACCGGGGGCCGCTGCCGCGGAAGTCCCCGATCGCACCCCAGCTCACGTTCGCCTGTCCGCTCGTGTTGGACCCGAGTGCGGCGTTCGGCTTACCCGGGACGTCCGGCGTGCCGAACGGCTCCACCGCGTTGGACTGGCCGCTGACCGGCGACTTGCCGGCCTTGTTCTCGGCCTGGACGGTGAACGTGTAGCTCGAGCTGGTGCTCAGGTCCTGCACGGTCTGCGAGGTGTCCGAGGTGGTGACGGTCTTCACCTTCGAGCCGTCCTTGTAGACGTCCAGGTAGTACGTCTTGACCGCGTCACCGTTGTTGGCCGGGGCCGTCCACGAGACGTTGATCTGCCCGCCGACGGCGGTGTCCACCCGGCTGGCGTTGGGCGCCGCCGGCTGGGCCGGGGGCGCGGCCGGCGTCTCCGGCGCGGACGGCTCGGACCAGTCGGACGGGTCCGGGGCCGCGTTCTTGGCCTGGACGCGCACCGTGTAGGCCGTACCGTTCTCCAGCCCGGTCCACGTGGTGTTGCCGCCCTGGACACAGGTCTTCTGGATCACGCCGTCGGCCGGGGCCGGGCTGATCTCCAGGTTCACGCACTCGATCGGGGACCGGTCCGTGTACGCCCGGTTCTTCCAGGACACCTCGAGGCTCTTGTCACCGAACACGAGGGTCGGCGGCGCGGGCTGGTCCGGCTTCTCGTCCGGGCGGGCCTCCTTGGAGGCCGGCGAGGGCTCGGACTCGCCCACCTCGTTGGTCGCGGTGACCGTGAACGTGTACTTCACGTTGTTCTTCAGCCCGTCGAACGTGCAGGTGGTCGTGTTGCAGGCGTGCTCCTGACCGTTCTGCGTCCGCAGCGTGTAGCCGGTGATGTCCGCACCGTTGTTGTTCGGCTGGTCCCAGCTCAGCACGACCGTCTCCGACCGCACCTCCTCGACGCGTGGCGCCCGAGGCGGCTCCGGCTTGCCGAGGACCGTCAGCTTGGCGATGCCGTCGACCTCGCGGTCGGGGTCGCCGGTGGCATCCTGCACGCGGTACCGCACCAGCATGGCGCCGTGGAAGTCCTCGGCGGGCGTCACCACGAGCTGGTCGCCGCGGTACTCGGTGGTGCCCGAGCCGGTCTCGACCGTCGGCACGCCCGACAGGGTCAGGTCCTCGCCCGGGAACGGGTTGGTGTCGTTGGCCAGGACGGGGATGGTCGTCGGCTCACCCTGGTGGGCGTCGAGCACGACGTCCTGCGTGGTCTGCACCAGCGGCCGGGTCGAGGCCACGACCTTGACGGTCAGCACGGCGTCGACGGCGGGGTTCTTGCCGTCCGAGACCGTCATCGCCAGCTCCTGCGCGGTGCCCTTCGAGACGGACGGGTCGACCTCGGCCGAGACCGTGTCGCCGGAGACCGACGGCGAGATGCCCTCGACGCCCTTGACCGTGAAGGTCAGCGGGTCCTTGTCGGGGTCCTTCACGTACCGGGAGAGGTCGACCGAGCTCTCCTCGCCGGCCGCGACCTCCAGCACGGGCCGGCCCGTGATCTTGGGCGGCATGTTCTTGGACGGCGTCACGTCGATCGGCAGCGTCAGCACCGCCGTCAGGCCCTCGGGGTCGTCGGGCCCGTCGCCGTCGGTCACCTCGAAGCTGACCGACGCCGCGCCGGCGTAGTCCTCGGCCGAGGTGTAGACGAGCGTGTCCTCGTCGTCGACGACGGCCTTGCCCTCCAGGGCCTTGACCGTCTTCTCCTCGGTGATCCGCGGCTCGGTGCCGTCGCGCACCACCACGTACTCGGCGAGATCGATCGTGAGCGGCTCACCGGAGGTGGCCTTGAGCGGCTCCAGGCCCGGCTTGATGTGCGGCCGCGCCTGGTCGCCCGGCACACGCACGAACGCCTTGGCCTCCAGGCCGTCCATGTCGGTCACGGTGTAGGTGATCACCTGGGCGGACTCGGTGAGCTGCACCTCGAGCAGGCCCTCGTCGGTGATCCGCACGCCCTCCAGGTCGGGGTCGATGCTCAGCTCGAGGTCGGCGGCCACGCCGTCGGGGTCGATGTCGTTGGCCTTCACGTCGACGGTCACGGTCGAGGAACCCTCGACGTCGTCCGAGGTGATGACGTCGTCGTGGGCGATCGGCCGCAGCAGCGGCGCGTTCTGGTCCACGTTCACCGAGATGGCGCCGCTCGCCTTGGCCTTGAAGGTGTCCTGGATGCCGTAGTAGAAGGAGTAGGACCCCTCGTCGTCCGGCGCGGTGACGACCACGTCGTCCTTGACCACCTTGGGGTCCATGTCCCCGGTGCCCTCGAAACCGCTCTCCACCAGGCCGATCTCGTCGCCGTCGGGGTCGGTGTCGTTCTCCAGCGCACGGACGGCGACCGTGCGGCCCGGCCGCACCGTCGTCTCGTCGTCCGCGGCCTGCGGCGGCTGGTTGGTCGCCGGCTTGGGCGTGATGCCCACGCGGACCAGGCCCTCGCCCACCGCGCCACGGGTGTCCGTGACCTGGTAGGTGAAGGTGTCCAGCCCGGTGCCGTCCTCGGCCGCCGTGTAGTCGATGAACCCGTCCACGATCGTCGCGGTGCCCTGCGTGGGGGCGCCGGAGATGGCGCTCAGCGTGACGTAGTCGCCGTCCGGGTCGGTGCCGTCGAGGTTCAGCGGGATCCGAACGGTTCCCTCGGCGAGCACCCGGGCCGTGATGTCGGGCAGCTGGGGCGCCGCGTTCTCCGGGTCGTCCTTGACGACGATGGTGACCTGGGCCGAGTCCTTCTGCCCGTTGGAGTCCACCACCTCGTAGACCGCGTGGTACGTCCCCGCCTCCTGGCCGGCGCGGAACCGCACCGTGTCCTCGGAGACGAAGGCCTCGCCGGCCTCGGCCGGCGGCGACTCCTGCAGCTCGTCCGTCAGGGTCAGCTCCAGGCCGTCCGGGTGGGTGTCGTTCTTCAGCACCGGGATGGTCACCACGTCGCCCACGTGCACGGTCGCCTCGTCCGGGCCCGCCTCCGGCGGGCGCAGCCGGGCCGGCGCCGGGATCGGCACCACGCGCACCTGGCCCGTGGTGGTACCCGCGCCGTTCGCGACGGTGTAGGTGATGGTCACGGGCTCGTCGAGCCGCTTGACCTCGGAGACCTTCAGGATCTGGTGGTTCAGCACCGCGACCTTCACCGGGGCGTCGTCCGGGACGTCCACGCCCTGCACCACGAGCACGCCGCCCGCGGGGTCGGTGTCGTTGGCCAGCACGTCCACCAGCGCCGAGCCGCCGGTCGGGAGCAGCACCTGGTCGGAGACCGCGATGGGCGGACCGGCCTCGTCCGGCGGCTCGACGACGTCCACGCGCACCAGGCCCATGGTCGGCTCGGGGCCGTCGGTGATCTGGTAGGTCAGGTCGTACGAGCCCGGGGAGTCGCTCACGACGCGGAAGGTGCCCGCGCCGTAGTTCGGCGTGATCTCCAGGCCCGCCTTCTCGCCGACCGCCGTCAGGCGCAGCTTGTCGCCGTTGGGGTCGAAGTCGTTCTGCATGGGCCGCACGGTGGCGGGCTCGCCGGCCAGCACCGTCACGTGATCCTGCACGGCGACCGGCGGCACGTTGGTCGCGATCACGTCGACGAGCAGCCGGCCCTGGAACGGCAGCCCCAGCGCGTCGGAGACCGTGATGTCGACGATCTTGCGGCCCGTCGTGGTACCACCGTCGCGGAACTCGATGGTGCCGTCCGGCCGGAACCGCACCTCGTCCAGCGGGTCGGCCGTGCTCGCGTTCGACAGGAACATGTCGTCGCCGTCGGGGTCGGTGAAGTAGGGCAGCACCTTGATGGTGCCCATGCTGTCCTGACCGACCCGCAGCACGGGCTCACCCGACTGGACGGGCGGGTTGTTCTCCTCGAGCGGCACCACCCGGACGTCCACGGACGCCTGGTCGGTACCGCCGCGGCCGTCGTTGACCTCGTAGGTGAACGTGGTGGTGCCGGTCGCGTCCGCCGGCACGTCGGCCTGCAGGGCCGCGCCGTCGAGCACCCGGTTGACCTTGATGTCGCCCTCGGCCTCGCCCTTGACCGCAGCGACCATCACGTCGCCGTCCTTGTCCACGTCGTTGCCCAGCACGTTCAGCACGGTGGTGCGGCCCGGCCGCACACCGAAGTTGTCGTCCTTGGCGACGGGCGGCCGGTTGGCCTTGTCCCGCTGGGCCACGAACTGGTCGACCTGCTCGGGCGTGGTCTGCTCCGACTCGGTCTTCTCGCCCTCGGCGTCCTCGGGCATCTTGAGGTCCCAGTCGTCGACCTTCTCGAACTTGTCGGCGGCCATCCACAGGGAGCCGTTCGCGACGTCGTTCAGGACGATGACGTTGCGGTTCACGCGGTAGGCGAGGCTGGTGCTGGCGTCGATGCCCTCGAGCCGCTCGTCCACGTCGTTGTCGGAGCCCTCGCAGTCGCGGATGACCTGGCCCGAGGTCCAGGCGCCGTACACGCAGCCGCTGAGCTGGACCGGGGCGGACGGCGTGCCCTCCGCCGAGCGGGTGGTCGCGTCGCCGCCGCCCAGCGGCTGGGAGACCAGACCGCTGGGGGTGGCCAGCACCACGTTGTCGGCCTTGTCGGACGGCTGCTGGAGCATGCCCTGCGACGCGTCCTTGATCTCGACGGAGTCGCCGCCCGGCAGCACCACGTTGCCGGTCGACTGGTTCAGTACCACGGGCTGGTCGCCCACGGCCGTGACCTGGATCTTGGCGTCGGCGCTCATGGGCAGCGAGGACTCGTCGGCGTCCTTGGCGGTGCCCTGTGCGCCGGTCGGGACCGTGTACAGCTTGCCGTCGGCCGGGACCGCGAGGAACACGGTGCCTTCCTTGCCGACCGCGAGCGTCCCGCCCTTGCCCACCTTCAGCGTCGGCTTGAGCTTCTTCTCGTCGAACGCGACCGCGCCGTCGAACGGGAGCACCCAGGCCTTGCCGGACTCCTCGTCGTAGACGGCGGTGGTGGCGCCGGCGGCGCCGACCTGCGCGCCCGCGGGGAACTTCATCGTGCCGCGCAGGGTGAGCTGCGCCGGCTCGATGGGGCTCGCGGACGAGTCGCCCACGCTGTCCAGGAGCACGCGCTGCGCGTCCTGCTCCACGTCGAAGCTCGCCGAGTTGGCGAGCAGGGTGCCGTCGAGGGCCTTGGCCTCGTAGTTGAACCGGCCGACCTTGCCGGACGCGGTCTGGGTCACCCAGACGCCCGAGTCGTTCAGCTGGACGTCCGCCGTCGCCTCGCCGTCGTACAGGAGCGCAAAGCCCAGGAGGCCCGCGCCGAAGAGAGTCACCACACCGACCGATGCTGCCGATCTGCGGTTCTCGTACACGCGCGAGACCAAGCTCATGCGTCCTCCTCTTCAACAGACACGCCACCGAAAATTTGCCCGCCCGGACGGCACACACAGGCGCAACGGGAGCACACTACCGGGGGCAAGGGTGAATCGTCGTGGAATTTCAGTGGGCAGGACTACCCATGCCGCCCGTCCAGATTGTAGGAGTCTGTCTGGTAAGCGGCCGGTGTGTCGCAACCGTGTCGAAGCAAATTTCCCGTGGTCACCAGGTCAGTCGGTTGGACGACCCCAGCTGCTGGGTCTCGACCCAGGTCTGAGCTCCCGTGTAGCCGTGCATGCAGTCGGACTGCCCGGACCAGTTGCCGTTGCCGTCCGTACGGAGCGGCACGCCCCAGGCCTGACCCCACCACTCGCCCTGCTCCCAGCGGGGGAAGTAGACCTGCCCGGCCGGCTGGCGCACGGTGGTGAGGCACCGCATGGTGAACGCCGTGTTGGGCTCCCAGCCGGTGATGCTCATGTTGATCCAGCGGCACGCCGAGCCCTGCCGGCAGCCCGACGACGTCGACGCGTCGGCGCCCTTGGAGATGGTGAACGAGCGGTTGGCCGGGTTGGAGTTGGTCCGCCCGCTGCCCGACGCCGTCGTGCCGCACCCGGCCGCGTTGCAGGCCTGCGCCTCCAGGCTGTAGCTCGTGTTGTAGGCGGGCCCGACGTCGACGTTGCCGCCCGACGCGGACATGTTCTGCCAGCCGCCGCCGTTGACGCGGTACCGGATCGAGTCCACGGCCCGGCCGCCGTTGCTCCCCGGGGGCGACACGGTGAACCGGCCCTCGGAGGACGAGCGCAGCGTCCAGCTCACGCCCGGGGCGCCCGGCGTCGTGTACGGGGTCACGGCGCCGGAGCTCGCCGTCCAGGCCGAGCACGTGTACTGGTTGCAGGCGCGCACCTGGAACCGGTAGGCCGTGCCGTTGGCCAGGCCCTTGAAGGTGTACGACGTCGCGGTCCCGGCATTCCCGGGCGTGCCCCCACCGTTCGCCAGCACCTCGTACCGGTGCGCCGGTCCACGGAAGTCGCCCGACGCGATGCCGCTCCAGCGCACGTCGGCCTGGCCGCTCGTGGTGGAGCCGAGCGACGCCGTCGGCGTGCCCGGGACCTGCGGCTTCCCGTACGGCACCTGCGCCGCCGACCGGTCGCTGGCCGGCGAGCTGCCCGCCTTGTTCTCGGCCGTGACCGCGAACGTGTAGGACGCCTCGGCCGACAGGCCCGAGACCACGCGGGAGGTGCCCGTCACCGTCTGCGTCTCGACCTTGGACCCGTTCTCGTAGACGTCCAGATGGTACTGCTCGACCGGGGCGCCGTTGTTGGCGGGCTCGGTCCAGGACACCGTGATCTGCCCGCCGAGCGCGTTGTCGACGCGCTGGGCGGACGGCGCCGCGGGCTTGGCCGGCGGCGCGGCCGGGGTCTCGGGGGCGGAGGCGTCGCTCCAGTCCGAGGGGTCCGGCGCGGCGTTCACAGCCTGCACCGTCACCGTGTAGGCGGTGCCGTTGGCCAGCCCGTCCCAGACGATCGAGCTGCCGGTGACGCAGGACTTCTGGATCACGCCGTCGGCCGGGGCCGGGCTGATCTCCAGGTTCACGCACTCGATCGGCGAACGGTCGGTGTAGGTCCGGTTCTTCCAGGAGACCGTCAGCGCGGAGTCGCCGAACTTCAGCGACGGCGGCTCCGGCTTGTCGGGCTTCTCGTCCGGCCGGGCGTCCTCGGACGGGCCGGACGGCTCCGACTCACCCACCTCGTTGGTGGCCGTGACGGTGAAGTTGTAGACGACGTCGTTCTTGAGCCCGGTGACCGTGCAGGTCGTGGAGCGGCACTCGGTGGTGTCGCCCTTGCCCGACCGCGCGGTGTACCCGGTGATCTCGGCCCCGTTGTCCGCCGGCGGGTCCCACGTCAGCACCACCGTCTCGGACCGCACCTCCTCGACCTGCGGGGCGCGCGGCGCCTCGGGCCGGCCCAGCACCGTGAGGCGCACCGTGCCCTCGACCTCACGGCTGACGTCGGCCGTCGCGTCGGCCACGCGGTACCGCACCACCATGGCACCCACGAAGTCGTCCGACGGCGTCACGACCACCGTGGAATCCGTCGTCTCCACGTAGCCCTGGCCCGTCTCGACCGCGGCGCCGACCACCTTCAGCGGCTCCTCGGGGAACGGGTTGGCGTCGTTGGCCAGCACGTCCACCGTGGCGGCCGCGCCCTGGTGCGCGTCGCGCACCTCGTCCGGGTTGGCCCGCGCGAGCGGGCGCGTCGAGGCCACGACCGTGACGGCGAGCTCGCCGGCGACGGGCGGGTGGCCGCCGTCGGACACGGTGAACGGGACGGTGAAGCGCGTGCCCTTCGGGACGGAGGCCTGCGCCTGCGCGGTGACCGTGGCGCCCTGGGTGCCGAAGGTGACGCCCTCGGCCCCGCCGGTGATCTCGACGGTCAGCGGGTCGCCCTCGGGGTCGACCGCGACGCGCGACAGGTCGAGCGCCGACTCCTCGCCGGCGGCGACCTCGAGCAGCGGCGTGCCCTTGATCTCCGGCGGCTGGTTGCGGCTGGCCCGCACGTCGATCGGGAGGGTCAGCACCGCGGTGCGGCCCTCGGGGTCGTCGGGGCCGTCGCCGTCGGTCACCTCGAAGGTGACCGAGGCCGGTCCCACGTAGTCCTCGTCGGACGTGAACGTCAGCGTGGTCGGGCCCGTGACGTCGCGCGTGCCTTCGACGGCGGTCACCTTCTCCTCGACGGTGAACCGGGGCTCGTGGCCGTCGGCCACCACGACGTGGTCGGCGATGTCGATCTCGAGCGTCTCGCCCGCGAAGGTGCGCAGTGCCTCGACCGGCTGCTTCAGGTGCGGGAGCGAGCCGTCGCGCGGCACCCGCAGGAACGCCTTCGCCGTCAGGTCGTCCATGTCGGTCACGGTGTACGTGAGCACCTGCGGGTCCTCGGTGAGCGCCACGGTGACCTCGCCGCCCTCGCCGAGGGTGACGCCGGCGGGCTGCTCGCCGTCCTCGCCCAGCACGGCGACCGTCAGGTCGGTCGCGACGCCGTCGGGGTCGGAGTCGTTGCGCAGCACGTCCACGGTCACGGTGTCGGACGTGACGTCCGCGGGCGGCACCACGTCGTCGCGCGCGATCGGCCGCAGCAGCGGCGCGTCCTTGGCTGTCTGCACGGTGATCGCGCCGGTGGCGCGGGCCGCGAAGGTGTCCTCGATGCCGTAGTAGAAGGTCTGCGTGCCCTCGTCGCGGGGCGTGGTGACCACCACCAGGTCCTCGACGACCCGGGGGTCCAGGCTCTCGGCGCCCTCGAACGACTTGGGTACCAGGCCCACCTGGTCGCCGTCCGGGTCGGAGTCGTTGGCCAGGGCGTCCACCGCGACGTCGCGGCCGGGACGCACGAGCGTCTCGTCGTCGCCCGCGGTGGGCGGCTGGTTGACCCCCGGCGGCTGGGCGACACCGACGGCGACCGTTCCCTCGGCCGTCGCGCCGCGCGTGTCCGTCACGGAGTACCGGAACTCGTCGGCCCCGGCGGCGCCCTGGGACGCCTCGTACTCGAGGAACCCGTCGACCACGCGGGCCGTGCCCTGCGCGGGCGGCGCGGAGAGTCCGTCGAGCGTGACGTAGTCGCCGTCCGGGTCGCTGCCGTCAAGCGGCAGCGGGATCCGGGTGACCGAGCCCGCGAGCACGCGGGCCGTGGTGTCCGGCGGCTGCGGCGCCGCGTTCTCCAGGGTGTCCGTGATGTTGATCGTGACCTGTGCGGAGTCCTTCTGGCCGTTGCTGTCGCGCACCTCGTAGACCAGGTGCGCCGTGCCGGCCTCGGACCCGGCCCGGAACCGCACGGTGTCCTCGGACACGAAGGCCTCTCCGGTGTCCGGCTCCTCCACGAGCTCCGGCGTGAGCTTCAGCTCCAGACCGTCCGGGTGGGAGTCGTTCTTCAGCACCGGCACGGTGACGATGTCACCCGTGTGCACGGTCGTCTCGTCCGGCGTCGCCTCGGGCGGGCGCAGCTTGGTGGGCGCGGCGATGGGCACCACCCGTACCTGCCCGACGGCGGTCTCCGTGCCGTTGGAGGCCGTGTACCGCAGGGTCACGGGCCGGTCCAGGCGCTCGGTCTCCGCGACCCGCAGCACGTGGTGGTCCAGCACTACGGCGGTGACCTCTGGCGGCGCCTCGACCGATGACGCGACCAGCACGCCGCCACCCGGGTCGGTGTCGTTGGCCAGCACGTCCACCAGCGCGGAACCGCCGGCGGGGAGCAGCACGGTGTCGGCCACGACCACGGGCGGGCCCGCGGCGTCCGGCGGCGGCAGCACGTCGACGCGTACGAGGCCCATCGTCGAGCCCGGGCCGTCGCTGACCTGGTAGGTGATGTCGTAGCTGCCGGGCTCCTGGCTCACGAACCGGAACGTGCCCGCGGCGTAGTTCTCCGTGATCGTGGCCGGTGCCTGCTCCGAGACGCTGACCAGGCGCAGGCGGTCGCCGTTGGGGTCGGAGTCGTTGCGCAGCGGCCGGACCGTGACGGGATCGCCCGCCAGCACGGTGACGTGGTCGGCCACCGCGACGGGCGGCTCCTGGGTGGCGATCACGTCGACGAGCAGCCGGCCCTCGCCCACCTGGTCCAGGCCGTCCGAGACCGTGAGCTCCACGATCTTGCGGCCGGTCGCGGTGCCGCCGTCGCGGAACTCGACGGTGCCGTCCGGGCGGAACCGCACCTCGTCCATGGGGTCCGCGGTGGCCGCGCTGGAGAGGACCAGGTCGTCGCCGTCGGGGTCGCGCCAGAACGGCAGCACCTTGATGGACGCGTCGCCGCCCTGCGCCACGCGCAGCACGGGCTCGCCGGTCGAGACCGGCGCCTCGTTCTCGCTCAGGGGCACCACGCGCACCTTCACGTCGGCGTCGGCGGTACCGCCGCGGCCGTCGTCCACCGTGTAGGTGAAGGTCGTGGTGCCGGTCGCCGTCTCGGGCACGTTCGCCTGCAGCGCCGCGCCGTCGAGCACGCGGTCCACCGAGACGTCGGACGCGCCGGCACCGGCCACCCGGCCCTCGGGGTCGGCGATCGACGCGGTCATCACGTCACCGTCGGGGTCGAGGTCGTTGCCCAGCACGTTCAGCACGGTGGTGCGGCCCGGCCGGACGCCGATCGAGTCGTCCTCCGGCTCCGGCGGGCGGTTCGGCTTGTCCCGCTGGGCCACGAACTGGTCGACCATCTCGGGCGTGGTGGTCTCGGACTCCGTCTTCTCCCCCTCGGCGTCCTCGGGCATCTTCAGGTCCCAGTCGTCGACCTTCTCGAAGTCCTCCGCGGCCATCCACAGCGTGCCCGCCGAGACGTCGTTCAGCACGATCACCTGGCGGTTGACCCGGTAGGCGAGCTCGCCGTCGGCGCCCTCCAGGGTCTCGTCGACGTCGCGGTCGGTGCCGGGGCAGTCCCGGACCACCCGGCCGGTGCCCGACCAGGCGCCGAAGGTACAGCCGCCGAGCTGCACGGGTGCTGCCGGGGTGCCCTGGCCCACGCGCGTGGTGGAGCTCCCGCCCCGCAGCGGCTGGGTGACCAGGCCCTTCGGCGTGGCCACGACCACGGCGTCCGCCTCGCCGGAGGGCTGCTGCAGCCG
>NZ_KI911686.1:197345-207329 GCF_000515355.1 Promicromonospora kroppenstedtii DSM 19349 | reverse complement strand
GCCGGAGGGCTGCTGCAGCCGCGCCTCGGCGCCGCCGGCCAGGTCCACGACGTCACCGCCGGGCAGCACCAGCGTCGCCGCGGTGCGGTCCAGCACCACCGGCCGGTCCCCGACGGCGGTCACCTCCAGCTCGGCGCCCTTGCCCACCGCGAGCTCGGAGTCGGTCACCTCGTCGACGGTGCCCGAGCCGTTGGTCGTGACGGTCGCGAGGCGGCCCTTGGCGGGCGCGGCGCCGAAGACCGTGCCGTCGGTCGCGACGGCGACCCGGGCGCCCGGCCCGAGCTCCGCCGTCGGGTCCAGGTCATCAGCACTGAACTGGACCGCGGCCTCGAACGGGAGCACCCACAGGCGGCCGTCCTCCGGGTCCAGCACCGCCGTGGTGTGCCCGCCCGAAGCGATGACGGCGCCGGCGGGCGCGCTCATGGTGCCGCCAAGTGTGAGCTGCGCCGGGTCGACCGGGCTCGCGGTGGCGGTGCCCGGATCCGTCATCAGCACCCGGTACTCCGCCTGCTGCACGTCGAACGTCGACGAGCCCGACAGCAGCGTGCCGTCCAGCGCCTGTGCCTCGTTGTTGAACCGGCCGAGAAGTCCCGCCGAGGTCTTGGTGACCCACACGCCGGAGTCGTCCAGGTCGACCCTGGCCGTGGACTCGCCCTGTTGCAGCAGCATGAGCAGGACCAGGGCCCCGCCGAAGACGGCGACGACGCCTCCGGAGACCGCCGAGCGCGTCGACACCTTCAATGCAGGCACAGGCTTTCCTCAAGGCTCGATCGGCGGCGGTGGCGGCAGCCTAGCCGTTGCCTCCGACAACCGGAACGTTAGAGGGTCTTCCTGGACGGGTGAATTCCTTAGCCTGGGACGAAGCACCAGGTCAGAGGCTTGATCACAACTTCGTCACTGTCTTCGGAACTGGCCCGGCGCTCAGACCGCCCGGTCCGCCAGGGACCCTGTCAGACGATTCGCCAGACCGCCCTGGGGTCCTTCGGCGACTGCCCCTCCCAGACAACGACCCCCAGATCCTGCAACTTCTGCAGGTGTCGGATGACAGTCGGGCGGGTGAGCTCCGCCATCTCCGCGACCTGCCCCGTACCCAACGGGCGCCCAGCCACCCGGAGAACCTCCAACACCTGTCGCGCTCCTCGTGAGAACTGGTCGGAGACCTCCCTGGGCACCGTGTCGAGCGCTGACAGGATCAACCGCACGCCGCTCTGTGTCTGCGTGTACATCGGATCGGTCAGACCACGGGCGCGCATCTCATCGAACATCCGCCGGATTCCTTCGCCGAGCTCCTGGGCGATGCCCAGGTCCGAACACACGCGCGCGATCCGCGGGTTACGCGCGTACCGACTTATGTCGAGCGGACGTTCCGGGTTGACGAGGCCCGGGAACCTACCGGGGCTCGAGATCTCGACACGGTCAGGGAACAGCTCGACCCGCACATGGTCGCCCACCATGCTGTAAGACCGGTGCAACACCGCGTTGACCAGGCCTTCGAGCCAGGCGTCGCGCGGCACGATCCCGGACGCCTCGAAGCGCCCGGAGCCCGTCAGCACTCGTCGACGGGGTAGCAGCCGCTCGATCTCCTGGGCGGCCCGATCGATCTGCTGCGGGATCGACCCCTCGCAGCGCACGTCGCCGGCGTCATCAAGGGTGAGTCTCGCTCCCGTGCCGCGATCCACATCCGTGTACCGCAGCACGCGCACGTGCGCGTTGGGGTAGAGCATCTGAGGCGAGGCCCCGAACAGAAGGTAAGCGGCGACCGTGAGCTCGCCCGAGCGGGTCAGCAGGCCCCGTGCACGCAGCATGCCCTCCGCGGACGCCGAGCCAATGGCGAGCCGGTACGCCTCCACCTGATCCGGATCGAGATCGTCGATCTCCGCACGAGCCCGGGTACCGTCGAACGGCGCAGAACCCCGGTCGTACTCGAGCTCCTGGCGTTGTGCAAATCCGAGGCGCCGTGACTCGTCGCCGACCCGCAGGTACACGTCTCCCTTGGCGGTCTCGTGAACGGCGTCTCCTGGATCGACGCGCAGAAGCAGGATGCACGCGTCACCCTCGAGCTCGACCTCCTCGACCCGAGCCCGGACGACGGGCCGGGTGAAGTCCTGGGCTGCCTGACGAAGAGCGTTGACCCGTGCCCGTGGCACACCGTCGACCGCGCCGTCGTGGAATCCGACGACGACGCAACCACCCTCGGCGTTGGCCAGCGCGACGAGCGGGACCGCGAGATCTTTCGGATCGACCCTGCCGGACTTGCGCTCGAACCACTGACCTTCAGGCAGCCGGGCAAGGCCGTCGAGCGCTTCCTCCCTTGGAAGGATCAACGTCTGGTCCACCTCGGCCGCGTACATGAATCTACTCTAACATTTTTAGAGTAGATTCATGCTGATCTCAGACCGCCCGGTCCGCCAGGGCCTGCGCGAACTGCTCCAGGGACTCCTTGACCGGCCCGTCCGGCAGCGGCGCGAGCTCCGCGGCCGCCTCGCGCGCCCAGCGCACCGCCAGCTCCCGGGTGTCGGCGAGCACGGAGTGCGCCCGCAGGCGCTGCAGGGCGCCCGTCAGCACCTCGTCCGACGACAGGTCGCCGTCGAGCGTCGCGAGCAGGTCCTTGTCGTCGTCGGTGGCGGAGCCCGAGGCGACGTGCTGGCGCAGCAGAAGCACCGGCATGGTCGGCACGTGCTCACGCAGGTCGGTGCCCGGCGTCTTGCCCGACGTCTCGCCCTCCGAAGCGACGTCGAGCACGTCGTCGGCGAGCTGGAAGGCGACGCCGACCTTCTCGCCGAACGCACCCACTGCCTCGATCTGCTCCCTCGGCGCACCGGCGAGCATGGCGCCCAGCCGGGCCGACGCCGACAGCAGCGACGCCGTCTTGTCGCTCAGCACCTGCAGGTAGTGGGCCACGGCGTCCTCGCCGTCGTCCGGGCCCATGGTCTCGTGCAGCTGGCCCATGCACATCCGCTCGAACGTCCGGGACTGCAGGATCACCGCCTCGGGCCCGAGCTCGGCCACCCGGGCCGAGGCGCGGGCGAACAGCATGTCGCCCACCAGGATCGCCACCGAGTTGCCCCACACCATGTGGGCCGCCGGGGCGCCCCGGCGCATCGGCGCCGAGTCCATGACGTCGTCGTGGTACAGCGAGGCGACCTGCGTCAGCTCGACCACCACGGCGGCGTCGACGACGCCGGGGGCCGCACCGTCACCCAGCTCACCCGTGAGCAGGGTGAGCAGCGGCCGGAACCGCTTGCCGCCCGCGTCGACGAGGTGCCGGGAGGCGCCGTCGGCCAGCTTGTCGGCGCTGGAGACGGCGTCCGACAGCACCCCGTCGACCACCGTCAGCCGGTCCGCGAGACGGGACGCCAGCTCCGGGTCCGTGATCGGCAGGCCGAGCGCGGTCGGGTCGGGCAGGTCAGTCGGAGCGGCCGGGAGTGCGGACGCCGACGTACCCGTCGTCGTCTGGGGCGGCAGCGGTACGGAGGTCACGGCACGAACTTACTTGCCTCTGCCACCAGATTAAGAACCAGAGACGGGAAAACGCCGAGAATCACCGTCGCGATCGCGCAGACAGCGATCGCCACGGCGGCCGGACCACGCGACCGCACCACCGTGACGACGACGCGCTGCGCGGCCGTGACCTGCACCTTGGTCGCGGTTGCGACGCCGCCACCCTCGGTCGGGCCTTCGCCGCCGTCGCCGGTCGAGCTCGTCGGGACCCCGGTTTCGACGGGCTCGGCCTGCGAGTCCGGCTCGACGGTCCCCGGCTGGAACACCATGACGACCAGCAGCCGCAGGTAGAACGCCACGGCGACCACCGACGCGAGCACACCGAGCACGGCGAGCCACCACAGGCCGCCCGACGTCGCCCCGGCGAACGCGCCGAACTTGGCGATGAACCCGGCGGTGAGCGGGATGCCCGCCATGGACAGCAGGAACAGGGCGAACGCCGCGGTGAGCCAGGGGGCCTTGCGCCCCAGGCCCGCCCACTGCGCGATCTCCGTGGCCTCGCCGAGCACCACGCCGTCGTCGGCCACGGGACCGTTGTCCTCCTGCGCCCCGGGCGTGACCCGGCGCTCCCGGACCAGCGTGACCACGGCGAACGCGCCGATCGTCGCGATGCCGTAGGCGAGCAGGTAGAAGAGGGTGGACGACTGGACCTGCGGGCCGAAGCCCGCGATGCCGACCAGCAGGAAGCCGGCGTGCGCGATCGACGAGTAGGCCAGCAGGCGCTTCACGTCGGTCTGCACGGACCCGATCACCGTGCCGACGGCCATGGTCAGCACGGCCACCACGACGACGACCACCTGGAGCTGCCGCATGATCTCCGGGTCGACCGCCTGCACGCCGATGGAGATCCGGTACAGCACCTCGACCAGGGCCGCGACCGCCGCCGCCTTGGTGCACGCGGCCATGAACCCGGTGATGGGCGTGGGCGCGCCGGTGTAGACGTCGGGCGTCCAGGCGTGGAACGGCACCGCGCCCACCTTGAACAGCAGGCCCACCGTCACCAGGAGCACACCAGCGACGAGCAGCGCGCTCATACCCTCCAGGGGCAGGGCGCCCTGCTGCACCCGCTGGGCGATCTCCAGGAGCCGTACCGTGCCCGCGAACCCGTAGATCAGCGCGACGCCGAAGATGAACAGGGCCGAGGCGAAGGCGCCCAGGAGGAAGTACTTGGCCGCGGCCTCCTGCGACAGGAGCCGGCGCCGGCGCGCCGTGGCGCACAGCACGTACAGCGGGAGCGACAGCACCTCGAGCGCGATGAACATGACGATCAGGTCGTCGGTGGAGGCGAAGAGCATCATGCCGCCGGCCGCGAACAGCAGCAGCGGGTAGATCTCCGTCTGCTCCAACCCGGACTTCCGGGCCAGGTCCTCGTACGAGGTGCCCGGCACCGCCGACGCCGTGGGCGCGAACGCGTCCTGGCCGGTGGCGGTGCGGTCGGCCACCACGAGCACGCCCAGGAAGGCGAGCAGGGCGATGATGCCCTGCGCGCCGAGCGCGAACGGTGTCAGCGTCACGCTGCCGCCGACCACCTGGACGGGCTGCGCCACGATCTGCGGCCAGAGGTACACGACGAACGCGAGCCCTCCGGCCAGCGCGGCCAGCGTGAGCACGATCTGGGTCACGCGGCGGGCCCTGGCCGGGACGAACGCCTCGAGGAGCACACCGACCACGCCCGCGCCCAGCACCACGATCAGCGGTGCGAGGGCGAGCCAGTCGATCTCGGGTGCCACGAACTCGTTCACTTGTCGCTCCCCATCTGCGCGGCGGCGTCCGCCGGTTCGTCGACCGCGATGGTCGTCGCCGACTGCTGCGCCGGCGCGTCCACGTAGGTCAGGGCGAGGCCCGGCACCAGGCCGAGCACCAGGAGTCCGACCACCAGCGGGGCCGCGACGATGCGCTCACGCGCCTTGAGGTCGGGCAGCACCTCGAGCCCCTCGGCCGGCGCCCCGGTGAAGATCTTCTGGTAGGTCAGCAGCACGTAGATCGCGGCGAGCACCACGCCCGGGATCGCCGCGACGGTCCAGGCGGCCGATCCGGCGGGGGCACCGCCGAACGCGCCGATCAGCACCATGATCTCGCTGACGAACGTGGCCAGGCCGGGCAGCGACAGCGTCGCCAGGCCCGCCACGAGGAACGTCCCGGCGAGCACCGGAGTGACCGACCGCAGGCCGCGGTAGTCCGTGATCCGCTGCGACCGCTCCGGGTGGCGGGCCACGAGGAACCCCGCCACCAGGAACAGCGCGCCGGTGGCCAGCCCGTGGTTGAGCATCATGAAGCTCGACCCGGCGGTGCCCAGCGGCGTGAACGTGAAGATGCCCAGGATGATGAAGCCGAAGTGGCTCACCGACGTCCAGCCGACCAGGCGCAGCAGGTCGGTCTGCATGATGGCCATGATCGCGCCGTACAGCACCGAGATGACGGCGAGCGCGATCACGAACGGCGCGGCCCAGCGCGACGCCTCCGGGAACAGCGGCAGGCACAGGGTCAGCATCCCGAAGGTGCCCACCTTGTCCAGCACGCAGATCAGCAGGGTGGACGTGCCAGGGGTGGCGTTCCCCGCGACGTCGGGCAGCCAGCTGTGCACCGGGACCATCGGGGCCTTGATCGCGAAGGCGACGAAGAACCCGACGAACATGAGGCGCTCGGCGATGGTGCCGAGGTTCACGCCCACCAGCTCGTCCAGAAGGAAGGCCTTGCTCGGGTCCACGCCCGCGCCGACCGCGAGAAAGTACAGCGCGATCACCGCGGCGAGCATGATGAGCCCGCCGCCCAGGCTGAACATCAGGAACTTCACGGCCGCCTGACGCCGGCCGGCGCCCTGCCCGAACCCGCCGATGAGGAAGTAGGCGGGGATCAGCATGGCCTCGAACAGCACGTAGAACAGGAAGACGTCGCGCGCGGCGAACACCGCCACCATGAACGCCTGGAGCAGCAGCACGAGGCCCACGAACCGGCGCAGGCGCACCTCGTCGCGCCCCTGCTCGTTCCAGGCGGCCAGCAGCACCAGCGGCACCAGCACCACGGCCAGCGCCACGAGCAGCAGGCCGACGCCGTCGACGGCCACCGCGTAGGAGGTGCCGATCTGCGGGATCCAGGCGTGGGTCTCGGCGAGCTGGTGCTCGGCGGCGGCGCCGGTGTCGAAGGCGAGGAACGCCCCGACCAGCAGGACCACCTCGACCAGCGAGAACACCAGGGCGATCGGACGGGCCAGGCCGGTCCCCGCGTTCGCGGAGCCGGTCCGGGAGCGACCGAGCGCGCCCAGCGCCACCACCGCCGCGCCGACCAGCGGCCACGCGATGAGGGCGGTCAGCCAGGGAAACATCTCTCCTCCGATCACTGGGCACCACCGAGACCCACCACGAGCCACACGACGACGGCGATGACGAGCACGCCGCCCGCCATGCCCGCCGCGTACGAGCGGACGTACCCGGTCTGCGCCTTGCGGAACACCCCGCCGAACCACGAGACCGCCTGCGGCAGCACGCTCCAGCCGCGGTCGACGACGTCCCGGTCGCCGACCTGCACCACGCGGGCCAGCCCGTAGCCGGGCTTCATCACGAGGGTCTCGTTGGCGGCGTCCTGGTAGAGGTCCCTGCGAGCGGCCCGCGTGAGGACGGAGCCGCGCGGAGCCTCCTCGGGGACCAGGTTGACGGCGTACATCCGGAACGCGAGCAGCGCCCCGAGCACGACGACGACGAGCGTGGCGGTGATGATCACCGGCACCGGCAGCACGGGCTCGTGGTGCTCGGCGTGTCCGGTCACCGGCTCCAGCCACGTGGTGAACGTGCCGCCGATCCCGAGCACGAGGCCCAGCGCGGCGGAGCCGACGCCGAGGAAGACCAGCGGCCACCACATCAGGGGCGAGCCCTCGTGCGGGTGCTGGTTCTCGGTCCAGCGCGGACGGCGTCCGCCGAACGTCATGAAGAACAGGCGCGTCATGTAGAACGCGGTGATCGCGGCGCCGAGCACGGCGACCGTGCCGAACACCCACGCCCGCCACGGCTGGCCCTCGACCGGGATGAACGCGGCCTCGATGATGCCGTCCTTGCTCCAGAAGCCGGAGAACGGCGGGATCCCGAGGATCGCGAGCCAGCCCAGGCCCATCGTGATCCAGGTGATGGGCAGGAACCGCGACAGCCCGCCGAAGCGGCGCATGTCGGTCTGGTCGCCCATCGCGTGCATCACCGAGCCGGCACCGAGGAACAGGCCCGCCTTGAAGAAGCCGTGCGTGAGCAGGTGGAAGATCGCGAACGCGTACCCGGCCGGGCCGAGGCCCGCGGCGAGCATCATGTAGCCGATCTGGGACATCGTGGAGGCGGCGAGCGCCTTCTTGATGTCGTCCTTGGCGCAGCCGACGATCGCCCCGAACAGCAGGGTCACCGCGCCGACCAGCACGACGACGAGCTGCGCGGTGGGTGCCGCCTCGAGGATGGCCCCGGAGCGCACCATGAGGTAGACGCCGGCGGTGACCATGGTGGCGGCGTGGATGAGGGCGGAGACCGGTGTCGGGCCGGCCATCGCGTCGCCGAGCCAGGCCTGGAGCGGGAACTGCGCCGACTTGCCGCACGCGGCCAGGAGCAGGCACAGCCCGACCGCGGTAGCAGTGGCCTGCGACATCGCACCGACGGAGTCGTCCGACAGGACGGTGCCGAAGTCCAGGGCGCCCGCGTGGGCGAACAGCAGCGCCATGGCGGCGATGAGCCCCATGTCGCCGATGCGGTTCATGACGAACGCCTTCTTGGCCGCCACCGCGTTCTCGCGCGCCGAGGGCCGCCCCGTGTCCCAGAAGCCGATGAGCAGGTACGACGCGAGTCCCACGCCCTCCCAGCCCACGAAGAGCAGGAGGTAGGAGTCCGCGAGGACCAGCACGAGCATCGCCGCGACGAAGAGGTTCAGGTAGGCGAAGAACCGGCGCCGGTCCGGGTCGTGGTCCATGTAGGCCACGGAGTAGATGTGGATGAGCGTGCCGACGAAGGTCACGAGCATCACGAAGGTCACCGACAGCGGGTCCAGCCGGAGGCCGAGGTCCACGCCCAGGTCACCCGCGGACAACCACGTCCACAGGTGGTGGTCCACGCTGCGCTCCTCGACCGGCGTGCCGATCATGCGGAACATCAGGATGAAGGCGACCACCATGGAGGCACCCGAGGCCAGCACGCCGAGCCAGTGGCCCCAGCGGTCGGTGGCCCTGCCACCCAGCAGCAGGATCGCCGCGCCGATCAGCGGGAAGCCGACCAGCCAGGGGGCGAGCCCGATCACTTCGTTCACGTCTCAGCCCTTCAGCAGGTTGACGTCGTCGACCGAGGCCGAGCGGCGGGTACGGAAGATCGTCACGATGATGGCGAGGCCGACGACGACCTCGGCGGCGGCGACGACCATGACGAAGAACGCGAGCACCTGGCCGGTCAGGTCGCCGTGCATCCTGGCGAAGGTGACGAAGGCGAGGTTCGTGGCGTTGAGCATGAGCTCCACGCCCATGAAGACGACGATCGCGTTGCGGCGCAGCAGCACGGTCGTGGCTCCGACGGCGAAGAGCACGGCGGCCAGGACCACGTAGTTGGTGATGTCCATCAGGCCTCTCCCTCACGCGTTCCGGTCGAGCGGGACCCGCCGACCTGGGCCTGGGTCTCGACGAGCTCGGTGCCCGGCGCGTGCGGGGCCGCCTTCTCCTGGCCGCGGATGCGCAGCACCCGCGACACCGACTGCGGCACCTGCTCGCCGTCCGGCCCGAGCGCGGGCGTGTCCATCGCGTTGGACGTGGCGTAGACGCCCGGCGACGGCAGCGGGGTGAGCACCACGCCGTCGGGCAGGGCACGGATCCGCGCGTCGGCGACGGCGCGCTGGTCCTGCTTGGGCGTGAGCCGGCGCCGGTGGGTGAGCACGAGCGCGCCCACGGCGGCCGTCACGAGCAGCACGCCCACGGCCTCCATGGCCAGCACGTAGTCGGCGAACAGCACGCGGGCCAGGCCCTGCGGGTTCGCGACGCCGCCCGGGTCTCCCCCGTTCAGCCCGACGGCGGGCGGGAACGCCGCGCGCCCGACCACGCCGCCCAGGACGATGGCGAGGCCGATGCCGATGAGCAGACCGATCCAGCGCTGCCCGCGGATGGTCTCGGTGAGCGAGTCCGACGCGTCGACGCCCACGAGCATCAGCACGAACAGGAACAGCATCATCACCGCGCCCGTGTACACGACCACCTGCACGACGCCGAGGAACGGCGCCTCCTGCGCGATGTACAGGATGGCCATGCTGACCATGACGAACACGAGGCACATCGCCGCGTGCACGGCCCGCTTGACGAACAGCAGGCCCAGCGCGGCGAGCACCATGAGCGGCGCGATCACCCAGAACAGGACGGTCTCGCCGCCGGAGATCTCCAGCCCGGCGGGGGTCATGCCGTCACCCCCGGGCGGCCGGAGCCGGCCGCGTCGCTCGCCAGCACGCGCACGGAGCCCACGGCGGCGGCGCCCGCGGACTTCTCGG
>NZ_KI911686.1:194222-197245 GCF_000515355.1 Promicromonospora kroppenstedtii DSM 19349 | reverse complement strand
CGTGTCGATGTCCGTCGTCGGCGCGTCGGCCGGGAGCAGGCCGCCGCCGAGGCTGGTGGTCAGGCTGGTCAGCCACTCGGCCTCGGTGCCGGGGGCCGCCGGGAGCAGCGTGCCGTCCAGCCGGGTCAGGCCGCGGGTGGCGTAGGGGGCGATCGAGAAGACCTTGGTGCCCGCCTTACCGCGCGCGCCCTTGCGCAGCCGCAGGAAGGTGATGCCCGCCTCCTCCTCGGCCTCCAGGCCGACGAGCAGCACCGCGGGCGCCTGCTCCAGGTCACCGAACGTGACGCCCACGCCGGAGCCGGCCACGACACGGCCCAGGAACGCGGCCTCCTCGGCGGAGTGCACGCGCACCCGCTGGTCCACGTCGTTGGTGCCGAGCACGGTGCGGGCGAACCGCGACCAGGCGAAAGCGTCCTCGACGGTCAGGCGGCCGCCGGGCAGCACACCCACACCGCCGTTGTCTCGGGCCGCGGCCAGGCCGGCCGCCGCGATCTCCAGGGCCTCGACCCAGGACGCGGGGCGCAGCTCGCCGTTCTCGCGCACCAGCGGCGTGGTGATGCGGTCCGGCGCCGTCTGCCACGTGAAGGCGAAGCGGTCCTTGTCGGTGATCCACTCCTCGTTGACCACCGGGTCCTCGCCGGAGAGCCGGCGCAGCACCTGGCCGCGGCGGTGGTCGATGCGGATCGCCGAGCCGCACGAGTCGTGCTCGGCGATGCTCTCGCTGCTGACGAGGTCGAACGGGCGCGACCGGAACCGGTAGCCCGCGCCCGTCAGGGCACCCACCGGGCAGATCTGCACGGTGTTGCCCGAGTAGTAGGACGAGAACGGCCGCCCGGACGTGTCCGTGGTGGCCTCCCCGACCGGACGGTCCACGGGGCCGGTGGACGACTCCGCGCCGGCGAACCCGAGCACGTCCTCGTCGAACCGGCCGATCTGCTGGTGCGCGCCGCGGTCCTGCAGCGCGATGAACGCGTCGCCCGCGATCTCCTCGCTGAACCGGGTGCAGCGCTGGCACAGCACGCAGCGCTCGCGGTCCAGCAGGATCTGCGTGGACAGCGCGATCGGCTTGGGAAACGTGCGCTTGACCTCGACGAACCGTGAGTCGGCGCGGCCGTTGCTCATCGCCTGGTTCTGCAGGGGGCACTCGCCGCCCTTGTCGCAGACCGGGCAGTCCAGCGGGTGGTTCATGAGCAGCAGCTCCATGACCCCCTGCTGCGCCTTGTCGGCCACGGCGGAGGTGTGCTGCGTCTTGACCACCATGCCGGGCGCGACCGTCATGGTGCACGAGGCCTGCGGCTTCGGCATGGGCCGCACGTTGCCCTCGCGGTCCGGCATGGCGACCTCGACGAGACACTGGCGGCACGCGCCGGCGGGCGCCAGGAGCGGGTGGTCGCAGAACCGCGGGATCTGGATGCCGGCCTGCTCGGCGGCGCGGATGATCAGCGTGCCCTTGGGGACGCTCACCTCCGTGCCGTCGATCGTGAAGGTGACCAGCTCGACCGGGGCCGCCTCGGCCTTCGGGTTGTTCGTCGTGACGGTCATCGGTGACCTCCCGCGCCGGCGCCCGTGAGGGCACCCGGTGTCCGTGTCTTGGGGGTGTACGGGAACAGCGCCGACGCGCTCGGGTCGAACGGGCAGCCGTGCCCGTCGATGTGCGCCTGGTACTCGTCCCGGAAGTGCTCGATGCTCGACGTGACCGGCGAGACCGCGCCGTCACCCAGGGCGCAGAACGCCTTGCCCAGGATGTTGTCGCACAGGTCGACCAGCAGCTCCAGGTCGCCGTCCTGACCCTCGCCCGACTCGATGCGGTGCAGCACCTGCTTGAGCCAGTAGGTGCCCTCGCGGCACGGCGTGCACTTGCCGCAGGACTCGTGCGCGTAGAAGTCGGTCCACCGGGACACGGCCCGCACCACGCAGACCGTCTCGTCGAAGATCTGCAGCGCGCGCGTGCCGAGCATCGAGCCCGCCGCGCCCACCGACTCGTAGTCGAGCGGGGTGTCGAGGTGGTCCTGCGTGAAGATCGGCGTCGACGAGCCGCCCGGGGTCCAGAACTTCAGCTCGTGCCCGGCCCGGATGCCGCCCGAGAGCTCGAGCAGCTCGCGCAGCGTGATGCCGAGCGGCGCCTCGTACTGGCCGGGCGTGGTGACGTGACCCGACAGGGAGAACAGGCCGTGACCCTGCGACTTCTCGGTGCCCATCGAGGAGAACCAGTCGGCGCCCCGGGCCACGATGGCCGGGACGGAGGCGATGGACTCCACGTTGTTGACCACGGTGGGCCGCGCGTACAGGCCGGCCACCGCGGGGAACGGCGGCTTGAGCCGCGGCTGGCCGCGCAGGCCCTCCAGCGAGTCGAGCAGCGCCGTCTCCTCACCGCAGATGTAGGCACCCGCGCCGGCGTGCACCGTGACGTCGAGGTCGAAGCCCGAGCCCTGGATGTTCTTGCCCAGGTAGCCCGCCTTGTACGCCTCGTCGACGGCGTTCAGCAGCCGCCGGTAGACGTGCAGCACCTCGCCGCGTACGTAGATGAACGCGTGGTCGCAGCCGATCGCGAAGCTCGTGATCGCCACGCCCTCGATCAGGTGCTGCGGGCTGGCGAGCATGAGCGGGATGTCCTTGCAGGTGCCCGGCTCGGACTCGTCGGCGTTGACGACCAGGTACCGCGGGCCGCCGTCGGGCGGGGGCAGGAAGCCCCACTTCATGCCGGTGGGGAAGCCCGCACCGCCGCGGCCGCGCAGGCCGGAGTCCTTGACGGCCTGGACCAGGGCGGCCGGCTCCATCGTCAGGGCCTTCTTCAGGCCGGCGTAGCCGCCGTTGCGCTCGTACGTGGCCAGCCGCCAGGAGCGGTCCTTGTCCCACGTGTCGGTGAGCACCGGTGTGAGGTTCACTTCGCGTCCTCCCCGGGCTTCTTGTCCTTGCCGGTCTCGGTGTCGGACGACGTCGCCGGCTTGCGCTCGGCGCTCGACCCCGGTGTGCCCACGGGCGGGCTCGTCTGGCCGCCGGCACCGCCGCCGGTCGCGCCGCCG
>NZ_KI911686.1:189914-194122 GCF_000515355.1 Promicromonospora kroppenstedtii DSM 19349 | reverse complement strand
CGGCTGGGCGGTGACGCCGACGACGCGGCCGTCGTCGTCCCGCAGCGGGCCGGTGACCTTGGTGCGCTGCAGGAGCTTGGCGCCGCTCGCCTGGGCGTGCTGCGCCAGGGTATGGTCCAGGCCCATCCGGGTCCGGGCCATGCCGTAGCCCGGGTAGGTGGTCAGGGCGGGCCAGTCCAGCTCGTAGGAGCGGCCGCCGCCGTGGACGCGCAGGCCGCGGTTGCGGATCCAGCCGTCCTCCTGGCGGGTCGGCACGCCCATGCGGACCAGCTCCGCGACGGCGCGCGGCGTGAGGCCGTCGCCGCAGATCTTGTCGCGGGGGAACTCGCCCTTCTCGAGCAGCAGCACGTCGAGCCCCGCGGCCGCGCACCAGTGCGCGGTGGACGAGCCGGCCGGACCGGCGCCCACCACGATGACATCCGCGTCGTCGCGTATCGCTCTTCGCACGTTCACCCCCGTTGGGAACCCGCTGCCTGGTCGTTGCTGACCTGTTGTGCGGGGTTCGGCAAGGGCTTCATGACAAGCCCTTGTGAACCCTGTCACAACACCGACACCCTAGCCACACTTAGGGGGGATTGTGTAGGAAGGTTCCCCTTACTTGGGGAGGTCGCCGGCGCCCAGGGCGACGAGGTCGTGACTTTGCATCGAGATCGGTCCAACGCTGGACCGATCTCGATGCAAAGTCACGACCTCGCGGAAGAACTACGGGAGGGGTCAGGCCGCGCGGACCGCCCGGTGCAGCGCCACGATGCCGCCCGACACGTTGCGGTAGGCGGCGTGCTCCCACCCGGCCTCCAGCATCAGCTTCGCGAGATCGACCTGGTCGTGCCACCCCCGGATGGACTCCGCCAGGTAGTCGTAGGACCCCTTGTCCCGGGTCACGGCGTTCGCCACCACGGGCAGCGCGCGCATCAGGTATTCCTGGTAGACCTTCCGGAACGGGGCCCAGGTCGGGGTGGAGAACTCGCAGATCACGATCCGGCCGCCCGGCCGCACCACGCGCCGCATCTCCTTCAGCGCCACGCTCGTGTCCACGACGTTGCGCAGGCCGAAGCTGATCGTCACGGCGTCGAACGACTCGTCCGCGAACGGCAGCCTGGTGGCGTCGCCCGCGACGAACGGTAGGTCCGGACGACGCCGCTTGCCCACCTGGAGCATGCCGATCGAGAAGTCGGACGGGACCACGAAGGCGCCGTCGGCCGCGAAGGGCTCACTGCTGGTGCCGGTGCCCGCGGCGAGGTCGAGCACGCGCTCGCCCGGCATCGCGGCGACCGCCTCGACCGTGAGGCGGCGCCAGCGGCGGTCCTGCCCCATCGAGATGAGGTCGTTCGTCAGGTCGTAGCGGGCGGCGATGCCGTCGAACATCGACGCGACCTCGGCCGGCTTCTTCTCCAGGCTTGCACGGGACATAGCCGCCATCGTTTCACGCCGCAGGGTCGCCCGGGGGTTACGGACCATCCGCTGTGACCTCCCTTACCGGCGGCAGGCGCTCGGGGCCCGCGCGCTTATGCTGAAAGCGATGATCGCTTCACCTTCCGGCGGCACCCCCGGCACACCCACCGGCTCCCCCTCCGGCATCAGCGTGTACGACTCCTGGCCGGCCGAGGCGCCGACCACGTCCGACGAGGCGCCGCCCGGCGCTCCGAACGGCCCGCTGCTCGTGGTGCGGACCGTGGCGACGGACGACCTGCCCGGCACGCCGACGGCGCTCGTCGACCGGCTGCCCGACACCAACGCGCTGGCCTGGGTACGGCACGGCGACGGGCTCGTGGGCTGGGGCGAGGCGCTGCGGTTCGAGACCTTCGGCCCCGGCCGGTTCGCCGACGCCGACGAGGCGTGGCGCCAGGTGCTCGACAACGCCGTGGTGCACGACGACGTCAACCTGCCCGGCAGCGGCCTGGTCGCGTTCGGCAGCTTCGCCTTCGACGACGTCTCCCCCGGGGACGAGGCCGAGGACCCCGCGCGAGCGAGCGGCGTGCTGATCGTGCCGCGCGTCGTCGTCGGACGGCGGGGCGAGCGGACCTGGATGACCACGATCTCCCTGGTGGGCGACCGGTCCGCGCCCGTGGGCGAGGACCTGCTGTCCGCCTACCCGCGGCAGCCGGTCACCGAGCCAGGCCGCGTGACGCTGGCCGACGGCGCCGTCGCCGCGGCGGACTGGCCGGCCGTGGTGGCCGAGGGCATCGCCCGGATCCAGACCGGCGAGCTGGAGAAGGTGGTGCTCGCCCGCGACGTCGTGGCGACCGCCGAGCACCCGCTGGACACCCGGCACCTGCTGGGCCGCCTGGCGTCCGCGTACGACGCCTGCTGGGCCTTCAGCGTGGACGGCATGGTGGGCGCGACGCCAGAGCTGCTGGTGCGCAGCGAGAAGGGCCTGGTGGCCTCCCGCGTGCTGGCCGGCACGATCCGGCGCGAGCACGGCATGGCGGACGCCGACGACGCCGACCTGCTGCGCGCGGCCCAGCTCGCCCGGTCCTCCAAGGACCTGGAGGAGCACGAGTTCGCGGTGCGCTCCGTGGCCGCCGCCCTGGAGCCCTACTGCTCCTCGATGAACGTGCCCGAGGCGCCGTTCGTGCTGCACCTGCCGAACGTCATGCACCTCGCCACCGACGTGACCGGCGTGCTGACCGACCAGCGGGGCGGGCGCGCCCCGTCGTCCCTGTCGCTGGCCGCTGCGCTGCACCCGAGCGCGGCCGTGTGCGGCACGCCGACGACCGCCGCGCGCAGCCTGATCCGCGAGATCGAGGGGCTGGACCGCGCCCGGTACGCGGGTCCGGTGGGCTGGGTCGGCGCGGACGGCGACGGCGAGTGGGGCATCGCCCTGCGGTCGGCGGAGATCTCCGCGACCGACCCGCGGCACATCAGGCTGTTCGCGGGCTGCGGCATCGTCGCGGCGTCGGACCCGCAGGCCGAGCTGGCCGAGTCCGAGGCCAAGCTGGAGCCCATGCGCTACGCCCTGGGCGCGGTGTCCTGACCGTCCGTTGAGTCACCCACACCCGTTGAGTGCTGGGTATTTGTTGGTCGGAGGCGGTTCCGGCGACAAATACCCAGCACTCAACGGGTGGCGGCGGTCAGGGGGTGCCCGCCGTCGGGCCCTTGCCGATCGGGCGGGCCGGGTCGCCCCAGACCTGCTCGCGGAAGTGGTCCCACACCTGCCGGTCGGACGTCGCGCCGATGAAGCCCATCCGCGCGTCCGTGGCCGTCAGCAGGATCTCGATCAGCGAGGCGCCCTCGAGCACCTTGGTCGCGACCTCCAGGAGGTCCTGGCCGTCGGGCAGGTTCGCGTGGATCGACGACACGTACATGTGCGCGTCGCCCTCGAGCGACACGGAGTCCGCCCGGGTGTCCGTGCCCGCGACCGTGCCCTCGTCGTAGGCGTACGACTTGAGCCAGAAGCCGTCGACGACCACCTTGTCGGCCGAGATCTTGATGGCGTCGCGTCGTGTGCCGTCGTTCTTGACCGGCACGTTCGCCAGGCCGATCCCGTTGATGCCGGTGAGCGGGATGGTCAGGTCGCGGCTCTCCAGGTCGGCGGGGAGCGAGAAGACCGAGCCGTCCTCCTTGGCGCCGCACTGGCCGGGCAGGTCGACGTTGAGGTCGTACCTGCCGCCGAAGGTCACCTTCACGCAGGTGCCCAGCTCGGTGTGCAGGGCCTCCTCGATCGTCGCCTGCGGGTCGATCTCGCCGCAGGGGTCGCTCGGGGCCTCGTCGGCGGCGTCCGCGGGGACCTCGCCGTCCTGCGTGGGCTCCTGGCACTCGGGCTCGTCGCCCTCGTCCGCCGCACCCTTGCCGCCGTCCTCGTCCTTGCCCCCGGAGCCGGCGTCGTCGGCCGGGTCGGTCCCACCGCCGGTGACGTCGTCGACCGCGTCTCCGACCGGGTCCTCGTCCTCCCCCGCGGTCTCGGACGCGCTGGGCGACGGCGTGGGCGACGCGGACGGCTCGGCGTCCCCCTCGTCGCACGCCCCGAAGACCACGCACCAGAACGAGTCGTCCTGCTTGGCCTCGGCGCCCGACGTCGAGGCCGGCAGGCTCATGCCACCGACCGCCATCGCGCCCGCGACGACCACGGCCGCGGACTTCTGCGAGAGCGCGCGCAGCGCGCCGCTGAGCGACTCCGCCCTGGGGATCGCCTCGGTGTCGGTCGCGGTTCCGGGGGCGGACGACGGGGCGTCGCCCGGCTCCGGGGCGTCGTCCGGCTCCGGGGCGTC
>NZ_KI911686.1:188998-189814 GCF_000515355.1 Promicromonospora kroppenstedtii DSM 19349 | reverse complement strand
CTGCGCACCCTGCGGCGTCGCGCCGTGGGGCGGCGTCGGTACGGGCGCCGTCGACTGCGCGGGGGTCGCGGACTGCTCGGCGCCCGCGTTCGGGACGGGAGCCGAACCGGCGACCGGCAGCTGCTCGGTGGGCTGCGTACCGGACGGCTGCTGCTCCGGCTGCGGCGTGGTGCTGTTCTGGTCGGTCATCGTGACCCTCCTTGAAGTCAGAACTAGTTGACACCCCGTTCCTTGTCCCACGCTTAAACGAGTCTGTGAGTTCCCTGCATATCCCGGGACCGCGCTGAGCGCCGGGTCTCCGCCCCGCCGAGCCGCCCGGAAGGCTGCCCGGAAGGGCGGAAGACCGCCACTCAGCCGAGGCTGGTGCGGATCCGGTCGGCCAGGGTGCGTACCTCCGCCAGGCGGTCGACGCGCGGGACGCGCACCTCGATCACCTGGACGCCGTGGCTCGGCGCCTGCAGCGCGTGCCGCAGCGTCGGCACGTCCTTGACGAGCTGGTGGTCCACGCCGTACCCCGCGCACAGCTGCGCCAGGTTCGCGCCGTGCGGCGTACCGAACACCCGCTCGAAGGTGGCGCTCGCGGCGTCGCCGGTCGCCGCCAGCGCGCCGTGCTCCAGCGTCGCGAAGATCGACCCGCCGTCGTCGTTCACCACCACGATCTCCAGGTCGACCGGCGGTTCGTCGGGCCCGCGGAGCAGGCCGCCGACGTCGTGCAGGAACGTGAGGTCGCCCAGCAGGGCGCGCGTGCGCAGTCCGCGCCGCGCGGCGGCGAGCGCCACGCCGACGGCGGTCGAGACGGTGCCGTCGATGCCCGCC
>NZ_KI911686.1:186258-188898 GCF_000515355.1 Promicromonospora kroppenstedtii DSM 19349 | reverse complement strand
GTCGCGGACGGCGGCGACGCGCTCCGCCTCGGCGGCCACGGGTTCGAGGGTGCCGTCGGGGCCGCGCTGGGCGACCTTGACCTTGGCGGTGCGGCAGCCGCCGGAGGCCAGCACGATCTCGCGCGCCCGCTCGGGTCCGACGGCGGGGACGGTCACGTTCACGGGGACGCTGTCGCGGACGGCCTCGGGCCAGCCGGTGAAGGCTGCCTCGTGCGCGGCACGCAGCCAGGTGGCCGACTCCTCGTCGTCGTAGTCCCAGAACGGGGACAGCTCACCCCAGCCGGCGGGGCCGCGGAGCAGGACGCCGTCGCGCACGTCGATCCCGCGAAAGCGGGTCCGCAGGGGCGTGGACCAGACAAGAGGTTCACCGATCAGCAGCACGGGTCCAGGCTATCGACCCGCCCGCCCCACGGCCGGGGCCGGTCTCCTGAGCTGACGTCAGCGGGCCCCGGAGAGCCGTCCCGGTGCTCCCGACGGTCGGATCCGACCTGGTGAACGCGAGTCAGTCCGACGTTCGCACGGGCTCGTCGTCGCGGTGCGCGCCGTAGAAGTCCGACTGGCGGCGCATGAGCTCGCGCATCGTCACGTCCCGGCCCACCCCGTAGACCGTGCCCGGGAAGTCGAGCTCGCGCTGGATCGCCCAGATCTCCTCGTGGCGGTCCGGGGACAGGACCGTCGCCGGGTCGCCCACGGCCACCCAGCCGATCGGGACGACCTGCCCCGGGGCGATCCTCGTGTTGACCTGCACCACCCCGTTGATGCGCACCTCCGCGCCGGCACCGATGACGCTGCCGGGGAACAGGGAGGCACCCGTCGCGACGAAGACCTCGTCCTCGACGGTGCTCCCGTTGATGTGCGCGTGCGGGCCCACCAGCACCGCGGACCCGATCCGCACGGGGTGGTCCGCACGGCCCCGGACCAGGGCGTTCTCCATCACCACCGTGTCCTCGCCGATGACGACGGCGCCGTCCTCGGCGGTGAGGACCGCGCCGTGCAGGATCCTGGCCCCGGCGGCGATGCGGACGTCGCCCACGACGGTCGCCGACGGGGCGACGTACGCGGACGGGTCGACCGACGGTTCGAGACCGCGATGACGAACGAGCATGTGAGGCTCCTCTCTTCGCGATCACCCTAGAGCCGCCCGTTACCACGAGCGGCATGCTTCGCTCTTCGCTCCTGGGGTTCTGTTCAGACCGCGAGCCTCTGCCCGTAGGCAGGGGGTTGAAACGTCGCAACATCGTGGCTCGAACAGAACCTCGGGAAGTCGGCAAGCGGTAACGGCAGCGACGCCGACGTCGCGCCGCGCACGAGACACCTGGCTGCGACGACCACTGAGCGCCCGGCGCCGTTCCGCCGAACTAGGCTGGACCGCGTGAGCACGAGCACCGAACTCCCCCGTCAGGTCTCCGAGACGTTCGACCCGCAGCGCTGGCGCGCGGTCGCCGGGTTCGAGGACCTGACTGACCTCACCTACCACCGTGGCGTCGACCGCAGCGGCCCCGAACCGCGCGACCTGCCCGTGGTGCGCGTCGCGTTCGACCGCCCGGAGGTGCGGAACGCGTTCCGCCCGCACACGGTGGACGAGCTGTACCGGGTCATGGACCACGCCCGCATGACGTCCGACGTCGGCACGGTGCTGCTGACCGGTAACGGCCCCTCCCCCAAGGACGGCGGCTGGGCGTTCTGCAGCGGCGGCGACCAGCGCATCCGCGGCCGCGACGGTTACCGCTACGCCGAGGGGGAGAACGCCGACTCGATCGACCCGGCCAAGGCGGGCCGCCTGCACATCCTCGAGGTGCAGCGCCTCATGCGCACCATGCCCAAGGTGGTCGTCGCGGTCGTGGACGGCTGGGCCGCGGGCGGCGGGCACTCCCTGCACGTGGTCGCCGACCTCACCGTCGCCTGCCGCGAGCACGGCAAGTTCAAGCAGACCGACGCCGACGTCGGCTCGTTCGACGCCGGCTACGGCTCCGCCTACTTCGCCCGCCAGCTCGGCCAGAAGCGCGCCCGCGAGGTCTTCTTCCTCGCGCGCGAGTACTCCGCCGACGACGCCGAGCGCTGGGGCTCCGTCAACGAGGTGGCCGAGCACGACGGCCTGGAGGGGCTGGCGCTGGAGTACGCGCGGATCATCGCCGGCAAGTCGCCGCAGGCCATCCGGATGCTCAAGTTCGCGTTCAACGCCGCCGACGACGGCATCGCCGGCCAGCAGGTGTTCGCCGGTGAGGCGACGCGGCTGGCGTATATGACGGACGAGGCGGTCGAGGGCAAGGAGGCGTTCCTGGAGCGCCGCGACCCGGACTGGTCGGGGTTCCCCTACTACTACTGACGTGGCGTTCCCCGCAGGTCGGGTGGTCCACCGGCCGAGCCACCCGCTCCGGTAGCCCTCGCTCGCTACTCGCCGTCGTCGTCAGTCGCCCGGCCGTCAGGGGCGACCGGGACCGCCTCAGCAGTCAGCCGGAACTCCCGCGCGCCCAGCGCCTCCGCGAGCTCGTCGGGCCCCGCGAGCAGCACCACCCCCGGGTACGCCGCGAGGATTCCCGCGAGCCGGCCGCGGCCCTCCTCGTCCAGGTCGCGGTCGAGGTCCGCGATCAGGAGCAGCGGCGGCTCGCCGTAGATCGCGCGGGCCAGGGCGAGCCGCGC
>NZ_KI911686.1:184438-186158 GCF_000515355.1 Promicromonospora kroppenstedtii DSM 19349 | reverse complement strand
GCACCCGCCGCGCCCCGGCGGGTCTACCTCGCCGCGGCTCTGCCGGCCCGCGGCCCGGGCAAGGTGGACCGCCGGGCGGTACGCGACGCCGTCGTGCGGGCGGGGCGGGAACCCGTGCGACCATGACTTCGTTCCTCCGCCAGGACCCCGCGCAGGCCCGGTCCTGGTGTCTCGAGAACCCAGGCACACCCCACGAACGAAGGACGCACTGATGGCCACTGCCGCCGAGTGGATCTCCGGGGCCCGGCCCCGCACGCTGCCGGCGGCGGCGGCACCGGTCATGGTCGGTACGGGCGCGGCCGCGCAGGTCGACTCCTCCGCGGCGCTGCCCGCGCTGCTGGCGCTCGGCGTCGCCCTCGCACTGCAGGTCGGCGTCAACTTCGCCAACGACTACTCGGACGGCGTGCGCGGCACCGACCTGGACCGCGTGGGCCCCATGCGGCTGACCGCATCGGGCGCCGCGGCGCCCCGTGCGGTCAAGACCGCCGCCTTCGTCGCGTTCGGCGTCGCCGCGGTCCTGGGCCTGGTCCTGTGCGCGGTCTCGGGGCACTGGTGGCTGCTCGCCGTCGGCGCGGTGAGCGTGGTCGCCGCCTGGTACTACACGGGCGGCAGGACGCCGTACGGGTACCGAGGCCTGGGGGAGATCGCGGTGTTCGTGTTCTTCGGCCTCGTGGCGGTGCTCGGCACCACCTACACGCAGGCCGACACCATCACCTGGCCGGCGGTGCTCGGTGCGGTGGGCGTGGGCCTGATCGCCTGCGCGCTGCTCATGGTCAACAACCTGCGCGACATCCCCACCGACGTGCTCGCCGGCAAGCGCACGCTGGCCGTGCGGCTGGGCGACTACCGCGCGCGCCGCGTGTACATCGCGATGATCTGGGTGCCGGTGCTGCTCGGCGCGGTGTGCGCGTTCTGGGCGCCGTGGTCCCTCGTGGTCCTGCTGCTGCTCGGCCCGGCGGCGCTGCTGTCGATCCCGATCCTCGCCGGGGCGCGCGGCAAGCTGCTCGTCCCGGTCCTGGCCGGCACGGGCCTGTACGAGCTGGGCTACGGCCTGCTGCTCTGGTTCGGCCTGTCGCTCTGAGACCCCGTGACCGCGACGGACGCCCCGATCACCAGAGGGACCTGAGCGTCCGACACGTGCGCGGGGTTCAGTCCGCGCGGAGCTTCTCGTCGACCTGCGCGTCCTCGTGGGCGGCGTCGGCGTCGACCTTCGGGGTGGCGGCGCGCTGCGCGGCGCGGCGCTCGGCCCGGTCGGCCATCCACCGCGTCGCGGCGTCCCGCGGCCTGCCCAGGGTCAGGTACGACACGGCCAGCGCGACCACGACGGCGACCACCGGGAGCAGCCAGCCCCGCAGGCCGACCAGGTACAGCACGCCGAGTGCCGCGGCTACGAGCGCGATGCGGAGCAGGGAGTAGGTCACGAGGGGCACCCACCCATGGTAGGCCGGGCAGGGGTCACAACGGCACGACGGCGGCCTCTCCGGCGACATCGGGGCGAACGTCACGTCAGAGGCTGCCCTGCCCGCGCCAACCCACCGTAGGCTGGGGGTATGCCTCGCGTACTCCTGATCTTGGTGATCGTCGGACTCATGGCCTACGCCCTGACCGATGTCTGGGGCGCGGACGAGGACGAACGTGCAGGTCTGCCCCGTTGGCTCTGGGTACTCCTCATCGTCCTCCTGCCGCTGCTCGGCGCGATCTCGTGGATCGTGGTGCGGGT
>NZ_KI911686.1:184219-184338 GCF_000515355.1 Promicromonospora kroppenstedtii DSM 19349 | reverse complement strand
GACCGCGCTCGTGCTCCGGACCTCCGGTTCCACGGGAGACCCCCGTGAGGTCGCGCTGAGCGCCGCCGCCCTCCGGGCCTCGGCCGAGGCGACCCACGAGCGGCTCGGCGGGCCCGGCC
>NZ_KI911686.1:173280-184119 GCF_000515355.1 Promicromonospora kroppenstedtii DSM 19349 | reverse complement strand
GACCCGGAGTTCCTGTGGCTGCTGGAGCAGGAGAAGCGCAAGCGCGAGCGTGAGGCCCGCGGCCGCCAGGAGGCCAAGGACGACGACACCGAGTCCAGCTGACCGGCTCCGGCCGCAGACGACGCAAGAGGGTCCGCCCCGAGAAGAGATTCTCGGGGCGGACCCTCTTGCGTCAGCGGCTCCGGGTCAGCGGACCGTCACAGGCCCGAGTACGAGTGCTTCCCGTTGAAGATCAGGTTCACGCCGGTGAAGTTGAACAGCACGCACGCGTAGCCCGCCACGACGAACCAGGCGGCCCGGCTCCCGGACCAGCCGCGCGTGGTGCGCGCGTGCAGGTAGGCCGCGTAGACCACCCACACGATGAAGCTCCAGACCTCCTTGGGGTCCCAGCCCCAGTAGCGGCCCCAGGCGTCCTCGGCCCAGATGGCGCCACCGATGAGCGTGAAGGTCCACAGCACGAACGCGACCGAGTTCAGGCGGAACGAGAGCGACTCCAGAGCGCCCGGCGTCGCGGTGTGGTCGAGCCAGCCCCAGCGCCGGCTGCCGAGCATCGCCGAGCCGTTGTCGCGGGCGTCGCGCAGGAGCTGCAGCACCGACGTCACGAACGCGACGGTGAAGATGCCGGTCGCCACGATGGCGACGCCCACGTGGAGCACGAGCCAGTACTTCTGCAGCGCGGGCTGCACGCCCATCGCCGCGACGAAGAACTTCTCCTGGGCCAGCACCAGGAACAGCACGCCCAGACCGGCCACGAACGCACCGAGGAACCGCACGTCGCGGCGCGTGTTCACGCCGACGAACACGGCGACGGCCACGAAGGTGCCGACCAACGCGAACTCGTACATGTTGGCCCACGGTGTGCGGCCGGCCGCGATGCCACGCAGCACGATGGCGATCAGCAGCAGCGCCGCCGCCAGCCAGGTCACGGACATCCCGATCCCGGCGAGCTTGCGGCTGACCGGCGCGGCCGGGCCAGCGTCGTCCACCGGGGCGTCGACGGGCGCGTCCGCCACGCCCGCGCCCACGGCGACCTTCGCCCGGCTGCGGGCCGCGTCCCGCGCATCCACCTTGGCGCCGGACAGGCGCGACAGGTCCACCGCGAACGCGATGAATCCGATGGCGAGCGCGGTCGCCGCCCCCCAGACCAGCAGCACGCTGAGGTTTGCCAGCTCCATGTTCAGTCCTTTTCCGATCTGGTCGCGATGCGCGGTTGCTGAGGTTCTCGACGAGTGGCCCCGGGCTCGGTCCCGGTGACGGCCGCCAGCGCCCGGTCGACCTCGGTCTGGAGGCCGGCGTCGTCGCCCCGGGCGAGTCCCGCGACCTCGACCACCGTAGCGCCGTCCGGACCGGTGTACGCCCGGGCCCAGACGCGGCGGCGCGGCGTGAAGAGCGAGACGGTGAGCCCCCCGAGCGCGAGGAGCGCGAAGACCAGCACGAACGCGAGCGAGGGGTCGTGCCGCAGGTCGAGGGCGACGTAGCGCGGCAGCTCCTCACCCAGGGTCAGGGTGCCGAGCCCGTCCGGGAGCTCGACGGTCTCGCCGGGGCGCGCGAGCACCTTGATGCGCTGCCCCTGGTCGTCGACGGCGGCCGTGAGGTTCGCCGTGTCCAGCTCGTACACGTTCTGGGGCGAGCCGTCGTCGAGGCCGAGGTCGCCCGTGTACACCTCGAGCACGAGCAGCGGGTCCACGGGCTGCGGGAACGCCGAGCGGGCGGACCCGTCCTCGTTCACCTCGGCCGTGGGCAGGAAGTAGCCCACGAGCCCGATCTGGTCCAGCCCGGACGACACGTCCGGCACCTTCACGACGCCGCGGGACGTGTACATCGTGTCCTCGGGGATGAAGGTGACCCGCCCGGAGAAGGCGACCGCGCCGTCGGCGTCGTGCACAGTGATCTCGGGCGCGAAGCCGTTGCCCTGGAGGTAGATCTTGGCGCCGTCGACGACGATCGGGTGGTTCACCTTGATCTGCTCGCTCCGCTCCGCGCCCGACGGCTCGGCGACGGTCACGTGCGCCGTGAAGTCGCGGGCCTGGGCGAAGGCGACGGTGTCGCTCGCGAACTCGGACTCGAACTCGTCGAGCGTCATGGAGAACGGCACCAGGGACTCGGGGCGGAACCACGAGCCCTTCTCGAAGGTGTCGTAGTCCACCACCGCGTTGGCGAAGCCGCGGCCCTCGGTGACGATGGCCTGGCCGCGGTAGTGCAGCATCTGGCCGGTCGCGACGGACACGAGCAGGCCCACCAGGGCCAGGTGGAAGACGAGGTTGCCGGTCTCGCGCAGGTAGCCTCGCTCGGCGCTCACGGTGGCTGCCGCGGGACGCGTGCCCCGCGCGGCCTCCTCACCCCGGTCCACACGGAACAGGGGCAGCCAGGAGAGCCTGCCGCGCAGGCGGGCGGCGACGGCGTCCACCGCCTCCTCGGGCGTGGCGTCCGTGGTCGCGGTGGCCTTGGCCGGGAACCGGTTGAACCGGGACGGGACGCGCGGCGGGCGGCCGCGCAGGGCGCGGTAGTGCGCCGCCGACCGCGGCAGGATGCAGCCGACGAGCGAGACGAACAGCAGGATGTAGATCGCGGAGAACCAGACCGACGAGTAGACGTCGAAGAAGCCGGCCCGGTCGAGCCACTCCCCCGCGGTCGGGTGGTCGGCGAGGTACTCGATGACGCCGGCGGCGTCCTGGTTGCGCTGCGGCAGCACCGACCCGGGCACGGCTGCCACGGCGAGCAGCATGAGCAGCATGAGCGCCACGCGCATCGAGGTGAGCTGGCGCCACATCCAGCGCAGCGTGCCCACCAGGCCAAGCGCGGGCGCGTTGGGCCGCTGCGGCTTCTCGCCCGACGACGGCGCCTCCGCGGGCTCGCCCTGCGTGAACTCGTCCGCGATGCCCTCGGGGACGTACGTGCCTTCCCTGCTGTCGCTGCTGCGGGTACGGCCGGCCATCAGATCACCGTCTCGAATCCACCGATCCAGAGCTGCATGGCCCCGGTGAGCTGCGTCCACAGCCCGGTGACCAGCAGCAGCCCGACCAGGACCAGCATCCCGCCGCCGATGCGCAGCGCCGCCAGGCGGTGCTTGCGCAGGAAGTCCAGCATGCGCTCCGAGCTCTGCAGCCCGAGGGCCACGAGCAGGAACGGCACACCCAGACCGATGCAGTAGGCGACGCCCAGCAGTGCGCCGCGGCCCGCGGACGCCTCGTCGATCGCGAGCGCCTGCACCGCGCCAAGGGTCGGTCCGATGCAGGGGGTCCAGCCCAGCCCGAAGACGACGCCGAGCAGCGGCGCGCCCCAGAGGCCCGCGCGCGGCGTCAGGTGGAACCGGGCCTCGCGCTGCAGGAACGGGACGGCCCCGAGGAACCCGAGGCCGAGCAGGATCACCACGGCGCCGAGCACACGGATGATCACGTCCTCCCAGCGCACCAGATAGGCGCCCAGGCCACCGAACGCGGCGCCGAACGAGACGAACACGACGGTGAAGCCCAGCACGAACAGGGCGACCCCGCCGACCACGCGGCCGCGGGCGGGCTTGGTGCGGGTGCTCACGATCCCGGGGGTGGTCCCGGCCGACGCGGCGGCCATGCTGCTCACGTACCCGACGTACCCGGGCACGAGCGGCAGCACGCACGGCGAGGCGAAGGAGACGAGGCCTGCGAGCAGCGCCACGGGCACCGCCAGCAGCAGCGACCCGCTGAACGCGGTGCTCGCGAAGCCGCCGCCGACGGCGGTCGCGATCGAGCCGGCGAGCATCAGGCGGCCTCCGCCAGGACCTCGTCGATGAGCGCTTCCAGGGTGGATCCCTCGACCTGGCCGATCACCCGGGCGGCCACGCCGCCCTCCTGGTCGAGCACCACGGTGGACGGGACGGCCTGCAGCGGCACGACGCCGGACAGGCCCGCGATGACCTTGCCGGTGCGGTCCTCGATGCTCGGGTACGGCACCTCGAAGGTGCGCTCGAACGCCTGGGCGGCGCCGGCGTCGTCCTCGGTGTTGATGCCGAGGAACTGCACGCCGTCCTTCGACCCGGCGAGGCTCACGAGCTCGGGGGCCTCCGCGCGGCACGGTGCGCACGAGGCGTACCAGGTGTTGACGACCACGACGTCGCCCGCCCAGCCGGAGGTGTCGACGTCGTTGCCCTCGAAGTCGGTGCCCGTGATGGTGACGGGACCCTTGCGCTCGCCGAGGTCGTACGTCTGGACGGAGCCGTCACCGGAGACGTACCCCTGCCCGACGACGTCGCCGGCGCCCGAGTCCTCGGGGCTGCACGCGGCGAGCGAGACGACGAGGCCGAGCACGATGCCGACGACCACTACCCATTGGACCGCCTTGACGGTCTTGCCTCGCATCACGCGCCGGCGACCTTGCTCGCGCCGTCGTAGAGCTCCGCGGCGGGCTCCGTGTAGTGCAGGCCGACGAACCGGTCGTCCTCGAAGTGCAGGGACGTCAGGGACGCGAGGTTGCACTGCCGGTTGCGCGGGTCGTGCCAGAGCGTGCCGCCCTCCAGGGCCCGGCGGGTGAGCCAGATCGGCAGCTGGTGGCTGACCAGCACGATCTCGTGGCCCTCCGCGGCGCGGCGGGCGTCCTGCACGGCGAGGCGCATGCGCTCGACCTGCTCCGTGTAGGGCTCGCCCCACGACGGGCGGAACGGGTTCCACATGTGCGGCCAGTTGCGGGGGTTCTTCAGCGCACCGCCGCCGGGTCCGGACACGGCCAGGCCCTCGAACCGGTTGTCGGCCTCGATGATGCGGTCGTCGGTCGCGAGCTCCAGGCCGAAGCCCTGCGCGACGGGGGCGGCAGTCTCCTGCGCCCGCTGCAGCGGGGACGCCACCACGTGGGTCACGTCCCGCCCGGTGCTGGTCAGGTGGTCGGCGACGATCTTGGCCATCGCCTGGCCACGGTCGGACAGCCGGTATCCGGGCAGGCGCCCGTACAGCAGGCCGTCGGGGTTGTACACCTCGCCGTGACGCAGCAGGTGAACCGTCGTGGAAACCATGACCCACAGTCTCCCATCCGACCCTGGGTGCCCGTGACCTCCGGCGAGTGTGCATTACGTCATCTCGCGCCGATCCGGTGTCGCCGACCTACATTCGGCGGAAAGGTTTCGCCACGAAACCGTCAGATGCAAGCAAGGGGGCTCCACATGAGTGAGACAGCATCGCCTGCCATGTATGCGCGCCTGGGTGCCGAGGCGCTCGGCACCTTCGTGCTGGTGCTGGGTGGTTGCGGTACCGCGGTGTTCGCCGCCAACTTTCCCGACGCCGAGACCAACACCGTGGGGGTGGGTTTCCTCGGCGTCGCCCTGGCCTTCGGCCTCACCGTGGTGGTCGGCGCGTTCGCGCTCGGCCCCATCTCGGGCGGACACTTCAACCCGGCCGTGACGCTGGGCCTGGCGGCGTCGGGCCGGTTCTCGTGGAGCGACGTGGGCGGCTACGTCGTGGCGCAGGTCATCGGCGGTGTGCTCGGATCCAGCGTGCTCGCGCTGATCGCACTGGGTGGGCCCGACGGCTACTTCGACGCCGCGCGCGAGTCGGGCTTCGCGGCGAACGGGTTCGGCGAGCACTCACCGGACGGGTTCGGGCTCGGTTCCGCGATCCTCACCGAGACCGTCCTGACCGCCGTCTTCCTGTTCGTCATCCTCGGCGCGACGGCGCGGATCGCCTCCCCCGGCTTCGCGCCGCTGGCGATCGGCCTGTCACTGACCCTGATCCACCTGGTGTCGATCCCGATCACGAACACCTCGGTGAACCCCGCCCGGTCCCTCGCGACCGCGATCTACGCCGGCGGCTGGGCGTGGGGCCAGCTCTGGGTCTTCATCGTGTTCCCGATCCTGGGCGGACTGCTCGCCGGGTTCGCGTACCGGCCGATGTTCAGCCGCGTCCTGACGGAGTAGGGCCACCCCATCCCCACCACCCGCGTGTCAGACGCACAGCCCCCTCGGGTGACCTGGGCGTCTGACACGTGCCGCGGGACCTGGTCAGTCGCAGAAGGCAGTGAGGCCCTGCTCCGTGCCGCCCGAGACCTTGGAGGACGCCGCGACCTTGGCCATGATCCGGCCGAGCGCCGCGAACTCCTCGGGGTCCAGAGCGTCCACCATGATCCGGCGCACCGCGGCGACGTGCCCGGGTGCCGAGGCCTCGAGCGCAGTGTAACCGGCGTCGGTCATGGTGCAGTTGACCCCGCGCCGGTCGCCCTCGGCTGCCTGCCGCGCCACCAGACCGCGTGCCTCCATCCGGGCGACCGTGTGCGTGAGCCGGCTGCGCGACAGCACCAGGCCGTCCGCGAGCGTCGACATCCGCATGGTGCGCTCCGGCGCCTCCGAGAGCTGCACCAGCAGGCTGTACTCGCCGAGAGTGAGGTCGAGGGACCGGTCGTGCACCGCGCCGAGCGCCTCCACGAACCGGGCGGTGCCCTCGAGATAGTGCCGCCAGGAGCCCTGCTGGTCCTCCGTCAGCCAGAGGTCGGACTCCTCGATCGTCTCCGCTGCCACTTCGCCCACCGCCTTCGTGCTCGCCGAGCTGCCAGGAGGGGGACCCGGCGCCCCGGTGCCGGCACCCTCCGGCCCCGATGTGATCTGCGACGCTCCGAGCGCCCTCTAGGAATACGTTACGGGACCCGTTATGTTGGAACGCAGCAGATCTAGTTGATCCCTCAACTATCTACCTCAACCGCCGCACCCACAAGGAGTCCCCCTGATGGCCACCCCGCTCCCCGCTGGTCTCACCGCCGGCACCTACGACATCGACCCCTCCCACACCGCTGCCTCCTTCTCCGTCCGCCACGCCGGCATCGCGAAGGTGCGCGGCAGCATCGCGGTCACCTCGGGCACCATCACGGTGGGCGAGGACCTGGAGTCGTCGAGCGTCACCGCCGAGCTGGACGCGGCCTCCGTGAGCACCGGCGACGCCGGTCGTGACGGCCACCTGAAGAGCGCCGACTTCTGGCACGCCGACGAGAAGCCGACCTGGACCTTCTCCTCGACCAGCATCAAGGCCGACGGTGACGACTACATCATCCTGGGCGACCTGACCATCAACGGGATCACCAAGGGCGTCGAGCTCGAGACCGAGTTCACCGGCACCGCCAAGGACCCGTTCGGCAACGACCGCGCCGGCTTCGAGGCCAACCTCGAGGTCAACCGCAAGGACTTCGGCCTCACGTGGAACGCCACGCTGGAGACCGGCGGCTTCCTGGTGGGCGACAAGGTCAAGATCACGCTGGACGTCAGCGCGATCGCCAAGGCCTGAGCCATCCCCCTGTCGCCGGGTAGGCGGCGCTCCTGATCCTGGTTCAGCAGGCTCCGGACGACCACATCCACCCGGATGACGGCCGTCAGGGGCCTGCTGAACTGCCTTCAGGAGCAGGAGGCACCCGGAGCGCCAGCACGACCCAGGCCACGAACCACGGGAGGGCCCAGACGGCGGACAACATCGCCGCGAGGTCCAGGCCGTCCGCCGAGACAACGCTCGCGGCGCCCCCGATGTCGGCGTTCGCGACGACGAGCAGGACCGCGACGACGACCGCGACGGCCAGCGCCCCGCACCACAGGCCGAGCACCACTCCCCGGGACCAGGAGCTCCCGCCGGGCCCTGGATCCGGCGCGAACCGGTCCGCCCTCCGCAGGGCGACGACGAGCCCGACGCCGGCGACCACGCCCGACGCCCGACGCCACCACGACGGTCAGGACCACCTGGGCCGCGGACCGCGTCGCCGGGTCGGCATGGAGCATCCCGGAGACGATGAACCCGACGGGTGCCAGGCCGACGACGGCCGTCCCCTACGTGACGCCGTTCCGGAGACCCCACGGCAGCGTGACGAAGGCACGATGGCGTCCCGCGAAGAGGTCCTCGTCCGTGTGGTCCGAAGAGACACCGCCGCCCGCAGCCCGGACGAGGTCCGGCTGCCCCGCGCCGAGGTGGGCGTCGGCACGGATCGCGGCGACGCGTGCCTGCCGGTCCGCGCGGGTCAGGTCCTCGCCCGCGAAGCTGACCAACCGGCCCGTCCGATGATCCACGTGTTCGACGTCGACCGGGCCCGTTCCCTGGACGAGCGTGGCATAGCCGGCCGCGTGCTCCCTGGCCGCCCGCGTCCCGGACATCGAGTCCAGAACGCGTCCCACCGTTGACCCGATCACTCCGGGCAGAGCGACGAGGGCAGCCAGGACCGGCGCGTCGGCGACCCACAGGAGCACCAGGCCCACCACGAGGCTCCCGACGCCGGTGCCCAGCAACCAGCCCCCTACGGCGGAGAGCCTGGACGCGGAGACGCCGGACAGCGTCCTTCGCACGATCCTCGGGTGCCATTCGGTGGCCAAGCCGACCTCCCGGTTCGTCAGCGCCCGCACATCAGCCGGTCAGCCCCTATTCCTAGCAGCCGCGACCCGCCGGCACGCCCCGCACGACCGGAATTCACCCGGGCGTCCTCGGCCCGCGGCCCTGCGGACCGGTCTCCGACCCACTGCCGGAAGATGTCAGACGGCGGCGGCGCGGGTGGCCGCGTGGAACGCCAGGATCTGCAGCTCGCCGCCGACGTCGACCGAGCGGACCACCACGTCGTCCGGCACCTGGAGCGCCACCGGCGCGAAGTTCAGGATCTCCCGGACGCCGGAGCCCACCACGGCGTCGGCCACGTCCTGGGCACCGTGGCCGGGCAGAGCCAGCACGACCATCGAGACGCGCTCGCGCTCGATGACGTCGGCCACCTCGCGCACGTGCTCCACGGTCACGCCGGCCACGTGCGTGCCGACCACCTCGGGCGAGGCGTCGAGCAGCGCCACCACCTGGAAGCCACGGGTCGCGTACCCGGAGTAGTTCGCCAGGGCGTGACCGAGGTTGCCGATGCCGACGATCGCCAGCCGGTGCTCCGTCTCGAGCCCCAGGGCGACGGTGATGTACGAGGCGAGCGACTCGACGTCGTACCCGACGCCGCGCGTGCCGAACGAGCCCAGGTACGAGAGGTCCTTGCGCAGCTGCGCCGAGCTCACGCCCGACCGCTCGGCGAGCTCCGTCGAGGACGTGAGGTCCACCCCCTCCGCCGCGAGGTCCCGGAGGGCACGCAGGTAGTAGGGCAGCCTCCCCACGGTTGCCGCGGGGACTGTCCCGTCACTGAGCTCGACCACGTGCTGCTCCCCTCCCCGCGACCACTGTGTCGCGGGCGTACGCACACACTGCCTGGACGATCATGCCAGGAGGCGGGCAAGGCGCGCACCGTCCACGCGCCAGAAACCTTGCTGTGTCCCGTCCACCTCGAGCACGGGCACGTACTCCCCGTACCTGTCCCGGAGCTCGGGCGTGCTGTCGATGTCCACCTCGCGCCACCGGGCCCCCGAACTCTCGCACACCTGCGCGACGACGGCACGTGCGTCCTCGCACAGGTGGCACGCCTCGCGTGTGTACAGGACGACCCGGGTCTCGGCAGCGGTGGTCACGCCCCCGAGGTTACGTCACACGCGGGCCGCCGAACGGTCGGTGTCCGGCAGCCGCCCGTCCGCCCAGCGCACGCCCCAGGCCAGGACGAGGAACACGACGGCGACGACCGCGGAGTTGGTCACGGCGCCGGCGTACCCGAGCACGTTCACGTCGAGGAACGGATACGGGTACCAGCCCGTGACGGCTCCGCGGACGAACGTGTAGACCAGCCACGCGATCGGGTAGACGACGCACCACCACACCGTCCGCGCGCTCACGCGCGGCCGCGGCCCCACCAGCAGCCAGGCGACGACGGCGAACACCGGCGCCAGCACGTGCAGCATCACGTTCGACACCATCCCGGCGCCCGTGAGCTCCACCAGCCCCCGCAGCACCGTGTTGTAGACGATCCCGGTGACCGTGATGCACAGCAGGGCGTCGAGCCGCAGCACGCGGAACAGCGGACCGTCGCGTCGCGGGTCGAGCGCGAGCGCGAGCGACACCCCGCCGATCAGCAGGTTCGACTGGATCGTGAAGTAGCTGAACAGCCGGACGATCCGCTCGGCGTGCGTGGGGACCAGGCCGGCGCCCCCGGTGAGGGCCACGACGAGCTCGATGCCGAAGCCGCCGAGTGCGAGCACCGCGACCAGCAGGTGCAGGAATCGCGCGAGCCCGGCCCCGTCAGGGGCCCCGATGTTCTGCGTCACTCCCTGGTTCTACCAGCGCTTCTACCGGGGTGCCCGGCGAGGACTTGCGTCCTGTGGCACGCCGATAGAGTGACCTCCATGCCGTCGACGCTCCCTTCGTCCGCCACCGCGGCGTTCTTCGACGTCGACAACACGATCATCCGCGGTGCGAGCGCCTTCCACCTGGCCAAGTCGGCGTACCAGCGCAAGTTCTTCGGTACGCGGGACCTGCTCAGGTTCGGTCTGATCCAGGCCCGCTACCTGCTGTTCGGCGAGAACAAGGACGAGATCGACGTGGTCCGTGACCGCGCGCTCTCCCTCATCGCCGGCCGCAGCCTCGCGGAGGTCGCCACCCTCGGCGAGGAGGTGTGGGACGCCGTCCTCTCGCTGCGGATCTACCCCGGCACCCGCAGGCTGCTCGACGAGCACATCGCGGCCGGCCACCAGGTGTGGCTCATCACCGCCACGCCGGTGGAGATCGCCCGGCTCATCGCTCGCCGGCTGGGCGCGACAGGGGCGCTCGGCACCGTCGCCGAGCACAAGGACGGCTTCTACACCGGCCGGCTGGTGGGCGACCTCATGCACGGCCAGGCCAAGGCCGAGGCCATCGTCGAGCTCTCCGAGACCGAGAAGATCGACCTCGACGAGAGCTACGCCTACGGCGACTCGCTCAACGACCTGCCGATGATGCGTTCCGTGGGGCACCCGTGCCCCATCAACCCGGACCTGCGGCTGCGCCGGCACGCCCAGGAGGTCGGCTG
>NZ_KI911686.1:169182-173180 GCF_000515355.1 Promicromonospora kroppenstedtii DSM 19349 | reverse complement strand
CACTAGCCGCTCCCAGGATTTCGAGACAAGACAAAGAGGCCCGGCCCCTGAGGGGGCCGGGCCTGCTCGTCACGCGCCCGACGGCGCGCGCGTCACTTCTTGTTGCGGCGCTGGTGGCGCGTCTTGCGAAGCAGCTTGCGGTGCTTCTTCTTGGCCATGCGCTTGCGGCGCTTCTTGATGACGGAGCCCATAGGTCCTCGCAATGTTCGGTCGGTCGGTCGGCGGCGGCCCGACGACGGGCCGCGCGGCGAAATGGTCCACGGTTGGTCCGGGACAGTGACGCCATAGTGACGATGGCCGACCAACACGAAAAGGAGTCCGCTACCTAGGCTACCTGCTCTGCCGCGCGCCCCGTAATCGACAGCGGTGTGAGGTGCGCCGGAGCCGCCCGCAGGACGACGTCGGCGCACCGGGTCACGGCCTGGCCGCGAACCGCTCCAGCAGGTCGGCGTGGCCCGAGCAGACGAGCAGGTCGTTGGCCGAGACCCGGGTCTCCGGCGTCGCGTAGACGAAGTCCACGCCCGGCGACTTCACCCCGATCACGGTGATGCCGTACCGCTTGCGGATGTTCGACTGCGCGAGCGTGAAGCCCTGCGCCTCCCGCGGCGGGCGCATCTTGACGATGGTGAACCCGTCCTCGACCTCGATGTAGTCGAGCAGCTTGCCGCTGACCAGGTGGGCCACGCGCGAGCCGGCGTCGGCCTCCGGGAAGACGACGTGGTGCGCGCCGATCCGGGTCAGGATGCGGCCGTGCTCGGCGGAGATGGCCTTGGCCCAGATCTGCGGCGTCCCGAGGTCCACCAGGTTGCCCGTGATCAGCACCGACGCCTCGAGCGACGAGCCGACGCCCACTACCGCGACGCCGAAGTCCTTGGCGCCGAGCTGCTCCAGCGCGTCCGGGTTGGACGCATCGGCCTCGACCAGGGGCAGCCGCCCCGACCACTGGGCCACCAGCGTGGGGTCCTGCTCGACGGCCAGCACGTCCTGGCCCAGCCGGTCCAGGGTGGCGCCGATCGCCGACCCGAACCGGCCCAGGCCGATCACCAGCACACCCGCGTCCCGCTCGGGCTTCTTCTCCGGCACGGTAGTCCTCTCCTCGACGTGTCAGACGTACAGGTCACCCTAGTGACCTGTACGTCTGACACGTCGTCAGCCGATGATGGGGCGTTCCTCCGGGAAGCGTACGATGCGCCGCCGGTCGCGCAGCGCCAGCACCGCCACGACGGTCACGGCACCGGTGCGCCCCACGAACATGAGGGCGGTCAGCACGTACTTCCCCGCGTCGGGCAGGTCGGCCGTGATACCGGTGCTCAGGCCGACGGTCGCGAACGCAGACAGCACCTCGAACAGCACCTTGGACAGGGGGAGGTCGGTGACCTGCAGCAGCGCGACGCACGAGATCAGCACGATGCTGGCACCCGTGAACACGACCGCGATCGAGAGGCGGAGCACGTCGCGCGGGATACGCCGGCCGAACGCCTCGATGTCCCGGTCACCCCGCGCCTCCGCGATGATGGCCAACAGCATGACGGCGAGCGTCGTCACCTTGATACCGCCGGCCGTGGACGCCGAGCCGCCGCCCACGAACATCAGGGCGTCCTGGATGAGCCAGCTCGACTCGTGCATGGCGCCGGTGTCCACGGTGCTGAACCCGCCAGAGCGCGGCATGATCCCCGCGAACAGTGCGGCGAGCAGCTTGTCCCCCACGCTCAGTGGGCCGAACGTCCGAGGGTTGGTCCACTCCAGCACCAGGAGCAGCAGCGCGCCCGCCACGAGCAGCACGAAGCTGGTCACGAGCGTCAGCTTGCTGTGCAGCGAGAGCCGCTTGGTCCAGCCGTGCCAGCGGTGGCCCGGCCGGGGCAGCGACCGCTGCAGGTTGAGGATCACGGGGAACCCGAGCGCACCGATGAACACGCCGAGCGCGATCGGCAGCAGGAGCGTCCAGTCCCCCACGTGCGGCATGAGGCCGTCCGGGGTCGGCACGAACCCCGCGTTGTTGAACGCGGAGATCCCGTAGAACAGGGAGTGCCAGGCCGCGGTGCCCACGTTGTCCTCAAGCACGAAGAATCGCGGGAAGAGCAACAGCGCGATCGAGAGCTCGAGCGTGGTAGCGGTGATGATGATGACGCGCACCAGCGATCCCACGTCGCCGAGCCGGCTCGTCTTGGTCTCCGAGGCGGTGAGCAGCTTCTGCGTCAGCCCGATCTTGCGGGAGACGATCATGCCGAGCAGCGAGGCGACGGTCATGATGCCGAAGCCGCCCACCTTGATGCCCGCGAGGATGACGACCTGCCCGTAGAACGACCAGTAGGTCGCCGTGTCCTGGACCACGAGGCCCGTGACGCAGACGGCGGACACCGCGGTGAACAGCGCGTCGACGAAGCTCGCGCCCTCGCCGTCGGCGGTCGCGAACGGCACGAGCAGCAGGATCGCGAACAGCCCGACCACGCCCGCGAAGACGGTGACGGCGAGGCGGGCCGGAGCCCGGAAGGCCAGCTCGTCCACCAGCTCCCGGATGCCGAACAGCCTGTGCCGGAAGATCGGCATCAGCCGCGTTCCCTCCTCGTTCCGGTGTCCCAACGATTCGGGGCCCAACTCTGCCACGCCGGAGGGCCGCTGCCGGGCAGAAGTCGCTGGCGAGGCTCACCATCCGACCACTAGATCGCCGTTGCGTACAAGCAAGGACACCTGAGCGCGCATGGCCATACTTTCTACGGCATGATCCACCGGTGAAAGAGGAGCACGCCCCATTGGATGTTTTCGCGCTGCACGCCTGGGTGGACGGGTCGATGCAGATGCCGGGCCGGGAACGCGAAGGGCTCTACCTGCTGGCAGCCGCGGTAGCCAGCCCGGCTACGTGGGACCCCGTGCGAGAGAACCTTCACGAGCTACTGCTCAAGGGAGCTGAGCGCCTGCACTGGCGAGACGAGTCGGCGCCCGCCGCCAGTGCGGTGGGCCGGGCGCGCCGGGGTGTTGCCCTGGACGTCCGAGACGCCGGTCGTGAACCACAGCGGCCCTCACCGGCGCGGTCCGTTACCGTGGGCGGGTGCACCTCGCCCGGCTGGTCTGGAGTCCGCGACTCCTCGAGTACGACTTCGGCCCCGGGCACCCCATGGCGCCCGCCCGCCTCGACCTGACGATGCGGCTCATCGAGGCGCTCGGCCTGCTCGACCGGCCCACGCTCGAGGTGGTGGGCGCCGAGCCCGCCACGGACGCGGTCATCGAGACCGTGCACGACGCCGACTACGTGGCCGCCGTCCGGCATGCCGGGACCACGCTGGAGCCCGACCTGATGCGCGGCCTGGGCACCGACGACGACCCGCTGTTCGCGGGCATGCACGAGGCCGCCGCGCGGCAGCTCGGCGGGTCCGTCGAGCTCGCCGACGCCCTGTGGCGCGGCGAGATCACGCACGGCGTCAACGTCGCGGGCGGCATGCACCACGCGATGCCGGGCGCGGCGTCCGGCTTCTGCGTCTACAACGACGCCGCCGCGGCGATCCAGCGCCTGCTGGACCTCGGCGCGGAGCGCGTCGCCTACCTGGACTTCGACGCGCACCACGGCGACGGCGTCGAGGCCATCTTCTGGGACGACCCGCGCGTGCTGACCGTCTCGATCCACGAGGACGGCCGCACCCTGTTCCCCGGCACGGGCGCCTCGGCCGACGTCGGCATGCCCGGCCCTGCCGAGGGCACCGCCGTGAACATCCCCGTGCCGGCGCGCACGTCGGGCGCGGCGTGGCTGCGCGCCATCGACGCCGTCGTCCCCGCGCTGGTCCGCGAGCACCGCCCGCAGGCGATCGTCTCCCAGCACGGCTGTGACGCCCATGGGCGCGACCCGCTGTCGAACCTCAACGTCTCCGTGGACGCGCAGACCACCGCGCAGCAGTGGGCGCACGCCCTGGCGCACGAGCACGCCGACGGCCGCTGGCTCGCGCTGGGCGGCGGCGGGTACGCAGTGTCCGACGTCGTCCCGCTCGCCTGGGCGGCGCTCGTCGCCG
>NZ_KI911686.1:141782-169082 GCF_000515355.1 Promicromonospora kroppenstedtii DSM 19349 | reverse complement strand
GAGGCCGCGCACGAGCCCCTGGAGCGCGGGGCCGCGCTTCCCGCCGCGTGGTGCGAGGCGGTGGAGGCCCTGGACCTGGAGGCCGCGCACACGCTCGGTACGGCCGAGGTGCCGTTCCGGAGCTGGCGCGACGGCTACGACCCAGCCGACCCGGTGGACCGCGCGACCCAGGCCACCCGCCGCGCGGTCTTCCCCCTCTGGGGCCTGGACCCCCTGCTGGACTGACGCGGCGCGGCCGTGGACCCGGATGATCGGTAGAACGTCAGGTGGTCGGCATCCCGAGCTGCCGACCACCTGACGTTCTACCGATCACCTGGCGTACCGCCGATCACCGGCCGCCGTACACGCTGCGTTCACTCCCGTTCGGGATCGTTCCGGACATGCGACGTCGCCTCGCCGGCCTGTCGGCCGCCCTGCTGCTCCTGCCGCTCCTCGCACCCGCCGCGGCGTCTGCCGGCGCCGGGCACGGGGACCACCGGACCGCCACCGTCACCACCTCGGTCGAGACTCCCCCGCTGTACGACGACGAGGCCGGCGGCAACGCGTCGGGCGACGACCCCGCGATCTGGGTGCACCCGGACGACTCGGACCGTTCGCTCGTGGTCGCGACGGCCAAGGAAGGCGGGCTGCGCGTCTACTCCGTGGCCGCGACCGAGCTGCAGTCGGTCGCGGCCACGCCGGCCCCGCGCGCGGACGGCGTACCCGGCAGGTTCAACAACGTGGACATCGCCTACGGCCTGCGCGTCGACGGCCGGGCGACGGACGTCGCCGTCGTCTCGGACCGGTACAACGACCAGATCCGCTTCTTCGCGATCGACCCCGCGGGGGCGGACGCCGTGGCGCCGCTCACCGAGGTCACCGCGCCCGAGCTGGAGTTCTTGTTCAGCCCCGACCGGGCGACCGTCGCCGAGGACCACACGGCCTACGGCCTGGCCGTCTACCAGCCGCGGCGTGGCGCGGCGTACGCCGTGGTGACCCAGGAGGGCAGCACCACCATCGCCACGGCTCGCCTCACGACCGGCCCGGACGGCGTCGGCTACACCGACGTCGAGCACCTGTCGATGCCCGGCGAGTTCACCCTGCCCGACGGCACCACCTGGGTGCCGTGCGAGGAGCCGGGCGTCGAGCCGCAGCTCGAGGGGGTCGCGGTCGACCGGCGCACCGGCACCCTGTACGCGACGCAGGAGGACGTCGGCCTGTGGCGCGTGCCGCTGCCGCTCGGCTCGGGCGCGCCGCGCCTCCTCGACAAGGTCCGGGACTTCGGCGTGCACGACGCCTACGACCCCGAGACCGAGGAGTGCGCCCCGGTGGACCCGGCGGCGCCGTCGTACGGCGGGACGAACCTGACCGCCGACGCCGAGGGCGTCGACATCTGGTACGGCCCGGGCCGCACGGGCTACGTGATCGTCTCCAGCCAGGGTGACGACACCTACGGCGTCTACGCCCTGACCGGCCGCAACCGCGCGCTCGGCGCCTTCCGCGTGGCGGGCGACGGCGTGGACGACGTCAACGGCTCGGACGGACTGGCGGTCTCCAACGCACCCGTGGGCGAGTACGGGTCCGGGCTCCTGGTGACGCACGACGAGCCCGAGACCGGCCCCGACGTCGACCCGGACCGGGACGCCACGGGCTTCTCGTACGTGCACTGGGGAGACGTGGCGGAGGCCCTCCACCTGCGGTGAGCACGTGTCAGACGTGCAGGTCACGCCGGTGACCTGTACGTCTGACAGGCGGTGGGTCAGGCCGTGCGGCGGCGGAGCGTGGCGACCCCCAGCACCACCGCGCCCACGATGAACAGCCCGATCACACCGACCGCGCCGCGGACGTCGGCCCATTCGTCCCCCGCGGCGAGCGACGTCATCGCCTCGATGGCATAGGTGAGCGGGAAGATCCGGGACAGCCACTCCAGGACCTCGGGCATCTGGTCGCGCGGCATGAGGAGGCCGCAGGTGATGAGCTGCGGAAAGATGATCGCGGGCATCATCTGGACCGCCTGGAACTCGCTGCGAGCGAGCGCCGACGCGGCCAGGCCGAGGGTGCAGCCGAGGATCGCGTCCAGCAGCGCCACCACGACGACGAGCCAGAGCGGACCCGCCACGTCCATCCCCACGAGGAGCGCGAACCCGACCACCACGAACGCCTGCACCAGCGCGAGCGTCGCGAAGGCCAGGCCGTAGCCCGCCACGAAGTCGCCCTTGCGGATCGGCGTCGTCATGAGGCGCTCCAGCGTGCCGGACTGCCGCTCGCGCAGCGTCGCCACGCTCGTGACCAGGAACATCACGATGAGCGGGAACAGGCCCACCAGCATCGGGCCGAACTGGTCGACCACCTGGGGCTGGTCGTGGAACATCCAGGCGATCAGGCCGATGAGCAGGCACGGCAGCAGCATGATGAGGGCCACGGTGCGGTGGTCGCCGCGCAGCTGGGACAGCACGCGGCCGGCGGTGGCGAGGGTCAGGGTCATCGTGCGGTCTCCTCGTGCGTGTCGGCCGGGCCGGCGTCGGCGGTGGCGGAGCCGGCGTCCGCGGCGTCGATCAGGGCGAGGAACGCCCGCTCGGCGTCCGGCGCACCGGTGCTGGTCAGCAGCTCGTCCGGCGTGGTGTCCGCGACCAGGCCGCCCGCGCGCATCAGGAGCAGCCGGTCGCACTGCGTGGCCTCGTCCATGACGTGGCTGGAGACCAGGAGCGTGCGCCCCTCGGCCGACAGCCGCCGGAACACGGCCCACAGGTCGCGCCGCAGCACCGGGTCGAGGCCGACCGTCGGCTCGTCCAGGACGAGCAGCTCGGGGTCGCCCACCAGGGCGGCGGCCAGAGAGACGCGGGACCGCTCACCACCGGAAAGAGTGCCCACGCGCTGCTTCTCGTGCCCGCCGAGGTCGACGACTGCAACGGCGTCCGCCACGGCCTTCCCGGGGGACGGGACGCCGGCCAGCGCGGCGAAGTACCTGAGGTTCTGCACCACGGTGAGGTCGGTGTAGACGCTGGCGTCCTGCGTCATGTAGCCGACCCGGTGGCGCAGGGCGGGGCTGCCCGCGACGTCGTCGAGCACCTCCACCGTGCCCGTGACCTTGTCCTGGACCCCCACGACGGCGCGCATGAGCGTGGTCTTGCCCGAGCCGGACGGCCCCAGCAGCCCCACCACGGACCCCGCGGGCACGTCCAGCCGGAGCCCGTCGATGACGGTCCTGTCGCCGCGGACGACCCGCAGGTCCCGGATGACGACCGCGTTTTTCCTCATGTGAGGAATTATGCTCCCGGCGCGGGCTACGGCGCAAGACCTCCGGCGGCCGGGAGCGCCCCGGTGAGGTAGCGCTGCAGGGTGGGGCCCACGAGCCGTGCGACGTCGGCCGGGGCGAGCGAGGCCAGCGGCTCCACCGGGATCAGGTAGCGGGTGAGCAGCACGCCCGACATCTGCGACGCGACGAGCGCGGTACGCAGCGCGGCGTCGGGCAGGTCGAGGGCGCGCATCACGGGCGCCAGGATGGCCGCGCCGATGAACTGCGGCAGCAGGCCGCGCAGCTCGGCGTCGGACATGACGGCGGGGATGACCACGCGGACGGTGTCGCCGCCGTCGAAGTCCCAGATGCCGACCACGGCCGCGGCGAGGCGCTCCCCCAGCGACTCGACCGGGCCGGCGGCGACCTGCTCCACGACCTTGTCGGGCTCGATCCCCGCGACCCCGAGCGTCGCCGTCAGCAGGCGCGCCTTGTCGGGGAACCAGTGCCGCACAGTGCCGGGGTCCACGCCCGCACGGCGCGCGACGGACCGGAGCGACGACGCCTCGTACCCGCGCTCGACGAACTCGTCCCGGGCGGCGGCAAGGATCTCGGCGCGGGCGTCCTGCCCGGCGGGACGGCGGCCGCGGCGGGACACGGGTGCGGACGGAACCATCCGCTCATTCTCGCCCACCCTCGGCGAGCGCGAGACAGAACCCTGGCGAGACAAGACTCTGGCGAGACGGAACGGCAGGCTCGCCGCGGTTCCGTCTCGCCAGAGTCTTGTCTCGCCGGAGCTCTACACCGGCGGGACGGCGTCAGCGGGTGGCCGACGCCCGCTTCTTGTTCCAGACGTCGAACGCGACGGCCAGCAGCAGCACGATGCCCTTGACGATCTGCTGCGTCGACTGGTCGACGCCCATGAGCGACATGCCGTTCGAGATCACCGCCATGATCAGGCCACCGACCATCGCGCCGGTCACGGTGCCGATACCGCCGGTCACGGCGGCGCCACCGATGAAGCACGCCGCGATGGCATCGAGCTCGAACATGTTGCCCGCGGCCGGCTGGGCGGCGCTCGACCGGGCCGAGAACACGATGCCCGCGATCGAGGCCAGGAAGCCCATGTTCACGAACATCCAGAAGTTCACGCGCTTGACCCGGACACCCGAGAGCTGCGCCGCGGCGAGGTTGCCACCGATGGCGTAGACGTGGCGGCCGAACACGCTGTGCTTGGTGACCAGCGTGTAGGCGATGACCAGCACGGCCAGGATGATCAGCACCGCGGGCAGGCCGCGGTAGGTGGCGAGGTTCCACGCGAACCACATCACGACGGCGGCGACCACGACGATCTTCAGCACGAACAGGGCCGGCGCCTCGACGGTCTGGTTGTAGGCGATGCGGGCCCGGCGGTTGCGCCAGGAGTTGTACGCGAAGCCCAGCACGCCGACCGCGAAGATGACGAGCGTGAAGGTGTCGTAGCCGTAGCCGCCGAGCAGGCCGTTGAGGAAGCCCGAGGCGATGGAGGTGTACTCCGCCGGGAACGGCGAGAGCGAGACGTTGTTCAGCACCTCGAGCGTGAGGCCACGGAACAGGAGCATGCCTGCCAGCGTCACGATGAACGCTGGGATGCCGACATAGGCGACCCAGAATCCTTGCCAGGCGCCGACCAGCAACCCGGTGCCGAGGGCGGCGAGCACGCCGACCCACCAGGGCATCCCGTTGCGGACCACCAGCACGGCGGCGACGGCGCCGGTGAGCGCGACCACCGACCCGACCGACAGGTCGATGTGCCCGCCGATGATGATGATGACCATGCCGATGGCGAGGATCAGGATGTACGAGAACTGCAGCACGAGGCTCGTCAGGTTGCGCGAGCTCAGCAGCAGTCCGTCGGTGAGCACGGAGAACAGCACGACGATCGCCACGAACGCGATGTAGATGCCGCTGGTACGGATGTTCCGGGTGAACAGGTCCCGGATGTTGGCGATGCCGGTCATGCCTTCGTCTCCTGCGTCTCGCGCGTGGTCTCCTGCGTCATGAGGGCCATGAGTCCTTCCTGGGTGGCGGAGGGCACGTCGACCTCGCCGGTGATGCGCCCGAAGGCCAGGGTGTAGATGCGGTCGCAGATGCCGAGGAGCTCGGGGAGCTCCGAGGAGATGACCAGCACGGCCTTCCCTGCCGCGACCAGCTCGTTGATGATGGTGTAGATCTCGTACTTGGCGCCGACGTCGATGCCGCGCGTGGGCTCGTCGAGGATCAGCACCTCAGGGGCGGTGTACAGCCACTTGGACAGCACCACCTTCTGCTGGTTGCCGCCCGAGAGCTTGCCGACCTCCACCAGCACGTTGGGGGTGCGGATGTTCATGGACGCGCGGTACTCCTCCGCGACCTTGAGCTCCTCGTTCTCGTCCACGAAGCCGTTCTTCGACAGCTTGCCGAGGCCCGCCGCGGAGATGTTGCGCCGGATGTCCTCGATGAGGTTGAGCCCGTACTGCTTGCGGTCCTCGGACACGTAGGCGATGCCGGCCCGGATCGCGTCCGGCACGTTGTGCACGTCGACCGGCTTGCCGTGGATATAGGCCTGACCGGTGATGTCCCGGCCGTAGGAGCGGCCGAACAGCGACATCGCGAGCTCGGTGCGCCCGGCGCCCATGAGGCCGGCGATGCCGACCACCTCGCCGGCGCGGACGTTCAGGTGAGCCTTGTCGACGACGACGCGCCCGGTCTGGGTCGGGTGGTACACCGTCCAGTCCTCGATGCGCAGCACCTCCTCGCCCGGATGCGACACGCGGTCGGGGTACCGGTTGTCGAGGTCGCGGCCCACCATGCCGCGGATGATGCGGTCCTGGATCGCGTCGGACGAGGCACCCGCCGTGGCCATGTCGAAGGTCTCGATCGACCGGCCGTCCCGGATGATGGTGGTGCGGTCGGCGATCTCGGCGATCTCGGCCAGCTTGTGGGAGATCATGATCGACGTGATGCCCTGCTCCTTGAACTGCCGGAGCAGGCCGAGCAGGTGCTCGGAGTCGTTGTCGTTCAGCGCCGCCGTCGGCTCGTCGAGGATGAGCAGGCGCACGTCCTTGGAGATCGCCTTGGCGATCTCGACGAGCTGCTGCTTGCCCACGCCGAGTGCGGAGATGGGCGTCGTCGGCGACTCGCTCAGGCCCACCCGCTCGAGCAGGGCGGCGGCCTCGGCGTTGGTCCTGTTCCAGTCGATGGCGCCGCCGGCCCGGGTGCGTTCGTTCCCGAGGAAGATGTTCTCGGCGATGGACAGGTACGGAACGAGGGCGAGCTCCTGGTGGATGATCACCACGCCTCGTGCCTCGGAGTCATTGATCGTGCCGAACTCGGCGGTCTCGCCGTCGAGCACGATGTCACCCTCGTAGCTGCCGTGCGGGTAGACGCCCGACAGCACCTTCATGAGGGTGGACTTGCCCGCCCCGTTCTCGCCGCAGATCGCGTGGATCTCGCCCCGGCGGACGGTGAGGTTGACGTCCTGGAGCGCCTTGACCCCAGGGAATGTCTTGGTGATGCCGCGCATCTCGAGGATGTCGGTCGGCGCCGAATCGGCCATGCCAGTCCTTGTCGCGTGCTTGTCGCCAGTAGAGATGTTGCTGTGTGCGACGCCCGCCCGCGGGCCCCCGGGCCGGAGCGGTGTCGCGCCGGTCTCGCGAGGAGGTCAGACCTACTCGTCGACCTGACCGGAGGCGACCTCGTCCTCGGTGAGGTAGCCGGAGTCGACCAGCTCGGCCTGCAGGTTGTCCTTGGTGACGATCACCGTCGGGAGCAGGTACGACGGCACGACCTTCACGCCGTTGTCGTAGGTCTCGGTGTCGTTCGCCTCGGGCTCGTTGCCCTCGAGGAAGGCCGTGGCGGCGGTGACGGCCTGCTCGGCCAGCAGACGCGTGTCCTTGAAGATCGTCGAGTACTGGTCGCCGTCGACGATCAGCTTGGCGGACGACGCCTCGGCGTCCTGGCCGGTGACGATCGGCGTGGCGAGGTCGCCCTTGCCGTAGCCGGAGTTCTTCAGGGCCGTGATGATGCCGCGCGAGATCACGTCGGCCGGGGCCAGCACGCCGTCGACGGTCACGTCACCCTTGGTGTACGTGGCGGTCAGCAGGTCCTCCATGCGCTTCTGCGCACGCTCCTGCTCCCAGCGCTGGATGGCGACGGTGTCGAAGTCCGTCTGTCCCGAGGGCACGACGAGCGTCTTGTCGTCGATGTACGGCTGGAGCACCGACATCGCGCCGTCGAAGAAGAACCCGGCGTTGTTGTCGTCGGGCGAGCCGGCGAACAGCTCGATGTTGAACGGGCCCTCGGGCGCGTCCGCGGCCTCCTCGCCGTTCTCGTCGAGGATGCCCAGGCCGGTCAGCAGCGAGGTGCCCTGCTGGACGCCGACCTCGTAGTTGTCGAACGTGACGTAGAAGTCGACGTTCTCCGAGTCGCGGATGAGGCGGTCGTAAGAGATGACCGGGATGTCCGCGGCAGCGGCGGCCTCGAGCTGGCTGCCCAGCGCGGTGCCGTCGATCGAGGCGATGATGAGCGCCTCGGCGCCCTTGTTGATCATCGCGTCGATCTGCTGCTGCTGGGTCGGGATGTCGTCGCCCGCGAACTGCAGGTCGACGTCGTAGCCGGCGTCCTCGAGGCCGGTCTTCACGGCGTCGCCGTCGGCGATCCAGCGCTCGTACGTCTGGGTCGGCATGGCCACGCCCACGAGGCCGCCGGCCTCGCCGTCGCCCGCGCCGTCACCGCCGCCGGCGCCTCCGCCGGCACCGCCACCGCCGCACGCGGTGAGAGAGACCGCCATCGCGCCCGTTGCCAGCGCGGCCAGACCGCGCGTTGCCCACAGCTTCCTTGCCATGACTTCTCCTCTTCGAGTGTTGCCCGGGCAACGTCTCTGCAACCCGGCCGACTTCACTTTGTGAACGCAACAGATTGTGAACGCTCACAAGCCCATTGGTCAAAACCGTGTCGGCTGAGAACCGCCACGATCATTCGGTGACGGGGATCACCGTAGCCGTGGTCGCGGGTAAGTAAGGAGAACTTCTTGGATGGTTACGGCATCGATACAGTCAACTCTTGAATCCGGCGCGCCCGGTCCGGGCGCGCCGGACCTCAGCGGACGCTGCCGAGCGACAGGCCGCCCTGCCAGTACTTCTGCAACGAGAGGAACGCTGCGACCAGCGGGACCACCGACAGGAACGAGCCGGTGACGATCAGGTTCCAGACCTGTTCGCCGCCCGCGCCGGCATTCGAGAGGGCCTGCCAGTTGTAGATGCCGACCGTGACGGGCAGCAGGTTCGGGTCCCGGAGCACGGCCAGCGGCAGGAAGAAGTTGTTCCACGTGGCCACGGTGGTGAGGAGCAGCACAGTCACGATGGCGGGGCGCAGCAGCGGCAGGACCACCTGGAAGAAGAGCCGAAGTTCACCCGCTCCGTCGACCCGGCCGGCGTCGAGCACCTCCTCCGGGACGGCATCCTGGGCGTAGACCCGCACCAGGTAGACACCGACCGGGCTCAGCAGCGACGGCAGGATGACGGCCCACATCGTGTTCAGCAGGCCCATCCCGCTGAGCAGCACGAAGGTGGGGATGACCAGCGCCGTCATCGGCACCATCACCGAGCCCAGGAGCAGCGCGAAGAACACGGAGCGCCCGCGGAACCGGTACTTGGCCAGGCCGTAGCCGGCGAGCACCGAGAGCACCGTGGCGCCCACGCCACCCGCGACCGCGTACACGAACGAGTTGCGGAACCAGGTCCAGTAGATGCCGCCCTGGTGGGTGAACAGCCCCGTGACGTTGTCCCAGAGGGCGAAGTCGGAGCCGAACCAGAGCGCGTCCCCGGCGAACAGGCCCGCGTTGGTCTTGGTGGACGCCACCGCGAGCCACCACAGCGGCACCACGAAGTAGATCGCCAGGATGACGAGCACCACGTGCGAGCCGATGCGTCGGCCCTGGCCCACCGGGGCCGACGGCTCTCGTCCCGTGCGGTCGGTGCGGACCTTGGAGGTCAGGATCGAGGTCGCCATCACTTGAGCCCGCTCTGCTTGCGCGTCAGGAACAGGAACACGTACGAGCCCACGAACACCAGGAACCCGAGGGCGAACGCCAGGGTCGAGGCGTAGTTGAACTGGCTGTAGTTGAACGCCGTCGCGAACGCGTACATGTTCGGGGTGTAGTCGGACGGGATGGCGCCCTGCGCGGACGAGCGCAGGACCTGCGGCTCCGTGAAGAACTGCAGGGTGCCGATGAGCGCGAAGACCACGATCATCACCATCGACGACGAGATCATCGGCACCTTGATGCGCAGCGCGATCTGGCGCCCGTCCGCGCCGTCGAGCACCGCGGCCTCGTAGACCGAGGGGTCGATCGAGCGCAGGGCGGCGTAGATGATGATCATGTAGTAGCCCACCCACTGCCAGGTCACGATGTTGACCAGCGACCCGAAGATGTTGGCGGAGCTGAGGAAGTTGGGCGCCGTCAGGCCGAGCAGGCCGAAGACGTCCTGCGCCGGCCCGAACCGGGGGCTGTAGAGGAAGCCCCACATGAGCGCCCCGATCACCGCCGGGATCGCGTACGGCACGAAGATCAGCAGGCGCGTGGCCCGGCTGAGCCGGGTGGCGAGCGTGTCGAGCAGGAGTGCCGCCACGAGGGCGACCACGATCTGGACCGGCACCATGACCAGCACGAACCGCAGCACCCGCCACAGGCCCTCCAGGAACACCGGGTCCGTGAACGCCTTGACGTAGTTGTCGGCGCCCACGAACACGCTGCGCCCGGCCGTGGCGATGCCCTTGTTGTGCAGGCTCATCCACAGCGCGTAGCCCAGGGGCAGCACCAGGAACACGGCGAACACGGCGGCGAACGGCGCCACGTAGACGTATCCCCAGCGCTGCCGCCGGCTGGCGATCTTGCTGGTGGGGCGGGCGGTGCCCGCCTCCACCCGGCTACCGAGGCTCATTCGGAGACCGTGAAGCCCTGCTCGGTGGCGTACTGCACCAGACCGTCCTGCACGGTGCCGAGCGCCGTGGCGGCGTCGGTGCCGTTCTGGACCATGTCGTACAGGGCCTGCGTCTGCTGGTCGTAGGCGTAGACCTGGAACGGGCTGAACGAGAAGCCCTCGTACCCGTTGGCCGCGTCGAGGAACACCTCCTCGTTGATCTTCTGCCCACCGAAGAACGGCGCCTCGAGGCCCGTGAACCAGTCCGACTCGAGCATCGGCTTCCACTGCGGCCACAGGGCCGCCTCCTCGACGCCGAGCTTCCATGCCTCGTCGGTGTCGAACAGCTCCTTGGCCACGGTCGCCGCGGCCTCCGGCTGCTCGGACTGCGTGGTGACGGCGAAGGTGGAGCCGCCCCAGTTCACCTGCACCGGGTTCTCCGGGTCCCACTGCGGCAGCGGGGCCGCGCGCCACTCGGCGTCGGCGTCGGCCTCCGACAGGCCCTGCAGGTAGCCGGGGCCCCAGGCGGCCGCGAGGTAGACGGCGTAGGTGCCGTCCACGAGCGCCGCGTTGTAGTCGGTCGTGAACGCGTCCTCGGTGGCCACGAGGTCGTCGTCGATCAGGCCCTTCCAGTAGCTCAGGACCTCCTCGGCCTCCGGGCTGTCGACGGTGATGCCGACCTCGGTCGGCTTGGCGGCGTCGTACTGGAACGGCTCCCAGCCGTTCTGGGCGAACAGCGCGTAGTTGAGCGCGTTGCCGTTGGTCGGGAAGTCGGTGATGTGCCCCTCGAAGCCCGCGTCGCGCAGGTCCTGGGCCGCGGTCGCGAACTCGTCCCAGGTGGTCGGTACCTCGACGCCGTACTCCTCGAAGATGTCGGTGCGGTAGAGCATGCCCATGGGGCCGCCGTCCACCGGGATCGCGTAGACCGCGTCACCGTTCGAGACGTCCGACCAGGAACCGGCCGTGTAGTCGCCCTCCAGCTCGGCGGCGCCGTACTCGGACAGGTCCACGAGCGACTCGAGGATCGTGAAGGTGGGCAGCACCTCGGCCTCAAGCATGATCACGTCGGGCGCGCCGGTACCGGCCTCGATCGCGGTCTGGAACTTGTTGTACTCGTCCGCACCCTGGCCCGCGTTGGTCCAGCAGACCTGCAGGTCGGTGTGCATCTCGTTGAAGTTGTCCACGACCGACTCGAACGCCGGGTACCACGCCCACACCGTCACCTGGGCGGCGTCCGGCTGCTTGATCTCGTTGGTGCAGGTCGCCTCCGCGGCGCTCCCGCCTCCGCCGGAGCAGGCCGTGAGGCCGACGGCGGATACGGCCACGGCGGCTGCGGCAGCCACGCCTCGGCGTCGGGCTGAAGTACGCATCCGAGTCCTCCTTGATTCGGTGCTCCGTGGTCGGGGACCGCGGAGCACCCGGCATCGTCGCCGGGTCACTTTTCAACGTTGTAGGAACGCCGGGCACCGTTCTACCGGCAACCATGCCGCCGTGGCAAGAGGTAGTGCGGTGATCGGTAGTTCGTCAGGCCCAGGTCATGTCGACGGCGACCTGCTCGGTGCCGCCCGGCTGGACGTCCACCACGTCGCCCGGCTCGCCCGTCGACTCGCGTCCCACGATCTTGGAGTCCGGCACGACCCTGCGGAACGGCGCCGGATCACCGGACGCACCGATGCGCTCGAGCAGCAGCTCCACCGCGGTGTGCGCGATCTGGTCGCGCCCGGGGTCCACAGACGAGAGCGCGGGCACGGAGTACTTCGCGTCGTCGACATCGTCGAACCCGATGAGCGCGACCTGCCCCGGCACGTCGATCCGGTGCGCGTGCAGGGCGTGCAGCGCACCGAGTGCCAGTGCGTCGTTGAGGGCGAAGACGGCGTCGATCTCCACCCCGTCGTCCAGCATCCGGCTCATCGTCTCGGCGCCCGTCGAGCGGTGCCACAGGCCCGCCTCGCCCACCAGCTCCGGGTCGAAGGGCAGCCCGGCCTCGGCCAGCCCTGCGCGGTAGCCCTCCGTGCGCAGCGCGGCGGAGCCGACCCGCTCCCCCTCGTGCGCCCCGATCACCGCGATCCGACGCCGCCCGAGCGACGCCAGGTGCAGCGTCGCCGCCTTCGCCGCGGCCACGTTGTTCATGGTCACGTGGTCGGCGGGCGCGCCGAACACGCGCTCGCCGAGGATCACCAGCGGGAAGTCCACGGAGAACAGGCCGATGTCGTCGGGCCCGAGCGCCAGCGGCGAGAAGATCAGCCCGTCCGTGAGGTGGCGGCGGCGGCCGGAGAGCACCTCGGTCTCCCGCTCGCGGCTCGCGCTGGTCTGCTCGATGAGCACGGTCCAGCCGGCGGCGTCGGCGGCGGAGATGACAGCGTCCGCGAGCTCGGCGAAGTACGGGAGGGACAGCTCCGGGACGGCCAGGGTGATCAGACCCGTGCGGCGCGTGCGGAGGTTGCGGGCCGACATGTTGACGCGGTAGCCGAGCTCGTCGATCGCCGCCTCGACGCGCTCCTTGGTGGCGGCGCGGATGTACGGATAGCCGTTCACCACGTTCGACACGGTCTTGATCGAGACGCCTGCGCGTTGCGCCACGTCGTGCATCGTCACGGCCACGCTGCCAGCCTCCGGTCGGCGAGTTTTTCCACAGGGTAGAGGACGAGCATCGCTACCGCGTCGTCCATCCGCTAGTGTGCAACGTTGTAGAACCACCGACCGACCAGCGAGGAACAATGACGACCTCCCGCACGCGCGTCCTGCTGCACCCCGACTTCACCGTAGGCACCGTCGACCGCCGCCTGTTCGGCTCGTTCGTGGAGCACCTGGGCCGCGCGGTCTACACGGGCATCCACGAGCCCGGCCATCCGACGTCGGACGAGCACGGATTCCGCCGTGACGTCGCCGAACTGACCCGCGAGCTGGGCGTCACGACCGTCCGCTACCCCGGCGGCAACTTCGTCTCCAACTACCGCTGGGAGGACGCCGTCGGGCCGGTGGAGCAGCGCAAGCCGTTCCTCGACCTGGCCTGGCGCACCGTCGAGCCCAACCTGGTAGGCACCGACGAGTTCCTGCAGTGGGCCGAGCGCGAGGACATCCAGCCGATGATGGCGGTCAACCTCGGCACGCGCGGTGTGGAGGAGGCCGTGGCGCTCCTGGAGTACTGCAACGGCGAGGCCGGCACCCGCTGGGCCGACCTGCGCATCGCGAACGGCCGCGAGAAGCCCTACGGGGTCAAGCTCTGGTGCCTGGGCAACGAGATGGACGGCCCGTGGCAGATCGGCCACAAGGACGCGCACGAGTACGGCAGGCTCGCCCGGAACGCGGGCGCCGCGATGAAGCTCGTGGACCCGTCGATCGAGCTGGTGGCGTGCGGCTCGTCGTCCATGCAGATGGCGACGTTCGGCGAGTGGGAGCGCACGGTCCTGGAGTACACCTACGACCTGGTGGACCACATCTCGATGCACGCCTACTACGAGGAGGTCGACGGCGACCGCGCGTCGTTCCTCGGCTCGGGCACCGCGATGGACCGGTTCATCGAGCGGGTCGTGGCCTCGGCCGACGCCGTGGGCGCGCAGCGCCGCTCGGACAAGCGCATCACCATCTCGTTCGACGAGTGGAACGTCTGGTACCTGACGACCCGGTTCCCCGGCGAGGAGAACCTGCCGATCCAGCGGGACGCGCCCCGCATCATCGAGGACGTCTACTCCGGGCTCGACGCCGTCGTGGTGGGCGACCTGCTGGTCACGCTGCTGAACCACGCCGACCGCGTGCCGGTCGCGTGCCTCGCCCAGCTCGTCAACGTGATCGCGCCGATCATGACCGAGCCGGGCGGCGAGGCCTGGCGGCAGCCCACGTTCCACCCGTTCGCGACGACGGCGCGGCTGGCCCAGGGCGAGGCGCTGGACCTGCGCGTGACGACGCCGGGCATCACCACGAAGGCGCACGGCGAGGTGCCGTCGGTGACGGCCGCCGCCACGCTGTCGGACGGCGCCGTGGCCCTGTTCCTGACCAACCGCTCCCCCGAGCCGGTCGAGGTCGAGCTGGCGCACCCGGGCGCGGCGCTGGATGTCACGGCGGGCTGGTCGATGACCGCCGACCACGAGGCCGCCGTCGCCGGCCCGGAGCACGCCGAGAAGGTGGCCCAGGCGCACTGGGGCGCGTTCGACGTCGCCGGCCGGGTCGCCGGGGGCGACGGCACGACCACGACGGTGACGCTGCCGCCGGAGTCGTGGACAGCGCTGTCGGGCACCCTCACGTCCTGAGGACCTGTCAGACGTACAGGTCACTCCGGTGACCTGTACGTCTGACACCTCGGCAGGGGGTCAGGTCTCGCTGTCGAAGCCGAACCCGCCGTCAGCCTCCGCAGCGCGCCAGAAGTCGCGCAGCATCTCCTCCGGCGTGTGCAGGTTGTGCCGGCTCGCGACCGGCTCCTCGTCACCCGAGATCGCCTTGACCTCGTCGTGGATGCGTTCCATCGAGGTGTCGAGCGACCACGCGACGTCGGAGGCGAGCTTGAGCGAGTCGGTGAGGTGCCGGGGCACGTCGCCGTCGTACTTGTAGTAGATCTTGTGCTCCAGGCTCGCCCAGAAGTCCATGGCGATGGTGCGCAGCTGGATCTCGACGATGACCTTCTCCACCCGGTCGGACAGGTAGACCGGGATCTGCACGATGAGGTGCAGCGACTTGTAGCCGGTCGCCTTCGGGTGCTTGATGTAGTCCCGCTCCTCGAGCAGCGTCAGGTCGGACTGTGCCAGGAGCATGTCGCGCACCAGGTAGATGTCATTGACGAAGCTGCAGGTGATCCGCACCCCGGCGATATCGAACATCTGGTCGCGCACGCCGTCCGGCGTCAGCGGGATGCCCTTGCGCCGGCACTTGGCGACGATCGACTCGAACGACTTGAGCCGCGACCCCACGTGCTCCACGGGGTTGTAGTTCTGCATGTGCCGGAACTCGTCCCGCAGGATCGAGATCTTGGTCATGACCTCGTCGATCCCGAACTTGTAGGTCAGGACCAGGCGGCGCAGGTCGGCGACCAGCTGGCGCAGCTCGGCAGGGTCAGGCATGGGGCGTTCCCGGACGTCCTCGGGCAGCTTGCTCACGGGACCACCGTACGGGCTGGCGGTGGTCCCGTGGGCGCGAAAGCTGCTAGCGCTCGTGAAGCCTCAGGAAAGTGATCGAGTGGGCCGGGAAGTCGTAGGTGAACGCCGAGCCGCCGCCCGAGCGGGACACGTCGAGCCGGGTGCGGGTCTCGACGGGTACCACCCGTTCGGGCTGCGTCTTGGTGTTCCGGGCCGACGGCGCCCCGCTCATCTCCGTGACGGACGCCCGGGGGTCCACCTTCGCCCCGGCGAGCGACACCGAGGTGCGCGCGACCGACTCGTACGGGTTGACCACCTTGAGCACCAGGTCACCGGTGCGCTCGTCGCGCGTGACCACCTGGTACAGCGACTCGGTGGTCGGCTCTGTATAGGTCATCTGCAGCTCGCCGTCGAGGTAGAGCTTGATGGTGCGCCCGGAGACCACAACCTTGACGTGGTAGTCGCGGCCCGTCTCCATCGAGTGCCCCTCCACGGCCGCGACCTCGTTCGCCGAGCTGTTGTCGGCCCGCTGCAGCGCCTGCCGGGTGTTGTTCCACCCGCCGAGGTTCCACCAGTAGAAGTCGTCCCGCCCGCCGGCTGCGAAGCCGATCAGGAACGCCTCGCTGCCGCCCAGCTTCCGGGCGTCCAGCTCCAGGGTGTAGTTGTCCCAGTCCTTGGCGTAGGCGTCGGTGATGATCGAGCGCGCGTCGGTGACGTCACCCGCCGACTGCACGTACTCGCCGTCGGCCACCGCCCACGAGCCGGACTGCGGGTCCCAGCCCGAGGCGTCGTCGAACGAGTCCGAGAACAGCACGTCGCCGGACGCGTTGTCGGTGACCACGACGTCGTCGTACGCCGCCCGGGTGTTCCACGTGGACACGAAGACGCCGCCCGAGATGTCGGCGGGGGTCTCCTCCGGGCCGTCGTGCGTGGACGGGACCATCTGGTCGCCCGTGTTCGTCATGAACATCTTCTGCGTCCAGTACGACGTCGAGCCCCAGGACTCGTCGTTGTCGAACCACATCATGTCCGGGGACCACTGGACGTAGTCCTCGTTGGCGAACATCGGGGCGTAGGAGGCGAGCTCGACCAGGTCGGCGTTGCGCTCGATCCCGGTCATGTACGCGGCCTCGGACAGCGCGTTGGACCACGCGTTGCCCCGTGAGGCGTACTCGCCGAGGAACACGTGCGGGCCCTCACGGTCGTACGAGTCGTACCGCTCGGTGTTCGACAGGAACCACGACGGGTCGTTGTAGTAGTGCTCGTCGACCATCGCGACGCCCTGCTCGCGGTTGAACTCCCACAGCTCGTCGAACCGGGCGCCGGTGTCGTCCGGGCCGGAGTTCGAGATCACGGTGACCTCCGGGTGCGCCGCCTCGACGGCGTCGCGGAACCGCGGGAAGTTGGCCTGGAACGTGTCCGTGTTCTCCTCGTTGCCCAACCCGATGTACTTCAGGCCGAACGGCTCGGGGTGGCCCAGCGCGGCACGCACCTTGCCCCACTTGGTGCGCACTGACCCGTTGGCGAACTCGATGAGGTCCACCGTGTCCTGCACCCAGCGGTCGATGCGGACGTCGTCGGTCATCTCGGGGATGGTGCTGCCGCAGCCGTTGGCGCCCACCGAGAGCACCGGCAGCGGCGTGGCGCCCAGGTCCTCCGCGAACTCGAAGTACTCCAGGTAGCCCAGACCGTAGGTCTGGTTGTAACCCCAGAAGTTCCAGTTCGTGGGCCGCTCCTCGACCGGCCCGATGGTCTCCTTCCACTGGTAGGTCCGACGGCGGTCGGCACCGTCAGACTCCAGGTACGTGTCGAAGGTGCCGACGTTGGTGACGCAGCCGCCGGGGAACCGCAGGAACGACGGCTCCAGCTCGGCGACCTTCTGGGCGAGGTCCGCGCGCAGCGGCGACCGCCCGTTGACCGGGCCCACCCAGGTGTCGCGCGGGAACAGCGAGACCATGTCCAGGCGCAGGGTGCCGCGAGCGCCGCCGGTGACCACGAGCCGGGCGTCGTTGACGGTGCGGTTCGCGGTGAGGGTGGCCGTGTGCTTCTTCCACCGGTCGGAGCCGTTGACGGTCACCGTGGCGGACGCGTAGGTGGTCCCGCCGTCGGGTGACTCCAGGCTGACGGTGAGGCGCTGCCCGCGCTCGGCGCGGGCGAACACCGAGAAGTCGTACTTCTTGCGCTTCTCGATGGCGAAGCCCTCGTTGTAGCTCGCGTTCCGCACGCCGACGCCGGGGCCGTCGGCCTGGACCGCCAGGTAGGCGCGGTTGCTGTCGTTGAGCCACTGGCCGCGCTCGGACTCGACGCGTGCGGTACCGGCCGACCCGCGCTGCACCACGTCCCAGCCGGTCATGCCCGTGAAGCTCGCGTTGTCGGTCGCGGCGAACTCGAAGGACCGGTTGCGGACCAGCTCGGCGTACAGGCCGCCGTCGGCGGCGTAGTTGATGTCCTCGTAGAAGACGCCGTACAGGTCGTCGCTCATCTCGGTACCGGACGCCGCGGCGTCGACGTCGAGCGTGTGCTCCTGGACCGGGGTCTCGGCGGGTGGGTACGCGGCCAGCAGGCGGTCACGCTCCTCGGCGGAGATCGGCAGCACGGTGCCGTGCCGGGGGCTGGCGGGCAGGATCGCGTCGAGGTTGGCGGTCCACTCCCCGCTGCTCAGGTCGTCGGTCTCGAAGAGCATGTACCCCTGGCCGCCGTGGTAGCTCGGCTGGTCCTGGAGAAGGAACCAGCGGTCGTCGGTGAGCGACGGGAACAGCGTGGGACCCTCGCCGCCGGTGAACGTGCCGCCCCACGGGTTGGGCTGCCCGAATCCGACGCGCTCCTTGATCAGGTCCCAGCCGTCGCCCTCGGTCACGCCCTGGGTGCGGCGCAGGTCGGTGGAGGACTCCTGTCGCATGCCCATGTACGACTCGTCCTTGGTGAGGCGGTAGTAGACGCCGTCCTCCTCCTGGACGGTGGAGTCGATCATGCCGAGACCGTCGCCCTGCGGTTCGTCGATCCAGGGCCGCGGCTCCGAGAACGTCTCGAAGTCGGTGGTGGTCGCGTAGAGCATGCGCTGGTAGGAGTCGCGGATGTCGCGGTCGGCGGGCGGGACGTCCTCGGGGTAGAGCGCCGAGGCCCAGTAGACGACGAACTCGCCCGCCGCCTCGTCCCAGTACGCCTCGGGTGCCCACAGGTTGCCGGCGTTCTCGGGCGCGAGCTCGATCTCGCGCTGCTCGCCCCAGTTCACCAGGTCGGTGGACTCCCAGACCATGATCGAGCGGCTGCCGGTCTCCTGGGCGTCGCCGAAGTTGCCGCCGCCGTAGATCTGCAGGTCGGTGGCGAGCAGGTAGTACGTGCCGTCGCCGCCGCGGATCAGGAACGGGTCGCGCAGCCCCTTGGTCCCGAGGTCGGAGGAGAGCACCGGCTCGCCGCCGTTCAGCGTGGTCCACTCCAGCGGGTCCGGCCCGTTGGAGACGGCGAACGAGATGGTCTCGCCGTCGGCGGTGGACTCACCGGTGAAGTAGGGGAAGAAGTAGGCGGCGTGGTCGGCGGTGCCCGACGGCGAGGTGGGCGCGGCCGGGGTCGTGGCCGCCGCCACCGCGGGGGCGACCAGCCCGAGGCTCAGTGCGGCCGCCACGAGGGCGGTCCGGCGTCTCGTCGATCTCTTCATCGTTGTAATTCCTTTCGTCACGTCGTTGTGGCTGTCGGATGGGTCGGACCCCGCCCCCGACTCGGCGCAACGGGTGCGGCACGTCGGGGGCGGGGTACGTCGTCAGGTGCGGCGGAGGCTCAGCACCCGCTGGAGGGCCACGAAGATCAGCAGCAGCACGCCGATGACGATCTTGGTCCACCAGGAGCTGAGGGTGCCCTCGAAGGTGATGATGGTCTGGATCAGGCCCAGCACGAGCACGCCCAGCACGGAGCCGAGCACGAACCCGGTGCCGCCGGTCAGCAGCGTGCCGCCGATGACGACGGCCGCGATGGCGTCGAGCTCCATCGCCACGCCGGTCAGCGAGTAGCCGGACCGGGAGAACATCGCGAACAGCAGCCCGCCGAGCCCGGCGCAGGTGCCGCTGACGACGTACGCGAGCACCTTGGTGCGGGCGACGGGCAGGCCCATGAGCAGGGCGGACTGCTCGCCGCCGCCGATCGCGTAGACGGTGCGGCCGAACCGCGTGAAGTGCAGCACCAGGAAGCCGAGGCCCACCACGATCAGCGCGATGAGCACGCTGGAGGTCATGCGCCACTCGCCGAAGATCTGCACCCAGCTGGCGAGCGCCACGAACGACGGGTCGTCGATCGCGATGGACTCGGGCGCGATGAGGAAGCACAGCCCGCGCGCGAGGAACATGCCCGCGAGCGTGGCCACGAACGGCTGCACCTGGAAGTAGTGGATCATGACGCCGTGCGCCAGGCCGATCACCGTCCCGGCGCCCACCGAGAGGGGGAGCACCACGGGCACGGGTAGGCCGGCCTGCAGCAGGGCTGCAGTGATCACCGTGGACAGCGCCAGCACCGACCCGACCGACAGGTCGATGCCGCCCGTGAGGATGACGAAGGTCATCCCCACCGCGAGCACGATGAGGTGCGCGTTGTTGATGAACAGGTTGGAGATCACGGCGGGCGTCAGGAAATTCTCGTACCGGGTGCCGCCCACGATGAGCATGAGGGCGAGCACCACGAACGTGCCCAGCACCGGCAGGTAGCGCCGGTCGAGCCGGGCCGGGAGCTTCCGGGCACGGGCCCTGGGGGCCACGGGTTCCGTGGGGGCCGCGCCGGGCGCGGGGGCCGACGTCGTCATCAGGCCTTCACCTCCGTCGAGTCGGGGGTCGAGTCGGGGCGTGCGGTGGACGGCGGCTCGGCCGGTGCCATGACCTGGCGCCGTCGGGCCGCCGTGAGCCGCTCCCGCATCCGGGGCGACTGCAGCAGCGTCACCGCGATGACGACCAGGGCCATGAACAGGGGCGTGACCAGCGGCGAGATGCCGAGCACGGTGACGGTCCGCTCCAGGGTGGCGATGACCAGCGCGCCGACCAGGGTGCCGGACAGGTTGAACTTGCCGCCCGAGAGCGCCGTGCCGCCGATCACCACCGCGAGGATCGCGTCGAGCTCGATGAACAGGCCGGCGTTGTTGGCGTCCGCAGCCATGGTGTCGGCGCTGATCAGCAGACCGGCCAGGCCCGCGAACAAGCCCGACGCCGTGTACACGGTCCAGGTCAGCGTCCGGGACCGCACGCCGGAAAGCCGGCTGGCGGCCGGGTTGATGCCCGTTGCCTCCAGCAGCATGCCGAGCGCGGTGCGCCGCACGACGAACGCGACCACGGCGAAGACGCCGAACGCGATGACGGCGGCCACGGGCAGGCCGAGCCAGAAGCCGGAGCCCAGCACCTTGAACGGGGCGCTGTTGACGGTGGTGATCATGCCGCCGGTGATGAGCATGGCGACGCCGCGGCCCGCCGTCATCAGGATGAGTGTCGCGATGATGGGCTGGATGCCGAGCACCGAGACCAGGAACCCGTTCCACACGCCCAGCAGCAGGCACAGCACCAGGGCCAGCGCGATGGCGGTGAGCACGGTGACCGGCGAGTCCGGGTTCGGCGACGACGCGATGTGCGACAGCGCGACAGCCCCCGAGACAGCGACCACCGCGCCGACCGAGAGGTCGATGCCGCGCGTCGCGATGACCAGGGTCATGCCCAGGGCGACGAGCAGCAGGGGCGCCGTCGTGCGCAGGATGTCGATCGGGGCGCCGAACAGGTGCCCGTCCCGGACGGTGACCGCCAGGAAGCTCGGCCGGGCGACCGTGTTGGCGACCAGCAGCGCGACCAGCGCGGCCACGGGCCAGAACAGATGGTGCCGCAGTACGTCCCTCATGCTGCCCCACCTCCCGCGATGAGCTCGACCACCTGGTCCATCGACGCGCGGTTGCCGTCGATCTCCGCCACCTTGCGGCGGTCACGCAGCACCGCGATGCGGTGCGAGATGCGCAGCACCTCCTCCAGCTCGGCGGAGATGAAGACGACGGACATGCCGTCGGCGGCCAGCTCGGCCACCAGCTTCTGGATCTCCGCCTTGGCGCCGACGTCGATCCCGCGCGTCGGTTCGTCGAGCACAAGCAGCTTGGGGGCGGTGGCGAGCCACCGGGCGAGCAGCACCTTCTGCTGGTTGCCGCCGGACAGGTTGCGCAGCAGCGCCTCCGGGTCGGCGGGCCGGATGCCGAGCTGCTGGATGTACTTCGCCACCAGCTCGTCCACCTGCTTGCGGGGCAGCGGCCGCATCCAGCCGCGCTCCGCCTGGAGGGCGAGCACGATGTTCTCCCGCACGGTCAGGCCGTCCACGACGCCTTCGCCCTTGCGGTCCTCGGACGTGTACGCGATCCGGTGGCGCATGGCCGCGCGCGGGTTGCGCAGGCGCGTCGGCCGGCCGGCCACGCGGGCCTCACCGGTGTCGGCTCGGTCGGCGCCGGTGAGCAGGCGCGCCAGCTCCGTGCGGCCCGAGCCGAGCAGCCCGGCGAGGCCGACCACCTCGCCCTCGTAGAGGTCGAGGTCGAACGGCTGCACCGAACCCTTGCGACCCAGGCCCACCACCTGGAGCAGCGGGGTCGCGTCGGCGGGCCGCTCGGCCTGCTCCAGCACCTCCTCGGCGGCCTCCAGCACGTCCATGGACCGGCCGATCATGTGCTGCACCAGCTCGGACGCGGGCAGGTCGGCGGTCACGTACTCGCCCACGAGGGTGCCGTTGCGCAGCACCGTCATGTGGTCGGAGACCTCGTAGACCTGGTCCAGGAAGTGGCTCACGAACAGGATCGCGACGCCGTCGTCGCGCAGGGCGCGCATGACGGTGAACAGGTGGGCCACCTCGTCGGTGTCCAGGCTGGAGGTGGGCTCGTCGAGGATCAGCACCTTGCAGTCCCCCACCGTGGCCCGGCAGATCGCGACGAGCTGCTGCACCGCCAGCGAGTGCGACCCCAGCGAGGAGCCCGGGTCGATGTCCAGGCCCATCCGCTCCAGGTGCGTCGCCGCCTGCCGGCGGATCGCCCGCCAGTTCAGGCCGCCCAGCACGCGCGGCTCCGCGCCGAGCATGATGTTCTCCGCGACCGTGAGGTTCTCGCAGAGGTTGACCTCCTGGTACACGGTGCTCACGCCATGCGCCCGGGCGTCGGCGGGGCCGGAGAACCGGCGCTCGACGCCGTCCACGCGGATGGTCCCCGCCGTCGGCGAGTGGATGCCCGTGAGGGCCTTGATCAGGGTGGACTTGCCCGCGCCGTTCTCGCCCATGAGGGCGTGGATCTCGCCGGGGCGGAGGCTGAAGTCGACACCGTCGAGGGCCTTGACCGGCGGGAACTCGACGCTGATGCCGGTCATCTCGACGACGGGTGGTGTGTTCTGCTGGGTCATCCTCGACCTTCTTACGTGCGTGGCTCACGGGCGGCGAGCCCGTGCGCCGGGCGAGCAGAGCTCGACCGGCGCACGGGGCGGGCCGACCACGAGCGGCCGGCGGCGGGGGTCAGTACTCGCGGGTGGGCAGCGCTTCCTTGGCCGCCGCCTGGTCGAACGCCTCGTCCTTGACGACGATGCGCTTCTCGACCTCCTCGCCGGCGAGGACCTTCTTGGCGATGTCCGCCAGGTCCGGGCCGAGCAGCGGGTTGCACTCGACGATGTAGTTGATCTTGCCGTCGGCGAGCGCCTGCATGCCGTCCTTGACGGCGTCGATCGTGACGATCTTGATGTCCTCGCCCGGCGTCAGGCCGGCCGCCTCGATGGCCTCGATCGCGCCGAGCCCCATGTCGTCGTTGTGCGCGAACACGAGGTCGATGTCGTCGTGGGCGTTCAGGAAGCCCTCCATGACCGTCTTGCCCTCGGCGCGCGTGAAGTTGCCGGTCTGGCTGTCGATGAGCTCGATGTCGGTGCCCTCGATGGCGGACGCGAAGCCCTCCTTGCGGTCGATCGCCGGAGCGGCACCGGTGGTGCCCTGCAGCTCGACGGCCTTGTAGCCCTCGCCGTCGTACTGCTCGGCCACCCACTCGCCGGCCATCTCGCCCTCCTTGACGAAGTCGGAGCCGATGAACGACTCGTAGAGGGTCTCGTCGCTGGAGTCGACGGCGCGGTCCGTGAGGATCACGGGGATGCCCGCGGCCTTGGCCTCCTGGAGGACGGCGTCCCAGCCGGTCTCGACCACCGGGGAGAACGCGATGACGTCCACGCCCTGCGTGATGTACGAGCGGATGGCCTGGATCTGGTTCTCCTGCTTCTGCTGCGCGTCGGAGAACTTGAGGTCGAAGCCGTTCTCCGCGGTGAGCGTGTCCTGGATCGACTTCGTGTTGGCGGCGCGCCAGCCGGACTCCGCGCCCACCTGGGAGAAACCGAGCGTGATGACGCCGTCGTCGGCGGCGGCCGTCTCGCCGCCGCCCGCGGGCTCCGTGCCTGCGTCCGAGCTGCACGCACCGAGGGCGAACAGCGAGGCTGCCGACACTGCGGCCAGAACGGTACGGGTCAGGGTCGTGCGTGCCATGTCTCCTCCTTGAGATCTCGCACGGCATCGTGCGAGTGCTTGCGGCTTTGTGCCCGGTTGGAATGTTAGCGCTCACAAATACCAGGCAGACAGGTGGACACGTCACATTCCGGTAACGAGTCTGCCGCTTTCGCCCCGTTAGAGGAACGAAACTCCCAAGTCCGGCCAATCCCGAACTGTGCGTCGGACCGCCCTCGGCCAGCGCGCCTCCGCCCTGCGGCGGGCCGCTGTCATCCCCGCGGCGGATCCCGTGGCCGCGCCGCCCGTGGTCTGCTGGTCCCGAGGGCCCAGCCCTCACGACGCCGACGACCGGGAGACCGCGATGGAACTCAGCCTCGCCGAGGAGTACCTGCTCCTCGCGCTCGACGACGCCTCGGGACGCCCCCTGCTCAGCGGGCAGCACCTGCAGTTCGCACTCGCCGGCGCTGCCGTCGCTGGGCTCACGCTGCGGGGCGCGCTCGGCGTGTCTGACGGCGTCGACGGTGGTCAGAAGGGCCGGTTCCGCGCGACCGGCCGGGCCGCACCGTCCGACCCGCTGGAGCGCGAGATCCTGGACCTGCTCGAGGGCCGCAGGCCCAAGGACGCGATCCGGAAGCTCGGTCAGGGCAGCTTCGCCCGCACGCTGCGCGACGCGCTGCAGCAGGGGCTGGCGGCCCGAGGCGTGCTCCGTGAGGAGCAGGTCAAGGTGCTCGGGCTGTTCCCGAGCACCACCTGGCCGGCGCACGACCCGGCGCCGGAGACCGCCGTCCGCGAGCGGGTGCTGGCGGCACTGACCGGGACCGCGGACCTGGACGAGGCGACGGCGGCCCTGGTCTCGCTGCTGCACGCGACCGACCTGACCCGCAAGGTCTTCCCCGACCAGGACCGGCGGGTGCTCAAGCGGCGCGCGAAGGAGATCTCGGGGTCGCAGTGGGCCGGCGAAGCGGTGAAGCGGGCGATCGACGAGGTCAACGCGGTGATGGTCGCGACCATGGTGGCGACGACGGGCGCGGCGACGGCGGGCAGCTCCTGATCCCTACTGCTGGTCGAGCGTGTCGAGACCCGGGTCTCGACACGCTCGGCCGGCGCTGGAGCCAGGGTCAGAGGCCCTGGGCCAGGCGGTAGTACGCCTGGTTGTGGCGCACCTGGTCGGCGAAGCCGCGGCGCGTCGTGTCCTCGTCGATCACCAGCAGCTCGGTGCGCGCGATGTTGGCGAACACCTCGAACGCCTCGATGCCCGCGGCGGTCGACATGACGGTGTGGTGCGCCCCGCCCGCCGTCAGCCACGACTCGGCCGAGATCTCGAACGACGGCCGCGGCGCCCACATGGCGCGGGCGACGGGCAGGTTCGGCAGGTCGCGCGGCGGCGTGACGACGTCGACCACGTTCGCCGTCAGGCGGAACCGGTCGCGCATGTCGGCGAGCGAGACCACCACGGCACCCTCGGCGGCGTCCGCGGAGAACACCATGCGGACCGGGTCCTCCTTGCCGCCGATGCCGAGCGGGTGGATCTCGATGCGCGGCTTCGAGGTGGTCAGCGACGGGCAGACCTCCAGCATGTGCGCGCCGAGGATGAGCTCGGAGCCCGGGGTCAGGTCGTAGGTGTAGTCCTCCATGAGGCTGGCCCCGCCCGGAAGGCCCTGCCCCATCACCTTGGCCGCGCGCACGAGCACCGCCGTCTTCCAGTCGCCCTCGGCGCCGAAGCCGTAGCCCTGCTCCATGAGGCGCTGGACGGCCAGGCCGGGGAGCTGACGCAGCGCGCCGAGGTCCTCGAAGTTCGTGGTGAACGCCTTGGCGCCGGCCGCCTCGAGGAAGCCGAGCAGGGCGAGCTCCTGGCGCGCCGCGTACCGCAGCGAGTCGTGCCGCTCGGCGCCGGCCCGCAGCTCCGGGGCGACGTCGTACCTCTCCTCGTACTCCGCGACCAGGGCGTCGATCGCGGCGTCCTCCACGGCGTCCACGGCCGCGACCAGCTCGTTCACGCCCCAGGTGTTCACCGAGACGCCGAACCGCAGCTCGGCCTCGGTCTTGTCACCCTCGGTGACCGCGACATTGCGCATGTTGTCGCCGAACCGGACCAGCTTGAGCTCATGAGTCGCGGCCCAGCCGGCCGCGCCGCGCACCCAGGTGCCCACCCGGCGGGTGACGGCCGGGTTGGAGACGTGCCCCACGACCGTGGTCCGAGCGACGCCGAGCCGCGTGGCGATGTACGCGTACTCGCGGTCGCCGTGCGCGGCCTGGTTGAGGTTCATGAAGTCCATGTCGATGTCGTCCCAGGGGAGCTCGACGTTGGCCTGCGTGTGCAGGTGCAGCAGCGGCTTGCGCAGCGCGTCCAGGCCCGCGATCCACATCTTGGCGGGGCTGAAGGTGTGCATCCAGGTGATGACGCCCAGCACCTTGTCGTCGCCGTTGGCGTCGAGCATGGCGCGGCGGATCGCGGCCGAGTCCTTCAGGACGGGCTTCCAGACGACCTTGACCGGCACGTCGGACGACGCGTCCAGCGCGCGGGCGACCTCCTGGGACTGCTCCGCGACCTGGGCCAGGGTCTCCTCGCCGTAGAGGTCCTGGCTCCCGGTGAGGAACCAGACCTCACGGTCCGCGTAGGGCTTGGTGCTCATGCCTGTCCTTCCGTGCTCGTGGCGGCCTGCTGGCCGTAGACGTTCTGGTAGCGGTCGTAGAGGGCGTCGATGTGCTGCTGCTCGATCGGCAGGGGGTCGCCGAGCTGCCGGGCGACGTGCACCGTGCGGGCCACCTCCTCGACCATGACGGCGGCCTTGACGGCGGCGCGTGCGTCCTTGCCGATGGTGAACGGGCCGTGGTTCTGCATCAGCACGGCCGGGCTGCGGTGGCCGCTGAGGGTCTCGACGATGCCGCGGCCGATCGAGTCGTCGCCGATGATCGCGAACGGCCCCACCGGGACCGGCCCGCCGAACTCGTCGGCCATCATCGTCAGCACGCACGGCACCTCCTCACCGCGCGCGGCCCAGGCCGTCGCGTACGTCGAGTGGGTGTGGACGACGCCGCCCACCTCGCGCATGTGCGTGTACACGTAGGCGTGCGCCGCGGTGTCGGACGACGGCGCGCGCGTGCCGTCCACCAGGTTGCCGTCGAGGTCGCAGACCACCATGTCGGCCGGTGTCAGGTCGTCGTAGGAGACGCCCGACGGCTTGATGACGAACAGGTCGGCGCTGCCGTCCGGCACGTCCGCGTTCGGCACGCGCTGCGACACGTTGCCCGCCGTCCAGACCACCAGGTCCCAGCGCGGCAGCTCGGCGTGCAGGTCCGAGACGACGGCCCGGACGCGCGCCACCTCTTCCTGGACCGCCTGCGAGTAGTCGGTCAGTGTCTTGCTCATCGGTCGCTCTCCTGCGTCGTGTCTCGGGTGCGGAGCCCGGCGACGGCGGCACGCTCGATCGCCAGGCCCGCGCTGTAGCGCTCCAGGAAGGCGGTGAAGCCCGCCAGGTCGTCGGCGTCGGGCTCGACGACGTCGAGCGCGGCGTCCGCGAAGATCTCGGTGCCCAGGTAGGTGCCCAGGTCTTGCGCCGGGGTGGCCCCGCCGGCCGCCGAGGCCCGGTAGGCGGCCAGCACGGCGATGCCCCAGGCGCCG
>NZ_KI911686.1:133799-141682 GCF_000515355.1 Promicromonospora kroppenstedtii DSM 19349 | reverse complement strand
GCCCTCGCCCGCCGTGGTGCCCACGGCCACGGGTGCGCCGAGCGCGGCGGCCAGCAGGCGCTGCGCCACGCCCGCGGTCTTGAACATGCCGCCGTGCGCGAACATCGCGTCCAGGCCGACCTGCTCCTGCGCGAGCACGCGCATGCCGAGGGCGAGGGTGCCGAACGCGCTGTAGACCTGCGTCCGGGCGAAGTTGGCCAGCGTGAGCCGGCTGTCCGGTGTGCGGGTGAACAGCGGGCGGCCGGCCTCCAGGCCGGTGATCGGCTCGCCGGACAGGTAGTTGTAGGCGAGCAGGCCGCCGCCGTCGGCGTCGCCGTCCAGGGCGGACCGCAGGAACGCCTCGAAGACGGCGCCCGGCTCGGCGGGCCGCCCCAGGGCGGACGCGAACTGGCCGAACACCTCGGCCCAGGCGCCCAGCTCACTGGCGCCGTTGTTGCAGTGCACCATCGCCACGAGGTCGCCGGACGGGGTGGTCACGAGGTCGAGCTCGTGGTGCACGCGCTCGAGCGGCCGCTCCAGCACGACCATCGCGAAGATGCTGGTGCCGGCGCTGACGTTGCCGGTGCGGGGCGCCACCGAGTTGGTCGCGACCATGCCGGTACCGGCGTCGCCCTCGGGCGGGCACAGCGGGATACCGGCCTGGAGGGTGCCGGTCGGGTCGAGCAGGGCGGCGCCCTCGGCCGTGAGCGCGCCGGCGTCGGCGCCCGCGGGCAGCACGCCGGGCAGCAGGTCGGCGAGGCTCTGACCGAACCCGTGACCGGAGGCCACCTCGTCGAACTGCGCCAGCATCCGCTGGTCGTAGCCGCCGGTGGCGACGTCGATCGGGAACATGCCGGAGGCATCGCCCACGCCGAGCACCTGCCGCCCGGTGAGCCGCCAGTGCACGTACCCGGCCAGGGTGGTGACGTGCCGAACCGACGGCACGTGCGCCTCCTCGTCGAGGATCGCCTGGTACAGGTGGGCCACCGACCAGCGCAGCGGGATGTTGTGCCCGAACAGGGGGCTCAGCTCGGCGGAGGCCCGCTCGGTGGTGGTGTTGCGCCAGGTCCGGAACGGCACCAGCAGCTCGTCGGCCTCGTCGAACGCGAGGTAGCCGTGCATCATCGCGGAGACGCCGATCGCGCCGATCGTGGCGGGGCGCACGCCGTACTGCCGCTCGACGTCGGCGAGGAGCTCGGCGACGGCGTCGCGCAGGCCCGCCCAGACCGCCTCCAGCGAGTACGTCCACACGCCGTCGACGAGCTGGTTCTCCCAGTCGTGGCTGCCGCTGGCGAGCGGCTCCCCACCCGGGCCGACGAGGCACGCCTTGATCCGGGTGGAGCCGAGCTCGATGCCGAGGGCGGTCCGACCCTGGTCGATCGCCTCCCGGTGCCCGGCGAGCCGCTCCGCCCCTTCGTCCTGCCGCTCCACCATCGTGGACCGCTCCGTCCTGCCCGCACCGTCGCGAGGCGTAGCTCGTTCATCCGTGGTTCGGCCGCGGTGGCGAGCAGCCCGCTCGCCGCCACGGCGATGTTAGCGCTCACACGATACCGGTCTACAACGCTGTACCCAAGCCGGCCCCGGGCGCACGGCCACCACGCACCCCGGAACGCGCCGGACCCCCAGGTCACCGGGGTGACCTGGGGGTCCGGCACGTGCGGAACGGAGGTCCGTCAGCCGCCGTTGACCGTGAAGCCCTGCTCCGTGCCGTACGACACGTTCTCCTCCTGCCAGGCGGCGAGGCCGTCCATCAGCGACGTCTTGTCGAGGTAGGACTGACCCACGGTGTCGGCGAAGATGCTGTTCGCGTACGACTGCCAGGGCAGGTACTGCCAGCCCTCGTTGACGTCGGACGCGCCCGCGGCGAGCACCTCGTTGATCTTCTGCCCGCCGAAGTACTCGGACTCGTAGCCCAGGAACTCAGGGGACTCCAGCTGCTTGACCGTGGCGGGGAAGCCGCCCGTCTCCATGAACGCGTCGATCGACTCGTCGCTCGAGTTGAGCCACTTCAGGAAACCGGCCGCGAGCAGCTTGTTCTCCGCCGCACCCGGGATCGACTCCGCGCTGCCGCCGTTCTCGGCGTTGGTCGGGGTGCCGTCGTAGGTCGGCATCGGGGCCACGCGCCACTTGCCCTTGCCGTCCGGCACACCGTCCTCGAGGATGCCGGGCATCCACGCGCCCAGCGCCACCGAGCCGATGGTGCCGTCGTTCAGGGCCTGGTACCACTCGTCGCTCCAGCCAGGGAGCTGGCAGAGCAGCTCGTCGTCGATGAGCGGCTGGTACATCTCGGCCCACTTGGTGGTGCCCTCGTCGGCCAGGTCGATGGTGACCTCGCCGTTCTCGGTGTGGAACGGCTTGCCGCCGGCCTGCCAGATCATGCTGGTGGTGAAGCCGGCGTCACCGGTGTCGTTGCCGATGCAGGTCTCGGGGTCGTGCTGCTTGATCTTGGCCGCCGCCGCCTTGTACTCGTCCCAGGTGGTCGGCACCTCGACACCCGCCGCGTCGAACACGTCCTTGTTGTAGAAGAACGCCATGGGACCGGAGTCCTGGGGCAGGCCCCAGATGCCCTGCTGCGAGACCGCACCCCACGTGGACGGCGTGTACAGGTCCTCCAGGTCGGCGAACCCGAACGCGGTGAGGTCCACGAGCTGGCCGGGCAGCTGGAACTGGGGAATGGACTGGTACTCGATCTGCACCACGTCGGGCACGCCGTCGCCCGCCGCGATGGCGTTCTGCAGCTTGGTGTTGGCGTCGCCGGCGCCGACGGTGTCGACGATCGTGACGTCGACGTTCGGGTATGCCTTCTCGAACGCCGCGACCTGCGTCTCCGCCTGCGGCGTCCAGGTCCAGTACGTCATGCTGCCGCCCTCCTGGAGCGCGGCCTCGATCTCGTCGGCGCTGGCGCCCTCCGCGGCGCCGCCACCGCCGCCGTCGTCGCCCCCGCCGCCCGAACAGGCGGTGAGCGAGGCTGCCATCAGTGCGGCCAGGGCGCCGAGCGCGACCCGGCGGTTACGGGTGATGGTCATGGTCTTCCTTCTTCCACATCGTTGTAGTTCAGGTCTCTCGACGTCGGCGGGGCCGACCTCACCTAAGCCTTGACGCTGCCCGCGTTCAGGCCGGACTGCCAGTACCGCTGGAGCACCAGGAACACCACCACGATCGGCACGATCGTCAGGAACGACCCGGTGATCACGAGGTTGAACACCGGCTGGGCGCCGATGCCCGAGGCGTCCGCCAGCCACTGGTACAGGCCCAGCACCAGGGGGTACAGGTCCGGGTCGTTGAGCATGATCAGCGGCAGGAAGTAGTTGTTCCACGTGGCCACGATCGCGAACAGCGCCACCGTCACGATGCCCGGCGCCAGCAGGCGCAGCGAGATCGTGAAGAAGGTGCGCCACTCCCCCGAGCCGTCGACGCGGGCCGCCTCCAGGATCTCGGTGGGCACGGCCTCCGCCGAGAACACCCACATGAGGTAGAGCCCGAAGGGCGAGACGAGCGACGGCAGGATGACCGCCCACATGGTGTTGGTCAGTCCCCACTGGCTGAACAGCAGGAACGTGGGCACCGCGAGGGCGGTGCCGGGCACGGCGATCGCCCCGAGGATGACGGCGAACACCGCGTTGCGGCCGCGGAACCGGTACTTGGCCAGGCCGTACCCGGCGGCGGTCGCGAGGACCGTGGCGCCACCGGCGCCCACCACGACGTAGACCAGCGTGTTGGCGAACCACTTGAGGAAGACGCCGTCGTCGTGCGTCAGCACGTCCCCCACGTTGTCGAAGAACGCGAAGTCGCCCGAGAACCACAGGCCGAACGAGCTGAGCAGCTCGGGCTGGGTCTTGGTGACGCTGAACAGCATCCAGGTCAGCGGCAGGATCGAGTAGATCAGCAATGCGCCCAGCAGGACCGTCAGGGTGATCGACTTGCGCGGTCGGTGGTACGAGTAGCCGGCCATCAGATCTCCCTCCGGGTCCCGCGGAGCTGCACCACGTACGCGACGACCGCGGTGACCAGGCCCATCACGATCGCGACCGTGGCGGCGTAGCTCACCTGGTTGCCGACGAAGCTCAGGTTGTAGGCATAGATGTTCGGTGTGTAGTAGGTCGAGATCAGGGCCGGCTCGATCTGTTTCAGGATCGTCGGCTCGTTGAAGAGCTGGAAGCTGCCCAGGATCGAGAAGATCGTCGCGATCACCAGCGCCCCGCGGACGGCGGGGATCTTGATCGACCGGACGATCCGGAACTGGTTGGCGCCGTCGATGGCCGCCGCCTCGTAGATCTCGAGCGGCACCGTCTTGAGTGCCGCGTACAGGATCAGCATGTTGTAGCCGACGAACTCCCAGGTCACGATGTTGCCGATCGCGGTGAGGATCCACTGCTTGGTGTACGGGTCGATGAGCGGGAAGCCCACCAGGTCGTTCACGCTGCCGGTGAGACCCAGCCGGTCGTCGTACATGAAGCCCCACATCAGCACCGCCACCACGCCCGGCACCGCGTACGGCAGGAACAGCGCCACGCGGAAGAAGCTCTTGCCGTGCAGGCGGCCGCTGTCGATCGCGAGCGCCGCGATCAGGGCGATCCCCAGCATGATCGGCACCTGCACCACCAGGAACAGGCCCACGCGGCCCACGCCGTCCCACAGCTTGGGGTCGGTGAAGGCGGTCACGTAGTTCGCGAACCCAGCGAAGGTGGTCCCGCCCATGAGCTGGTTGCGGAACAGGCTCAGGTACATCGAGTAGACCAGCGGGGTGACGATCATCAGGGCGAACGCCACCAGGAAGGGCGTCACGAAACTCCAGCCGGCCGCGGATACACGGCGACTCGGCGGGCGGCGACCGGGCACGGTCACACCCCTTTCCCCGGACGACGTCGTCCGGACTCTCCTGGACGGCAATGTCCTCGGATCACGCCGGACGACACTGCCCGACGCCAAGAATGTGAACGTAAACATCCTTGTGCGCGGTGACTCTGCCACTGCCTCGCGGACGTGTCAACGCCCCCTCCGGCAACGTTCTCATAAAGGTATACGGAGTCCCCGCGAGGGGTCAGGCGAGCCGCGCGACGGCGGTCAGGCGCGCTGCGCGACCGAGGCAGTCAGGCACGCGGAGCCGCGGCGCTCCTGCGCACCACCAGCTCAGGCGCGATCAGCTCGGCGGCGGGCCTGCCGCCGTCGACGGCCGCGAGCAGCAGCGCCACACTGCGCCGGCCGAGGTCCACGAAAGGCTGGCGCACGGTCGTGAGCGGCGGGATGAAGTGCCCCGAGCCGTCGACGTCGTCGAACCCGACCACCGAGACGTCGTCGGGCACGGAGACGCCGCACTCCCAGAACGCGCGCAGCAGACCGAGCGCGAGCTGGTCGTTGGCGGCGAAGACCGCCGTCGGCCCGTCGCCGGACCTGACCCGCTGGGCCAGGTCGAGGCCCACCATGTAGCCGCGGTCGGCGGTCCAGCCGGCGATCACGGGCTCGGGAACGGGGATGCGGTTCTCGGTGAGCACCGCGCGCCACGACTCCTCGCGCTGGACGGCGTCCAGCCAGTCCTGCGGTCCGGCGACGTGCAGGATGCGCCGGTGCCCCAGCTCGATCAGGTGCTCGACGGCGAGCCGCGCCCCCGCCCGCTGGTCGACGGAGAGCGGGATGGTCGGCACGTCCGGCTGGAGCTCGCGAGCCGCGATGAGGACCACGGGCACGGGCGCCTGGAAGGACTCCACGGCGTCGGCCACGTCGCTGTGCGGCGCGATCACCACGATGCCCTCGACCGCCTGGTCCATGAAGTGCTCGAGGGCGTCGTGCATGGTGGCGGTGTCGTACTGCCGCAGCGTCGCGACGCTGACGTACCAGCCCTGCTCCCGCGCGGCCTCCTCGACGGCGATCAGCGTGCTCGACGGGCCGAACAGCGGCGACCCGGTGGTCACCACGCCCACCGTGGCGGAGCGGGCCGTCACCAGGGCTCGCGCCGCGCTGTTGCGGCGGTAGCCGAGCTCCGCGATGGCCTCCAGCACCCGCTCCCGGGTGGCCGGGCGCACGCTGCGGTGGCCGTTCAGCACGCGCGAGACGGTCTGGTGGGACACGCCGGCGAGCGCGGCGACGTCGGCCATGGCCGGCGGCCGCGTCGTCGCGGGTCGAGAGATGGTCACGGGAGGAATCATCCACCCAGCTGTTGCGCGCGGTCACGCGCGGCGGCAGCGGCGCTCAGGAACGAGGCGCGCACGCCGCCCTCGTCCAGGGCCCGCAGGGCGGCGGCCGTGGTGCCGCCGGGTGAGGTGACCTTCTCGCGGAGCACGACCGGGTGTTCCCCCGACTCGTCCATGAGCCGGGAGGCGCCGAGCAGGGTCTGGGTCGCGAGGCTCCGCGCGACGTCGCGCGTCAGGCCGAGCAGGACCCCTGCCTCGGCGAGCGCGTCGGCCACGTAGAAGACGTACGCGGGGCCGGAGCCGGAGATGGCCGAGACGGCGTCCAGGTCCTTCTCCGCGGCGCGGACCACTGCGCCCGTGCCCGCGAGCAGGTGCTCGACCGCCTCGAGGTGCGTCTCGGTGGCGGCCGCGCCCGGCGCGATCGCCGTGATGCCCGCGCCGATGGCGGCGGGCGTGTTGGGCACGGTGCGGACCACCGCGACACCCGCGGGCAGCCGACGCTCGTAGAAGGCGGTCGGGTGGCCGGCCGCGACGGTGACGACCACGGCGTCCCCGTCGATCGCGGGCGCGATCTCGTCGAGCAGCGCGCCCACGTCCTTGGGCTTCACGCCCACGAGCACGATGCCGGCACCGCGGACCGCCGCCACGTTGTCGCTGGTCGTGGCCACCTGGTAGGTCTCGCGGAGGTGCTGGGCCTTGGCCTCGGTACGCACGGTCGCCACCACGTCGGACGCGGCCCAGCCCGCCGAGAGCGCACCCGCGAGCACCGCCTCGCCCATGTTCCCGGCCCCGAGCACTGCAAGTCGCTGGTTCACCGCACCATTGTCCCCCGGCGCGCCGGGGAGCTCGCCGTCACAGCGGGAACGCCGTGTAGAAGTCCTCCATGCGGTCGGTCGGACCGGTCGCCTGCAGCACGACCGTCCCGTTCTGCCACACCACGACGGTCTTGCCGCCCTCGACCGGGACGAACGCGTACTGCCCCACGACCTTCTTGCCGACCTTGACGTCGCCGGTCCGCTCCGCCTCGCCCGCGGACGAGGTCCAGGCCGTGGCGGCGGTGGCCGCCTCGTCGGCCGAGGACCACTGCCCGGCGACGACCGCGACCTCGATCGCGTCGCCGTCGGAGTACTCGGCGTTCCAGGCCTCCAGCGCGCCCTCGCCCTTGGGCTCCTTGGCCTCGTCGAGCGAGCCGAGGGCGAGCTGCAGCACCGCCGACGGGAGGGCCTTCTGGAAGGCGGTCTCCTCGCCGCTGCGGTCCATCGCCTTGACGGTCGGGGTCGGCACCGGCGCCGTGACGGTCACGGTCGGCACGGGCTCCGGCGTCGCCTCCGCCCGCCAGAAGCCCGGCCACGCGAAGCCGGTCAGCAGCACCAGCGCGAGCACCACGACGAGCACGCCCACGAACACGACGAACCGACGGCGCCGGTACACGGCGGGCGATGCCTTCTTCGCGGTCACCGATGCTGTCGCGCCGGTGCGCGGTGGGTTCACGCGCTGGTCGGTCATGTCTGGCTCCCCCGTGCTCCGTCCACCGGATACATCACGATGGCTCAGCTGAGACCTTATGTCGCGCCACTGACATCGGCAGGGAGGCACGCCCGGAGTGCCGGGTGAGGGGCCGGCTACCGGGGGCGCGCTGCCGCCTGGCTGAGCGGGAGCAGCACCGCGAAGGCCGCGGTCGCGATCGCGACCGCGGCCAGGAGGCCGCCCGCGTAGACCGTGAGCCCAGCGTCCCAGGGCAGCACGGCCCACAGGTGCCCCTCGGTGGCCGCGGCG
>NZ_KI911686.1:133591-133699 GCF_000515355.1 Promicromonospora kroppenstedtii DSM 19349 | reverse complement strand
CCCCGGACCGCACCGCGTGGGGCGTGCTGGTCAGCGAGGTCATGCTCCAGCAGACCCCCGTGGTCCGGGTGGAGCCGGCCTGGCACGCCTGGCTGGAGCAGTGGCCCA
>NZ_KI911686.1:131425-133491 GCF_000515355.1 Promicromonospora kroppenstedtii DSM 19349 | reverse complement strand
GACCTGCGGCCGGTCGCCGGGCTGGACCGGCGCCTGGGCGAGGCGGCCCGCCTGGGCTTCGCGAACGCCGTCGTGCCGCACGGGACCGGGGTCAAGCCGCCCGAGGGTCTCCAGCTCGTCGAGGCGGTGCACATCCGCGACGCGGTCGAGTGGGCACAGGCCATAGGCCGCGGGGGCGACGGCGAGGTGTCCGGGAGATGACCGCTTCATGAAACGAACTACTTGTGACCCGGGGCACAGCGTAGGATTTCTTCGTGGCCACGACCTCCTCGCACACTGACGAGCTGCTCCGTGAGACCCTGGCCGCCGTCGCGCCCGGGACCGAACTCCGCGACGGACTCGAACGCATCCTGCGTGGCCGCACCGGCGCGCTCATCGTGCTCGGCCTCGACCCGGTCGTCGAGCAGATCTGCTCCGGCGGTTTCTCGCTCGACGTCGACTTCTCGGCCACCCGCCTGCGCGAGCTGTCGAAGATGGACGGCGCCGTGGTGCTCGACCGGCATGCCACCCGCATCCGTAAGGCCGCCGTGCAGCTGCTCCCCGACCCGACGATAGAGACCACCGAGTCCGGCACGCGCCACCGTACGGCCGAGCGCGTCGCCAAGCAGACCGGCTTCCCCGTCATCTCGGTCAGCCAGTCCATGCGCATCGTCGCCCTCTACGTGGGCGGCCAGCGGCACGTGCTGGAGGACTCGGACACGATCCTCGGCCGCGCCAACCAGGCGCTCGCCACGCTCGAGCGGTACCGCGCCCGCCTCGACGAGGTGTCCGGCACCCTGTCGGCCCTCGAGATCGAGGACCTGGTCACGGTGCGCGACGTCTGCTCCGTGGTGCAGCGACTCGAGATGGTGGGGCGCATCTCGGACGAGATCGCCGGCTACGTGATCGAGCTCGGCGTGGACGGCCGGCTGCTGGCGCTGCAGCTCGACGAGCTGATCGGCGACGTCGGCTCGGACCGCGAGTTCGTGATCCGCGACTACGTGCTGAGCCGCAAGGACCGCGCGCTGACCGACGTGCAGGCCGAGCTGTCGGCGCTCACCTCCCAGGAGCTGCTCGACATGAGCCAGATCGGCCGGATCCTGGACCTGCCGGGCGGCGGGGACGCGCTCGACGCCGCCGTCGCGCCGCACGGCTACCGGCTCCTGTCCAAGGTGCCGCGCCTGCCGAACCCGACGATCGAGCAGCTCGTGGGACACTTCAGCAGCCTGCAGAAGCTCCTCGCCGCGAGCGTGGACGACCTCATGTCGGTCGACGGCGTGGGCGAGCAGCGTGCCCGGACCATCCGCGAGGGCCTGTCCCGGCTCGCCGAGTCGAGCATCCTCGAGCGGTACGTCTGACCCGAGGGGTACGTCGGCGAAGAGCTGTACGCCTGGGAAGAGCGCCCCGCAGGTGACGCCTCAGGACTCCTTGCCCGAGCCGTCCCCGGCGTCCTGACCGTCCGTCGCGTCGCCGCCGCCCTTCGCGCCCCCTCCGTCGTCCGACTTCTCGTCGGCCGCCGAGTTCTCCCCGGCCTCCCCGGACCCGCTCGGATCCGCGTCCGGCTCGTCCGACGCCTTCCCCGAGGGGTCGCCCGACGGCTCGCCGGACGGGTCCTCGGACGACTCGCCGGAGGACGACGGCGACGGCTGCGGCACCGTGTACGTCAGCCGTACCACGTCGCTGCTCGCGCCTTCGACGTCGGCGAGCGTCACCTGGGCCGTGTACTGGCCGGCCGTCAGCTTGGGCTGACCGCCCGGGCAGTCGGGCGCAGAGCGGGAGTCGGACCAGCTCACGCTGGTGGTGTCGACGTCGCCGGGCCCGAGGAGCAGCAGCCGCTCCTCGTCCTGGTCGGCGCAGTCCGCGGACGACCAGGCCCGCTCCGCCGTCTGCTCGCCCACCTCGCCCTCGTAGACCGTCACGGCGAGGCTGCGCCGGGGCGCGTCGACCAGGCACTGCACCTGGCCGGTGTTGCGCACCGACACCGTGAACCGGACCGGCACGCCGGGCGTGACCGCCGTGCGGTCGGCCGCGAGGCCGACGTCGAGGTCCTCGGGCGCGCAGGGTGCGGCCGCGGCGTTCGGGTCCAC
>NZ_KI911686.1:129905-131325 GCF_000515355.1 Promicromonospora kroppenstedtii DSM 19349 | reverse complement strand
CGGCGGGGCGGATGGGCGCCTGGCGGACGGGTGCGGGGCGGGCGGGGACGGTGGGCAGAGGGACGGTCGGGTGTGCTGGGCCGGTGCGCGACCCGTCCTGGCGCACCCTGCGCCCGTCGGTGGCCGGCATGGTCGCAAACTACCTGCCGGAGGCGGTCCGCGCGGCGTGGTCAGAGGGCTCGCGGGGGGTGATCTTCGGGCCTGTGTCAGTGGTGCCACGTACGGTTCCCCCGTGACCTCATCGACCTCCAAGAAGGCCCGGCCCGCGTACCGGTGCTCCGAGTGCGGCTGGACCACCGTCAAGTGGGTCGGCCGCTGCGGGGAGTGCCAGGAGTGGGGCACGGTAGTAGAGGACGGAGCTGCCGCGACCGGCCCCCGCACGGCCGCCGTGTCCCCGGCGCGGGCGCCGGCGCGCCCCATCGCCGAGATCGACGTGGAGTCCGCGCGCGCCAACCCGACGGGCGTGGGCGAGTTCGACCGCGTCCTCGGCGGCGGCCTGGTGCCCGGCGCGGTGATCCTGCTCGCCGGTGAGCCGGGCGTGGGCAAGTCGACCCTGCTGCTCTCGGTCGCGAGCAACGTGGCCGACGGCGCACTGGGCCCCGACGGGTTCGAGTCGCCCCGCACCGTGCTGTACGTGACGGGCGAGGAGTCGGCCGGCCAGGTGCGGCTGCGGGCCGAGCGGATCGGCGCGCTGTCGCCCACGCTGCTGCTCGCGTCCGAGACCGACCTGGGTACGGTGCTCGGCCACCTGGAGGCGAACCAGCCCGACATGCTCATCGTCGACTCGGTGCAGACCATCGCGTCCGCGCAGGTGGACGGGGCCCCGGGCGGCGTCTCGCAGGTCCGGGAGGTCGCGGCAGCGCTGATCGCCGTGGCCAAGGAGCGGCAGATCCCCACGATCCTCGTGGGGCACGTGACCAAGGACGGCTCCGTGGCCGGCCCCCGCACGCTCGAGCACCTGGTGGACGTGGTCTGCCAGTTCGAGGGCGACCGGCACTCCCGCCTGCGCATGATCCGTGCGGTGAAGAACCGGTACGGCCCCACGGACGAGGTGGGCTGCTTCGACCTGTCGGAGGACGGGATCGTCGGGCTGCCGGACCCGTCCGGGCTGTTCCTGTCCCACGCGGGCTCGGGGGTCGCCGGCTCGTGCATCACGGTGACGCTGGAGGGGCGGCGCCCGCTCGCCGTCGAGGTGCAGGGCCTGGTGGCGCCGAGCCCGCTGAACAACCCGCGCCGTGCCACCAGCGGCGTGGACTCCAGCCGGCTGGCGATGATCCTCGCCGTGCTCCAGCGGCACGGCGGCCTGCGGCTCGCCGACCAGGACGTCTACGCCTCGACCGTCGGCGGCGTGCGGATCACCGAGCCGGCGTCGGACCTCGCCGCCGCGCTGGCGCTGGTGTCCGCGCGGACGGGCAAGCCG
>NZ_KI911686.1:129730-129805 GCF_000515355.1 Promicromonospora kroppenstedtii DSM 19349 | reverse complement strand
CGGCGGTGCTGGCGTTCGCGTACGGGAAGCGGTCCGTGGTGGTCGACACGAACGTGCGCCGGGTGCTGGCCCGCG
>NZ_KI911686.1:129411-129630 GCF_000515355.1 Promicromonospora kroppenstedtii DSM 19349 | reverse complement strand
CGTCGCGGGACGCCAGCGGCGAGGCACGACGAGCAGGAGCGCCGCCCAGGCGGCCGCGACCACGGTGACGTGGCCGCTGGGCAGGGTGTTGACGTCGCGGTTCCAGTCCCCGACGAGCCCGGTGCGGTGGAGCACACCGTCCTTGACCACCTGCGTGGTCAGGTTCGAGCCGACGACGACGGTGGCGGCCAGGGCGGTGGCCCCCCACGCCGGCGCGCC
>NZ_KI911686.1:111527-129311 GCF_000515355.1 Promicromonospora kroppenstedtii DSM 19349 | reverse complement strand
AGCTCGACCGCGCGATCGCCGGCCTGGTCGAGGACGGCCTGGCGGAGCAGGACGACGCGGGCCGCCTCCACCTGCCGAGATAGCGCCGGCGGGCCGGAGGCGGGCCGGGTCAGAGCTCCAGCAGCATCCGCGAGTTGCCGAGCGTGTTGGGCTTCACGCGCGCCAGGTCCAGGAACTCGGCCACGCCCTCGTCGTAGGAGCGCAGCAGCTCGGTGTACACCTCGGGCGTCACGGGTGTGCCGTCGATCTCCCGGAACCCGTGCGCAGCGAAGAAGTTCACCTCGAACGTCAGGCAGAACACCCGGCGCAGGCCCAGGGCGCGGGCACGCTCGACCAGCGCCTCGAGCAGCGCGTGCCCCACGCGGCGGCCGCGCCAGTCGCGGTGCACCGCCAGGGTCCGCACCTCGGCCAGGTCGTCCCACATCACGTGCAGCGCCCCGCAGCCGACGGCGTCCCCCCGCTCGGCGGCCGGGTCGGTCGCCACGAGGAACTCCTGGACCGCCTCGTAGTACCCGACCATCTCGTACGGGCGCAGGATGCGCTCCTGGCTGAGCGGCTCGACGAGGTCGCGGATGGTGCGCACGTCGGCGGGAAGGGCGGGGCGGATCACGGGCGCGGCCGGCGCCTCGGGTGTCGTCACGGCGACACACTACGGCGGCCCGCCGATGCAGCGCCCGCCGCGTACGACAGGCGGTCGCCACCAACAATCACCCACGGGCGTACGTCGGCCTTCACCAGGGGAAACGAATGGCAAATCGGAAAGTGAGCGAGAGAACATCCCAACACACCCGCGCGGCGAGGGCAAAGGTCTTGCCAAGTCACGGAATGCGTGGTGAGTTTGGCGCATGGCATCAACTCGCCTGACCGCAGAAGCAAGGACCCAGGCTCTGGCTGCGCTCGAGGCCAGTGTCAGCCCCTCGGCCGAGCTCGATGTGCTGGTGATCGGCGGCGGGGTCACCGGTGCCGGCATCGCCCTCGACGCGGTCACCCGTGGCCTGTCGACCGCCGTCGTCGAGGCACAGGACTGGGCGCAGGGCACCTCCAGCCGCAGCAGCAAGCTCGTCCACGGCGGCTTGCGTTACCTGCAGATGCTCGACTTCGAGCTGGTCCACGAGGCGCTCACCGAGCGCGACCTCCTGCTCCGGGACCTCGCACCGCACCTGGTGCGACCGGTCCCGTTCCTGTATCCGCTGGAGCACCGCGTGTGGGAGCGCGCCTACGTCGGCGCCGGCATCGCGATGTACGACGTCCTCGCGACGCTCACCCCGGGCCGGCGGCCCATGCCGTTCCACCGGCACCTGAGCCGCAACCAGATGGAGGCCAAGTTCCCGGACCTGGCGCACGACGCCGCCGTCGGCGCCGTCCAGTACTGGGACGCCTCCGTCGACGACGCGCGCCTCGTGGCCACCCTGATCCGGACCGCCGCGAGCTACGGCGCGCACGCCGCGAGCCGCACCCAGGTGGTCAGCCTGACCCAGGGCGCGACGGGCGCGGTGAACGGTGCCGTGGTCGTGGACCTGGAGACGGGCAAGGAGATCACCGTCCGGGCGCGCGCGGTCATCAACGCGACCGGCGTCTGGACGGAGGACACCGAGGCCCTGGCCGGCTCCGAGGGCGGGCTGCGCGTGCTCGCCAGCAAGGGCGTGCACCTGATCGTGCCGCGGGAGCGGATCCGCGGGCACGCCGGGCTGATCCTGCAGACGGAGAAGTCCGTGCTGTTCGTCATCCCGTGGAGCCGGTACTGGATCATCGGCACCACGGACACGCACTGGAGCCTCGACCCCACGCACCCCGTGGCCACGAGCACCGACATCGACTACGTGCTCGACCATGCCAACGCGGTACTGGCGCACCCCTTGACCAGGGAGGACGTCATCGGCACGTATGCGGGCCTGCGCCCGCTGCTGCAGCCGGGCACCAAGGCAGGCACCAGCAGCGCGAAGGTCAGCCGCGAGCACACCGTGGCCTCGCCGACGCCGGGCCTGACCGTCGTCGCCGGCGGCAAGCTCACGACGTACCGGATCATGGCCAAGGACGCCGTCGACTTCGCGATCGGGCAGCGCGCCGCCGCACTCCCCTCGATCACGCACCAGATCCCGCTCACGGGCGCCGTCGGGCTGCGTGCCGTGCAGCGCCAGGCGCGCACGTGGGGCAAGCGGTTCGGCTGGTCGCCCCCGATGCTGGACCACCTGCTGCACCGCTACGGTGCCAACCTCGCCGAGATCGTGGAACTGTGCGACGCCGACCCGTCGCTCGCCAAGCCGCTGGAGCACGCCTCCGCGTACCTGCGCGCCGAGGTGCACTACGCGGTGAGCCACGAGGGGGCCCTCCACCTGGAGGACGTGCTCGGGCACCGCACACGGCTGGTCTACGAGGTACCGGACAGCGGCACCGCGTCCGCCGAGGAGATAGCCGACGTCGTCGGCCCGCTGCTCGGCTGGGACGCGGCGGACGCCGAGCGCGAGATCCACGCCTGGCAGGCGCGGATCGACGCGGAACGTCAGGCCGCGCAGGAGCCTGACGACGAGGGCGCCGAGCGTGCGCGCCTGACCACCCCCGACGTAGCGGCCATGCAGCCGCTCCGAAGCTGACGAAAGCGAAGGACCACACCTACTCACAAGCCGACGGGTCGCCGCGAGGGACCGCCGGGATTACCTCCGTACGCCGACAGAGCGGTCGGCAGAAAGCGAGTCAGCGATGAACGCATTCACGGACATCATGGTGCCGGAGTTCCTCGGCACGATGATCCTGCTCCTCGGCGGTGCCGGTGTCGTGGCGAACGCCATCCTCCCGAAGAACAAGGGCTTCAACGGCGGCTGGCTGATGATCAACTTCGGGTGGGGCCTGGCGGTCTTCGCCGGTGTGTTCGTGTCCCTGAAGTCCGGCGCGCACATCAACCCGGCCGTGACGCTCGGCATCCTCTCCAGCGGTGCCGAGGAGTTCGCTCCGGGTGTCGCCGCCGACTTCCCCAACATGCTCGTCTACTGGGTGGCGCAGCTCGCCGGCGCCTTCGTCGGCGCGGTCCTCGCGTACCTGGCCTACAAGCAGCACTTCGACCAGGACGCCGACCCGGCGGTGAAGCTGGGTGTCTTCTCGACGGGCCCCGCGATCCGCTCGTACGCGTGGAACTTCATCACCGAGCTCATCGGCACGTTCATGCTGGTCTTCGTCATCCTGTCCTTCGCGAACTGGCCCGGAGACATGGGCCCGCTGGCCGCGGCGCTCCTCGTGCTCGGCATCGGCGCCAGCCTCGGTGGGCCGACCGGGTACGCCATCAACCCGGCCCGTGACTTCGGGCCGCGCATCGCCCACTTCGTGCTGCCCATCCCGGGCAAGGGCGGGAGCGACTGGGCGTACTCGTGGGTCCCGGTGCTCGGCCCCCTGGCCGGCGGCGCGCTCGGCGGCCTGCTCATCGCGGCCCTCTGAGCCGAACCCCCAGGCAGACCTCGACACAGACAAGGGAGTCAATTCCGATGGCTGACTACGTACTCGCGATCGACCAGGGCACCACGAGCACCCGGGCGATCGTGTTCAACCACGGCGGGACCATCGTGTCCACCGGCCAGATCGAGCACGACCAGATCTTCCCGAAGGCCGGCTGGGTGGAGCACAAGCCGGACCAGATCTGGGACAACACCCGCCAGGTCGTGGGCCTGGCGCTCACCAAGGCGAACATCAACCACACCGACCTCGCCGCGGTGGGCATCACCAACCAGCGCGAGACCACGGTGGTCTGGGACAAGACCACCGGCAAGCCGGTCTACAACGCGATCGTCTGGCAGGACACGCGCACCCAGGCGATCGTCGACGAGCTCGCCGGGTCGGAGGGCGCGGACAAGTACAAGGCGATCGTCGGTCTGCCGCTGGCCACCTACTTCTCCGGCCCCAAGGTGAAGTGGATCCTCGACAACGTCGAGGGGGCACGGGAGGCCGCGGACCGCGGCGACCTGCTGTTCGGCAACACGGACGCGTGGGTCCTGTGGAACATGACCGGCGGGGTCGACGGCGGTGTGCACGTCACCGACGTCACCAACGCGTCCCGCACCATGCTCATGGACCTCGACACCCTGTCCTGGCGCGAGGACATCGCGTCGGACATGGGCATCCCCCTGTCGATGCTCCCCGAGATCCGCTCCTCCTCGGAGGTGTACGGCACGGGGCGGCCCCGCGGCATGGTTCCCGGCGTGCCCATCGCGGGCATCCTCGGCGACCAGCAGGCGGCGACGTTCGGCCAGGCGTGCTTCGACGTCGGTACCGCCAAGAACACCTACGGCACCGGCAACTTCATGCTGCTCAACACGGGCACGGAGAAGGTGCCCTCCGAGAACGGCCTGCTCACCACGGTCTGCTACAAGATCGGTGACGCCGCCGCCGTGTACGCGCTGGAGGGCTCGATCGCCGTCACGGGCTCGCTGGTGCAGTGGCTCCGCGACAACCTGGGCCTGTTCTCCGACGCGCAGGACGTCGAGTGGTTCGCCCGCAAGGTCGACGACAACGGCGGCGCGTACTTCGTGCCGGCGTTCTCCGGCCTGTTCGCACCGTACTGGCGGCCCGACGCGCGCGGTGCGCTCGTGGGTCTGACCCGGTACGTCAACCGGAACCACATCGCGCGGGCCGCGCTGGAGGCCACGGCGTACCAGACCCGCGAGGTCATGGACGCCATGAAGGCGGACTCCGGCGTGGACCTCACGGAGCTCAAGGTCGACGGCGGCATGGTCGCCAACGAGCTGCTCATGCAGTTCCAGGCCGACCAGCTCGGCGTCGACGTGGTCCGTCCGGTCGTCGCGGAGACCACCGCGCTCGGCGCGGCCTACGCGGCGGGGATCGCCGTCGGGTTCTGGAAGGGCGAGTCCGACGTCACCGCCAACTGGGCCGAGGACCGGCGCTGGTCGCCCGACATGGACGAGAAGGAGAGGGACCGCCTGTACCGGAGCTGGAAGAAGGCGGTGACCAAGACCTTCGACTGGGTCGACGCCGACATCGGCTGACCTGCGCCACCGCACGTGTCGGACCCCCAGGTCACCATCGTGACCTGGGGGTCCGACACGTCTTGGGACAACGTCGTCAGGGCGCCAGGAAGCGGCGCGCCGTCTCCACGAGCGTCTCCGTCTCGCCCTCCACCGTGAACTCCTCGTCGACCGCCACGCGCCCCAGGAAGCCGTCGGTCAGCAGGTACAGCCACGAGGTGATGCGGCCGGGCGTCAGGTCGGTCCGGATCTCACCGGCCCGCTGTGCCCGCTCTACCCAGGGCCGGATCAGGTCCTGCTGGACGCTCGCGTCCTCGTCGAGCTTGGCCGCGACCTCCGGCAGGTGCATGACGCCCCCCACCGCGCGCACGAACCCGGGCATCCGGGGGTCCGCGGCGTCGTCGGCGCCCTGCCGCACGATGTCGAGGACGACGCCGAGGGCGTCCGGCCGGCCCGCGTACCGTGCACCGGCCTCGCCGACCTCCTGGATGCCGAGCGCCAGGATCGCGAGCAGCACGTCGAGCTTGGTCGGGAAGTAGTGGAAGAACGTGCCTGACCCGATGCGTGCCTGCTTGCAGATCGCCGCGGTGGTGGCGCCGTCGTAGCCGCGCCGCGCGAAGACCGTGAGCGCGGCGTCGATGATCACCAGCCTGCGCGCCTCGTGCCGCTCGGGATCAACGGTCCGCGCCACGTGCGCCCTCGGTCGTCGCCGTGCGGCGCACCTGGATCCGGTCGTCCCGGACGCGGGCCACCAGGCCGAGCGCGGCCAGGTCCTCGTCCGCCTGACGCCGGGCGCCGGCGTCCTTGCGCTTCTCCAGCCGGCGGCGGAGCGCCTCGTGCTCGGCGGCCGTGAACCCCGGCCGGCCGTCCACCCAGCGCTCGTAGTCCTGCTCGTGCGGGTCGGCGTCGCGCCAGGGCCAGCCGTGCCCGTTCAGCGCGTCGCGGACCCGTGCCGCCGACAGGGTGTCGGTGTCAAGGCGTGCGCGCAGGGCGCCGTCGGGCCGCAGGAGCACCAGGTCCGTCCGGTCGGGGAACGCGGCGCCGACGTCGGCCCGTTCGATCCAGACCTCGCGCTCCTCCTGCCTGTGCTCGAGGTGGTCGTCGGCGACGGTGAGCACCGGCGCCTCCCCCACCGTGACGAAGGCGATGAAGCCGCCGCCGAGCAGGCCGAGCCCGCCCAGGATGCCGAGCGTCCAGGGCAGGGTCAGCGACTCGATCAGCGTGACCAGCCGCGGCACGGGCAGCGGTGTGGCGTCGATCAGGCCGGCCAGCCCGCCGGCCAGTGGTGCGGCGAACCAGCCGAGCACGAGGCCGAGCGCGAGCACGCCCAGGCCGAGCACGACGGGGAGTGCGGGCGGCTGGCGTACCTCGGTGGTCGTCATGACTCAATTATTAGAGTGGCCACTCCACTAATGCAATCAATATCGCGAACGCGGCGCTGCGGTCGCACGTCGTGCGGCCGTAGGCTCGGCGCGTGCCCATCAGCTACACGCTTCCCGGTGTCCATGTCACCGACCACTCCGTCGACGTCCCGCTCGACTGGTCCCAGCCCGACGGCTCCCCCACGATCTCCGTGTTCGCGCGCGAGCTCGTGGACCCGACCCGCCGCACCGACGACCTGCCGCTCCTCGTGTTCCTCCAGGGCGGCCCCGGTGGCAAGGGTCCCCGGCCCACCGGCCCCGACGGCTGGGTCGGCGCAGCCCTGAAGCGGTTCCGCGTGGTGCTGCTGGACCAGCGCGGGACCGGGCGGTCCACGGCTGTCCGGGCGGAGGCCCTGACCTCGATCGGCACGCCCGAGGAGCAGGCGGAGTACCTCGCGCACTTCCGCGCCGACAACATCGTGCGCGACGCCGAGCACGTCCGGAAGACACTGTTCGACGGCCGGCGCTGGACCTCGCTGGGCCAGTCGTACGGCGGCTTCATCACCATGACGTACCTGTCGTTCGCCCCCGAGGGCCTGAACGCGAGCCTCGTGACCGGCGGTCTGCCGGGGCTGACGGCGTCGGCCCGCGAGGTCTACGAGCGCACCCAACCGCGCGTGGTGGCCAAGAACGAGCGGTTCCGCGCGCGCTACCCGCACGTCGCCAAGGCCCTGGGCCGTATCGCCGACCGCCTCTCGACCGGCGAGGTGACGGAGCCGGGCGGCGACGTCCTGACGACGCGACGCTTCCAGACGCTCGGCATGGACTTCGGCATGCAGCCCGGTTTCGAACGCGTGCACTGGATCGTCGACGAGGCGTTCGACTCCCCGCACGGCGGCCCGCTCAGCGACACGTTCCGTGCGACGGTCGCGGCCGAGACCTCGTTCGCGACCAACCCGCTGTACGCACTGCTCCACGAGTCGATCTACGCCCAGTCCCACACAGGCCCCACCGCGTGGGCGGCCCAGTCCGTGCGCGATGCCGACCCCGCGTTCGGCGAGGACGCCCGGCCGCTGCTGCTGACCGGCGAGATGATCTACCCCTGGATGTTCGCCGAGATCAGCGCCCTGCGGCCGTTCGCGGCCGCGGCCGACGCCCTTGCCCAGCGGCAGGACTGGGGCGACCTGTACGACCTGCACCGGCTCGCGGACAACGAGATCCCGGTCGAGGCCGCGGTGTACTTCGACGACATGTTCGTCGACGCGTCGCTGTCGCTGGAGACCGCGGCGCACGTGGGCAACGTCGAGCCGTGGGTCACCAACGAGTTCGAGCACGACGGGCTGCGGCTCGGCGACGTCCTGCCGAGGCTGCTGGACCGCCTGGACGCCCGAGGCGGCCCGCTGCCGTCGTCGAGGTAGCCGCTGCTCGGAATCGAGGCGCCACCACTCCCCTTTGAGGCCTGGGTTTCTTCGCTTTGCGTAGCCGCAAAGCGAAGAAACCCAGGCCTCAAAGGGAATGTGCGCCCCGCGGACCAGGAGCGGCCGGCCCGTCAGTACGTGTAGGTGTTCAGCGTCCGCACCGCCGCGGCCGGGCCGCCGACGTCGTAGCGGTCCACCGCGACGAAGGTCGGCTTCTTGCGGGCCGCCGGCTGGCAGAACCGCTGGGCCCGGTCGAGCAGCCGCTCGTTGTCCGTCCGCGCCGTCACCTCGACCGGCACGTCCCGGAAGTGGTTCATCACGAACAGCGGCCGGAACCCGGACCCAGGGCTCGTGAGCGGGATGTTCGTGCCGGCGTCGTACCAGCGGCTGTAGCACGACCAGTCCGAGTCGCCGATGCCCGGCCCCATGGACCAGTAGTTCTCGACGGTCCACTCGCGCTGGTACATGACGCCGAAGCTCTCCCGGGTCAGCCCCGCGGCCTCGTCGGCGGTCCGGCTGTGGTCGCTGAGGATCAGCAGGCGGTCGTCGTCCGCGACCAGCCGGGACATGGTGGGCCAGCCGTCCTCGCGGACACCGGTCAGGTCGGGGCGGTAGAGCACGTCCGCCAGCCCTTCGACGCGGTCGAGCTCGGCGCGCAGCACGTCCGGCTCCACGTAGTCCTCCAGGACCACCGTGACGAACTGGTCGGGGTTCGCCCGCAGGAAGTCGACCATCCGCTGGAGGTCCACCCAGAGCGCGACCGGGCTGCTCACCAGGGTGCAGCTGTTGTGGCACAGGATCGCGCCGTCACCGGTCTGGTGGATGTCCAGCTGGAACCCGCGGACGCCGTCGGCGAGCTGCTGCTCGATCCCGCGTGTCTGGTTGGGAGCGAGGTTGATGAACGGCGGCGCGAAGCCGCCGTCCACCCCGTTCGCGTACGCGTTGTGCGCGGTCAGGAACGTCATCTGGTCCAGCGTGCGCTGGTCGGCCGGGGGCAGCGGGCCGGTGACCGGGCCGACGGGCGTCAGGTACCACTGCGCGAGCGACCCGTCGCCGCCCACCGCGAGCTGGGCCGGGTAGTTCTCGCCGCCGGGCTTGGGGCGCACGGTGAGGTAGTCGCCGGTGCCGGGAGCGCGGAGCAGGTACCGGTCCCCGCCCGCGTCGAGCACCTCCCAGGCGGCGTCGGCCTGGTCGCAACCGACCGTCAGCGCCTGCCCGCCGGAACGGCCCAGGCACGTCCCGGCCGCGTCGGTGCTCTCGAGCACGTGAGCCGACCCGGCGGCCCGCAGGCTCCACTGCTGCCGGTCCTCGTCGCCCTGGGGCCGGTGCTGCTCCACGGTGCCCCCGGCGTCGGACGCGTTGAGCCCGGTCGTGACGCTCTGCACGTAGTAGGTGCCGGACGGCGGCGCGGCCTCGGCCGCCGTGCCGGACGGGATGACGACTGCCGGCATGACGGCGGCCGGGGCGGTGGGCACGGCCGCCGCCGGTGCACCGAGAGCGCCGGCGGCCAGCGCCACGACGACGAGCAGGGGGCGGGAGGTTCTCATGGTGGGACCGTCCTCGGGGATCGCCGGGAGCCGCCGACCGGACGCGCGGGGCCGGGTGAAATCACACCAGCCGCGGGCGCGCCCTGTCATCAGTGGTTCCCCCAGGAGTCCGCCGCCGACAGGGCCGCCGCCGGCTCCGCGCCGCGCTCAGCCACGTCCCCCTCGAGGCCCAAGTTTCTTCGCTTTGCGGTGCCGCAAAGCGAAGAAACTTGGGCCTCAAAGGGGAAGAGCAGCCCGAAGAGAGCCTCAGCGCAGGGACGGCAGCGACGCCACCACGTACCCGTCCACCTCGACGACGTCGCCGGGGCTCAGCTCCGGCTGTCCGGTCGGGAGGCAGAGGGTCACCTGGAAGCCGTCGGTCTGCACACGGGCAGCGGTGAACCCCTGACCGGTGCGCGAGACGGTGCGCTGCTCGATCGCCAGCACGACACCGGTCAGGTGCGCGACGGCGTCGGTCGAGGCCGCGTACGCACCGGTGGGCTCGAAGACCAGGCCGGACACGGCGGCGTCGGCCTGGCCGATGACCTGGACGGAGTTGCCGAGCACGACGATGGACGCCGGGCCGGTGATCGGGGTCTCCGCGTTGCCGAGCAGGGCGAGCTCCTCGAGCTGGCAGGCGATCTCGGTGATGACCTCGTCGTGCTGGTTCACGAGCTCGGCGAGCACCAGGCCGCCGTCGACCGCCTGCGGCTCGGAGATGATGGCGCCGGGCGCGGCGTAGAAGGTGGGCGTGACCACGCGCACCAGGTCGCCCTCGGTGGTGATGATCAGGCGGGCACCGGACACGTCGGTCCAGATGTGCACCCCGACCTCACCGTCCTTGGCGATCGTCTCGGCCTCCGCGCGTGCCGAGGCCACCAGGTCGCGAAATTCGCTACGTCGCCAGACGTCCAGTCCGATGCAAGCCAGGTTCGATGCCACGGTCGCCTACGCTAACCCGGCTGCGCGGGGAACGACGCGGCGGAAAGTCATACGAGTGCGCCCCACCCGGGACGTGTCAGACATACAGGTCACCCGGGGGGGGGATCCGGAGGCCTGACACGAGGCCGTGGTCAGTCGGGGGCGTGCTTGTCCAGGAAGGCGTACACCTCGGCGTCGTCCACGCCCGGGAACGCGCCACGCGGCAGGGCCGCGAGGATCTGCTGGTGCATGCGCCCGGACGGCCAGGCCTCGCCCGACCAGCGGTCGGTGAGCTCCGCCGAGGGCCGCTGGCAGCAGGCCGGGTCGGGGCACGTCGAGACGCGCCGCACCTGGGTGTCCCGTCCGCGGAACCACTTGGCGTGCGCGTACGGCACCCCGACAGTGATCGAGAACGCACCCGAGCCCCCGTCGGGCCCGCCGGTGGGCGAGGTGGAACCCGTCTGCGTGGAGCACCAGAAGGTGCCTGCCGGGGTGTCGGTGTACTGGTAGAACTCGGTGGCCCGGTCGCGGCGCTCGAACGCCTCGCGCGCGGCCCAGCGCCGGCAGATGAGCTGCCCCTCGATCGCGCCCGTGACGTCCTGGGGGAACGGCAGGCCGTCGTTCGCGTAGCCGCGGAACAGCGCGCCGTCGGCCCCCACGCGCAGGAAGTGCAGTGGGATGCCGAGGTGGTGCGTCGCGAGGTTGGTCAGCCGCATGGCGGCCGCCTCGTGCGTGATGCCGAAGGCGTCGCGGAAGTCCTCGACGGCCAGGTCGCGCTCCCGCTTGCGAGCCTCCAGGAACGGCACCGCCACGAACTGCGGCACCAGGCACGCGGCGGCGAAGTACGTGATCTCGACGCGCTGGCGCAAGAACTCGCCGTAGGACCGCGGCCGGTCGTGCTCCAGCACGCGGTGCGCCAGCGCCTGCAGCGCGAGCGACCGCAGGCCGTGCCCGCCCGGGGTCGACGCCGGTGGCAGGTAGATGCGCCCGTTGCGCAGGTCGGTCACCGACCGGGCGGACCGGGGCAGGTCGCCCACGTGCAGCAGCGTGAAGCCCATCTGCTCCGCCATCCGCGCCACGGTGCGGTGGGTCAGGGCGCCGCCCGTGTACCCGGCGGCCTTGACCATCTGCTCCGCGACGGCCTCGAACTGCGGGTAGTGGTTGTCGCGGGCCTCCCGCTCCAGGCGCAGCTCGGTGTTGGCCCGCCTGGCCTCCTCGGGCGTGGCGATCGCCATCTGTTCGCGCCGGGCCAGCTCGTCGTGCAGACCCACGAGCTGTTCGAGCACCGGCATGGGCAGCTTCTGGCTGGGCTTGACCACCGGCACGCCGAGGGTGGTGAACAGCGGCGCGCGCTGCGCCCGGTCCAGCGCGATCTCCAGGGCAGCCCGGCGCGACGGCGGCTCGGAGCTCAGCAGCTCGCTCATCGGCACGCCGAGCGCCTCGGCGATCGAGCGCAGCAGGCCGAGCCGCGGCTCGCGGCGGCCGTTCTCCACGAGGGAGAGCAGGCTCGGCGCCGATCCGACCTTCTCGCCGAGCGCGTCCAGCGTGAGCCCCTGCGCGGTGCGCAGGTGCCGGATCCGCCGGCCGAGCGTGATCAGGTCCGTCTCGCCGCCCGACGACGTCGGTTCGCCTCCGGCAGGCATGTCGCCCTCCGCTCGTGGTCGCTTCACCCGGTCGCTGCCCGGGACGGGCCAGCAAGAACCCGCTCCTTCACACTACGTGAAGATCGGCGATTCTTGACAGCTCGCAGACTGGAATTCCGGGCGATCCGCACGTGAAGGTGGAAACAAGCCCGCCACCGTGGCTCGCAGTCTGACGATCGGAGCGCACATGTCCGTCCTCGCGAACCCCCGCCGAACCCGGCTCGTCGCCGAGCTCGTGGCCGACGTGACCATCGGCCAGGACTCCACCACGGCAGACACCTCGGCGTCCACGGCCGCGAACGGCATCCCGCCCGCCGGAGACCTGGACGTGCGCGACTGGGTCGCGAGCGTCGCCGAGCTCACCCAGCCCGCCGAGATCGTCTGGTGCGACGGCTCCGCGGACGAGAAGCAGCGCCTCATCGACCAGATGCTCGACGCCGGCACCCTCGTCGCGCTCAACCAGGAGAAGCGGCCGGGCTCGTACCTGGCGCGCTCCAACCCGGCCGACGTCGCCCGCGTCGAGTCGCGCACGTTCATCTGCTCGCAGGACGAGGAGGACGCCGGCCCCACCAACAACTGGGTGGCCCCGGCGGACATGCGCACCGAGCTGAAGGACGTGTTCGCCGGCTCCATGAAGGGCCGCACCATGTACGTGGTGCCGTTCTCGATGGGCCCGGTGGGCGGCCCCATCTCGCAGGTGGGCATCGAGATCACCGACTCGCCGTACGTCGTCGTCTCCATGCACGTCATGACCCGGGTCTCGGACGAGATCCTGCGGCTCATCGACGGCGGCCAGCAGTGGGTCCCCGCCGTGCACTCGGTGGGCGCGCCCCTGGCCGAGGGCGAGGCGGACGTCGCCTGGCCGTGCAACGAGTCCAAGTACATCGTGCACTTCCCGGAGTCCCGCGAGATCTGGTCGTACGGCTCGGGCTACGGCGGCAACGCCCTGCTCGGCAAGAAGTGCTTCGCGCTGCGCATCGCCTCGGCGATGGCGCGCTCCGATGGCTGGCTCGCCGAGCACATGCTGCTGATCCGCATCACCTCGCCCGAGCAGCGCCAGTACCACCTGGCCGCTGCCTTCCCGAGCGCGTGCGGCAAGACGAACCTCGCGATGCTGCAGCCCACGATCCCTGGCTGGAAGGTCGAGACCCTCGGCGACGACATCGTGTGGATGCGCCCCGGCCCCGACGGCACGCTGCGCGCCATCAACCCCGAGGCGGGCTTTTTCGGCGTCGCGCCGGGCACCGGCGTCGACACCAACCCGACCGCCGTGGCCACGTTCGACCGCGACACCATCTTCACCAACGTGGCCCTGACCGACGACGGCGACGTCTGGTGGGAGGGTCTGACGGCCGAGCCCCCGGCGCACCTGACCGACTGGCAGGGCAACGACTGGACGCCCGGCTCCGACACCCCGGCGGCGCACCCGAACTCCCGGTTCACCGTGTCCGCCGCCCAGTGCCCCACCATCGCGGACACCTGGGAGGACCCGGCGGGAGTGCCGGTCGACGCGATCGTGTTCGGCGGCCGCCGCGCCACCAACGTGCCGCTCGTGGCCGAGTCGTTCGGCTGGGAGCACGGCGTGTTCATGGGTGCGACCATCTCGTCGGAGCGCACCGCCGCCGCCGAGGGCGCCCTCGGCGAGCTGCGCCGCGACCCCTTCGCGATGCTCCCGTTCTGCGGCTACAACATGGCCGACCACTGGGCGCACTGGCTGGAGGTCGGCGCCGGGATCGAGGAGTCGAAGCGCCCGCGGATCTTCCAGGTCAACTGGTTCCGCAAGGGCGAGGACGGCCGCTTCCTGTGGCCCGGGTTCGGCGAGAACTCGCGCGTGGTCGAGTGGATCGTGGGCCAGGTCGAGGCCGGACGCGGTCTGCGCGAGGACACCTCGGTGGCCACACCGGTGGGCAGCATCCCCGCGCCCGGCACGCTGAACCTGGACGGGATCGACGTGCCCGACGCCGACCTTGCGGCGCTCTTCGACGTGCCGACCGAGCCGTGGCAGGCCGAGGCCGAGCTGACCGAGGAGTTCTTCGACCGGTTCGGCGACCACACCCCGGCCGAGCTGCGCGCCCAGCTGGACGCCCTGCGGGAGCGTCTGGCCCGATGATCTCGGCCGGCTGACGGCGCGACATCCACGGGTGGCTTCCCGTCGCGCCGTCGGCCGTCCGGACAGGCTTCCCCGGCCGGGTTATTGAGGCATCCCGGCCGGGGATCTTCCTTGTCCACAGGCTTGTGGACCGAGTCCGAGCGGGTTCCGCCCGGTCAGTAGCGCATGCCCATCAGCCCGCGGACGTCGTCCAGGGTGCGGTTCGCGATCTCGTTCGCCCGCGCGTTGCCCCGGGCGAGCACCTCGTCGAGGTACCGCGGGCCGGCGGAGGCGAGCTCCCGCCGTCGGGCACGGAGAGGGCGCAGGCCCTCCACGACCGCCTCGGTGACCAGCGCCTTGAGGCGCCCCGCGCCGGCCGCGCCGACGTCCTCGGCAAGCCCTTCCGGGGTGCTTCCGGTGAAGTACGCGCCGAGCTGGAGCAGGTTGGCGATCTCGGGCCGCCGCTCGGGCTCGTAGGTGATGGTGCGCTCGGCGTCGGTCTTCGCGCGCTTGACGAAGGCGGCCGTCTTGTCCTCCGTGGCCCGCAGCTCCAGCGCATTGCCCCGCGACTTGGACATCCGGCGGCCGTCGCTGCCGAGCACGGTGGTCGACGGCGCGATCAGCGCGTCCGGTTCGGGAAAGTACGGCCGCGCGGCCGCGTACCGCTGGTTGAACCGCCGGGCCACGGTCCGGGTGATCTCCAGGTGCGGCAGCTGGTCCACGCCCACCGGGACGAGGTTGCCATGGCAGAACAGGATGTCGGCGGCCTGGTGCACGGGATAGGTGAGCAGCAGGCCGGAGATGCCGCGCCGCTGCCGCAGCACGGCCGCCTCCGCCTCGGCCTTCACCGTCGGGTTGCGCTCCAGCTCGGCCACCGTGACCAGCGAGAGGAACGGCAGCAGGAGCTGGTTCAGCGCGGGCACCGCCGAGTGCGTGAAGACGGTGCTCCGCTGAGGGTCCAGACCCGCCGCGAGGTAGTCGAGCAGCACCTCGCGGACGGTGGCGGGCAGGTCACCGGCGTCGTCCCGGTCGGTGATGACCTGGTAGTCGGCGACGATGAGGAACACCTCGACGCCCAGGTCCTGCAGGCGCATGCGGTTGGCGACCGTGCCCAGCAGGTGTCCCAGGTGCAGGGCCCCGGTGGGGCGGTCGCCGGTCAGCACGCGGTACTTCCCCGGATCGCGGGCGATCAGGCCCTCGAGCTCGGCGGTGCGCTCACGCGCCGCGGCGGCGGAGCGGGTGGTGGTGCGCTTCTCACGGGCAGCTTCGAGGTCGAGAAGGGCGCCGGGGGCGGACGACGTCGGGGCCGCCTCGGGCGGCGTCGTGACGGACATGGTGGGTCTCCTTGGTCGGGGAGCCGCCCACGCACGGCGTCGGGCACAGAAAAGTCCCGGGCTGCGGTGGGCAGCTCGGGACGTCTGTGCGGGTGGGCGCGTCAGGTCACGGCTGCGGGTGCAGCCGCCACCAGTTGAGCCCGTGCGTCATGTGGCCAGGGTAGGCGGGGTTGCCCGACGGCGGCAAGGACGACGCCGCGCCGTCCGGCAGCGAGAATGGACCCGTGCCGCAGCAGCCTGACGCCCCCATGCCCGAGAACCCCCTGGCCCACATCGTGTACTACGAGCCGCGCATCCCCGGGAACACCGGGTCCGCGATCCGGCTCGCCGCCGTGACCGGGGCCCGCCTGCACCTCGTGGAGCCGCTGGGCTTCGACCTGTCGGAGGCCAAGCTGAAGCGCGCCGGCCTCGACTACCACGACCTCGCCGTCATGGACGTGCACCCGTCGCTCGACGCGGCCCTCGACGCCCTGCCGGAGGCCCGCGTGTTCGCGTTCACGACCCGCGCGACCACCCGGTTCACCGACGTCGAGTACCGGCCGGGCGACGTGCTGCTGTTCGGCCCCGAGCCCACGGGGCTGCCGCCGGAGGCGCTCGAGCACCCCCGCGTCACCGACGAGCTGCGGATCCCGATGCTGCCCGGACGCCGATCGCTCAACCTGACGAACGCGGCGTCGATCGCGGTGTACGAGGTGTGGCGCCAGGCGGGGTTCGCCGAGGGGGCGTGAGCTCGGGCTACGGTCGCACCACCAGCACCCGCTCCGGGGCCAGCTCGTACCGACCGGGCACGACGCCGGGGCTGGCCGGCCCCGCCTGCGCGACGACCGTGACGGGCGGCTCGCCCACCACGCGGTCCGACGTCGGGAACCACGTGCGGCCCACGCTGACCAGGATCAGCATGCCGTCGATGTGCCCCGCCGGGCTGAACGTCGCCGAGCCGGCCGGGTAGCGGCCGATCCCGGCCTGGGTGAGCCGGTCGGCGGTGTCCACGACGTCGGGTACCGCGATGCCCACCTCGCTCACGGACAGCAGGTCGCCCGGCCTGAACGGTTCCGACGGACGTGGCTGGGTGCCGGACGCGTGCGGGCTCGAGGCCTTCGCCCCCGCGTCGCGCCCGGCACCCAGGTCTCGGGGAAGATCACGGCGCGCGATGACCTCCAGGACGGAGCGGTCCGGTCCCGGGAAGTACAGCGACCGCGCGTTCCAGGCGTCCTGCGCCTCGAACTCGGTGCGGTCGCCGTCGCTCAGCAGGCCGGGTCCCGCCGCAAGGAACACTCGGGCGGCGTCGAACCGCGCGTCGTCGACCAGGAAGGCGTAGTGCTGGTCGCCCTCGGCGTCTCCGTCCTCGCGGAAGCGCAGGACCGTGCGGCCGACGGTGATCTCGACCGCGCCGATCTCCTTGCTCACCGGCAGGCCGAGGACCGTCTCGTAGTACGCGGCGGTCTCGGCGATCGAGCGGGTCACCGTGTCGACGCTGATGATCTCCATGCACCCCAGCCAACAACCTCAACAAGGGTTGAGGTCAAGGGGTCGTCGTCCTACGACAGCAGCCAGGCCGCCGACCGGCGCAGCAGCTCCTGGTGCCCCTCCGACTCGAAGGAACGGACGTCGTGCCCCAGCGCCGAGTAGACGCTGCGTCCGCCGTGCGCCTCGTTGACCCACAGGACTGGGTGCGGCGTGCCGTCGTCGTCCAGGGTGGTGCCGAGCACACGCGTCCCCGGCGCGACCTTCAAGTGGCAGTAGCGCTCGTCGAACGCCTCGACGACGCGCAGGTCGTCGGTCACCGGGTGGCCCTGGACCAGCTCGAACCGGGCGGTGCCGATCGGCGGGTGCATCGACTCGCCGGGGATCCAGCGGCCACCCAGCACCGCCGCCCAGTCGGGCGCGTCGTAGAAGGTGTTCGCCGCCTGGTGCAGGCCGAGCACCGCGCCGCCGGCCCGGGCCCAGGCGGACAGCCGGTCGTGCGCGGCGAGCCAGTCGTCGTCTGACCCGTCGAAACCGGCGTCCCGGCGTCCTGAGCCTCCGTTGACCACGAGCAGGTCCACGGAGTCGAGGTCGTCGAGCGCGTCACGGAACAGCCCGCGCACCTCGACGTCCCCCTGGTCGCCGAGGATTCCCGCGACCACGTGCGATGTCGCCGCGTGGTCGTGCCAGGGGTCCTCGTAGCGCCCGCGGCCGGAAAGGACAAGGATGCGGCGTTGCGTCATACGCCTGATCCTGCCACCTGCGCCGGAACTCCCCCGGGCGCCGACCGCAGCGGGAGCGCCGAACGTAGGGTTGGTCGCGCGAACAGGTCTCATGGAGCGACCGAACCTACGTTCAACGCCTACGGCGTGATCAGGAGCTTGCCCCGCGCCGCGCCCGTGGCGAGGCGGTCGAACGCCTCCGGGGCCTGGGCGAGGCCGTAGCAGCGGTCGACGACGGGGCGCACGGCGCCCGAGGCGAGCAGCGCCGCCAGCTCGTCCAGGTCCGCCCGCTGGTTCGGGCGCCAGGCGAACATGCCCATGCGGGTGCCGGTCAGCCCG
>NZ_KI911686.1:109504-111427 GCF_000515355.1 Promicromonospora kroppenstedtii DSM 19349 | reverse complement strand
GCCGGTCCCGGCCGCCGCGCTGACCGCCCTTGCCGGGGCCTGCGACGCCGAGGTGCTGCGCCGGGTCCCCCGGCCGGACGAGCTGGTGGTCGAGCCCGCCTTCCTGGACGTGGCCCTGCCGTTGTCAGCGCGGGCCAGGCCCGACGGCGCCGGGGTGCTGCCCCGCGGGTCGCGTACCCGCGTGACCGGCGAGCTGCTCCGGTTCTTCGTGCACTGGCGGCAGCGGAGCGCGGACACGGATCTCGATCTCTCGTGCCTGCTGCTGGACCGCGACTTCGCCGACGCCGAGCACGTCTCGTGGACGCGGCTGCGCGGCGGGGGCTTCGTGCACTCCGGCGACCTCACCGAGGCCCCGGACGGCGCCACCGAGTTCGTGGACGTCAGGCTGTCCGGGATCCGGCGGGACGTCGTCGTTCCCGAGGTGCACGTCTACTCCGGCGAGGGATTCGACCAGGTAGCCGAGGGTTTCTTCGGGTTCATGACCCGCGACGTCGCGCAGGCCGGGCTGCCGTTCGAACCGGCGACGGTGCGCATGCGGTCCGACCTGGCCGGCTCCGGGCGGGTCTCGGTGCCACTGGCATTCCTGCGTGGCGACGACGGCTGGGAGGCGATCTGGCTGCACCTGAACCTGCGGGGCAGGTCGAGCTTCAACACCGTCGAGGGGCACCGCGTGACCACCACGACCCTCGTGCGTGACATCGCGGCCCGGCGGTACCTCACGGTGCGTCACCTGGTGGATCTGCTCCAGGCCGACGGCGTGAAGGTGCACCACTCGGTTCCGCGGGATGCGGGGCCGGTGACGTACCTCGGGTTCGGCGCCCCGGAGAACCTGCCGCAGGGTTCCCGCGTCGTGACGCCGCAGAACCTGCTCGACCTCGTGCCCGCCTGACGTCTAGGGTGTCGCCCGGGCGAGGCCATTTGGTGGCTTCCTTCTCACTCTTGGATGAACCTAGTCGCCGCGCTCTCCTCGCCCGATCTCTTCGTCGACCACAGCTGTTGCTGCCAGGACGGACGCGCTCCTGGCAGCAACCGCTGTGGTCGACGCCCGGGCGGAGGCCCGGGGTACGCGTCAGCAGTAGAGGTTGCCGCCCGGGTCCACGCCGAGGGCGCTCGTGAAGCGCAGGTAGGTGTCCACGCGGCTCTGGACCTGTGCCGGGTTGCCGCCGTTGCACTCGATCGAGCCGTTGATGCTGCGGATCGTCTCGCCGAACCCGGCGCCGTTGACGATCGCGTTGTGCGGCGTCATGGTGCCCGGACCGTTCTGGGTGTTCCAGTACCAGAGGCCGGTCTTCCACGCGATCGCCGAGTTGGTCGAGACCAGGCTCGGGTTGTTCAGCAGGTCGATGCCCAGCGCGTCGCCGGCGGCCTTGTAGTTGAAGTTCCAGCTGAGCTGGACGGGCCCACGACCGTAGTACTGGTCGTTGCCGGCCGGGCAGCCGTACGGCTGGGACGTGTCGCAGTAGTGCGGGTAGTTGGCCGTGTTCTGCTCGACGATGTGGACGAGCCCACCGGTCTCGTGCGAGACGTTGGCCAGGAACGCCGCCGCCTCCCGCTTCTGCACGGTCTCGCTGCCGCTGTTGGCGAACCCGGGGTACGCGCTGAGGGCGTCGACGAGCCCGGCGTAGGTGTAGAACGAGTTCCGGTTGGGGAAGAACGAGTTGAACTGGGCCTGGCTGACCGGGAAGTCCTCGGCGCCCGGCGGGTCGACCGGCGGCTCGCCGCCGTCGCAGGTACCGGTGCGCTCCCAGACGCCCCACTCGCCGGTGGTGCCGGGCGTCTCACCCTGCGTCCACCACTTGGCGCGCCACGAGGCGCCTGCGTGGGTCACCAGGCTGCCGCCCACGTAGACGGCGCTGCTGCTCCACGCGGCGGCGCTGCAGCTGGCGACCGCGGCGGGCGCGGCGGTATCGGCGGCGGGCGCTG
>NZ_KI911686.1:104701-109404 GCF_000515355.1 Promicromonospora kroppenstedtii DSM 19349 | reverse complement strand
CTGCACCCGCGCCGTCCGGGCCGACCGGCACCCGCCGCAGCGCGAGGAAGTCGGTGACCCCGAACAGGCGCGCGACACGCCGGTCCGCCGCGGTCAGGTAGGGCAGCGCCTCGGCCGGCTCGACGATCTCCGGGGTCACCGTGTGGTCGTGCCCGTCGACCCGCAGCTCCGCGGCGCCGGCCGCCCGGACGTTCCGCAGCCAGTCCACGGCGGTGCCGTACGGGAGGTACACGAGGAAGTCGCCGTCCATCCGGTACACGCCGATCGGTGTCGCGTACGACGCCCGGGACCGGCGGCCGACGTGCCGGACGAGCGCGGCGGACGCTCCGGGCTCTCCCGCGTCCCGCAACGCGGCACGGTTGGTGAACCGCCGGTTGAACCGGCGCACCACGGCCAGCCCTCGCCGGTTCTTGGTGCGCATGACCAGCACCAGCGCCACGAACGCGGCGAGCCCCAGCACGAGAAGAGCCCCTACCACCCACAGGATCCAGGCCCACATGGCGCGCCACCTTTCCGGAGGAGACTTACGGCGTAAGCCTTACGTCGTAAGGTAGGACCGTCGCCAGGCCGCGTCAAGGGTCGGCGGACGTAGGATCGCGAGACCATGACTTCCCCGCAGACCACAGGCACACCAGCACGGACCGCCCTCACCCGCGCCCGGGTGCTGGAGTCGGCGGTCGCCCTGGCGGACCGGGACGGCCTCGGGGCGCTCACCATGCGCAGCCTGGCCCGCGAGGTCGGCATCGAGGCCATGTCGCTCTACCACCACGTCGCCAGCAAGGAGGACCTGTTGGACGGCGTGGTGGACGTCGTCGCGGCGGAGATCCAGGACGCGGTCGCCCTGCTCGACCCGCTGCCCGACGACGCGCCGCCGTCGGCCTGGAAGCCCACGATGCGCCGGCAGATCCTCACGGCGCGCTCGGTACTGCTGCGCCACCCGTGGGCGTCGACCGTCCTGGAGACGCGGACCTCGTTCAGCCTGCACATCGTCCGGTACTGCGACTCGCTGCTGGGACTGATGCGGCGCGGCGGCTTCTCCTGGGACCTGGTGCACCACGCGATGCACGCCCTGGGCAGCCGCGCGTTCGGGTTCTCGCAGGAGCTCTTCGAGCCGGACGGCGCGAGCGCGGGCTCGGCCGCCGACGGCGGAGCCAGGGAGGGCGCCGACGACGAGGCGACCGCGATGCTCCAGCAGATGGCCGAGCAGGTGCCGCACGTGGTGCAGATGCTCGCCGAGGTCGCCCACGACGAGCCGGGCGCCAACCTGGGCTGGTGCGACGACCAGACCGAGTTCGAGTTCGGCCTCGACCTGATCCTCGACGGGCTCGACCGGCTGGCCGGGCGCGCGGCCTGACGCCGCCCGCGCCGGTCTTCAGCGCAGCGGGTCGAACGGCCGGATCTCCTCCGGCGTCTCCCCCGTCGTGATCTGCGTCGCCAGCGCGCGGCCCGTGGCCGGGCCCAGCACCATGCCCCACATGCCGTGGCCGCCGGCCACGTAGACGCCGCGCGCCGCCGTCCGGCCCACGAGCGGCAGCCCGTCCGGCGTCACCGGCCTGGAGCCCACCCACTCGTCCACGCGGGAGTCCAGGTCGACGCCGTCGAACAGTCCCCGGACCGAGTTCACGATGGCCCGGACGCGGCGCGGCTGGAACGGCTCGTCCGGTCCGCGGAACTCCATGGTCCCGGCGATCCGCAGCCGCCCCTGGTACGGGGTGCAGGCCACGCGGCGGGCCGGGAAGTACACCGGGTGGTCGATCGGCGGCCCCGAGACGGGCACGCTGAACGAGTACCCGCGCCCGGCCTGCACCCGTGTGCGGACGCCGAGTCGCCGCGTCAGGTCCGGGAGCCACGCGCCCGTGGCGACCACGACTGCGTCGGACCGCAGCGGGTCGTGGCCCGCGACGTGCACCTCGGAACCGCCGTCGGGCAGCGGCCGGACCTCCGTGACCCGCGCGTCCGTGAGCACCTTCGCGCCCCGCGCGCTGACCGATGTCGCCAGCGCCTGCACGTACGGGCCGGGCTCGATGTACCGCTGCCCGTCCAGGGTCCAGATCTCCTTGACGGCCCGGGAGAGGTGCGGCACGCGCACGCCGTCGGGCATCCGGGACAGCCGGACCTCCTGGCCGGCCCGGGCCACGCCCCGCAGCTCGTGCACGAACGGGCGCGACTGGTGCTCCCGCTCGAACCCCACCACCCAGGGGCTCGGGTACGACGTCGCGTGGACGCCGCCGGACTCGAGCTCGTCGTACGCGTCGAGCGCCAAGCGGTCGATCGGCGTGAGGGCCGCCATCGCGTGCCGCCACGCGGACGGCGTCGCGTGCGTCATGAATCGCGCGAGGAAGCCCCAGAGCGCCCGGTCGAAGCGGAACGGCACGCTGAGGGCGGCGTCGGGGTCGAGCATCGCCTTCGGGCCGTACGCCCAGAGCGACGGGTCGGCCAGCGGCATCGCCATGCCCGGCGTGAGCCAGCCGGCGTTTCCCCAGGAGGAGCCGGCGGCGACGCCGTGCCGGTCGAGAACCGTCACCTCGGCGCCGCGTTCCTGCAGGTGCCAGGCGGTGGCCAGGCCGACCATGCCGGCACCGACGACGATCACGGACTTCGTTTCGGACACGCTGGTGCTCCTTCTCGCGAGTGCAGTACCTCCCAGTACCCCTCCCCGTCGAGCGGCGACCCCCTCATGGTCCGCCGGCCGAGTCGATTCGGCGCGACGGCCTCGTGAAGTGCGGTGGAACTCAGGGTGTGGGGACGCTGACGAGACGGGGCCCGGCCGCTCAGCCCAGCGGACGGGCCAGGGGCTCGATCGCCGCGATCTCGTCGGCGGACAGGGGGCCCGCCGCGAGCGCAGCGACGTTGTCCTCGAGCTGCGCCACCGACGACGCGCCGATCAGCGCCGACGTCACGCGCTCGTCGCGCAGCACCCAGGCGAGCGCGAGCTGCGCGAGCGTCTGGCCGCGGCCGGCGGCGATGTCGTTGAGCGCCTTGGCGCGGACCAGGTAGTCCTCGGTGAGGGCCCGGTCCGAGAGGAACGGCGAGTCGGAGCGAGCGGCCCGCGACCCTTCCGGGGCCGCGCCGCCGAGGTACCTGCTGGTCAGCAGGCCCTGCTGCAGCGGGGAGAACACGATGGTCCCGATGCCGAGCTCGCCGACGACGTCGAGCAGCGACTCGCTCTGCACGCCGTCGTACCCGTCCTCGTGCGCGGGGTCCTCGATGTGCCGGTTGAACATCGAGTAGGACGGCTGGTGGATCAGCAGCGGCACGCCCAGCTCGCCGAGGATGCGCGCGGCGTCGCGCGTGCGCGCGGGCGAGTAGTTGGAGACGCCGACGTACAGCGCCTTGCCCTGCTGGACGGCGGAGGCCAGCGCGCCCATGGTCTCCTCGAGCGGCGTCGAGGGGTCGGGGCGGTGGTGGTAGAAGACGTCGACGTAGTCGACACCCATCCGGGTCAGCGACTGGTCGAGGCTGGCCAGCAGGTACTTGCGCGAGCCGTGGTCGCCGTACGGACCGGGCCACATGTCGTAGCCGGCCTTGGTGGAGAGGATCAGCTCGTCGCGGTAGGGCCTGAGGTCGGCGGCGAGGTGCCGGCCGAAGTTCGCCTCGGCCGCGCCGTAGGACGGACCGTAGTTGTTCGCCAGGTCGAAGTGCGTGACGCCCAGGTCGAGCGCGCGGCGCAGGATGGCGCGCTGCGTGTCGAACGGGCTGGTGTCACCGAAGTTGTGCCAGAGCCCCAGGGACAGCGCGGGCAGGTCGAGGCCCGAGCGGCCGGTGCGGCGGTACTGCATGGTGTCGTAACGGTCCTCTGCTGCGAGGTACCGGGATGCGAGAGGCATGCGGCCATCGTGGCACGGGAAACCTGTCCCTCCGCACCACGGTTCCGTGCCACGATGCGCGTCATGTCTCAGGAGATCTTCGATCTGGTCGTCCGCCGGACGTGGCGCGTCCCCCGCACCGAGGACTCGGCCGGCGACGCCGCGTCGGTCGCCCGGCGATTCGACGCCGTGCTCCTCACCTCGGGTTTCAAGGCGTCCGGTCGCCTGCTGGGCTACCTGGGCGGGCTGGCCCCGCAGGACGCGCGGCTGGTCGCGGCGCGGACGCTCGCCGTGGTCCACGGGACGCTCGGCGCGCACGTGGAGCACAACGCGTACTTCAAGGACTTCCCCGAGAACGTGCCGGACACCGACGGCTTCTGGGTCTCGGCACTGGAGGACGCGCTGCGCGGCACGCCGCAGGAGGGCCAGGCGGCGGAGCTCCTGACACGTGGACCCGTCGACCTGCTCGGCCTGCCGACCTACGGCCGCTACCAGCACACCTACGAGGAGATGGCCGCGGCGCACGACGCGTTCCTGCCCGCGCTCGGAGACCGGCGCACGGTGCTCGACGCCGGCGGCACGCTCGACGAGGAGGCCCACCACCTCTACCTGCACCTCGCGGGCAGCACGACACCGCTGTCCGACACCGACCTGGCCGACCTCGGGCGGCTCGCGGGCCACTGCGCGGCCATGGCACAGCCCAGGTCGGTCCCCCTGCGGTCGGCGCGCGCGATCGTCAACGCCACGCACGTCCTGTACGGGCGGGAGCCCGAGGTCGACACCGTGACCGACGTCCTGCGGCTGGCCTGCGCGCTGTCGGGCGGGGACGTGACGCTGGAGACCGCCGGCCGGTTCCGGTCGATGCCGCGGCCGGTCCGGCGCGTGCTGCTCGGCGCG
>NZ_KI911686.1:99292-104601 GCF_000515355.1 Promicromonospora kroppenstedtii DSM 19349 | reverse complement strand
GGCGGTATCGGCGGCGGGCGCTGCCGAGCCGGGGACTGCGACGACCCCGGTCGTCAGGAGTGCGGCGACAAGGGTTGCGACAAAGAGCGGTACGCGACGAGCTCTCACGGGGAACCACCTCGCTTCGGGTCCTGGGCCGGCGTCGATACGTCGGCCGATTTGTTCAGGAACCTAGCAAGATGCTCCCAGCCTGGTCGTGAGGGATTCCCACACGGGTACCCGTACGTCGTGGACGACTCACGCCGAGTCGCGGACCACCAGGATCGGCTCGAAGATCGCCGAGCGCACCGCCGGCTCGTCGGCGTCGATCTGCTCCAGCAACATCCGCGCCATCTCCTCCGCCATCTTCTCCACGGGCTGGCGCACCGTCGTCAGCCGGGGCCGGGCCTGTACCGCCACCGGGCTGTCGTCGAAGCCGACGATCGCGACGTCGTCGGGCACGCGCCGGCCCTGGGACTGGAGCACGTGGATCGCACCCTGGGCCATGAGGTCGTTCGACACGAAGACGCCGTCCAGGTCCGGTGCAGCGGCGAGCAGCTTTGCCATCGCGGTCTCCCCGCTCTCGAACGTGAACGACCCCGCGACGCTCGGGACGAACGCGTGCCCGCGCCGCGCCGCGGCGTCCCGGAAGCCGTCGAGCCGGTCCCGCGCGGACGGGACGTCGAGCGGCCCGGAGATGACGCCGAGCGTGCGGCAGCCACGGTCGAGCAGGTGGTTGGCGGCCAGCCGGGCGCCGTCAGCGTTGGCGAGGTCCACGTAGCTCGCCGGGATCGCGTGCACCGGCCGGGCGAAGAGCACGATGGGCCGGCCGGTGCCGATGAGCTCCTCGGGGAGCGGGTCGTCGGCGTACGTGGAGACCAGCAGGGCGCCGTCCGCGTTCCCGAACCGCAGGTACGAGGTGACCTGGCTCCGGGTCTGCGCGTCGTCGGCGAACATGAGGACCGGGTGCACGTCGTGGGGCCGCAGCGTCCGCACCAGGGAGCCGACCACCCGGCCGAAGAACGGGTCGGAGAAGACACCGGACAGGTCGAGCTCGCCCTCCGGGTCGGCGTCCGCACCCGAGATGACGACCGCGACCGTGCCCGTGCGGCGCGTGACCAGGGAGCGCGCAGCCCGGTTCGGCACGTAGCCGGTCTCAGCCACGGCCTCCAGCACCACCTCCTGGACCGCGGGCGCCACCTTGCGCTTGCCGTTGATGACCCGGGACACGGTCGCGCGCGAGACGCCGGCGACCTTCGCCACGTCCTCCAGAGTCGGCGCCGGACGCCGCAGATCCTTGCTCACAGGCCGACGGTAACAGAGTAAGAGCGCTCTCCAAAGGAACCCGGGCGGATGAGATGCGGCGGCTCCAGCACAGTCCGACACCCTGATCAAAGCCTATCCAAACGCTGCAAACACGAGGAAACCGCAGAAAACAGCAGGCGAAGTGTCACGGACAAACTCTTGACGCTCCGCCAAGAGCAGGTCAAGGATGGGCGGCGTAAGAGCGCTCTCCCAACTCGCGGCGCACCGGAGCGACGCGAGTGCAGGCTCAACGACGAACCGCGCCCCGGCCCCTGCACCTGGCCGACGAGCGGACGGAGAGGAACACCATGACCACCACCGGATCACCCGGCGCCCGGACGCGACGGCTCAGGCGCGGGGCCCGCGTCGGGGCCGCCACCCTGGCGACCGGCCTGCTGGCCGCGGCTGCGCTCGTCGCGCCCGCGGCCTCGGCACCCGCCGCACAGGCCGAGCCGGTCCTGCTGTCGCAGGGCCGCCCCGCCACCGCCTCCTCTGTGGAGAACCCCGACTACACACCCGCGAGCGCCGCCGTCGACGGCGACCTCACCACGCGCTGGGCCAGCGAGTTCAGCGACCCGCAGTGGATCCGGGTCGACCTGGGGCGGTCCGCGGCCCTCGATCACGTGGAGCTGGTCTGGGAGTCCGCGTATTCCACGAAGTACCAGTTCCAGGTCTCGGCCGACGGAACGTCCTGGTCCACCGTGTACTCGACCACCTCGGGCGACGGCGGCACCGACGCCTTCGACGTCGACGGGACGGCGCGGTACGTGCGGCTGCTGTCGACCGCGCGCTCGGGCGGGTACGGCAACTCGCTGTGGGAGCTGCGCGTCTTCGGCGCGGCCGGCGGCAGCACGGACCCGGGCGACCCCGGGGATCCGGACTACGTGAATCCCGGCCACCCGGACGTCCCGGTGCGGGACGCGGGCGCGAGCACCGTCGAGGTGGTGGGCGGCAACGGCGCCTGGGACCTGGAGGTGGACGGGCAGCCGTACACGGTGCGCGGGTTCACGTGGGGCCCGGCGTTCAGCACGGCCGACCACTACATGCCGACGCTCACGGCGATGGGCGCCAACACGATCCGCACCTGGGGCACCGGGGCGGACACCCGCCAGCTCCTCGACTCGGCGGCGGCGCACGACGTCCGCGTGGTGATGGGCTTCTGGCTCCTGCCGGGCGGCGGGCCGGGGTCGGGCGGCTGCATCGACTACCGCAGCGACGCGACCTACAAGGCGACTACGAAGGCCGACATCCTCAGCCAGGTCGCGGCGTACAAGGACCACCCGGGCGTGCTCATGTGGAACATCGGCAACGAGTCGCTCCTGGGCCTGCAGAACTGCTACTCGGGCACGGAGCTCGAGGAGATCCGCAACGCGTACGCGGCGTTCGTCGACGAGGTGAGCGTGGCCGTGCACCAGGCCGACGCGAAGCACCCGACCACCAGCACCGACGCGTGGGTGGGCGCCTGGCCGTACCTCGAGCGCAACGCCCCGGACCTGGACCTGCTCTCGGTCAACGCGTACGGCGACCTGTGCAACGTGCCCGCGGCCTGGGAGGCCGGCGGCTACGACCGGCCGTACATCATCACGGAGGGCGGCGCGGCCGGTGAGTGGGAGGTGCCGGACGACGCGAACGGCGTGCCCGACGAGCCGACCGACCTGGAGAAGGAGCAGGCGTACGTCGACTCCTGGCGCTGCCTGCGGGAGCACGACGGCGTCGCGCTGGGCGCCACGTTCTTCCACTACGGCATCGAGGGCGACTTCGGCGGCGTCTGGTTCAACGTCATTCCCGGCGACAACAAGCGCCTCGGCTACTACTCGATCGCGCGGGCCTGGGGCGTGGACACCTCCGGTATGAACACCCCGCCGCGCATCACCGCGATGGACGTCCAGGGCGCGACGGCGGTGTCCGCGGGCGAGGAGTTCACGGTCAGCGTGGACGTCACCGACCCGGACGGCGACCCGATCGACGCCAACGTGATGCTGAACAGCAAGTACGTCAACAACGCGGGCGGCATCGCACAGGCCGACTTCGACCAGACCGCGCCCGGCACGTTCCGGGTCACGGCGCCCGAGATGCTCGGCGTCTGGAAGGTCTACGTGTTCGCCGAGGACGGCCACGGGAACGTGGGCGTGGAGACGAGGTCGTTCCGCGTCGTCGCGCCGCCGGTCGACGGGACCGACATCGCGCGGGGCAAGACCGCCATGGCGTCCAGCTTCGACCCGTGGAACGGCGACTGGACGCCGGGACGCGCCGTCGACGGCGACGCCACCACGCGCTGGGCCAGCGAGTGGGGTCCGACGGCGTGGTGGCAGGTGGACCTCGGGTCGGTGCGGTCGTTCGACCACGTGCAGCTCGTCTGGGAGACCGCGTACGGCAAGTCCTACCAGGTGCAGACGTCGAACGACGGGAGCACCTGGACCACGGTCCGGACCGTGACGGGCGGCAACGGCGGCGTCGACAGCCTGGACGTGGCCGGCACCGGTCGCTACCTGCGGCTGAACCTCACCGAGCGCGGCACGGAGTGGGGCTACTCGCTGTACGAGGTCGGCGTCTACCAGCAGTGATCAGACAGTGAGGCAGCAACGCACACCACCGAAGAAGGAGGAACCATGCGCACGGCACTCAGCACTCCTCGCGGCAACAGATCCCGGACGACGGCGGGCGCGCTCGCCACGGCCCTGCTCGCCTCGACCCTGAGCGCGGCCGGCACCATCGGCGCCACCACGGCGGTCGCCGAGCCGAACACCCTGCTCTCGCAGGGTGCGCTCACGGCCGCGTCCAGCTCCGAGTCCGGCGGCCTCGGGCCGCGCTTCGCGGTCGACGGCGACCGCACCACCCGCTGGGCCAGCGCCCCCACGGACGACGAGTGGATCCGGATCGACCTGGGCCGCTCCTACGCCCTGGACCACGTGGCCCTGGAGTGGGAGGCGGCGTACGGCGCGGCGTTCACGCTCCAGGTCTCGTCCGACGCCCAGACCTGGACCACCGTCGTCACCGAGGGCGCCGGCACGGGCGGCACGGAGGTGTACGACATCACCGGCACCGGCCGGTACGTGCAGCTCGTCGGCACGGCCCGCGGCACCGGGTACGGCTACTCGCTCCTGGAGTTCCAGGTGTTCGGCGACGGCGAGGCGGGCGGGCCGGAGGACCCGCCGCCGTTCCCCGGCGACGAGGTGACGCACCACGAGTTCCAGGCGAACTGCGAGTTCTCGCACTTCCTGCCGGACGACTCGATCGTGTACCCGAACCAGCCGGGCCGGTCGCACCTGCACACGTTCATCGGCAACCGCTCGACGGACGCGTTCACCACGCCGACGAGCCTGCACGCCATGCCGGAGAGCACCTGCACGGTGCCGCAGGACCACTCGGCCTACTGGTTCCCCGCCCTCACCAAGGGCGGCGTGCCGGTGGAGCCGAACATCCCCATGACCGTCTACTACAAGTCGGGCATCGACGACTACCAGGACGTGGTGCCGTTCCCGGAAGGGCTCCAGTTCGTCACCGGCGACATGATGGCCACTGTCGAGGAGTTCCGCACCGCGCCGGGCGCCGTCGAGGGCTGGGAGTGCGGCGACATCTCCAAGAGCTGGGAGATCCCGGCCCACTGTCCGGAGGGCACTCAGCTCAACATCCGCTACCAGGCGCCGAGCTGCTGGGACGGGATGCACCTGACGCCGGAGGAGTCGGCGCACATGGGCCACGGCTCGCACATGGCGTACCCCGAGGCGGGCCAGTGCCCCATGAGCCACCCCGTCGCGGTGCCCATGCTGGAGTTCAAGATCGCGTGGCCGGTCAGCGGCGACATGTCCGACGTCGCGCTGGTGAGCGGGTCCGACCAGTCGTGGCACTACGACTTCGTCAATGCCTGGGACCCCGAGGTGCTGCGGCGGCTCGTGGAGCACTGCATCAACGGCGGTCTGCAGTGCAACCCGCGCGGCTACGACCTGTACAAGCCGCACCGGGGCACCGTGCTCGACGAGAACTACGAGCTCGTACCCGAGACCACGGCCGCACGTGAGGCCGCG
>NZ_KI911686.1:99066-99192 GCF_000515355.1 Promicromonospora kroppenstedtii DSM 19349 | reverse complement strand
CGAGCCGACCACCTGCTGCGGTCGGCCTCCGACGACGGAGAGGCCGCCGCCGTTCTCGACGCGGTGAAGCGGGCGCTGCCGTCCGTTTCCGGCCGGGTGGTGCTCGGACTGCGCGAGCACCTGGAG
>NZ_KI911686.1:93865-98966 GCF_000515355.1 Promicromonospora kroppenstedtii DSM 19349 | reverse complement strand
GGCCTGCGGCACCACCAACGCCGCGTTGGGGCGGCCGGCCACGGCGTCGTCCACGGAGGGGCCGTTCGGCGCGGCCTCCGCCGTCGACGGCGACCCCGGCACGCGCTGGGCCAGCGAGTTCAGCGACCCGCAGTGGATCAGAGTCGACCTCGGGTCGGTGCAGGACCTGTGCCGCGTCGAGCTGTCGTGGGAGGCCGCGTACGGCAAGGGGTTCCGGATCGAGGCGTCCGACGACGGCACCACCTGGCGCACCCTGACCACGGTCACGAACGGGACCGGCGGCGACCAGTCGCTCGACGTCGCCGGATCGGGCCGGTACGTGCGGCTCACCGGCACGGAGCGCGGCACCGGGTACGGCTACTCGCTGTGGGAGCTCGAGGTGTTCACGGGCGGCGGCGGCACCACGCCCGGCGACCCGATCCCCGGCGGCGGCGACCTGGGCCCGAACGTGCACGTCTTCGGCCCGGACACGCCGACGGCCCAGGTCCAGGCGGCGGTCGACGCCGTCTACGACCAGCAGGAGGCGGACCAGTTCGGCGACGGGCGGCACCAGTTCCTGTTCGAGCCGGGCACCTACCCGGTGCACGTCAACGCCGGTTTCCACACCTCGATCTCCGGGCTGGGCACGAGGCCCGACGACGTGAACATCACCGGCGGCGTCTGGGCCGACGCGGAGTGGTTCGAGGGCAACGCCACGCAGAACTTCTGGCGCTCGGTCGAGAACCTCGCGGTGACGCCGTCGGGCGGGGACATGCGGTGGGCCGTCTCGCAGGCGGCGCCCATGCGCCGCGTGCACGTCAAGGGCAACCTCATGCTGCACTCGTCGCGGTACGGCTGGGCGTCGGGCGGGTACATCGCCGACTCCGTGGTCGACGGCGAGGTCCGCGCCTGGACGCAGCAGCAGTGGTACACCCGCGACTCGACACTCACGGGCGGCTGGGCCGGAACGCTGTGGAACATGGTGTTCTCCGGCGTCGAGAACGCCCCGCCGACGTCGTTCCCCGAACCCGCGGTGACCACGCTGGACACCACGGGGATCATCCGCGAGAAGCCGTACCTGTACCTCGACGGGGACGACTACGCGGTGTTCGTGCCGTCGGCCCGGTCGGGTACGCGGGGCGCGACGTGGCACGGCGGGACGACGTCGGGCACCTCGATCCCGCTGGACCAGTTCTACGTGGCCCGGCCCGGCGACTCGGCCGCCCGGATCAACCAGGCGCTGGACCAGGGCCTGCACCTGCTGCTCACGCCCGGCGTCTACGAGACGACGGGGACGATCGAGGTGGACCGCGCCGACACCGTCGTGCTCGGTCTCGGGTACGCCACGATCGTGCCGACGGCGGGGCAGACGGCGATGCGCGTGGGTGACGTGGACGGCGTCCGCGTGGCGGGCGTGCTGTTCGACGCCGGCGCGGCCGAGTCGCCGTCCATGCTCACCGTGGGCACGGCGGGGTCGACGGCGGACCACGCCGACGACCCGATCTCGCTGCACGACGTGTTCGTCCGCGTGGGCGGCGCGCACGCCGGGCGGGTGGACCAGGCGATCGTGGTGAACGCCGACGACACGATCGTGGACCACATCTGGTCGTGGCGCGGCGACCACGGCGACGGCGTCGGCTGGGACGTGAACACGGCGCGCAACGGCCTGGTGGTCAACGGGGACGACGTGGACGGGTACGGGCTCTTCGTGGAGCACTACCAGGAGTACAACACCCTGTGGAACGGGGAGCGCGGCCGCACGATCTTCTACCAGAACGAGCTGCCGTACGACCCGCCGAACCAGGCGGCCTGGAACCACGACGGCGTCCGCGGCTGGGCCGCGTACAAGGTCGCCGACGGCGTGACGCAGCACGAGGCCTGGGGGCTGGGGTCGTACTGCGTGTTCACCTCGGACGCGTCGATCACCTCGGACAACGGCTTCGAGGTGCCGGTCACGCCGGGCGTACGGATGCACTCGCTGCTCACGGTGTCGCTCGGCGGGGTCGGCACGTACGAGCACGTGATCAACGGTGTCGGGCCGCGTGCGGCGGGCACGGAGACCATCCCGGCGAAGGTGGTGAGCTACCCGTAACGCACTGGGGACGTGTCAGGCCCTCAGGTCACCCGGGTGACCTGAGGGCCTGAGGCGTCTGGGATCAGGTGACGGCGCCGATGTGCCAGGGGATGAACTCCTCGGCGCCGATCTCCAGCTCCTCGCTGACCGTCTGCTCCCCCGACGCGACGGCGAGGATGCGGTCGAAGATCTGCCGCCCCACCTCGGCCACGGTCGCGGTGCCGTCCACGACCACGCCCGCGTTGACGTCCATGTCCTCGGACATCACCGAGTACATCGGGGTGTTGGTGGCCACCTTGATCGACGGCGTCGGGCGGCACCCGAACACCGAGCCGCGCCCCGTGGTGAAGACGACGACGTTGGCGCCGCCCGCGACCAGGCCCGTGACCGACACCGGGTCGTAGCCCGGGGTGTCCATGAAGCCGAACCCGCGCTCGGTGATGGGCTCGGCGTACTCGTACACCGCGCCGAGGTCGGCCTGCCCGCCCTTGGCGACCGCTCCGAGCGACTTCTCCAGGATGGTGGTGAGCCCGCCCGCCTTGTTACCCGGTGACGGGTTGTTGTCCAGCGTGCCGCCGCCGGCGGCCATGTAGGTACGCCACCAGTCGATGCGGTCCAGCAGCTTCTTGGCCACGGCCGGCTCCGCGGCCCGCGCGGTGAGGAGGTGCTCCGCGCCGTAGACCTCGGGGGTCTCGGCGAGCACGGACGTGGCGCCGTAGGCGACCAGGCGGTCCGAGGCCCAGCCGAGCGCGGGGTTGGCGGTGATGCCGGAGTAGCCGTCCGACCCGCCGCAGTTCAGGGCGAGCACCAGCTCGGACACGTCGCACTCGACCCGCTCACGCTGGTTGACCAGCGGCAGCATCTCGCGGACGGCGGCGACGCCGGCCCGCACGGAGGCCCGCACGCCGCCGGCCTCCTGGATGGTCAGGGAGCGCACCACGGTGTCGTCCGGGATGGCGGCCAGCAGCCCGGACCGGGTCTCGTCCGGGGCGCCGATCCCGGGCATCCCCAGGTCTGCGACCTGGCCCGAGCGGGCCGACAGCGCGGCACCCGGCACCATCTCGCAGCCCAGCCCGAGCACCAGCAGGCCCGCCACGTTCGGGTGGGCGGCGTAGCCCCGCAGGGTGCGCAGCAGGATCTGGCCGCCCTCGGAGTCCGGCACCAGGCCGCAGCCCGAGGTGTGGGTCAGGGCGATGACGCCGTCCACGCCCGCGAACTCGTCCAGCGCGGAACCGCGGAACTGGTCGGCGATCATCTTGGCCGTCGACGCCGAGCAGTTCACGCTGGTCAGGATCGCGATGAAGTTGCGGGTGCCCACGCGCCCGTCGGCCCGGCGATATCCGCGGAAGGTGGGCCGGGCGCCGTCGGGCACGGGAAGCTCGGTGTGGGTGCCGCCCAGGGGCGTGTCGCGCTCGCCCTCCTCGAACCCGAGGTTGTGGGAGTGCACGTGGTCGCCGGGCGCGATGTCCGTGGTGGCGACCCCGATGACCTGCCCGTACTTGCGCACTTGACCGCCGGTGGGCACGGCCCGCAGGGCGACCTTGTGCCCCCGAGGGACGGGCTGCCGGACGGCGAGCGGGCCGCTCCCGGGAACCCCGGCGTCGCCACCCGGGCCCAGGTCCCGCGTGGCGACGGCGACGTCGTCGCCGTCCCGCAGTACGAGCAGATCTTGTGACACCTGTGGCACCTCTCCTCCGAGCGGCTTGATCGTACCCAGCCCCGACACCGCCGTGTGCGGGGCACTCGCTGGGTGGACGGCCGTCCTCCTGGCGAGTGCCCCGCACACGGCGGGTGGGTCAGTCGGCGATGGCCGCGTTCACCTCGTCGATGAACTGGGTGGCGGCCTCGTCCGGCGTGATGCGCTCGAAGAGGACCTCCGTGTTGATGCGCTCCATGATGTCCGCGAGCTCGGCGGAGCCGTGGGGCGGGACCGACGGGTTGTCGACGATCTCGTCCTCGATGTCCGCCATGAAGTCGGCGACCTTCTGGTCCGTGGGCGACAGGTCGTCCAGGATCGCCTCGCGAACGTCGGTGTTCGCCGGCAGGCCGCGGTCGGTCAGCATGATCTTGGCGGCCTCCTCGGAGTTGAGCAGGAAGTCCACGAACTTGGCGGACGACTCCGGGTACTGCGTGCTCGCGGAGACCGAGTAGAACATCGCCGGCTTGTAGTACATGCCGGTGCGCTCGCCCTCGGACTCGCCCGGGAGACGCAGCAGCTCCAGCTCGTGACCCGACGAGTCGGACAGCGCGCCGAGCTGGTTGGTCCACCAGACGCCCATGGCGCCCTTGTTGGTGCCGAGCAGACCGCCCTCGGGACCGGCCGCCTGGTACTCGACCGTGCGGGCGGCGTCGGGCTGGCCTCCGCCCTCGACCAGGTCGAGGGAGACCTGGAAGAAGTCGGCGACGGTCTGCTCGGAGACTCCCAGCTCGCCCTCGGGCGTGAACAGGGTCTCGCCGCGCTGGCGCGCCATCACGTTCAGGCCCGCCTCGTTGAAGCCGTAGTCCTGCGTGCCCCAGACCTTGTCGCCGGAGCCCTCCGCGACCGCGTTCGCGGTGGTCACGTAGTCCTCCCAGGTCCAGGTCGTGTCGTCCGGCACGTCGACGCCGGCGTCGGCGAACAGCTCCGGGTCGGCCACGAGCGCGTAGGCGTTGATGCCGGTCGGGATGCCGTACTGGGTGCCCTCGATCTGGCCGCCGGCCAGCACGCCGTCGTCCACCTTCGAGGTGTCGATGTCGAGCGTGCCCAGGTCGGCCAGCACGTTCTTGGTCGAGTAGTCGGAGATGTAGCGCTCCTCCTGGGTGATGACGTCGGGGGTGTCGCCCGCGGCCACCGAGGTGGCGAGCTTGTCCCAGTAGCCGTCCCAGTCGGTGAAGTCGGGGACCACCGTGATGTCGGGGTTCTCGGCCTCGAACGCGTCGATGATCTGCTGCGTCGCCTCGTGGCGGCTGTCCGAGCCCCACCACGCGAAGCGGATCTCGCAGGGGCACTCCTCCGCGGCGGCCGGCGCGTCGTCGCCGCCCCCGCCGATTCCGGAGTCGCCGCCTCCG
>NZ_KI911686.1:93213-93765 GCF_000515355.1 Promicromonospora kroppenstedtii DSM 19349 | reverse complement strand
CCGTGGGCGGGGCGGCGCCGGATGGGCGACCGTGCCGTGGTCGACGGCGTGGTCACCAACCCGCTGGCGCACGCCGTGGCGACCGCGCTGTGGGTCGGCGGCGCCCGGACCGCCGCCGACCTCGCGTACGTGAACACCGACCTGTGGCGCGCCAACCCGATCGAGGCCGACGACACGTCCTCGCTGCGGGCCGTCGGCACTGACGGGACGCGGTACGGGTTCGGGCTCACGCTGTGCGCGGCCGCGCGGACACCCGCGCGGGTGATCGTGCAGGGCACGGCGGGCGAGATCGAGCTGGAGTACGAGCACGACCTGGTGCGGCTGCGCGCCGGGAAGGTCGTCGCCGAGAAGCGGTACGAGCGCACCGGCCTGCTGGAGAACCTGCTGCGCGCCCGGACCGGCGAGGAACGGCTGCTGTGCGACGTGCGGGACACCGGCGCGTTCATGCGGGTGCTGGAGGCCGTGCGCACCGCGGCGGACCCGGCGCCGATCGGGGCAGAGTTCGTGGACTGGGTGGACGGCGTGGCGGCGGGCGGGCCGGGGGTCGCGGGC
>NZ_KI911686.1:92444-93113 GCF_000515355.1 Promicromonospora kroppenstedtii DSM 19349 | reverse complement strand
GGACGCCGACCTCGGCGTGGACGCCGGTCGGGGCCGCCGGCTGGTGGGCTGGGTCATCGCGATCGCCGTGCTGGTGCGCAACCTGCTGCACCCGCTCGCGGCCTGGGCCCTGGGCTCGGCCGTGGGGCTGGACGGGCCCGCCCTGGCCCTGGTGGTGACCATGGCCGCGCTGCCGACGGCGGTCAACGTGACGACGTACGCGACGCGGTACGGGGTGTTCGACGGCGTCGCGGCCCGCGCGACCGTCTGGACGACGGCGCTGTGCGTCCCCGTGCTGGTGGTGATCGGCGCGCTGCTGGTCTGACCCGGAGCCCGGGGCCGACGGCCGACGGCCGACGGTCCCTGCGACGATGTCCCCGCGGGGCGATCCCCTTTGAGGCCTAAGTTTCTTCGCTTTGAGCTGGCTCAAAGCGAAGAAACTTAGGCCTCGAAGGAGAATGGCCAACCCGGGAAGGGGCGACCCGGCCGGCCCGGGGAGGCCTGGACCGGGAAGAGGCCCGGCCCGGCCCGGACCTGAGGGATCGTCAGATTCCCAGGTCCAGGTCCTCGATGCGGACGGGGTCGCCCGTCTCCAGCGAGCGGTTGCCCGCGTAGCCCACCGACGACGCGCGGACGCCGTCGACGTAGCCGGCCGCGCGGGCGAGCGGGTCGAGCTCGTCCGACGGCTTG
>NZ_KI911686.1:87461-92344 GCF_000515355.1 Promicromonospora kroppenstedtii DSM 19349 | reverse complement strand
CAGGCGGCGAGGGTCAGGGCGACGGCCGCGATACCCGCGGCCGAGCCGGCGAGGCGCTTGCCGCGCCTCGAGGTCGGTCGGTTGCCGGTGGTGCTCATGTGGTTCTCCTTCGGTGACGTTGACGTCGTTGTCGCATCGCGGGCGGAGCTACTTGATTCCGGTGGTCGCAATGCCCTTGACCAGGTACTTCTGTCCGAACAGGAAGGCGATGAAGACGGGGATCAGGGACACGATCGACATCGCGAACAGCGAGCCCCACGAGCTCTCGCCCGTGGAGTCGACAAAGGTGCGAAGCGCGATCGGCACGGTGTACATCTCCGGCCGCGTGAGGAAGATCAGCTGGCTGAAGAAGTCGTTCCAGGTCCAGATGAACGTGAAGATCGCCGTGGTGGCGAGGGCCGGCATCGACAGCGGCAGCATGATCTGCAGGTAGATGCGCAGGTGGTTGCAGCCGTCGAGGGTCGCGGCCTCGTCCAGCTCGCGCGGGATGCCGCGGAAGAACTGGACCATCAGGAAGATGAAGAACGCGTCGGTAGCCAGCAGCTTGGGCACGATCAGCGGCAGGAACGTGTTGATCCACTCGAGCTGGGAGAACAGCACGTACTGCGGCACGATCACCACGTGGATCGGCAGCATGATCGACATCAGCATGATCGCGAACCACAGCCGCTTGCCCTTGAACTCCAGCCGCGCGAACGCGTAGGCCGCCAGGGAGCAGGACAGCAGGTTGCCGAGCAGCGACCCGAGCACCACCAGCGCGGAGTTGATCAGGTAGTGGCTGAACGGGTGCAGCAGCGCGTTCCACCCGTCCGTGTAGTTGGACAGGTCGATGTCGGTGGGGATCAGGCCCGGCTCGCGGAAGATCAGCGCGTTCGGCTTGAACGAGCTGGCCAGCATCCAGAGCAGCGGGTACAGCATCACGAACCCGAAGGCGATGAGCCCCGCGTGCTTGAGCAGGCTGATCACGCGGGCCTGCGCGCGCCGGCCGCGCGGGCGGACGGCGACCGGGCGGGCGGTGCTCCCCCCGGTCCCCCGGGAACCGGAGGCGGTACCGGTGTTCGACGGCGGCCGCACCGCCGTCGTCGTCGCGTTCTGTGCGGTCTGTGTGCGCGTCGAGGCGTCAGTCATCGTAGAAGACCCAGTACTTGGAGGCGAGGAAGTTGACGACCGTCATGCCGCCGATGATGAGCAGCAGGAACCAGGCCATGGCCGAGGCGTAACCCATGTCCAGCGACCCGAACCCCTTGAGGTAGAGGTAGAGCGTGTACAGCAGCGTCGAGTCGGACGGGCCGCCGTTGCCGCCGCTGACGACGAACGCCCGCGTGAAGGACTGGAACGCCTCGATGAGCTGGAGCACGAGGTTGAAGAAGATGATCGGCGTGAGCAGCGGCACCGTGATGCTGCGGAACTGGCGCCACCGCGACGCGCCGTCGATGGCGGCCGCCTCGTAGTACATCTGCGGGATCTGCCGCAGGCCGGCCAGGAAGATCACCATGGGCGCGCCGAACGTCCAGACGTTGAGCGCCATGAGGGTGCCGAGCGCGTAGTCCGGGTGCGAGACCCAGCCCTCGCCCTGCACCCCGAAGATCGCCAGGACCTGGTTGACCAGGCCGTCCGCGCCGAAGATCTGGCGCCACAGGATCGCGATGGCCACCGAGCCGCCCAGCAGGGACGGCAGGTAGTACACCGAGCGGTACAGCGCGAGGCCACGCAGGCCCTTGTCGAGCAGCAGCGCCAGCCCGAGAGCCGCGGCAAGCTGCAGCGGCACCGACACGAACACGTAGGTGAAGGTGACGCCGAGCGACTTCAGGAACCGCGGGTCGTCGAACATCCGCGTGTAGTTCTCCAGCCCCACCCACTGCGGGGCCGAGAGCAGGTCGTAGTCCGTGAAGGACAGCCAGAGCGACGCCCCCATGGGCCCGGCCGTGATGAGCGCGAGCCCCACGAACCACGGCGCGAGGAAGAGCAGGGCCCAGCGGCCGTCTCCCTTACGGCGCGCGCTGACGCCCTGCTTGCCGCGCGAGAGCTCCTGGATCACTGACATGGGTTCACCCCCGCACGGACGGGGCCCGTCAGGGCGGGCGGGGGCTCGGACCGCCAGGGTCCGGGCTCGCGGGTCGGGTGGCGCATCGCGTTGTCCTCCGGATCGTCGTCGATCCCCGGCATCATCGGTGAGAAACCGGTCTCTGGTGGAGGAACGTACCACATGAGGAACCGGTTTCCCATGGTGTACGGTCACATCGGGAAACCGGTAACGCGGGCCACGCCGACGAAGGCGCGGAACCACGCGGGATCCGGTCGGACGAAGGTCACGGACGGAGAGCACATGGGCAGCGGCAGCGTTCGAGGGGCAGGTCAGCGCCGCGTTACGGCCACGATCGGGGACGTCGCGACGGCGGCAGGGGTCTCGCGCGCCACCGTGTCGCGCGTGATGAACGGGCGCAGCACGGTCGACGCCGCGATCGCCGAGCGCGTGCGGAGCGCCGCCGCCGAGCTCAGCTACCGGCCGAGCAACGCGGCCCGCAGCCTCGCGCTCGGCCGCACGCAGACGGTCGCACTGGTGGTGCCGGACCTCGGCAACCCCGTGTTCCAGCAGATCCTGCGCGGTGTGATGGACGGCGCCGCCGAGGACGGCTACCGGGTGCTCGTCGCCGACACGGTCGAGGACGACCAGCAGGAGGGCGCGATCGCGCTCGAGGCCCGCATGCGGTGCGACGCGCTCGTGCTCGTCTCCCCGCGTGTCGGGGACGCGGAGCTCAGCGCGCTCATCGCCGACGTCGAGCCCGTGGTGCTGGTCAACCGGGAGACCAACGGGGCCGCGCCCAGCCTGGTCGTGGACTACGAGGACGCCGCCGTCCAGGTGGTGGAGCACCTCGTAGCCCTCGGGCACCGCCGCATGGTCTACCTGGGCGGGCCGGTGCGCAGCGCCTCCGACGAGATGCGCCGCGCCGGCCTGGCCCGCGCCCGGGCGCGGCACACCGACCTCGAGATCCTCGACCTGCCCGCCGGACCGGACATCCAGGCGGGCCACGCCGCCGCGCCCGCCGTCCTCGCCACCCGCGCCACCGCCGCGGTGGCCTTCAACGACCTCGTCGCGTTCGGCCTGCTCGCCGGGCTGAACGAGGCCGGGGTGGCCGTGCCCGCCGACATCTCGGTGGCCGGCTTCGACGACATCGAACTGTCCCGCTACGCCACACCCGCGCTGACGACGGTCGCGGTGCCGCAGGCCGAGCTCGGCCGACACGCCTGGAGGGAGCTGCACGCCGTGATCGACGACGACGCCCACCCCGCACGCTCTGCACGATTCACGCCCAGCCTGGAGGTGCGGGGCAGTACCGGACCCGTGCCCCAGGGCCCCGAGCGGGTGCACGTCACGGACGACGACCTCGTCGCCCGGCAGCCGGAGGAGGTGCCGACGGTGCCGCCCACCGCGACGCCCATCTGGTCCGTGCCCGCCGATCCGGCCGCCGACGCCGTGGTCCTGACCTGCGGCGACGGCCTGGAGCTGGTGCGTCGTGACGGCGGCGACCGGATGCCCAAGGTGCACGCGCGGCGGCCCTACCTGCACCCCGTGCACACGCTGGCCGGCGTGCCGCTGACCGACGTGAGCCCGGTGGACCACCGGCACCACTACGGCGTCGGCATCGCGGTGCCGGACGTGAACGGCACCAGCCACTGGGGCGGCCGCACGTTCATCGAGGACGTGGGCCCGACCCTCCTGAAGAACCACGGCCGGCAGACGTCGGCGGGGATCCGCGTGGAGCCGGGCGTCCCCGGCGTCGGTACCCCTGGCCCGGCGGGCGAGGCCCTGGTCGAGGACGTGGTCTGGTCCGACGAGCACGGCGAGCCGCAGCTCCGCGAGGAACGCCGCATCTCGGCGCGCCTCCTCCCCGTCGCGCCCGGGTCCGGCGCCGCCCCCGGCTGGGTGCTCGACTGGCGCTCCACGCTGCACGCCGACCACGGCCCGCTGGAGATCCGCTCGCCCGCCACCAACGGCCGGCCGGGCGCCGGGTACGGCGGCCTGTTCTGGCGCCTGCCGATCGCCGAGAGCACCACGGTCCTGTCGGCCGCGGGCACCGGCGAGAACCGGGCGCACGGCAGCACGTCGCCCTGGGTCGCGTTCGTGCAGCAGCAGGGCGGCCGCTTCACCACGCTGCTGCTGGTGCAGCCGGGCCAGGTCCGCCCGTGGTTCCTGCGGTCCGCCGAGTACCCCGGCGCCTGCCCCGCGCTCGCCTGGGACGCTCCCCTGCTCGTGCCCGACGGCGGCTCCGTGCGGCTCGACCTGGTCGCCGTGCTGCTGGACACGGAGCTCACGGCGGACGCCGCGGCGGGCCTGGCCTCGGGCCTCACCGACGGCGGGCAGCGGTGAGCCTGCCCAAGGTGGCCGTGGTCGGCATCCACGGCCACGGCGGCTCGCACCTGCGTGCCGTCGCGGACCTGGCGGAGCGGGGGCTGGCGCGACTGAGCGCCGTCGTCGACCCGCGGGAACCGGACGACGCCCCGGCCCCGTGGTTCGCGAGCCTGGGCGACCTGCTGTCCGCCGACGCCGGGACGCTGCCCGACGTCGTCGTGCTCGCCACGCCCATCCACACCCACCTGCCGCTGGCGCGCGCCGCGCTGGAGGCGGGGATCGACGTGCTGCTCGAGAAGCCGACCACCGCGTCGCTCGCGGAGCACGCCGAGCTCGTCGCGGTCGCCGAACGGACCGGGCGGCTCTGCCAGGTGGGCTTCCAGACCTTCGGGTCGCACGCCCTGCCCGCCGTGGCCGACATGATCGCGCGCGGCGAGGTGGGGCAGGTGACCGGGATCGGCGCCGTCGGCACCTGGGTGCGGACCGCGGCCTACTGGGCGCGCTCGCCGTGGGCGGGGCGGCGCCGGATGGG
>NZ_KI911686.1:82812-87361 GCF_000515355.1 Promicromonospora kroppenstedtii DSM 19349 | reverse complement strand
CGCGTCGCCGCCGCCGTGCCCGCCGCCGCCGCGCACGATCGGCCGCTCCTCGGCACGCTCCCAGTGCCGCTGCACCACGAGCCGCTCGCCGATGGGCCGCACCACGTCCTCCTCGAACACCTCGGTGGCGCTCGGGTCGAGGATCGCGGCCCGGCCGTCGCCGAACTCCACGGAGCCACGCTCGACGACCTCCAGCTCCGCCCGGCCGCGCGTGCCGTTGACCACCACGCGGTAGCCCTCCCACGGCGAGTGGGCGGTGAGCGAGTAGGTCATCAGCGCGCCGCCCTCGTACTCGACGACCAGCCCGAGCGTGTCCTCGGTGGTGATACCCGCGTCGAAGACCGACCGGTTGCGCACGTAGCCGTCCACCGCCTGGGCCTCCGGCCCGTACAGGGCGGACAGCCACTCGTTGTTCTCCACGTCGAGCTGCCAGGGATCGATGCCGACGTCGTTCAGGGCGCGCTCGCCGGCCGTGGGCTCGTAGCCCGTCTCGTGGGCGCCGTCGTCGCCGTAGAAGCGCCGTCCGCCCGAGGCGAAGACGCGCCGCGGCACGCCGTCGATCCACCAGTTGACCAGGTCGAAGTGGTGGCTCGACTTGTGCACCAGCAGGCCGCCGTTGTTCACCTTCTCGCGGTGCCAGCGGCGGAAGTAGTCGGCGCCGTGCACGGTGTCCAGCGCCCAGTCGAAGTGGACCGACAGCACGCGCCCGATCTCACCGCTGGCGATCACCTCGCGCAGCGCGCTGTTGCGGGGCGAGTAGCGGTAGTTGAACGTCGTGACCAGGTCGCGGCCCGTCTCGGCCACGGCGTCGACGATCTGCCGGGCCTGGTCGGGGTGCGCCGCGATGGGCTTCTCCACGACGACGTCGGCGCCGGCCCGCAGGGCGCGGGTGACCAGGTCGGCGTGGGTACGGTCGACCGAGGTGACGATCACGCGGTCCACGGAGTGCTCCGCGATCGCCTTCTCCAGGTCGTCGGGCTGGTACACGGGGCGGATGCCGCCGAGCGCGGCCGCGACCCGCGCCTCGTAGGCCGCGGCGCGCACAGGGTTGGGCTCGACCCAGGCGACGATCTCGCCGTCGGGGGCGTGCGTGCCGATCAGGGCGTCGACGTACATCGACGCGCGGTGCCCGGTACCGACCACCGCGTAGCGGCGGCGGCCCTCGGGCAGCGGCCCCGACGGCGGAACGGGCTCATGGGTCGGACCGGTGATCGGCTCGGTGGTCGGCTCAGGCATCGGTGGAGAGCTCCTTCGGTCGTCGTCGACGTCGGGTGGATGGGATTGAAACGATACGACGCTGGGAAAGCGCTGTCCATGCCCTCCCGGCCACGTATCGTCCCGATCCCGGCAACCACCTGCCGGGTCGGAACCGGTCACCGCTCCGGTGTGATCACCACCTGGCCGGCCCACGCGAACCCGCCGCCGAACCCGAACAGCAGCGCGGGCACGCCCGCCGGGATCTTGCCCGCGTGCCACCACTTGGACAGCCCCAGCGGGATCGACGCCGCCGACGTGTTGCCCGACTCCGTGATGTCCGTCACGACGACCTTGCCCTCCATGCCGAGCGCCTTGGCCAACGGTTCGATGATCCGCAGGTTGGCCTGGTGCGCCACGAGCACCTCGATGTCGTCGAGGCTCAGCCCGGACGCCGCCACGACGTCCCGCGCCCGGTCGGCGGCCCGCGTGATGGCCCACTTGAACACCGAGCGGCCGTCCTGCTGGAACTTGACCTCGGGCGCCTCGATCCGCACCGCGGGCGTCAGCTCCGGCTCGGTGCCCCACACGACGGGCCCGACGGCGGGCGCGTCCGCCGCCTGGAGCACGGCCGCGCCCGCGCCGTCCGCCGTGAGGATGCAGGTCGAGCGGTCGGTCCAGTCGGTGTACGCCGTGAGCTTCTCGGCGCCGACCACCAGCGCGGTGCGCGCGGAGCCGGTGCGGATGGCCTGGTCGGCCACCCCGATGCCGTGCGCGAACCCGGAGCACGCCACGTTGAGGTCCAGCGCCGCCGGACCCACGACGCCGCGCAGGTCCGGCGCCTCCTCGCCCTCGGGCGTGGAGGCACCGGGCTGGACGCCGGTGTGCAGTGCGTAGGCGACCCGGCCCGCCGTGTTCGGCGAGCGGTCGTCGTTCGTGGCGGTCGCGACGATCACCAGGTCGACGTCGGCGGCGGTCAGGCCGGCGTCGGCCAGCGCATGCTCGGCGGCCGCCGTCGCCATGTCGGCGACGGTGACGTCGTCCGCGGCGACGTGCCGCGTCACGATGCCGGTGCGCGACCGGATCCACTCGTCGTTGGTCTCGACCCGCTGCGCGATGTCGTCGTTCGTGAGCGTGCGCGGTGGCTGGTGGTGCCCCAGACCGACGATGCGGGAGCCGGCTGCGCCGGGCGGGAGAGTGAGAGCGGACGACGTAGCCATGAGGTCAACGTAGCGCGCCGAGGTCGAACGGCTCCATGACGGTGCCGGACGCCCGCTCCCGTGCGGCCCGTGCCACGCGCTCCTCGGCGCCCGGCCCGGTGGCCGGAGCCTCGCCCACCTCGCGGAACGCTCCGCGCAGCTGGCTGTCGTACCGCTCCCCCATCGCCGCGTTGCGCCCCTTGTAGGTCCAGGCGATGAGGTTGGCCAGGGCGAACCGGGGCCCGCACGAGCGGCAGGACATGATGCCGGACGGCCGCCGGAACCGGGTGGCCCGGTGGCCGGACGGGCACGTGCCCACCCATGGCCCGTCGATCGACGGCGCCGACGGGTCCACGCAGCGCCGTCCGGAGCACCCGATCCGCACCGCCACCTCGCGCCAGGCCGGCCCGTGCTTGGCCTTGGGACCCGCGAGAGCGTGCGCCACCTCGTGCAGGATGGTGTCCCGCACCTCCCGCTCGTCGTGGATGCGGGTGAGCGGCGCCGACAGGCTGATGCGCTGTTTTCCGTAGCTGCACATCCCGGCGCGCCGCACGGCGTCGTCGAACTCGAACGTCCAGGCCTTCAGCCCGTGCTGGTCCATCAGTTCGCGCGCAAGGCGCGAGGCGGCGACAAGGTTCATCGGTTCCCCTGCGGTGGTGTGGCGGTCAGATCGCGTCCGGCTGAACCGGACGCGATCGAACCTACGGGTTCTCACCCACGCGCGGGTGAAGTTATCCACAACCATGCGTGACAAGGCGGACGAGTCAGGCGTCGCTTCCCGAGCAGACCTCCGCCGGTTCCGCCGGCGGGATCGGGAAGTTGGTCCGGAACACGTTCGACGGATCGTAGACCGCCTTCACCCGACGCAGTCGCGTGAGGGTCGGCTCCGGGAACGCCTCCAGCAGCCGCTCGGGCCTGCTGTCGGTGTCGAAGGACAGGTACGAGCCGTCCATCATGGGCCCGATCTCGCCGTCCCACGCCTGGTTGAGCCGGTCCTGGTCGCTCGCGAGCGCCGAGAGCGCGAAGTTCTGGTGCCGGTGCGCGTACGCCGTGGCGTCGGGCGCGACGTCGTGGGCCGCGCCGCCGGTCGCCCGGATCGAGGTGAAGTACGACTCACCCGAGGCGAGCAGGCGCTCGATCGCGCGGCTCGTGCCTTGGTCCAGGTGCGTGAGCAGGCCGGACCGCGCCGACGGGTCGCCGCCGCCGGAGTGGTGGGCGTCCTCCTTGCGCACCACGCCCGAGTACGGCAGGAGCTGGGCCTGGTGCCCGAGCAGCGGGCCGGCGTCGGCCAGCAGCTCGAGCTGGGCGATGGCCTCGTCCGGGTCGGCGTCGGCACCCTCCGCGGCGAACACGGTCATGAGCTGTGCCATCGGCGGCTGCCCGCGCCGCCCCGAGCCCAGGATCATGAACGACGTGAGCCCGCGCGGCGCGGCCTCGACGGTGGCACCCCACCGCTCCAGCAGGCCCGCGGTGTCGGTGGCGTCGAGCGTCATCTGCGAGAAGACGACGTCCCCGACAGCGCCGGCCTCGATCTCGATCCAGGTGACCACGCCCATGTTGCCGCCGGCGCCGCGGAGCGCCCAGAACAGGTCGGGGTGCTCGTCACGGGAGGCGTGCAGCACGCGGCCGTCGGCCGTGACCACCTCGGCGGCCACGACGTGGTCGATCGTCAGGCCCTGCAGCCGGCCCAGGAACCCGATGCCCCCGGTGGTGGCGAGCCCGCCCACGCCGACGCCGCCGTAGTCGCCCGAGGTGATGGCCCAGCCGCGCGGCGCGAGCACCTCGGCGACCTCGCCCCAGGTGGCCCCGGCGCCGATCCGCACCCGGCGCGTGGCCTCGTCGACCACCTCGACCGAGCGCATGCGGCTCAGGCTGAGCACCACGCCGCCGTCGTTCGTGGACCGGCCGGAGATGCCGTGCCCGGCCGAGCGGACGGCGAACTCGACGTCCTGCTTCTGCACCCAGGCGAGCCCGGAGGCGACCTCGTCCACGCCCTGCGGCCGCAGCACCAGGCCCGGCGCGCCGGAGCGCAGGTAGTTGTGCCGCACCGCGCCGTACTCGCGGTCGCCGGGCTCCACGGCGTGCGCGGCCAGCTCCGGTGGGAGGGTGTCGTAGTCGATCCCGTCGCGGCGCGCCGCCAGGGCGGCCGTACCCCG
>NZ_KI911686.1:79524-82712 GCF_000515355.1 Promicromonospora kroppenstedtii DSM 19349 | reverse complement strand
GGCCCGAGCCCCGACGCGGCGCCCGGCACCCTGGGCGGCGTCGGGCGGCCGGAGGACCCGCTGCACTGGGGCGCGTCCTTCCCCGACGCCGCGAAGGCAGCGCTGGAGAACGAGCAGCTGCGCCGCAACCTGGGCAACGCGACCGCCACCATCCGGTCCAAGCGGGCCCGCGTGGTGGGCGAGGTGCCGGACTGGGAGGCCCTGCGCGACGCCGGGTCGGCCATCAAGGCCGATGTGCTGGCGCGCCTCCCCGAGCTGCTGGAGGAGCTCGAGCGCAACGTGAGCGCGCGGGGCGGCGTCGTGCACTGGGCACGGGACGCCGCCGAGGCCAACCGGATCGTCGCCGACCTGGTGCGCGCGAAGGAGACCGACGAGGTCGTCAAGGTCAAGTCCATGGCCACGCAGGAGATCGGGCTCAACGAGGCGCTGGCCGAGGAGGGCATCGCCGCGGTCGAGACCGACCTCGCGGAGCTGATCGTGCAGCTCGCCGACGACATGCCGTCGCACATCCTGGTGCCCGCGATCCACCGCAACCGCACGGAGATCCGCGACATCTTCCTGGAGCGGATGGGCGACGCTCCGCCGGACCTGACCGACGTGCCGCGCGAGCTCGCGATGGCCGCCCGCGCGCACCTGCGGCGCAAGTTCCTCTCGGCCAAGGTCGCGATCAGCGGCGCGAACTTCGCGGTCGCGGACACCGGGACGCTCGCCGTGGTGGAGTCCGAGGGCAACGGCCGCATGTGCCTCACGCTGCCCGAGACCCTGATCACGGTGATGGGTATCGAGAAGCTGGTCCCGACCTATCGCGACCTGGAGGTGTTCCTCCAGCTGCTGCCCCGTTCCTCGACCGGCGAGCGGATGAACCCGTACACCTCCATGTGGACGGGCGTGACCCCGGGCGACGGGCCGCAGGAGTTCCACCTGGTGCTGCTCGACAACGGCCGCACGAAGGTGCTGGCCGACGAGGCGGGGCGCTCGGCCCTCCACTGCATCCGCTGCTCGGCGTGCCTGAACGTCTGCCCGGTGTACGAGCGGGTGGGCGGCCACACCTACGGTTCGGTCTACCCCGGCCCGATCGGCGCGATCCTGACACCGCAGCTCACCGGCGAGAAGTCGGACCTGCCATACGCCTCCACGCTGTGCGGCGCGTGCTACGAGGTCTGCCCGGTCAAGATCGACATCCCGTCGATCCTGGTCGAGCTGCGGGCGCGTGAGGTCGAGCTCGGCGGCGCCTCGCCCGACACCGCGGACCGGGTGTGGAAGGCGGCCATGAAGGCGGCGTCCTTCGCGATGGCCGACGGCGCCCGGTTCCGCCGGGCCGCGCGCCTCCCGCGGGTGCTGCGGGCGATCTCGCGGCACGGCGTGATCCGGCGGCTGCCGTTCCCCGGCTCGCTCTGGACCCGGTCCAGGGACCTGCCGGAACCACCGAAGCAGACGTTCCACGACTGGTGGGCCGGGCGGGAGGACGAGCGATGAGTGACGCCAGGACCGAGATGCTGTCCCGGATCCGGACGGCGCTGGGCACCTCCACGCCGGAGCCCGCTCCGGTGCCCCGGGAGTACCGTTCCGCCGGAGAGCATGCCGCCGGGTCGGCGGAGGTGCTGGAGGTGCTGGTCGACCGGCTCGTGGACTACAAGGCGCACGTGCACCGGGTGACGGCAGCGGACCTGCCGGAGCTGCTGGCGGAGCTGCTGGCGCCAGGGCCCGGGGCCGATCCAGGGCGGTCGGCAGAAGGTCAGGTGGTCGGCAGCTCGAGCGACCGATCTTCTGACATTCTGCCGGCCGGCCGGGAGGCCGAAGTCGCGCGGGCGCGGAGCAGCGTCGTCGTGCCGCCCGGGATCGAGCCCGCGTGGCTCGCCGGGCTGGCGGACGTCGAGGTGCTCACCGACTCGCGGGAGGCGCCGCTCTCCGCGGTCGAGCTGGACGGGACCGACGCCGTGGTGACGGCCGCGCGGGTAGCGGTGGCCGAGACCGGGACGATCGTGCTGGACGGCGAGCCCGACCAGGGCCGGCGCGCGATCTCCCTGGTGCCCGACGTGCACGTGTGCGTGGTGCGGACGGACCAGGTGGTGCAGACCGTGCCGGAGGCCGTGCGGCTGCTCGACGCCGACCCCGGTCGGCCGCTGACCTGGATCAGCGGGCCGAGCGCCACGAGCGACATCGAGCTCGACCGCGTGGAGGGTGTGCACGGCCCCCGGACGCTGCACGTAGCGCTCGTGTCCTGACCTCAGGGGTGCAGGCGCGCGCCCTTGACCACCTTGTCGACGACGCGGCGTTCGCCGGCGACCGCGATCCCGACCAGGTCGAGCTTCCCTGTGGCCACGCCCGCAACGGCGGCCCGGTTGTCGACGTCGTTCCCCGTGGCGAACAGGTCGGCCGTGTAGACGCCGATGCGCAGGCCTCGCGTGGCGGCGCGCTCCCGGAACGTGGCCAGCCGGTCGCCGTCGGCCACCATGACCATGACAGGGGTGCCGAGCATCGCGAGGTACTCCTGGCCGTCGGCGTCGCGGTAGGTCTCGCCGACCAGGTCGGGGTAGGCCGCGGTCACGGCGCTGGACAGGAAGGCTGTGACGTTGTTCTCCTGCCAGGCGAGCAGGTCGTCGCGCAGCACGATCACGATCTTGGCTTGTTCGAAGGTCATACCGCCCAGGGTGGCCGCGGACGGCGCCGCGGATCTTGTACGTTCTTGATGTGCCCCCGCTCGATCGCCCCGCCGGCCCGGCCCCCGACGTGGTGCGCGCCTGGCGGCCCGGGATCCCGGGCGTGGCCGAGGTGCTGCACGCCGCATGGCACGAGCACGCCTACCCGGCGCACACGCACGACACCTGGACCGTGCTGATCGTGGACCGCGGCCTGATCGGGTACGGCCTGGACGGTCAGGAGCACGCCGCGCGGCGCACCGGGGTGACCGTGCTGCCGCCGGGCGTGGTGCACGACGGGCGGTCCGTGACCGCGAGCGGTTTTCGCAAGCGTGTTGTCTATCTGGAGCCCACCGTGCTCGACGACGCGCTGGTCGGCCGGGCGGTCGACGCGCCGCTGGTCCCCGACGACACGCTGCGCAGGCGGTTCGTGGGCCTCGACCGGGCGCTGACCGTGCGCGAGGACGTCGCGGCCGAGAGCCTGCTCGCGCTGGTCACCGACGGTCTGGCCTGGCACCTGACCGGCCGTCCGACGCCGCCGCGCGAGCC
>NZ_KI911686.1:75131-79424 GCF_000515355.1 Promicromonospora kroppenstedtii DSM 19349 | reverse complement strand
GGGCCGCTGAGCCGTTCGCCCCCGGCCACGCCGCGGGGCCGGCGTCCGGGTCCGGCCGGGTCGAGCTGCCCGGTGGCGGCCGCAGCCAAGTTGACGGGCGGTTCAAGTTAGACCTACCGTCCTTGACCATGAAGACGAGTGACACGGTCGCGGAGGCGACCCCGGTGGTCGAGACCCCGACGGAGGCGATCTCCGGCGTCGTCGACGGCGCCTCGGTCAGTTCCTCCCCGTTCGAGATCCTGCCCGCGGGCGAGGCGTTCGGCGTCTGCTCCGTGGACGGGGTGTGCTCCTGATGGCCGGTGCGTTCGGCCGGGCGGCCGACAAGCTCGTGATCGACGTGTGGAGCGACGTGATGTGCCCGTTCTGCTACATGGGCGACGCGCTCCTGGAGCAGGCGCTGGGGCAGTTCCCGCACTCCGCCCAGGTCGAGGTGCGCTACCACAGCTTCCTGCTGATGCCGCAGCTCACCGGCGACGTGCCGATCGACCTCATGGACCTGCTGGCGGCCGAGCGCGGCTTCCCCCGCGAGCAGGCCGAGGCCATGCACGAGCAGATCTCGGAGCGCGGCCGCCAGCTCGGGCTGGACTACCGGTTCGAGCAGGCGAAGGCCGTGGGCACGCGCACCGCACACCAGCTCAGCCACTTCGCGGCCGGCCAAGGCAAGCAGCACGAGATGGTCCAGCGGCTGTTCAAGGCCTACTTCACCGAGGGCCTGAACGTCGCGGACCACCAGGTCCTGGGCGACCTGGCCGCCGAGATCGGCCTGGACCGCGACGCCGCGCTCGCGGCTCTCGCGTCGGAGGAGTTCGCCGACGCCGTCGAGGCCGACATCCAGCAGGCCCGGCAGTACGGCATCACGGGCGTGCCGTTCTTCGTGTTCGCCGGCAAGTACGCGGTCTCCGGGGCGCAGCCGGTGGAGTCGTTCCTGCGGACGCTGGAGACGAGCTGGAACGAGACGATCGGCGCCCCCGCGGTCGCCGGGGCCGGGGCCGGGGCCGATCGGTGACCACTGACCCGCCACGGCTCCGAGCCGACGCGCGGCGCAACGTCGAGGGCATCCGGCTGGCTGCCCTCGACGTGTTCCGCGCGGGCGGGCTGAACAGTCCGCTGGACGAGGTGGCGCGGGCCGCGGGGGTCAGCAAGGGCACGATCTATCACCGCTTCGGGGGCCGGCAGGGCCTGATCGACGCGGTGGTCGAGGAGCTGTTCGCCGAGCGGATCGCGGGGATCATCAGCGAGGTCGCTGCCATCGAGGATCCCGTCGAGCGGTTCGAGGGCTACCTGCGCCGCATCTGGCTGGTCGCGTTCGACGAGCCCGCCGCCAACGACGTGCTGCTGCGCACCCAGCCCGGCTCCGGGGCGCTGACCGCGCTGTGCGAGCGCGCGAACGAGGTCGCCGGCGGGTTCCTCGCCGACGCCCAGGCAACCGGCGCGATCCGGGCCGACCTGAGCGCGGCCGACGTGCACGTGCTGATCTGGGAGCGCGGCATCATCGCCCGCGCCTGCGAGCCGCAGCACCGCGAGGGATTCATCCGCAGCTTCGAGCACACCCTGCGGGGGCTGCACGCCGGCGCCTGAGGCCGGGGTAGCAGTTGGCACCCAGCTTTCGGCAGTTGGCATCGAGATCGGCTCAGGCCTGAGCCGATCTCGATGCCAACTGCCGAGTCTGCGGGGCAAACTGCCGCCTCCCGCAGCACAGTGCCGAGTCTGCGGGGCAAACTGCCGCGTCCCGCAGCAAAGGGCCACGCCGGCCCGCAGCCCCATCGACGCGCGGCCCACTGCCCCGCCTCACCCCGGCCCACTGTCCCACCTCACCCCGGCCCCATGTACTCACCCGGAAACGTGCGCTACGCTCCCCTGGAAAGCGCATTCCAAGACGGCGCTCAACACCACCGACGATGGAGTCCCGCCCGTGACCACACTTCGCATCGCCATGAACGGCGTCACCGGCCGCATGGGTTACCGCCAGCACCTCGTGCGCTCGATCCTGCCGATCCGCGACCAGGGCGGCGTCACGCTCGCCGACGGTTCGCGCGTCCAGGTCGAGCCCGTGCTGGTGGGCCGCAACGCGGACAAGCTCAAGGAGCTCGCGGCCAAGCACGACGTCGAGCACTGGACCACCGACGTCGACGCGGCCATCAAGGACGCCGACATCGTGTTCGACGCCGCGATGACCAACCTGCGCGCCGCGACCCTGTCCAAGGCGATGCGCGAGGGCAAGCACGTCTTCACCGAGAAGCCGACGGCGGAGACCCTCGCCGAGGCCATCGACCTCGCGCGGTTGCAGGCCGAGACCGGCGTGACCGTCGGCGTCGTGCACGACAAGCTGTACCTGCCGGGCCTGGTGAAGCTGCGCCGGCTGGTGGACGAGGGCTTCTTCGGCCGCATCCTGTCGCTGCGCGGCGAGTTCGGCTACTGGGTGTTCGAGGGCGACTCGCAGCCCGCCCAGCGCCCCTCGTGGAACTACCGCGCCGAGGACGGCGGCGGCATCACCACGGACATGTTCTGCCACTGGAACTACGTGCTCGAGGGCATCCTCGGCAAGGTCAAGACGGTGACCGCGCGGACCGCCACGCACATCCCGACCCGCTGGGACGAGCAGGGCCGCGAGTACGCCGCTACGGCCGACGACGCCGCGTACGGCATCTTCGACATCACCACCCCGGGCGGGGACGACGTCGTGGCGCAGATCAACTCCTCGTGGGCCGTGCGCGTGTTCCGCGACGAGCTGGTCGAGTTCCAGGTGGACGGCACGCACGGCTCGGCCGTCGCGGGCCTGCGCGAGTGCCGCGCCCAGCACCGCGCGCACACCCCCAAGCCCGTGTGGAACCCGGACCTGCCGGTCACGGAGCCGTTCCGCGACCAGTGGCTCGACGTCCCCGCGAACGCCGACCTCGACAACGGCTTCAAGCTGCAGTGGGAGGAGTTCCTGCGCGACGTCGTGGCCGGCCGCCCGCACCGCTACGACCTGCTCTCGGCCGCGCGCGGCGTGCAGCTCGCCGAGCTCGGCCTGCAGTCCTCCGCGGAGGGCCGCCGCATCGACATCCCGGAGATCACCCTGTGAGCGGGGTCGCCGTTGTCCTCCCGCTGTTCGACGCCGAAGGCCGCGTCGCCGGCTCCGAGGCCGTCGAGCTGAACGCCCCCGGCCCGTGGACCACGCCGTCCGGCCCGATCACGTCCCGCGTCGCCTTCGCTGCCGCCCATGTGGTGCCGCAGGTCGGTGCGGAGAACGTGCCGGGCGCGCCCGCCGTCGTCGACTGGGACGCGACCCTCGCCTACCGGCACCGCATCTGGGAGCACGGGCTCGGCGTGGCCGACGCGATGGACACCGCCCAGCGCGGCATGGGCCTCGACTGGGCAGCCACCCAGGAGCTCATCCGGCGCTCGGCGGCCGAGGCCGCGTCCGTGGGCGCGCGCGTCGCGTGCGGCGCGGGCACGGACCAGCTCTCGCCAGAGGCCGTCGCGGCCCTCGAACCGGGCGACGCCGGCCTGGCCGTCGTCACCGAGGCCTACCGCGAGCAGGTGCACGTGGTGCAGGACGCCGGGGCGCAGGTCATCGTCATGGCCTCCCGCGCGCTGGCGCGCGTGGCCCGCGGCCCCGAGGACTACGCCCGTGTGTACGACGCCGTGCTGACCGAGACCGACCAACCCGTCGTCCTGCACTGGCTGGGCACCATGTTCGACCCGGCGCTGGCGGGCTACTGGGGCTCGGACTCCGTGGACGACGCCACCGCGACGTTCCTCGACCTGATCCGCGCGCACCAGCCCCGGATCGACGGCGTCAAGGTCTCGCTGCTCGACGCCGCCCACGAGGTGGGCCTGCGCCGGGCGCTGGCGGCGCTCCCCGCGGGCGACGGCAACCGACCCCGGCTCTACACCGGCGACGACTTCAACTACCCGGAGCTCATCGCGGGCGACGAGCAGGGACACTCGGACGCGCTGCTCGGCATCTTCGCCGCGATCTACCCGGCGGCCTCCACGGCCCTGCAGGCGTTCGACGCCGGAGACGCCGAGGGCGGCCACAAGATCCTGGCGTCGACCGAGGCGCTGGGGCGGCACATCTTCGCCGCGCCGACGTACTACTACAAGACCGGCATCGCGTTCCTGTCCTGGCTGAACGGGTTCCAGCCCGGGTTCTCGCTGGTGGGCGGCCTGCACTCCGGCCGGTCGCTGCGGCACCTGGTCGAGCTGGCCCGCCTGGCCGACGGCTGCGGCATGCTGCTCGACCCGCCCCTGGCCGCCGCGCGGCTGCGGGCGTTCCTGACGACGAACGGGGCGGCCGCATGAGCCGGG
>NZ_KI911686.1:72807-75031 GCF_000515355.1 Promicromonospora kroppenstedtii DSM 19349 | reverse complement strand
GGGCGTGGCCTGCCGGCTGCGGTGGGCCCGGCGCTCCGTGGCGCGGTGCGCCACCTCGGCGCGGTAGCCGGTGGGGCCGCCGTTGCGCAGCACCTCGCGCGTGACCGTGGAGGTCGGGCGGTCCAGACGCCGGGCGATCTCGGCGTAGGACAGGTCGTCGGCCAGCCCCAGCGCGATCTGCTGGCGCTCCTGCCTGGTGAGTCGGCCTCCCGGCATGACGGTCTCCTCCGGTGAACTGGGGGTGGTACCTGCCTGCCCACCATAGCGTTCACTTCCACTCCATTGCAATGCAACCGAGCGTTGCGTTGCGTTACTTTCTTGTCTGTTGCAACAGTTTTGTGCTGCTGACCTGCGTGAACACAACCAGAACGCAACAAGTATGTTGCTTGGTTCTGGAAAGCAACGTAGCGTTTGCGATGTCAGAAACACAGGGAAGCCGCCAGCACAGGAGTCGATCACCATGCAGAACTTCGCCACCCCCGCCGCGATCTCCGCCGTCGTCGAGATCCCCGCCGGACGGGTCCAGCTCATCGCCGCAGACCGCACCGACACCACCGTCGAGATCCGGCCCACCAACCCGGCCAAGAACCGCGACGTCCAGACCGCCGAGCAGACCACCGTCACCTTCACCGACGGCGTGCTGCAGATCCGCACCGCCGAGCCGCGCAACAAGCTCGTCGGCCACGCGGGTTCCGTGGAGGTCACCGTCCAGCTCCCCGCCGGGTCGGGTCTCGAGGGCAGGTCCGACGCCGCCGAGCTGCGCGCTGTCGGCCGCCTGGGCGACGTCGTCTTCGACGGCGCGTACCAGCAGATCAAGGTCGACGAGGCGGCGACGCTCCGCCTCACCGCGATCGACGGCGACGTCGAGGTGGGCCGGCTCACCGGCGCCGCCGAGATCAGCACCGCCCGCGGTGACATCCGCATCGCCGAGGCGACGCGCGGTTCGGTCGTGCTGAGCACCCAGTCCGGTGACATCACGGTCGCCACGAGCGCCGGCGTCTCGGCCACGCTCGACGCCGGTACGACCCTCGGCCGCATCAGCAACACCCTCAAGAACGACGGCGCCGCCGTGCTCGACATCCGCGCGACCACCGCCCACGGCGACATCACCGCCAGCAGCCTCTGATCCGACCGGTCCGGGCCGCAGGGCCCGGACCGGGCATCACCCGCGCACCGCGCACCGACCAGCACCACTTCCCGCACCACGAACCGACAGGTGGAGAACATGACGAACGACAGCGCTTCCTCGACCAGCACCGCGTGGTCCGGCCTGGTGCCGGTCGACGACACCGCGCTGGCCGTGACCGACACCGGCGGCCCGGGCCTCCCGGTCGTCTTCCTGAACGGCCAGTTCGCCACGCAGGGCTACTGGCGGAAGACCCTCGCCGACCTGGGCAGCGGCTACCGGCACATCACCTTCGACGAGCGGGCTCGCGGCAAGAAGTCCGGGACGTCGGCCGACTACTCCTTCGAGGCCGCCGTCCGCGACGTCGATGCCGTCCTCGCCGCCCGCGGCGTGGAGAAGGCCCTGGTGGTGGGCTGGTCCTACGGGGCCGTGGTCGCCGCCCACTGGGCGCAGCGCAACCCGGAGCGCACCCTGGGTGCGGTCCTGGTCGACGGTGCCTTCCCGCACGACTGGCTCGACGACGCGATGGAGGTGCGGATCCGCAAGCTCTTCCGCCGGATGAGCTGGTTCACGGTCCCGCTGCGGATCACCGGCATCACCCCGCGGATGTCGGCGGCGCAGCAGGCCGAGAGCAACATCGAGCTCGGCAAGGTGTCCCGGGAGGCGGCCCTGGCGCCGGTGCTGAACGACATCCGCGTCCCGGTCCGGTACGTCGTGGCCTCGGGCACGTCCCTGGGCAGCAAGGGCGACGAGCAGGAGCAGATCCGGGCCGGTCTGGAGGCGGCGACCGCCGACAACCCGAACATCAAGATCAGCGCGAAGGTCGCCAGCAACCACGGGGCGATCCTCAGCAAGGACTTCCACGCGATCGGCGACGCGATCCGAGAGGTCGCGGACCTGAGCACCGCGCAGAAGTAGGCGGCACGGGAGGAGGACGAAGGCCGGGGCATCGCGCGAGCGACGCCCCGGCCCTCGTTCCGTGTCCGACGCCGGCGGCCGGCGCCGGATCAGCCGATCGGCCGCAGGTGCGCGTCCTCGGGCACCGGGATGCCGAAGCCCGGGGCGTCGCCCAGCCGCAGCACACCGTCGACCGGGCCG
>NZ_KI911686.1:71651-72707 GCF_000515355.1 Promicromonospora kroppenstedtii DSM 19349 | reverse complement strand
ACACCGTCGACCGGGCCGAGCAGCCGCGGGTCGACGCCGGCCACGGTGCCGGGCACGCCCTCGACGATCTCGACGTTGCCGAGCCCGGCGGCGAGGTGTGCGGCGTACCGCGTCTTGAGCGGCCGGCCCCAGGCGTGCGGGGAGCCGTGCACGCCGTCCGCCACGAGCTCGGGCATCAGGCGCCGCCACGCGGTGAGGCCGTACGACATGACGTCCATGAGCAGCACGTCGATCGACCCGGCGGCGGCGACCGGCCGCAGCGCGGCGACGTCGGGCGAGGTCTCGCCCTCCGCGATGCGCGTCTCCGGCGAGTGGGCGTCGAGCCAGGAGCGGAGCGCCTTGAGGTCGTCGGCATCGTCGAGGAACGGCTCCTCGACCCAGAACAGGCCGACGTCGGCGACGGCCTCCAGGTAGGTGATGAACCCGTCGCGGTCGTAGCCGTCGTTGGCGTCCACCAGGATGCGGGCGTCGGGGAACGCGTCGCGGACGGCGCGGGTCACCTCGATGTCGCGGGCGTCGCCGGCCTCCCGCGGCAGCCACTTGTTGCCGCGGCCGATCTTGAGCTTGAAGTCCCGGAAGCCCAGGGCGGCGTCGGCCCGGCACTCCTCGACCAGCACGCCGACGCCGCGCGGCGCGTCGTCCGGGTCGAGGTCGTCGAAGTAGACGGCGCCGTCGTAGACGGCGACGTCGGGCGAGCCGCTCGCGCCGAGCAGCGCGTGCACAGGCGCGTCGAGCACCACGCCGAGGAGATCGTGCAGGGCGATGTCGAGCCAGTGCTCCGCGTCGTCGCGGATGCCGGTGGCGGGGTCGATCAGCTCCGAGAGCAGGCGGCCCTCGACCCGGGCGACGTCGCCCGGCGATCCCTCGAACAGTCCCCAGCCGGTCCGGCCGTCCTCGGTGACCAGCACCGCGACGTGGGAGTCGGGGCCGGAGCCGTGGCTGCCGAGCCGGGCGTTGCGGCCCACGGTCCGGGGGTAGCGGGTCTCCAGCGAGGCGAGCCGGACGGAGCTGATACGGGGGTCTGCGGAGGCCATGGGATCCAATCAGGGCAGGTCG
>NZ_KI911686.1:65961-71551 GCF_000515355.1 Promicromonospora kroppenstedtii DSM 19349 | reverse complement strand
CGCCGGCGAACCCGGCGGCGCCGATGGCCCGCAGGACCGTGCGGCGCGTGAGCGTACTCATCTCCACGTCTTCACCTCGTTGTGTGCCGTCCCACTGATCGGGACTGCTGTGTCGATGAACGGGACACTAGCGAAGTCGGAGGAGAGCGCGCAAGAGTCCGCGCCAAGAAGGTGCGTGCGCATGCTTTCGAGATCGAAAGCATGCGCACGCACCTTCGGGTGCGGACCTGCTGTCGGTCAGCGGGCGGCAGGATCCGCGTAGAGCTGGAGGAAGCGGGCCGTGGCGTGGGCCATCGACTCGATCTCGCGGGGGTCCACGCTCTCGTTGGGGGCGTGGATGGCGGCGAGCGGCTCCTCGACGCCGACCAGGATGATCTCGGCCCCGGGGTAGGTGTCGGCGAAGACGTTGCACAACGGGATCGACCCACCCTGGCCGAGCTTGGCCATCGGCCGGCCGTAGGCCTCCTCGAGGGCGGTGCCGAGCGCGTGGAACGCGGGCCCGTCGACCCCGGCGAGGAACGGCTCGCCCTCGGCCTCGACCGTGATCTGGACGGCGACGCCCCACGGGGCCGCGGCCCGCAGGTGGTTCTCGAGCGCCGCCCGGGCCTTGTCCGCCGTGGTGCCGGGCGGGATCCGGAGGTTCAGCCGGGCGGACGCGCGGGGCGTGATCGCCGACGCCGAGCCCACGACCGGAGGGCAGTCGATGCCCAGGACGGTCAGCGCCGGCCGCGCCCAGAGCTGGTCCGCGACGGTGCCGTCACCGAGCAGGGACACGCCCTCCAGCACGGTCGCGTCCCAGCGGAACCGGTCGGCCGGGTACGGCTCGCCGGGCCAGGTCCCGTGGCGGTCGAGCCCGGCGACCGTGGTGTTCCCGTCGCCGTCACGCAGGGTCCCGAGCACCGCGACGAGCGCGGCCAGCGCGTCGGGGGCGGCGCCTCCGAACATGCCGGAATGGACCTCCGCGCCGAGCGCCTGGAGGGTCAGCACCACGTTGACCATCCCGCGCAGGCTGACGGTCGCCGCGGGATGGCCGACGGCGGCGTTGCCGGTGTCGCACACCAGCACGGCGTCGGCGCGCAGCAGGTCGGCGTGCCCGGGCACGAACGCCTCCAGCCCGCCGGTGCCCTGCTCCTCGGAGCCCTCGACGACGAGCTTGAGGTTCACCGGCACCTCGTCCAGGGCACGGAGCGCGGCCAGCAGCATCACGATGTTGCCCTTGCAGTCGGCGGTACCGCGGCCGTACCAGCGGCCGTCGGCCTCGGTGAGCTCGAAGGGCGGCGTCCGCCAGGCCGACTCGTCCAGCGGCGGCTGCACGTCGTAGTGCGCGTAGAGGAGCACCGTGGGTCCCGACGGGTCCGGGCCGGGCCGGGAGCCGACGACGGCCATGCTGCCGTCCGCCGTCCGCTCCAGGTGGGCGTCGCCGAAGCCCAGGTCCGTGAACTTGTCGAGCACCCAGCGCGCGGCGCGCTCGCACTCCTCGGGCGGGAACTGCCGGGGGTCCGCGACGGACCGGATCGCGACCAGCTCGGCGAGCTCGTCGCGGACGCGCGGCATCTCGTCGCCGACCCTGCTCCGGAGGTCCATGATCAGGCCCCCGCCACGTCGTCGGTCTGGAGGTTGTCCACGTACTGCTGGAACTCCTCGAGCTCGTCGGGGCAGTAGACCTGGATGATCAGGAGCTGACCGTGCAGGATCTTGCGGTCCGAGATCACGGGCCGGGACCCCGGTCCCGACGCCCCGTTGGCGAGCTGGGCCTGCAGCGTCGCCCGGGTCAGGGGGTCGTTCGGGTCGGCGCACGTCGCTCCGCCGTCGTCCCCGAGCACACGGACGATCTGGTCCTTCGACGGCGTGACCGTGGCGCCGGCGGCGTCGAGCGCCTGGATCAGCTCGTCGGCCTTGGCCTCTGCGTCGCGGCTGCGGTCCGCCGCGCGGAAGAGGACCAGGCCCAGGACCAGGAGCGCGGCGATCACGACGCCGAACACGACGTAGAGGAGCGCACGCTCGCGCCCGGACTGGGTCTCGTCGGGGGTGCTCATCCCGGACTCACCTCCTCGGTCGTGCTCTCCTGCTTCCACGAGGGCTTGCGCGCCCGGTAGAAGAGGTACGGGACGAGCAGCCCGAGGCCCAGCGCGCCGACCACGACGATCGCGACGTACACGAAAGGGTTGCCCCCGCCGAACTGGGACGGCGGTACGAACCCGACGAGCAGGGCCGCGAGCGACGCCCCGAAGCCGATGCCGCAGAGCGACTTGAGCATGGGGCTGCGGAACCCGCGTGGATGGTCGGGGTACTTGCGCCGCAGCCCGATGGCCGCGACGAACATGAGCAGGTACATGATCAGGTACACCTGCGTCGTGATCACGGAGAAGATCCAGTAGGCGCTGGAGACGTTGGGGATCAGCGCGTACATCAGGCCGATCGCCGTCGTGACGACGCCCTGGACCACCAGGATGTTCTGCTGCACGCCGTTCTTGTTGAGCCGCTGCAGGAACGGTGGCAGGTAGCCCTCCTGCCGGGAGATCAGCAGCAGGCCCTTGGACGGGCCGGCCAGCCAGGTGAGCATGCCGCCGAGCGACGCCGTCACGAGCATGATCCCGACGATCGGGGTGAGCCACTGCGTCCCGAAGTTGGCGAAGACCGCGTCGAAGGCCTGCATGACGCCCGCTGTGAGGGAGAGCTGGTCGGCGGGCACCACCCAGCTGATCGCGAGGGCCGGGAGGATGAAGATCAGCAGCACCAGCGTCATCGCCAGGAACATCGACCTCGGGAACTCCTTGGCCGGGTTCCGCAGCGACGACACGTGCACCGCGTTCATCTCCATGCCCGAGTAGGACAGGAAGTTGTTCACGATCAGCACGAGGCTGGACAGCCCCGCCCACGCGGGCAGCAGGTTGTCCGCGGTCATCGGCGCGGCTGACTCGTTGCCCTGGCCGAGGAACACCATGCCGAGCACCACGAGGACCACGCCGGGAACCAGCGTGCCGATGATCAGGCCGCCGCTGGCCAGCCCCGCGACTCCCTTGGTGCCACGCGACGAGACCCACACGCCGCTCCAGTAGACGACGATGATGACGCACGCCGTCCAGACGCCGCTGCTCGCGAGCGACGGGTTGAAGACGTAGGCCAGCGTGCTCGCGACGAACCCCAGCAGGCTGGGGTAGTAGAAGATCGTCATCGCGAACTGGCACCACACCGCGAGGAACCCCATGGGCTTGGAGATGCCGCGCGCCACCCAGTTGTACACGCCGCCCTTCCAGCCCGACGCGAGCTCGGCGGAGACGAGCGACGTCGGAAGCAGGAAGACCACGGCGGGCACCAGGTACAGGAAGACGCACGCCAGCCCGTAGACCGCCATGGTCGGGGCGGCGCGCAGGCTCGCCACCGAGCTCGTGGTCATCATCGCGAGCGCGACCCACGAGATCCACGCCGTGGCCGGCACCTTCTTGCGGGCGACCGCCTCGACCAGGGGTTCGGCCGCGGGTTCGTTCGGTACGTCCATGGCGCTCATGAGTAGCCTCCGGTCCTAGCGGTACGCGTGAGCCCGCGGACGGAGCCGCCGGCGGAAACCCCTCAGCCGGCCAGGAGCCTGGCCTTCTGCGCGCTGAACTCGGCGTCGGTCAGGACGCCCTCGTCCCGCAGCTTGCCGAGCCGTTCGAGCTGGGCGATCACGTCCTCCGACCCGGACGACGCGGGCTGTGGTGGCGGAGGTGCCACGTAGACCTGCTGCGGGGCCTGCGGCTGCGCATAGCTCTCCTGCGCCGCCCAGCGGTTCGCCTGCCGCCGCGAGACCCGGTTGGACACCGCCGTGGCCGTGCCGGCCACGACCGCTGTTCGCGCCATGCCTCCGATGAGTCCCATCAGACTTCCCCTCCCTGGGTCTGCGCCGGCGTCGTGCTCGGCGAGGTCTGCTCCGCCTCCAGGGCGTCCAGCGCCGCGGCCACGTCCTCGACCGGGATCCGGCCGCTGGCGATCACCTCCGCACCGGCGGCGCGCATGGCCGTCACGAACGGGCCGGCCCACGTGTTCTCGTACACGATCAGACCGACGGCGTTGCCCGGGGCGATCAGCTCGACGCCCTGGTTCAGGTCGTCGTCGTCGAGCAGGCCCGAGCCCACGCCCTCGAACACGGCGAGGTCCAGCTCGCCGTCGTGGTCGAGGTCGCGCAGCTCGACGGCGACGACGTCGCCCTCCTCGGTCCGACGCGCGACCCGCAGGTCGAGGATCCGGATGATCCCCCGTTCGACCAGGTCCAGCAGGGCCGCCAGACCTTGGCCGTTCAGCCTGCTCTCCGGGAACTCCAGCGCAAGGTAGTCGATGGGTCCGACGTCCAGCTCGGTCATCTCCGGGCCTCCTGTGGTGGCGGGCGGGTACAACGCTTCCGGCACGACACTGACACCACCCCGGGTGGTCGCGGCCCACCCGGACCGGGGTGGACCTGCGCCACCCGGGTGCGCGCCATGATCACGGGACAGACCCCCGGAGGCCCCCATGTCCGCCATCCCCACGTACGACGCCGACCAGCTCGCCGGCATCCTCGCGCTCCTGCCCGACGTCGACTCGGTCGAGCTCAAGCTCACCGTCCCCGACGACTTCCAGCGCTCCGTCGTGCGGGTCCTCGGCATCGATCCGCTCGACGCCGTCGTGCGCCAGGTCGCGTTCGTCGACACCCCCGACCTGCGGCTCTCGGACGCCGGCGTGGTGCTGCGCGCCCGGCGCACCCAGCGCAAGCCCGGCGACCTGACGGTCAAGCTCCGGCCCGCGATGCCGGAGGACGTGCCCGAGGGCTACCGCGGCCACGACGGCTTCAAGGTCGAGGTGGACGCCTCACCTGCCGGCTACACCTGCTCGTGCTCGCTCACCGTCCAGGCGCCCGACCGCAAGGTGCGCAGGATGATGACCGGCGCCCGCGGCATCCACGGCATGCTCGACGACGACCAGCGGGCCCTGCTGCGCGAGCGCATGCCCGAGGACGTCTCGCCCGACGACCTCGTCGTACTCGGCCCGGTCAACCTGATCAAGTGCCGGTTCCGCGCCAAGGGGTACCCGCGGCGCATGGTCGCCGAGCTGTGGGCCATGCCCGACGGCAAACGGATCCTGGAACTGTCCACCAAGGCTCCGCCGGCCGCCGCCTTCCAGGCCGCCGCGGAGACCAAGGCCATCCTCGCGGGCAAGGGCCTCGACCTGAGCGCCCCGCAGGAGACCAAGACCAAGGCGGCGCTCGCCGCGCTGACGGCGCCCGGCGCAGGGTGAGCGGGACGCAGCGCCGCCAGGCTCAGCGCCGCCAGGCCCCCTCTGGCTGACCGCGCCGGTGCCGGTTCATCAGCGCCCGGGCGAGGTCGGCCGCCTCGGCGCGGGAGCCGCAGCCCAGCTTCCGGTAGATCACCTTGAGATGGAACTTGAGGGTGTTCACGGAGATGAACAGCTCGTCGGCGATCTCGCGCAGGCTCAGCCGGCTCGGCAGCATCCGCAGGATGCCGAGCTGCCGGTCGGTCAGGGCCTCGACGAGCTCGACGACGGCGGTCCCGGGCGGGGAGGCGCCCGACAGCGGCACCCGGCGGAGCCGGTCGAGCCAGGGCTGCGGCACCCGCCA
>NZ_KI911686.1:58836-65861 GCF_000515355.1 Promicromonospora kroppenstedtii DSM 19349 | reverse complement strand
ATCTTCAGGGGCAGCCGCCCCAGGACCGAGGGCCGCGGGTGCCGCACCGGGGCGGCGGCGTGCCGGCCCTTGCTGTGGCGCCCGCCGCCCCGTCGCGCCGCACGCCCCGTGGGCTCCGGCAGGGACCGCTCGCGCCCGTGCCTCATCGGGTTCCCCGGGATCGGGTGCGGCACGGCAGGACTGGCTGACCGGGGACGCGTACGCGCCCGGGGAAAGTCGATGGCATGGAGCATCTCCCGGCGCCTGCGAGGTTAGCTGTCGGGTTCGGGTCGGAGACTGACCCGGCCGGCGGCCGAAACCGCACGACTCCACCCCGAGGACACCTAGGTGTCCAAAAGTGGGTCCCCCGTCCCTGTCATGTGGTTCGTCGGTACCCCCGGCGGTGACAGGGCTCGGCGCCCGCCGGGACGTCCCGCAGTGCTACGGGCCGCAATGAATGTACCCCGCTCTGGCAAACATGTCACGAAATAGTAACGAAGGCCGGATGTGGGCAGACCCGTCAGACGGCGGGCGGGACCACCACGACCTTGCCGTAGACCTGCCCCGCGTCGGCCTGCTCGTGGATCGCGGGCAGCTCGTCCAGCGGCACGCGCCGGGCGATCTCGACGTGCAGGTCGCCGCTGTCGACCAGGGCGACCAGGCCCGAGAGCACCTCGGCGTCGGGGTGGACGAAGACTGTCGCCGCGCGCACGTCCCGCTCCTCGTCGCCGGGAGTCTCCACCCTCGGCGTCGTGGAGACGACGACACCGCCGTCGCGGACCCGGGCAGCCAGGGCCGCGAATCCCTCGGGGGTGATCGGGGCCAGGTTGAGCAGCACGTCGACGGGCTCGGTCACCGCGTCGAGCACCGGGCCCGCCGTGTGGTCGACGATCTCGTCCGCCCCGGCCGCCTTGACGATCTCGGCGCTGCGCGGGCTCGCCGTCGCGATGACATACGCACCGGCGCGCTTGGCGAGCTGCACGGCGTAGCCGCCCACCGGGCCACCGGCGCCGTTGATCAGCAGACGCTGCCCGGCCCGGAGCTCGCCGGCCTCGAACAACGCCTGCCAGGCGGTGAGCCCCACCGACGGCAGCCCGGCGGCGTCCGCCAGCGGGATCCGCGTCGGGGCCGCGACCAGGGCACCCGCCGGCGCGACGACGTACTGGGCCGCCGCTCCGTCGGCCGCCATCGGAAGGAACCCGACGACGTCCTGCCCCACAGCAACGCCCTCCACCCCGTCGCCGAGCACGTCGACCGTGCCGGAGACGTCGTAGCCCGGGACGTGCGGCAGCGTGATCGGGATCGGCAGGAACCCGCCGCGCATGCCGCCGTCGGCCGGGTTGAACGCCGAACCGGCGACACGGACGAGCACCTCGCCGGTGCCGGGAACCGGCTGGTCGACGTCCTCGTAGCGCAGAACCTCGGAGCCGCCCGTCTCGTGGAACCGAACTGCCTTCATGATGCCGCTCCCTTCAGCCATGTGCTTCGGATTCGAAGCAACTGTCGAGCACGCTAGCACTGCTTCAAATTGGAAGCAAGTACTTCGAGTTGGAAGCACTGAACGGCCTGGCTAGGCTGGAGAGGTGACCTCGACGCCCCCGCCCCTCGATACGACGCAGCTGGGCGCCTACTTCGCCCTGATCGAGGCGAGCAGCCTGCTGAAGCACTCCGTCGAGCAGCAGCTACGCGACGCCGGAGACCTCAGCTACGTCCAGTTCCAGCTCCTGGCGACCCTCGGGGACGCCCCGACGGGCAGCCGGCGGATGACCGACCTGGCCGACGGCGTCGTCTACAGCCGCAGCGGGCTGACCTACCAGGCCCAGACGCTGGAGAAGCGGGGACTCGTGACCCGCTCGCAGTCCGCGGACGACGAGCGCGGCGTCACCGTCACCATCACCGACGACGGGCGCGCCGTGCTCGCGGAGGTCTTCCCGGGCCATGTCGGCCTGCTCGACGACCTGCTGTTCGCCCCGCTGTCCCGCGCCGACGTCGAGACGCTCGCCGACATCCTCGGGCGAGCGCGCGACCACATGCGGCAGACGCCGCCGCGGTCGGCGGGGGCGCGGCGGCGTCGGAAGGCTGCGGTGACGGACGACTCGCAATGAGGTACACCCTCTCGGTCGAGGCCACCCAACCGCGGGAGCGAGCGGACCGGACGCTCGCCGACGCCGCACACCTGCCGAAGCGGCTGCGCGGCGCGGCGGACTGACCGAGCAGGGCTCCGCGATCACGGTCGCGAGACCTACCCAGGGCGTGGTCACGCCCGTGCGAACGCCGAACGCCCCGCGAACCGGGCCGACTCCCCCAGCTCCTCCTCGATCCGGATCAGCTGGTTGTACTTCGCCGTCCGGTCCGACCGCGACAGCGAGCCGGTCTTGATCTGACCGCAGCCGGTCGCCACCGCCAGGTCCGCGATGGTCGTGTCCTCCGTCTCGCCCGACCGGTGCGACATGACGACCGCCCAGCCGGCCTCGTGCGCCGTGCTCACCGTCGCGAGCGCCTCGGTCAGGGTGCCGATCTGGTTCACCTTGACCAGGACCGAGTTGGCGACCCCGGTCCGGATCCCCTCGCGGACCAGCGCCTCGTTCGTGCAGAAGACGTCGTCGCCGGTGAGCTGGCAGCGGTCCCCGACGCGGGCCGTGAGCGCGCGCCAGCCGTCCAGGTCGTTCTCGGCCATGGGGTCCTCGACGGACACCACCGGGTAGGCGCCGATGAGCCCGGCCAGGTAGTCGGCGTGCTCGGCGGGCGTACGGCGCACACCCTCGCCCGCGTAGTCGTACACCCCGTCGCGGAAGAACTCCGACGACGCCGGGTCCATGACCAGCCCGACGTCGACGCCGGGCTGGTAGCCGGTGCGCTCGATCGCGGCCACCACGAAGTCGAGGGCCTCCTCGGCGGTCCGCAGCGCGGGCGCGAACCCGCCCTCGTCGCCGACGCCCGTGGAGTGGCCGGCTGCCAGCAGGTCGCGGCGCAGGGTGTGGAACACCTCGCTGCCCATGCGAACCGCCTCGGCGAAGGTGTCCGCGCCGAGGGGCGCGATCATGAACTCCTGGAAGTCCAGCGGGTTGTCGGCGTGGGCGCCGCCGTTGACGATGTTCATCATCGGCAGCGGCAGCAGGTGTGCGGCGTCCCCGCCGAGGTAGCGGTAGAGGGGCTGGCCGTGGGCCACGGCGGCGGCCTTGGCGGTGGCCAGCGAGACGCCGAGGATGGCGTTGGCACCGAGCCGCGACTTCGTGGCCGTGCCGTCGAGCTCGATCAGTACGGCGTCGAGGCCGGCCTGGTCCGCCGCGTCCCGGCCGCGCACTGCTGCCGCGATCTCGCCGTTGACGTGGCCGACGGCGCGGTCCACGCCCTTCCCGTGCCAGCGCGCGGGGTCACCGTCGCGCAGCTCCAGGGCCTCCCGGGCGCCGGTCGAGGCGCCCGAGGGGACCATCGCGCGTCCCAGGGATCCATCCGTCAGCACGACGTCGACCTCGACCGTCGGGTTGCCCCGGCTGTCGAGGACCCGACGGGCTCGCACCGTCTCGATCGCGGCGCTGACGGTTCCGGCTGTTGTTGCGGACATGGGAGTCCTTCCCGTTGTCGTGTGCCGGGCACGGCTGCGACGACGCTGGCGCTGAGCCCGACAGCGCCAAACCATACAGCAAAACTGTGCAGTTTAGGTGTACAGGTTAGGTGCACAGTTCCCCTGGGCACCGAAAAGGTAAACTGACCTGTGCCCACCCCGGAGTCAGCCGCCACCGCCGCCGAGCTGCGTACCGCGATGGGCAAGCTCACCCGGCGCGTCAAGCACGAGGACCGCATCCCGCTCGGCCAGATCGCGGTGCTCGGCGTGCTCGACCGCGACGGCGCCATGACCACCAGCGACCTCGCCGCCGACCAGCGTGTACGCCCGCAGTCGATGGCCCGCGTCGTCGGCCTGCTGATGGAGCAGGGCCTGATCACCCGCCGGGCGCACCCGACGGACGGCCGCAAGTCACTGGCCGAGCTGACCGACGCCGGCCGCGCCGCACTCGAGGCGGAGCGCGGCCGCAGGGCGGGCTGGCTGGCGCAGGCCATCGAGGCCGAGCTCACGGACGAGGAGCAGGCGGTGCTGGCCCGGAGTGCGGTCCTGCTGGAGCGGCTGGCGACGCACTAGGGGTCGGTGATCACCTTGTCGGCGACCGCGGGACCACGGATGGTCAGGCCCCGATTCAAAGCACGTCATGAATGCCGCCCGACGGCGGCGCACGTGTTCAGCCGAGACGGTGCAGCGCCTGCTCCACGGCGATCTCGACACGAGCCGTCATGCCCAACACGTCGACCGGACGGCGCCCGGCTACCTGACGGGAGATCGACTGTGGCCCGTTGTCGTCGTGGTGCAGGAGACTGTACAAGTCCCACCACGGGTCAAGCGGGACACCCGCGATCGATTCGTAGCGCGAGCGGAGCTCCTCTGCCCAGTCGGGCGAGTAGAGCGACGCCAGGTACCGCCGACACTGTCCGACGTCGATGGCGCGAGACCCTCGGTGGATGCTGTTCCAGTCGGTGAGTCCGGTGATCTTCCCACGTGACCACAGCAGGTTGACGGGCAGGTAGTCGCAGTGCAGGAAGACGGCATCATCCCCGGGCGGAGGTAACTCCATGGCATCGAACGCGGCTTTCCAGATCGCAGGTTTCTGCGCGCCGACCGGAACCTGAAACCGACCACGAGGTGCGATCCATGAGTCGGCCCAAGCCCGGAATGCCGGCGCCGGGAGGTCGACGGAATGGAGCCGGGCAGCGAACTTGGCGATCCGCTCGGTCCACGGTCGGCGCTCCGTCGGGTTGAGGTGAACGTGGCCGGGCAGCCGTGTCATCAGCAACGACGGCGCTCCGTGGGTGGCAACGCCGGCAACGTCGGTGGCCAGGAGCGTCGGGACCGGGAGCCCGCTGCCCGCCACCACCTCGAGGTTGGCGATCTCCTTCTCCATGGCGGTCCGAAGCGCGATGCTTCCAGCCGGGTACTGCCGCAGCACCACGAAGACTCGCGCGTCGCGTCGCTCAACCGTCAGACGATGGACAGCGGAGTTGACGCCACCGGTCAACCGCCTGTGTCCGACGACGCGACTTCCTCGGCCCATGGAAGCGGCCACCCAGTCCAGAGTTTCGGCCGAGGGCCGACGTCGGAAGAACGTGTCCTCTCGCCAGTCGCCCTCGACCGTCGGGTCCTGGCCGGCCACGCCGTCACTGGTCATGCACGCAAACCTACTGAGGCCGCCGAACCTGAGCAGCGCCTCCGGATCCTGGCTCCCGAATGGTCAGCACACACTGTATGGTCAGCGCATGCTGACCATAGCCTCGCGCCTGGACGTGCTGAACCGGCTGGGCCGCGCGATGGCCGACCCGACCCGTTCCCGCATCCTGCTCTCGCTCCTGGACGCGCCCGGGTACCCGGCACAGCTCTCCCGCGACCTGGGCCTGACCCGCTCGAACGTGTCGAACCACCTGGCGTGCCTGCGCGGGTGCGGCATCGTCGTCGCCACGCCGGAGGGACGCCAGACCCGGTACGAGATCGCCGACCCGCACCTGACCCGCGCGATCGGCGAGCTGGTCAGGACCATCCTCGCGGTCGACGACGGCGCCCCGTGCGCGGACGAGAACTGCGACGTCCCGCTGTGCTGCGGGCCGGGGGCGGAGACCATGCCTGACGCTGCTGCCGAGGCTGCGGCCGAGCTCGGGCGCGAGGCGCGGAACGTGCTGCGGTGAACGACATCTGCTGCGGCCCCGATCCCCAGGAGACTCCTCGGCAGCGCGGGCTCGCGATACCTGTGCGCGACGTCTCCGGAACCTCCGGCCAGGAGGACGACGAGCACGACCTCGGGCAGGGCGACGAGGACGCGGGCCCCTGGTGGCGCGACCCGGGCATGCTGCTGCCGATCGCCTCCGGCGTGCTCCTGGCGGTGGGCTACACCCTGGAGCGGACCGGCGTCACGACCGCCTCCGTCGTCGTGCTCGCCCTGTCCCTGCTGGCCGGGGCCTGGACCTTCGTCCCCGGGGCGGTCCGGCGGCTGGTGCGCGGGCGCCTCGGCGTGAGCCTGCTGATGACGATCGCCGCCGTCGGCGCGGTGCTGCTCGGGCACGTGGGCGAGGCCGCCGCGCTGGCGTTCCTGTTCTCCATCGCCGAGGCCCTGGAGGACCGGGCGATGGACCGCGCCCGCGACGGGCTGCGGGCGCTGCTGTCCCTGATCCCGCAGACGGCGACCATCTCCCGGCTGTCCGGAGAGGAGACCATCCCCGCCGTCGACCTGCAGGAGCTGGACATCCTCGTAGTACGGCCCGGCGAGCGGGTCGCGACCGACGGCGTGGTCGTGACCGGAACGAGCAGCATCGACACCTCCGCGATCACCGGCGAGTCCATCCCCGTCGAGGTCGGCCCGGGGGACGCCGTCCCCGCCGGTTCGATCAACGGGGGCGGCGCACTGCAGATCGAGGCCACGGCAGCCGGCCGGGACAACTCGCTGACCACCGTCGTCCACCTGGTCGAGCAGGCCCACGCCCGCAAGGGCGAGCGCGCCCGCCTGGCCGACCGGATCGCCAGGCCGCTCGTCCCGGCCGTCCTCGTGCTCGCGGCACTGGTCGTCATCTTCGGGTTCATCGTGGGCGACCCCGCCCTGTGGACCGAACGTGGGCTCGTCGTGCTCGTGGCCGCCTCGCCGTGCGCGCTGGCCATCGCGGTACCGGTCACCGTGATCTCGGCGATCGGGTCGGCCAGCCGGTTCGGCGTGGTCATCAGGTCCGGGCAGGCCTTCGAGCAGCTCGGCACGGTCCGGACCGTCGCCTTCGACAAGACCGGAACCTTGACGCGCGGCACGCCCGAGGTCGTCGCGGTCGAGACGACCGGGGAGCACGACCGGGATCAGCTGCTCGCCGTGGCCGCCGGCCTGGAGGCGCACAGCACCCACCCTCTGGCCGCCGCGATCGTCGCCGCCGCGCCCGAGGCCGCCCGGCTCACCGAGGTCACCGAGCACCCCGGCCAGGGCATCACCGGGTTCCTGGGCGACGACGCGGGCACGCCCGCGAGCGCC
>NZ_KI911686.1:50551-58736 GCF_000515355.1 Promicromonospora kroppenstedtii DSM 19349 | reverse complement strand
CCCGCCCGGTCCGGGTCGGCTCGCCCCGCTGGGTGCCGCCCGGCCCCCTGGACGAGGCGGCACGTGACCTGGAGGGGCAGGGCATGACCGTCGCGGTCGTCGAGATCGACGGCGTGCCCGCCGGCGTCATCGGCATCCGGGACGAGCTCAGGCCCGAGGCGGCCGAGGCCGTCCGCGACCTCGCCGCCGCGGGCTTCGAGACCGTCATGCTCACCGGCGACAACGAGCGCACGGCCCGAGCCCTGGCCGCCCAGGCAGGCATCGCGGACGTGCGCGCCGAGCTCCTGCCCGCCGACAAGGCGAGCGCGATCGAGGCCTACGGCGCACGCCGCCCTACCGCGATGATCGGCGACGGGATCAACGACGCCCCCGCCCTGGCCGCGGCCGACGTCGGCATCGCGATGGGCGTGACGGGGTCCGACGCCGCCATCGAGTCCGCGTCGGTCGCGTTCACCGGCACGGACCTGCGCCTCATCCCCCGGGCCATGCTCCACGCCCGCCGGGGCCGGGCGATCATGACCGGCAACATCGGGCTGTCGCTCGCGATCATCGTGGTGCTGCTGCCGCTCGCACTGTTCGGCGTGCTCGGCCTGGCCGGCGTCGTGCTGGTGCACGAGCTCGCCGAGGTCGTGGTCATCCTCAACGGCATCCGCGCGGCCCGGCGGCCTCGCACCGCGACTCCGGTCGTTGACGGCAGCGAGCGGGCACGGTCGCGAACGATCGCGAAGAGCCGGGAAACCGCTCGGTAATCACCAGTGCTGCCGGCGGGCCTTGTACAGCGGTCCTCCAGCAAGCCCCCGCCCGGGATCGACCTGCCGAGTCCCGCTGGTCTATATTGATGGATGTCAACATAGACAGACGTCGATACAGCCGGAGGTTGGGGTGACCGCTCTCACGCCGTCGAGCACACGCGGGCTGGAGTCGCACGCCATCGGCATGGACGCGGCGACCGCCGTGGCGGCGACGCTCAAGGCTCTCGCCGACCCGCTGCGGCTGCGGATGCTGTCCGCCATCGCGACCAGCCCCGCGGCGGAGGTGACCGTCGGTGATCTGGCAACGCTGACCGAGGTGTCCCAGCCCACGGTGTCCCATCACCTCCGGGTGCTGCGCGAGAGCGGCCTGCTGGCTGCCGATCGGCGCGGAACCTCGGTCTGGTACCACATCGAGCCGAGCTGTCGCGGCGCGCTGAACACGTTGCTGGACCGGTTCGCCCCGGCCGCGATCGGCACGGTGGAGGCGCCGCACCTGACCGGGCTGACGAACGTCGAGCCCGCCCTGGACCACCTGGCCGCATCCCTGGCCGAACGGTTCCCGTCCACGCCTCCCGGCGAGTGCGTGCGGGTGGTCCGCGAGTCGTACACGGCCCTGGCCCGTCGCGGTGGCGAGCCCACCCACCTGGTCCCGCTCACCGAGCACTTCGCGCGTCAGCGGATCATGGACGCCGAGCGCGCCCGAGCGCTCGAGGCGGACCGCCCTCGGCCGCAGGTGCTGTTCGTGTGCGTGGCCAACGCAGGGCGGTCACAGCTCGCCGCCGCTCTGATGCGGCACTACGCGGGAGACCGCGTCGTGGTCCGCTCGGCGGGTTCGGCACCGGCGTCCGACGTGCACGCGAACGTCCGTCTGCTCCTGGAGGAGATGGGTGATGCCGCCGCTGCCGACGAGGTGGACGACGTGACGCGGTTCTACCCCAAGCCCCTGACCGACGACGCGGTCCGCGCGGCCGACGTCGTGGTGACGATGGGCTGCGGCGACGTCTGTCCGGTGCTGCCCGGCACGCGGTACGAGGACTGGCTGGTGGGCGATCCCGCCCTCGCCTCTCCGGCGGGCGTGGCCGCGATCCGCGACGAGCTGGACGAGCGCGTCCGCACCCTGCTGGCCGAGCTCGTCCCCGAAGCAGCCTGATCCGGTCGACCCGACCACGCACCGCACGAAGAACTGGAGCGCACCATGACCACCACCGAGCCCAGACCGTCCGCCTTGTTCGTCTGCGTGCACAACGCGGGCCGCTCCCAGATGGCCGCTGGGTTCCTGCGGGAGCTGTCCGGCGGGGCTGTCGACGTCCGCTCGGCCGGATCGATGCCCGCCGAGATGATCAACCCCACCGCCGTCGAGGCCATGCTGGAGAAGGGCATCGACATCCGCGCCGAGCAGCCGAAGATCCTGACCGCCGAGGCCGTGGAGGCGTCGGATGCCGTGATCACGATGGGGTGCGGCGACGCGTGCCCGTACTACCCGGGCAAGGACTACCAGGACTGGGAGCTGGAGGACCCGGCCGGCCAGGGTATCGAGGCGGTGCGCCCCATCCGCGACGAGATCGAGCGGCGCGTGCGTGCCCTGCTGACCGAGCTCGGCGTGGAACCGGTCGCGTGACCCGGGACGCCCCGACGCTCGACGTGCAGCGGACCGAGCCAGAACGTCCGGCGACGGACGGAGCGTCACGGCCGGCCCTGTGGCGACGGGCCTTTGCCGAAGCCCTGGGCACCGGGCTGCTGGTGGCGGTCGTCGTCGGTTCCGGTGTGGCCGCGCAGAGGCTCTCACCGGACGACCTCGGGCTGCAGCTCCTGGAGAACAGCCTGGCCACGACGCTGGGGCTCGCGGTCCTGATCGCGGTGCTGGGTCCGGTCAGCGGCGCGCACCTCAACCCGGTGGTCACGGCCGTCGACTGGTTCACGGGCCGACGCGCGGCCTACTGGTTCACCTCCTCGACGTCGTTCGCGAACCCGGCCGTGACCGTCGGCCGCATGTTCACCGACACGTTCGCCGGGATCTCACCCGGCTCCGTCCTGCCTTTCGTCGCCGCCCAGGTGGCCGGTGGAGTGCTGGGCGTACTGATCACCGCCGCCCTGTATCGACCGAAGGAAGCACCATGAGCACCTCGCCGCCCCTGAAGATCGTCGTCGTCGGGTCCGTCGCGGCCGGCACCTCGGCCGCCGCGAAGGCTCGCCGCAACGACGAGTCCGCCCGCATCACGGTGTACGAACGCGACCACGACATCTCCTACTCCGGCTGCGGACTGCCGTACTTCGTGGGCGGGGAGGTCGAGACCATCGACGAGCTGACGCCGCGCGACGCCGCGTGGTTCAAGGCCCGGTACGACGTCGAGGTCCGCACCGGCCACGAGGTCACCGCCGTGGATGTCACCACCCGCACCGTGACCGTGCGGGACCTGGCGACCGGCAGCACCTTCGAGGACACCTACGACGAGCTGGTCCTGGCGACCGGTGTGCGCAGCGTCGTCCCGCCGTTGGCCGGGGTGGACCTGCCGGGGGTGTTCACCGTCCGCAGCCCGTCCGACGCCCGCGCGATCCGAGGCTGGATCGAGCAGCGCAAGGCACGCCGTGCCGTCGTGGTCGGCGCCGGGTACATCGGACTCGAGATGACCGAGCAGCTCACCGAGCGCGGCATCGCCGTGACGGTGGTCGAGGCGCTGGAGCACGCCATGCCCCGCATGGACGCGGACATGTCCGCGCGCGTGGACGCCGAGCTGCGCCGCAACGACGTCGACCTGCGCCTGGCCACGCGCGTGTCCGCGATCGAGGGCGACCACGACGGTGTCACGGGTGTGCGTGTGGGCTCGCCCGAGGACGGCGAGACCGTCGCGGCCGATCTGGTGATCATGTCCGTGGGTGTGCGGCCCAACCTGGAGCTCGCAACGCAGGCCGGGGTGACGATCGGCCCGACGCACGCGATCGCCGTCGACCGGCAGGGACGCACGGACGTGCCGCACGTGTGGGCGGTCGGGGACGTCGCCGAGTCGTTCAACCTGATCACGGGCGAACCCGCCTGGGTGCCGCTCGGTTCCACGGCGAACAAGATGGGCCGCATCACCGGTGACGCGATCACGGGCGGCACGCTGGAGCATCGCGGCATCCTCGGCACCTCGATCGTGCGCGTGTTCGACCTCGGCGTGGCCCAGACCGGGCTGACCGAGGACCAGGCGCGCGCAGCGGGGTACGACGTCGAGGTGCTGCACAACATCAAGCCCGACCGGCCCGAGTACCTGGGCGGCAAGCCCCTGATGATCAAGGCCGTCGCCGACCGCGCCACGGGCCGGCTGCTGGGGGCGCAGGCGATCGGTGCGTCCGGCGCGGACAAGCGCATCGACGTCCTGGCCACGGCGATCACCTACGGGGCGGACGTCGCCGACCTGTTCCACCTCGACCTGGCCTACTCCCCCACCTACGCCACCACGAAGGACCCGGTGCACTACACCGGCATGGCGCTGGACAACGCCATCCGTGGCACGGCGCCGCTGATCACTCCGGCCGAGCTGGACCGGCGTCGGGCGGACGGCGAGAAGATCCAGGTGGTGGACGTGCGCTCGGCCAAGGATCGCGCCAAGGGCTTCGTGGCCGACTCGGTCCACCTGCCGCTCAAGGAGCTACGGGCCAGGGCGGGCGAGCTGGACCGGGACGTGCTGGTCGTGACGTACTGCAACAAGGGCGTCACCGGGAACGCGGGGCAGAACCTGCTGCGCAACCTCGGGTTCGCGCAGGTCTACAACCTGTCGGGCGGGAACCAGAACTACCAGGCCTGGGCCGCCGCCCAGGGGCTGGGCCGCTCATGACAGAAGGGCGCGAGCCGGTTCCCGGCTCGCGCCCTTCTCACCATCTGGCTGTCACTCGTCGCCGGAGCGGCCGTGCTCGACGCCGGTCGCGAACCCGACCTTCACCGGCTCGGGCGTGGAGCCGCAGCCCGACGCCGCATCGTCCGTTCCACCGCAACCACCCGACGACTCCGCGGGCGCACCCAGTCCGAGGGTCACCGTCTGCGGGCCGGACGGCGTCGCGCAGCACCCGCCGCCCGACGCGCCCGCCAGCGCGAGAGCGTCCGAGGAGACCACGCCGTCCTCGTCCGCGGCGAACGCCAGGTCGGACGAGCACACGCCCGTGGCGGGCAGGTTCAGCTCGACGGAGTCGGCCGCAGCCCGGTCACCGGCCAGCGCCGCGACCACGGACCGGACCTGCTCGTAGCCGGTGGCGAGCAGGAACGTGGGCGCCCGGCCGTAGGACTTCATGCCGACCAGGTAGAAGTCCTCGTCCGGGTGGGCCAGGTCGATCTCGCCGTGCGCGGGGACGGTGCCGCAGGAGTGGTGGTTCGGGTCGATCAGCGGGGCGATCGCCCGGGGCGCCTCGACCACCGGGTCCAGGTCCAGGCGGACCTCGCGCAGCATGTCCAGGTCGGGCCGGAAGCCGGTGGCGTTGACGATCGTGTCCACGGTCAGGTCGAGGTCGACGTCTGCGCCCTCTCGCCGCGCCGTGCCGAGCACCCGGACGCCGTCCGACGGCGTCGCCGGCTCCAACCGGTCGATCGCCACCCGGGTCAGCAGCTCGACCCGCCCTGCCTCGACGGCGTCGCGCAGACGGGTGCCGAGCAGCCCACGGGCCGGAAGCTGGTCGTCGGAACCGCCGCCGTACAGGCGGCGCGGGGAACCGCCGCGGATGGCCCAGACGATCCGCGTGCCAGGTTCGTCGCCGGCCAGCTCGACCAGGCTGAGCAGCGTGTTCGCCGCGGAGTGGCCCATACCCACCACCAGCGCGGTGCGGCCCGCGAAACGCTCGCGGGCGCCGCCGAGCACGTCGGGGAGCGCGCCGGTCAGGTGCCCGGCCGCCGCACCCTCGCCGATGACCGGCAGCCCGGACAGTCCGAGCGGGTTCGGGGTGCCGAACGTGCCGGAGGCGTCGATGACCGCCCGCGCCCGGACCTCGCGCACCTGCCCGCCGACGGCGTAGCGCACCAGGTACGGGCGGCGCTCACGCCCGAGCGACCGCGACCGGTCGGCACCGTCCCGGGTGACGTCGGTGACGCGGGCCCCGTACCGGACGCGGTCTCCGAGGACGCCGGCCAGCGGCGTCAGGTAGTTCTCCACCAGGCCGCGGCCGGTGGGTAGGGCGTCCCGGTTCGGCTCGACCCAGCCCGTGCCGGCCAGCAGGCGGCGGGCGGCGGCGTCGATGTCGTACTGCCACGGGGAGAACAGGCGCACGTGGCCCCACGACGCGACGGCTGCCGCCGGGCCCTCGCCGGCTTCCAGCACCAGTGGTTCCAGGCCTCGCTCCACCAGGTGCGCCGCAGCGGCGAGGCCAACAGGCCCGGCGCCGATGACGATGACCGGGAGTCCCTCGCGTGGCGTCTCTGACATGGCAATTCTCCTCAGATCGAAGATCCTCGATGCGTGAACACGAGCAACATATCCATATTCTTCGATGCGTGGCAAGATGGGTGCATGGCCACCACCCTTGCTCTGACAGACGTTTCGCGCATCAAGCCAGTCGACGCCTCAGGTGCGTGCTGCGCTCCACTGGTACGCGAGGCGGCGGACCTCGAGTCCGCGGCGGAGATCGCGCGCGTGTTCAAGGCGCTGAGCGACCCGACGCGGGTACGCCTGCTGTCGGTCATCGCCGCGCACGACGTTGGCGAGGCGTGCGTCTGCGACCTGACCGAGCCGGTCGGGCTCTCCCAGCCCACGGTGAGCCACCACCTCAAGCTGATGGTCGACGCCGGCCTGCTCACCCGCGACCAGCGCGGCAAGTGGGCGTACTACTCGGTGGTGCCGGGCGCGCTGAACCGGCTCGGGGCGCTCCTCACGGAGGCGACGAGCTAACGAGTGACCGGGACCGGGTCAGAGAATCCGGTTACCGACTGCGGTGCTGGGCCGGCGCATGGTCCACAAGGGCGGAGCTCCCCGATAGAGCTCGTCGAGCGCTTCGATGACCTCGAACCCGTGTCGCTCGTAGAACCGGACGTTCTCGGGTGTGCTCGTCTGCAGGATGACCGTGTGCCCGCGGCGGTCGGCCTGTTTGAGACCGTCGCGCAGGAGAGCGCTGCCGATACCGGCGCCTTGGTGCTCGGGGTGCACCACGAGGGTGGCGAGGAACCACTCCACGTCGCGGGGGATCGAGCGGCCGATCGAGATGTACATGTTGGAGAGCCTCGGCCAGTCGTCGCCAACACTGCGCGCGAGCCTGCGCATGGCACGGAACCTGCGGCCATCGGGCAGATCGTGCGGCTCGCCGTCCCAGACATTGCTCCAGAAGGCCAACCCGACGATCCGGCCTTCATGTTCGGCAAGCCGTGCGTCGTCTGACGGAGCAATCGTGCGCAGCTGCGCACGGAGCAAGATCGTGTGCGGGAGGTGCCTGCGCTGAGGGTCCGGAACCACATGGCTCCATATCGGGTCGTCAGCGAATGCGGCAGCTGCGACCGCCGCGGCCTGCTTGCTCTGCCGCGGCTTGAAGTTGGTGATCCTCACGGCCCCGGAGCGTATCGGGGAATGCCGCAATGAGGTGGCGGGCCGGGGACGGGATCCAGGAGACGCCTTCTGGGCGACGAAGAAACCCCGCCCGACCCGAGCATCTGCCCTGGTCAAGCGGGGTTTCCGTCTGTGGAGCTAGGGGGATTCGAACCCCCGACCTTCTCATTGCGAACGAGACGCGCTACCAACTGCGCCATAGCCCCTCGGACTGCAGAAGACTAGCACTTCACCGCCCCGACTCCGCAACTTGATCGGGTGTCGCGCGGGTCACGAACGCGTGACTCGCGCGACACCGACCAGCAGGATCAGCCGGCAGGTCAGCCCGCCGCCCGGCGTCGGGCCAGGATCTCCTCGAGCGGCTGGCCCAGCGTCTCGGACTTCATGCGCGGTGGCTCACCGCGTAGCAGCTCGTCCTCGGCCACGGCGTCGGCCGCCTTCGCGGCAGACCCGGCACCAGCACCAGCACCGCCCGCCGTCGTCCCCGGAACGACCGCAGAGGACGCCCCAGCGCCCCCAGGGCGCCCCGAAGCACCCGCGGCCCCCTTGCCGGACGACGAACCCGCCGGCAGTGCCGCAGGCTGCCGCGGGGGCGCCTTGGGCTTGGTCACGTACGTGGGCAGCGGGACGGGCACCGGGTCCCAGGCGCGTCCGCTCGGCGGCTCGGCGCCCGCCGGGGGCTCGTCCGGGGCAGCGGTGCCAGAAGACACCTCGTCCACTACCTCCGCCGCTACCTCGATGACCTTGGGCTTCTCCGGGCCGTCGAGGATCTCGTCGAGCACGTTCTTGCCGCCCACGCGCGGGATCGCCTGCGTCTGCGTGTCCGAGCCGCGGGTAGCCAGGCCGACCACCTGCGCGCGGTTGCGCGGGGCGTACGGGCCGCCGTTGGCGAGAGCACGGGCCTGTGTCGCGCGCTGCCGGGCGGCGCGCACGGTC
>NZ_KI911686.1:50260-50451 GCF_000515355.1 Promicromonospora kroppenstedtii DSM 19349 | reverse complement strand
CGACCGGCACGTGCTGCACGGCGTCGAGGATCACCAGGTCGGCGCTCTTCTCCGCGGGCAGCAGGTGCGGCACCATGGTCGGCGTCGACACCCAGGTGGGGCGCAGCCGGCGCACGGTCGAGCCGTGCTCCTTGACCAGGTCGCGCATCGAGCTCAGGCCGCCGCCGACCAGCGTCGCGTAGAGCGCCTCG
>NZ_KI911686.1:48794-50160 GCF_000515355.1 Promicromonospora kroppenstedtii DSM 19349 | reverse complement strand
GCTGCTGGGCCGCGCCGCCGTCGTCGGGCTGCCCGCAGGCGCCCTGCTGCACACCACGCTCGTGTCCGACGACGGTGTCTCCGCCGCCGCCCCGCACGGAACGGTCGTGGTCCCGGTCCGCCTCGCCGACGACGCCGTCGCCGCGCTGCTGCGTCCCGGGGACCGGGTCGACCTGCTGGCCGGGACGACGTCGGGCAGCGAACCGAGCCTCGAGCCCCGGTACCTCGCCCGTGCCGCGCTGGTGCTGCCTGTCCCCGCCGGCCGCGCGCCCAAGGAGTCCGGCGGGCTGCTCGGGTCGGTCTCGGAGGGCGAGGGACCCGTCACCCTGGTCGCGGTACCCCCCGAGGACGCCCCGGACCTGTCGGCGGTCTCTGGGTGGGGATCGGTGACGGCAGTGCTGGTGCCGTCGTCGGGCCCGCCGCGAAGAACGGCCGATCAATGACATGGTCCATTCGGCGGAATGCCGGGTCCGACATGCGCTGAACGGGATTTTCCACCACAATCTCCGTCGAGGTTCTGGCCCATGCCGACCCACACCAACTTGAGAGTCCCAGGGGGATCCATGCGCGACCTGTTCAACGGCTTCAAAGAATTCATCACGCGTGGCAACGTGCTCGACCTCGCGGTCGCCGTCGTCATCGGCGCCGCCTTCTCCGGGGTCATCAGCGGCCTGGTCGACGGCTTCATCATGCCGCTCATCGGGTGGCTCGTGGGCGCTCCCGACTTCACGTCGATCGCGTTCTCCGTCCCGAACTGGAAGGGCAAGGAGACCGTGTTCCAGATCGGCCTGTTCATCCAGGGCCTGATCATGTTCCTGCTGATCTCGGCGGCGATCTACTTCTTCGTGATCATGCCGGTCAAGAAGCTGAGCGAACTGCGCAGGAAGCCCGCCGAGGAGGAGGTCGTCGAGGAGGCGCTCGACGAGCAGACCGTGCTGCTGACCGAGATCCGCGACCTGCTGCGCGTGCAGTCCGGCTCGCAGTCGAACGCCTCGAACAACTGAGCCGTGCGGCCCACGCCGCGCCCCTCCACCTTGTGCACGGCACCGCCCCAGCGCGGCGCATCGATCGGGCTGGCTGGCTGGCTGATTGGCTGGCTGGCTGATTGGCTGGCTGGCTGGCTGGCTGGCTGGCTGGCTGGCTGGCTGAGCGAAGCATCGCCGACCGGTGCGCTCGCGCGGAACGATGGTCGGTAGAACGTCAGGTGGTCGGTAGCTCGAGCTGCCGACCACCTGACGTTCTACCGACCATTCGCCGAAGTGCCGACCACGCGATCGGTGCCATCGCCGACGCGTCGGTCAGCCGCGCTGCGGCGGCCAGCCCCAGTGGGCCGGTCAGCCCCAGTGCGGCGGGACGTCGCGGCGGAG
>NZ_KI911686.1:45013-48694 GCF_000515355.1 Promicromonospora kroppenstedtii DSM 19349 | reverse complement strand
GACCGACGGGGCGGCGTGACCGACGGGGCGGCGTGACCGGCGGCGCCCTAAGGCGTCAGGATCTGCTCGTCCTCGGCGGCTCCTTCGACGGCGTCCGCGGTGAACGGCCAGGGGAACGTCTCCCCCGCCGCCCAGGCGCCGAGCTGGTCGTCGTAGTGCGGCGATCCCGGGTGCGCCGACGCGCCGGTCACGACCACCCAGGTGGAGGCGTCCAGGTCGGCGAGGTCCACGACCATGCGCATCGACGGGCCGCTCGTCACGTCGAAGCTACCGCTGGCGGCGTCGAAGGAGGTGGCGTTCACGATCGACGACCCACCGCCGACCTTGACCGGCGCCGGGTTCATGTAGGCCGAGATCGGGGCCGGGATGCCGGGGCCGCCGAGCACCAGGTGCTCCAGCCGGAGCTGGTGCAGCGTGCCCCACTCCCAGTCGCTCGTGTCCTTACCGATCTCGACGGTGAGGTCCTGGCGGGCGCTGACCAGCGCCTGCGTCAGCACCTCGTCCCTGCTCTCGACGACGGACACCGTGGACTGGTCGTCCCAGAAGGGGTTCTCCGGGTCGCCGAGCATGCCCTGGATGACGGCGAGCCAGCGGCTGCCGCCGTCTGGCCACATCGCCTCGGGCAGCTCGTCGTGGAACGTGATCCGCAGCAGGTTGCGCCACACGGCCGCGAAGTAGGCGGCGGCCGCGGAGTCGGCGTCCATGGACCTGTCCCAGTCGGCCAGGAGAGCCTGGCCGTCCGAGTCGTAGCCTGCGGGGAGATCCACCTCGACCAGCACGGGCACCAAGAGGTCGGCGAACACGCTCCACTGGTCCATCTGGAACTCGGACATGTCGGCGGCGGTCAGCTTGCGGCCCTCCGCGATGCGGTCGCTGATCAGAGTACGGATGCGCTCCGACCGGTAGCCGTAGTCCCAGTCGCGGCTGAGGTACGGTCCGTCGCCACCCGGCAGCACGGCCTGGTTCGCGGCGACGATGAAGCCCTCCTTCGGGTCCACCACGCCGGGCATCTGTGCCGGGTCCACGTAGCCGGTCCAGTCGTAGCGGGCATCCCAGCCGGGTCGCGGCCAGGTGCCGTCCGACTCGACCGCGCCCGGCACGCTGGCGCGCACCGGGATCTTGCCCGGCGCCTGGTAGCCGATGTGCCCGTCGGTCGTCGCGTACACGATGTTCTGCGCGGGCACCTCGAACTTCGCTGCCGCCGCCTTCATGTCCGCGGGCGTCTTGGCGCGGTTCATCTCGAACACGGCGTCGGCGGTGTGGCCCGGCTGGAGCGCGGTCCACTGGAGCGCGATCTCGTACTGGGGGCGTTGCTCGGGGCCGATCTCGGTGGGCGCGTCGCGCACGGCGTCCATCTGCGTCTCGTCCATGACGGACGAGATGATCGGGCCGTGCACGGTCCGCCGGACCTCCAGGTCGACGGAGCTACCGCCGTCGACCCTGATCACCTCGGTCTCCGACTCCATCGGGACCCATTTGTTCGTGCCCCGCATGTACGTGTCGTTACGGACCCGCTCGATGAAGAAGTCGGTGACGTCGGCGCCCATGTTGGTCAGGCCCCAGGAGATGTCGGCGTTGTGGCCGATGATCACGCCGGGGAAGCCGGAGAACGAGAACCCGGCCACGTCGTACGGGCACTCCGGGCCCACCTGGTTGCAGTGCAGACCGATCTGCGCCCAGATACCGGGGGCCGCGAGGGCGAGGTGCGGGTCGTTGGCCAGCAGCGGCTTGCCCGACTTCGTGTACTGCCCCGAGACCACCCACGAGTTGGAGCCGGTGCCCTCACCACGCGCGATCTGCACGGGCACGGCGTCGAGCGCCTTCTGCGCCGACTCGAGGGCGTCGGCCAGGTGCGGGCTCTGGTAGACCTCCTGAGTGGCCGACGCCGTCTCGGTGCCGGCCGGGGCCGTCGACTGGGCGCCCGCCTCGGCGGCGTCGAGGATCGGCGCGTTGCCCGTGCCGGAGTAGGCCGGGAACAGCTCGGCCACGCGCGACGCGTCGCCCAGCCTGCTGTAGGCAAGCGCACGGTCGAGCTCGTCGTCGTAGTTGCCGCGCAGGTCCCAGGCCATCGCCTTGAGCCACGCCAGCGAGTCGATCGGGCCCCACGGCTCGGGGTCGTTCACCTCGACGCTGACGTCGAGCACCGTGTACTCCACGGCGGTCTCGCCGGGGCTGCGGTCCGCGAGGTAGGCGTTGACGCCGTCCGCGTAGGCCTGGAGGTACTGCCGGGTCGTGTCGTCGAGGATGTTGAACTCCTCCTCGGCGACGTGCCGCCAGCCGAAGGTGCGCGTGACCATGTCGGCCTGGATCGCGTCCTCGTTGTTGCCGACGAGCTCGGCCAGGCGGCCCGCCGTCACGTGGCGGCGGTAGTCCATCTCGAAGAAGCGGTCCTGCGCGTGCACGTAGCCCTGCGCACGGAACAGGTCCTCGGCGGTGTCGGCGTAGATCTGCGGCACGCCCTGGGCGTCACGGCTCACGCGCACGTCCGAGCCCAGGCCCTCGACCTGGACCGACCCGGAGTACTCCGGCAGCGGACGGCGCCCGGTGAGCCATCCGAAGGTCGTCACGGCGACCAGCGCCAGCACGACGACGACGGCTGTACCGACCAGGAACTGGCGGACGCGGGTGGTGCGAGTCCGACGGCGCTTGGCAGGCCGTGCACCGGCGGAGGGGACTTTTTCGACGGGCTCTACTGGCTCGGCGGGAGTGGTCGCGGACACGCAGTGGAGACTACCGTCCGCCCCAGGGCTTGGGTGAACGCGCAGGCGTGAACAGCCTCGGGAGATCCTGGGACTATCACCCGCCGCTCGACCGTTACTATTGGCACTCGGAAACCCCGAGTGCCAGGCCCCGGCCCTGTGAGCGTGCGACGCCCCGGCCGTCCTGACGTCCCAGAGGAGTGCACGTGCCCACCTATGCGTACCGGTGTGCCGACTGCGGCCACGCGTTCGACATCCACCAGGAGTTCACCGACGAGTCGCTGACCGTCTGCCCGGAGTGCCAGGGCAAGCTGCGCAAGGTGTTCAGCTCGGTGGGCGTCACGTTCAAGGGGTCGGGCTTCTACCGCACCGACTCGCGCAGCACCTCGACGAGCAGCACGGTGAAGGCCGCGACGTCGGAGTCGTCCTCGTCCTCGTCCTCCTCGTCGAGCGACTCCGGGTCGTCCTCGTCGAGCTCCTCCAGCTCGAAGAGCTCCTCGGGGTCGGCGTCCAGCGGGTCCAGTCCGTCGAAGGCTGCGTCGTCCTGACCTGATCCGCCTCCTGGCCTGCCCCTGAGGGGCTGACCTTCCGGGGCTCGGCACTTTGCATCGAGGTCGGCACAGGCCTGTGCCGACCTCGATGCAAACTGCCGAGCACTCGGGCAAGGTGCCTCCCTCACGCCGGCGGTCCGACTCCCGCGCTGCTGCCGGGTTGAGGGCGACCTGCCGCATCCTGCCCGACGTAAGTCGTGCCGCGCGCGGACCGGCACACCTCACGTGACCGTAGTCATTCGAGCGCGACCACAGGCGGCGTTTTCCCGCCTTCATGCACAGGTTGCCCGACGGCGGCCCCGTGCCCCCGGACCCGCTGCCTACCGTCGGGGGCATGGGACTTCTCGACACGCTCGTCGCGCCGGCCGCGCGACACGAGGCACCGCGCGGCACGGGCTCGCGCACGCCGTGGGGGCGGGCGGAGCCGCCCG
>NZ_KI911686.1:42717-44913 GCF_000515355.1 Promicromonospora kroppenstedtii DSM 19349 | reverse complement strand
CCGACGGCGGGCGGTCGGCAGCGCGCCGGCCTCGCGGATCAGGCTGGACAGCCGGGTGGGCCGGCCCGCGAAGAGCTGGGCGACCCCTGACGGGTGCGCGGCCGACAGGTCGATCACTGCCTCACCGAGCAGTCCGACGTCGGCCAGGGAGGACCCTCCCGCGAGGCGGACGAGCCCGGCGCGCCACTGCGCGACCGACTCGGCCATGGGGTCCCGGGCAGTGTCCGGTGTGGACCCCTGGGCCTCCGACGCGGCAAGCTCGGCGGCTTGGTCCACGTTCTCGTCCTTCAGCGCGGCCGAGAGCTCCTCGGACAGGTCGACCGAGATCTCGGGAGCGGCTGCGGTCTGGCGGCGTGCAGCGTTCACCCCAGCAAACTAACCGCGTGGTGTCCGCAAGGTCCGGACGCCACGCCGCGCGACACACCGCACCCCGCACGGGCCCGGGCACGGTCGACGCGGAAGTCACCCGGGTGACATGTGCCCGGAACGGGCTCCACGGGGGTGAAACCGGGCAGGGAGGATGCCGCCGGGCGCAATCGGAGCAGCGCCCCCAGACCCCGGCGCGGTGGCCCAGGGCATGCAAAAGCCCCTCCGGCAGGGGGTCCGAAGGGGCTCAGCAGGTGGACCGAGGTCCACCGGGGTAATGACAGTGCGCACCGCGCAGGGGGCGGGCGATGCGCACCGTCTTGTGAGAGTGTGCACCTGTTCCAGGCGGACGTCAACACCGACTCGGACGAGTGTCCAGGTTGCGGTAAACACGTCTCAAGGCCGTTGTCGAGGTGCAAGTTTTCGCCTCGCGAAGGGCCCCGATCAGGGCCACATCTCGCCCTTCCGGAGCACCGTACGCGGACTCGGAAAAAGCCTGGACGGCGACTCCTAGACTCGAACGTTTGTGAGCGCACTCGTCGAGGCAGTCTTCCCCCGCAGGCTCGGCCGGTCGTTCCGCTGGCTCGTCTCGTCGTCGTGGACGAGCAACATCGGCGACGGAATCGCGCTGGCCGCAGGACCCCTGCTGGTCGCCTCGCAGACCGACAGCGCGTTCCTCGTCGCCCTCGCCGCGATGCTGCAGCGACTGCCCTGGCTCCTGTTCGGCCTCTGGGCCGGCGCGCTGGCAGACCGCCTCGACCGGCGCCTCGTCGTCATCGTCGCCAACGCGATCCGCGCACTGGTGATCGCGGTCCTGTGCGTCTTCATCGGGACAGGCACGGTGAGCATCGCCATGGTGCTCGCCGCGATGTTCCTCTACGGCACCGCGGAGGTCTTCGCGGACACCACCCAGCAGACCCTCCTGCCCACCCTCGTGGCCCCCGCCGACCTCGGTGCGGGCAACCAGCGCATGCAGGCCGGGTTCCTCGCCGCGAACCAGCTCGTGGGGCCACCGGTCGGCGCGTTCCTCTTCGCCGTCGGCATGGCCTGGCCGTTCGCGATCCAGGTGGTGTGCGCGGCGCTGGCGATCGTCCTCGTCTCGCGCATCACGGCCCCGGCCGGCGCATCGTTCACCACGGTGCGCGACGGCAACTCCCACGTCCGCAAGGACATCGCCGAGGGACTGCGCTGGGTGTGGCACCACCCGCCCGTGCGCACGCTGTGCGTCGTCATCCTCGTCTTCAACGTCACCTGGGCGGCCCCGTGGGGCGTGCTCGTGAAGTACTCGCTGGACCACCTGCACATGAGCGAGGTGGGCTACGGCCTGCTCACCACCGCGAGCGCCCTGGGTGGCATCGTGGGCATCCTGATCTACGGCTGGCTGGAGCGGCACGTGAACCTGGCGACGCTCATCCGCGTCTGCCTCACGCTGGAGGTGCTGACCCATGGCGCGTTCGCGCTGACCACCAACGGCTGGGTGGCGATCGCCATCATGTTCGAGTTCGGGGTCTACGCGTTCGTCTGGGGCACGCTGTCCACCACGGTGCGCCAGCGCGCGGTGCCCAAGGCGTTCCAGGGCCGCGTCGCGTCGATCAACATGATCTGTGTGTTCGGGGGCCTCGTGGTGGGGCAGGCCATCGGCGGCGTCGTCGCGGAGCACTGGGGCCTGGTGGCCCCGTGGTGGTTCGCGTTCGCCGGCTCCGGGATCACGCTGCTGCTGGTGTGGCGGTCCCTGGCGAACGTCGCCCACGCCAAGGCGGCGGACTGACCACCCGCCGTCGGCGGGGCGCCGTCCGCCGGGCGCCGTCCGCCGGGCTCGCACGCTGCCCG
>NZ_KI911686.1:41535-42617 GCF_000515355.1 Promicromonospora kroppenstedtii DSM 19349 | reverse complement strand
GCTCCGCCGCCGGCGCCACACCCCCGGACAGCCCCACGCGGGCGTCACGCACGGCCAGCACCACGCGGCGCACGCGCTCGGCCTCGGCGTCCGGGTCCAGGAACGCGGCCGCGGACCATACCTGCGCCACCACCCAGCCGAGGCGCTCCAGACGCTCGGCGAGCTGCCGGTCCCGCACCCGGATCGAGGGCTCGGCCACGTACGCGGCGTCGTCGGTCAGCACGGCCACCAGCAGCTCGCCCGGCAGGTCAGGGTGTCCCACCGCGAGCGGGATGCGGTCGCCGCCGGGCAGGCCGTAGTCGGTCTCGACCACGAGGCCGGACCGCCACAGCCGCTCCCCCAGGTCCACCACCAGCCGGTCGACCGACCGTGCGACGTCCACGCCGTTGCCGATCTCGACCTGGTCCGCGAGCCCCGAGCGCTCCTCCGCGAACGACAGCACCCGCGCCAGCATCTGCGGCCCGGGGCCGCGCAGCCGCTCGGGGTCCAGGTCGGAGGCCGGGAAGCACGACACGACGTGCAGCCTCTTGCGCGCCGCCCCGAGCGAGCCCAGCAGCATCGCGTCGCCGCCGCCGTCGCCCAGCACGCCGAACCGGTGCAGCACGCGACCGTGCGGCGTCCGCCCGAATCCGAGGGTGAGCACGATCGTGTCCCGCGCCAGGCCGGCCACGCCGGTCACGTCGGCGACCACCACGGGCTCGGGCCGCGAACCCGCGAAGAACGGCGCCAGCGCCGGGTTGGCCCGCACCTCGGCGAGCAGCCGCTCGCGGATCCGGTCGGCGTGCGCGGCCGTGACGGTCACGATGCCGAAGGTCTCCTCGGGCCGGGTCATAGCGTGCTCGATCGCCAGGTCGACCACCCGCTCCACCTCGGCGCTCGTCGACTCGACGGTGCCGGAGACCGGGTCCGGCATCCCGGTGCCGTCCACGAGCGAGAAGTGCACCAGCGCCTCGGTCCGGGGCAGCGGCGCGGGTCGCATGATGCCCTCGTACCCGTGCTCGGCGAGCAGGCCGGTGAGCCGCGGGTCGCGCCGCGCGGGCTCCGGCTGGAGCGTCACGCGCGGCAGCAGCCGCGCGAGGTCT
>NZ_KI911686.1:40664-41435 GCF_000515355.1 Promicromonospora kroppenstedtii DSM 19349 | reverse complement strand
AGGTCGCCGACGCCGCGCTCGTGCGCCGGGTCGGCGTCGCCCACGCGCGGCGCGGGCAGCTCCGTCTTCCCCAGCCTCGTCACCGACGCGTCGACGCCGCCGAGCGCCGCGACGACCTCGTGGTCCCGCAGGCTCGACCCGAGCTCGTCGAGGTCGTCCACGAGCACCTGGCCCGGGTGCACGAACGTGCCCACCAGCATCCGCCGGTCCAGCCGGAACTCCCCCAGCACGGCGGACCCGAGGCTCGCGACCCGGTCGAGCACGTCCGTCGGGTTGAAGCCGGCGAGCGTGAACGTCGCCTTGGCCAGTGCGTTCGGGTCCAGCAGGGCGCCGTGCGCGCGCAGCGTGCGCGCCACCACAGGGTTGATCTCGGCGGTGGGGTCCAGCGTGATGTCGTAGTCACCCTCGCCATCGCTGCGGGGCGTCAGCATGACCGGCCGCAGCAGCACGGGCGCGCGGACCACGCGCGGCTCCTGGTCGTCCTCGTCGGCCGCCGGGGCGGCGCCGTTCGCGGGCATCGCCAGCGTCACGATCGGCACGGACCCGGTCAGCGCGGGCGCGTCGGCGGGGCTGTCGGCGGAGTCGCCGCCGGGCTCGGTCGCGGAGGCGGCGGAGGCCGGGGACCCCGAAGAGAACGCCGGTCCCAGCACCCGCGTGATCGCCTCCATGTCGTTGGCGTCGTTCGCGCCGCCGGCAGCGGGGCGCTCCGTCCAGGTCGCCACCCCGATCGCGAGGTAGGTGGGCGAGACCCCGTAGCGCTGCGCGTGCTCC
>NZ_KI911686.1:40483-40564 GCF_000515355.1 Promicromonospora kroppenstedtii DSM 19349 | reverse complement strand
TGCGCGCGCGACCCGATCAGCGCGTCCCGCACGCGCGCCACCTCGTCGGCGTCGATGTGTTCCTGGGCGGGCGCCATCGCC
>NZ_KI911686.1:32601-40383 GCF_000515355.1 Promicromonospora kroppenstedtii DSM 19349 | reverse complement strand
GTGCGCAGCGCCACGGAGCGGGCCCGACGGCGACCGGTCTCGGCGCGCGCGAGCCGGCGGCGGGCGGCGCGTGAACCGTCGTTCAGGCTCTGGGCCCGGAACAGGTCCTCGGTGGTGAGGAACAGGGCGTGCATGCGCGCGGACTGCCGCAGCGCGGACCAGGACGTGCCGGTGGCCAGGTGCCGGTCGCCGATCAGTGCGAGGTGCCACATGAGCGCGGCGAGCAGCGGCACGATGAACCGGAACAGGACGGCGCCCACGGGGTGGCCGATGTACGCCTCGTGCCAGGCGGCGAAGACGCCGGACGCCGACGACAGCAGCCAGGTGAGGGCGAGCAGCGTGCCGCCGGGCCGGTTGTCCCGTGCCGCCTCCCGGGCCAGGAGCGCCACGGTCACCAGCGACAGCTCGAAGACGCCTGCGGTCGCGTACGCGGTGCCCGCGCTCATGGCGAGCACGTCGATGCCGAACTGGACCATCGCCAGGTAGGCGGATCCGGTGGAGATCAGCGCGACGGAGATCGCGCCGGTGAGCACCAGGTTGCGGGAACGGCGCGTCGGGACGTTCGTCACGGGGTACGCCCGGTCGGCGGTGGCCACGGTGATCTCTCCTTCGTCGGTTGCCTGTCGGTCGCTGCCCGGGCGCGGAACCGAACAACAGTTCGGATCGACACGGGGGCGGGCACGAAGATATCGGACAACTGTGACAACCCGGTATCGTCGCTGGCTGCTGCGCGCAGCAGCCGCGCAGGGCACGATGGACCCGACGTCGGGACCGGGGCGCGGGCAGCGCCGTCGCACAGGGGAGAACGAGCAGATGACGCAGAGCCGCAGGACCTGGATCTGGGTGGCGGCCGTCGCGCTCGTCGCGATCGTCGGTACGGCCGTCTGGCTGGGTCTGCGGGGCCCGGCCGAGACGGCCGACGCCGCGCCGTCGACGACCCCGTCGCCGTCCGCCAGCCCGACGCCGTTCAAGGCCACGCCGCAGGCCGCCGGTTACTCGCTCGCAGCCCTGCCGACGCCGGACATCGACGGGCTGCTCCCTGCCCAGCTGCCGCACACCACGCTCGACTCGCTCCAGGGCCTGCCCGGCGCGGTGGCCGAGCCGAGGAAGGGCAAGGTCCCGGTCTGGGCCGAGCCGGACACGACCGTGCCGCCGGTGCTCGCCCTCGAGGCCGACTACTACGACGCCGACGCCCGCTGGCTGGTGCTCGAACGCGAGACCGACTGGGTCAAGGTGCTGATCCCGTACGGCCGTGGCGCGCTGCCGTCGGACGATCCGGACAAGGTCAACGGCGTCTCCGGCTGGCTGCGCGCGGGCGATGTCGTCGAGGAGCAGGAGCAGCGCTCGGTCGTGGTGGACCTGTCGGACCGCACCGTGACCCTCACCCACGCCGACGGCACCCAGGACGAGCTCCCCGCCGCCGTCGGCGCGGCCGAGACGCCGACGCCGCTCGGCCTCACCCAGGTGTTCACGGTCACGGAGGCCGTGAACACCGGGATGTCGGTGTTCCTGTCGATGCAGAGCGAGTCGCTGGACGGCTTCTACGGGACCGACTACGCCGCGACGGCGTTGCACGTGGGCGAGGGGCAGGGCCAGGCCGTGAGCAACGGGTGCGTCCGTCTGACGAGCGCCGACTTCGAGCACCTGACGGACCTCGAACCGGGCGTGCCCGTGCTGATCAAGGCCTGAGCGGCCGGGACCAGCACCGGCTTCCCGGTTCGCGCCCCGCCGCCTCACACCCCCGCCGGGCACTCCTCGTCGGCCGCCTTGCGGAAGCACCCGACGAAGTGCCCGGGGGCGTGCTCGACCAGGCCGACGTCGTCGGCCGGGGTGTTCCCCGCGGCGACCTCGTCGCCGAGCGCACGCCCCTGGGCCGCGAGCGCCTCGTGGTAGAGGCACCGCCCGGCCAGACGCGCGGACCGCGCGGACTCCTCGGCCTCGACCTCCTCCCACGTGCGGTCGAGGTGCGGCACCGAAGCCAGCAGGTCGCGCGTGTAGGGGTGCAGCGGGTCGTCGAAGACGGCGGCGGTCGCGCCGCGCTCCACCACGCGCCCCTTGTAGAGGATGACCACGCGGTCGGACACGTAGTTGCCGAGCGAGAGGTCGTGGGTGACGAACAGGATGCCGAGGCCGCGCCCCTTGAGCTCGCCCAGCAGGTTGAGCACGTCGATGCGGGTGGAGGCGTCGAGCATGGAGATGATCTCGTCGGCGACGAGCAGCTCGATGTCGAGCAGCAGGGCGCGCGCGATGAGCAGCCGCTGGAGCTGCCCGCCGGAGAGCTGGTGCGGGAACTTGCCCAGGGTGTCGCCGGGTTCGAGGCTGACCGCGCCCAGCGCCTCCTCCAGCTTCTCTCGCCAGGCAGCACCGGAGACCCTCGGGAAGTAGGACCGCCGCAGCGTCTCGAACGTCCGGTCCACCTTGAAGATCGGGTTGAACGAGCTGAACGGGTCCTGGAACACGCCCTGGACCTTGCGGTAGTAGTCGCGCCGCGCCCGGAACCCGAGCCGGGTGACGTCGCGGCCGTCGAACGTGATGCTGCCGCCCGTGGAGTCGAGCAGGTGGAGCACCATCTTGCCGATGGTCGACTTGCCGCTGCCGGACTCCCCGATGAGCGAGACCACCTCGCCGCGCTGGACGTCGAGGCTGACCTTCCGCACGGCGTGCAGGTCGGAGGTGCCGAACGTGCCGGTCTTGTAGACCTTGTCGAGCGCTTCGATCGTCAGCATCAGCTCACCGCCCAGCACGCGACCTGGTGGCCCTCGGCCACCTCGCGGAAGGGCGGCGCCTCGGCGCACCGGTCGTGCGCCAGGGGGCAGCGGGCGCGGAACCGGCAGCCCGCGGGCGGGTCGAGCAGCGACGGCGGTCGCCCCTCGATGCCTTCCAGCTGCTGCTCCTCGTACCGGTCGCCCACCTTGGGCAGCGCTCCGATGAGCATCTTGGTGTACGGGTGCAGGGGCTCGTCGATGATCGTCCGGGCGGGCGCCTTCTCGGCGAGGTGCCCGGCGTACATGACCAGGATGGTGTCGGCCACCTGGAAGAGCACGGAGATGTCGTGCGTGATGACGATCATCGACCGCACGAACCCGTGGTCGCGGAACTCGACGAGCGCGCGGGCCACCGCCTTCTGCGAGGAGACGTCCAGCGCGGACGTCACCTCGTCGCCGATCAGGAGCGACGGGTTCAGCAGCGTGGAGAGCACCAGCACCACGCGCTGCTTCATGCCGCCCGACAGCTCGATCGGATACCGCTTCAGCACGTCGATGTCGAGCCCGACGAGCTTCAGCCGCCGTTCCAGCTCGGGCAGCACGTCCGCGTACCGCACGTTGTGCGCGGCGAGCAGGTCGCGGATCATCCGGCCGATCTTGCGGGTCGGGTTCATCGCGGACATCGCGTACTGCGGGATGAGGGACACCTCGCGGTAGCGGTGACGCCGCATGGCGCCGTCGTCGGCGATGGGGAGCTTCTCCCCGTCGAGGGCGACGGTGCCGCCCGCGTGCTTCATGCGGGTGTCGAGGCGGATGAGGGCCTTGCCGAGCGTCGTCTTGCCGCAGCCCGACTCGCCGGCGATGCCCATGATCTCGCCGTCCGCCACCTCGAAGGTGACGCCGTCCAGCGCCTTCACGTCGCCGCGCAGGGTGCGGTAGTGGACCCGCAGGTCGGTCACGGAAAGGGACATCACATCTCCCGCAGCTTGGGGTTGAAGACCTCGTCGAGACCGACGTTCATGATGTACAGCGAGCCCACGATGAGCGTGATCCCCAGCCCCGGCGGGATGAACCACCACCACAGCCCCAGATGGAGCGCGCTCCACTGCACGGCCTGGTTCATCATCAGGCCGAGCGACATCGCGTTGGTGGGCCCGAGCCCGATGAAGTCGAGCGACGCCGCCGTCAGGATGGACCCGCCGAACAGCAGCACGAACGTCATGAAGAGGTAGGAGTACATGTTCGGCGCGACCTCGCGCCGCAGGATCGTCCCCACCCCCACCCCGGACAGCCGCGCCAGGTCGATGAAGTCCCGCGAGCGCAGCGACAGGGTCTGCGCACGCACCGCGCGCGCGACCCACGGCCAGCTGAACACGCCGATGTACAGCGCCTGCATCGGCACACTGCGCACGCCCAGGTAGGCGTTGATGATGATGAGCACCACGAAGCCGGGGATGACCAGCACCACGTTGGTGAGCATGTTGAGCAGCTCGTCGATCAGTCCGCCGCGGTAGCCCGCGACGAACCCGATGGCCATGCCGATGACGGCGGCCACGCCACCGCCCAGCAGGCCCACGAGGAACGTGGAGCGCAGGCCCGCGACGAACTGCGCGAAGACGTCCTGGCCGAACGTCGTCGTGCCGAACGGGAAGTCCGCCGACGGCGGCGCCATGGGCGGCCCCGCGTAGTCCATGGGCGCGTTCTTCAGGAAGAGCGGCCCGAGCAGTCCCAGCAGCAGGAACGCGAGCACCACCACCGAGCCGATCACGACCTTGGGGTTGCGCAGCGCGAAGTACAGCGTCTCGCGCGCGTCTCCCCCGGGCTTCCGGCTGCCGGACGGCGCCAGCGCCGCCCCGGGCGCTTCGGTCGCCTCGGTCCCGGTGCCGGGTGCGGCCGCAGGCTGTGTCGCCGTCATGAGGTACCCCCCGTCAGTCCCGTCCGCGTGCGGGGGTCGACCAGCACGTAGACGATGTCGATCACGAAGTTGGCCAGGAGCACGCCGATCACCACGAACAGCAGGGTGCCCTGCAGCAGGAAGAAGTCCTGGTTCTGGATGGCGGACAGCACGAGCTTGCCCAGGCCCGGGTAGGCGAACACGATCTCGGTCACGAGGGCGCCGCCCAGGATGGTGCCGAGCTGCAGCGCCAGGCCCGTGATCTGCGGCAGCATCGCGTTGCGGAACGCGTACTGCCGAACGAGCCGCTTGGGTGCGCCGAGCGCGGACAGGTAGTTCGCGTAGTCGGACTCGAGCTCGTAGATGATCAGGTTCCGCATGCCGATCGCCCAGCCGCCCAGCGAGACCAGGAACAGCGAGAGGAACGGCAGCACCCAGTGCTGCAGCAGGTCGCCCGCGAACGCCCACGACCACTGCGGCACCATGCCGAAGTCGTAGCCGCCGGCCACGGGGAACCACCCGAGCGCGACGCCGAGGCCCCACGCGAGGAGGATCGCGAGCCACATGTACGGCATGGCCGTGACGAGGTACCCGACGGGCAGGGCCACGTTGTCGAGCCAGCGGCTGCGCGCCGCCATGGCCCCCACGCTGTTGCCGACCACGAAGCTCAGCAGGATCGCGGGGATCATGATGCCCAGCGTGTACGGCACGGCGTCGAGCACGACCTGGGCCACGGGCGCGGGGAACAGCCACACGCTCGTGCCCAGGTCGCCGCGGAACAGCGCGGCCCAGTAGTTCAGGTACTGCTGCCACAGCGGCAGGTCGAGCCCGAACGTCTGCTCGTAGTACGCGGTCATGGCCGCGATCGTCTCGGGGTGCTGGACGGCGGCGCGCGCCACCATCCGCTGGACCGGATCCCCCGGCATGAGCCGGGGGATCAGCCAGTTCAGCGTGACCGCCACGACGAACGTCAGGCCGTAGATCACGGTCTTACGAGCGAGATAGCCGCGCATGCGTCAGGAGGCCGGCTCGAGGGCGAGCAGCGTGTTGATGCCGCCCATCTGCACGTACCCGTTCCACATCACCGGGAAGTACGCGTCCTCGCGGCCCTCCTTGGGCCAGTTGGTCCACTGCGACTCGTTGTACTGGGCCCACGCGCCGTTGTACCAGAGCGGGATGGCGGGCAGGTCGGTCATGAACTTCTCCTGCACCTTCGACAGGGTCTCGGAGAACTCCGGGGTGCCGCTCTCGGTGCGCGACAGGTCCTCGACCAGCTCCCAGGCCTCCTCGTCCTCGTACCGGCCGAAGTTGCCCGCCAGCATCTGCTCCTGGATCGGCTGGTAGAACGCGTAGTTGTAGTAGGTCCACGGCGTGTTGCTCACGCCCGCGTTGCCGTTGATCACCAGGTCGAAGTCACCGGTGGCCCGGGCGTCGTCGACGGCGCCCGCGTCGGGGAAGTCGGCGGTGACCTTGATGCCGACGGCGGAGGCATCCTCGGCGATGACGCGGGCGGCCTCCATCCAGTCGGTCCAGCCCGCGGGGACGATCAGCTTCAGGTCGATCGCCTCGCCGTCGGGCGACTCGACGAACCCGTCGCCGTCGGTGTCCTCGTAGCCCGCGTCGGCCAGGATCGACCTGGCCTCCTCGGCGTCGAACGTGAAACCGTGCTCGGCCACGACGTCCTCGTCGTAGTACTCCTCGAACGCCGGGACCAGACCCGACGGGTGCGCCTTGGCCACGAGGCCGCCGTACGCGTTCGTCACGATCTTGTCGACGTCGATGGACCGCGCGAGCGCCTGCCGGAAGTCGACGTCGTCCATCGGGGGCCGTGTCTGGTTCGGGATCAGGTTCGCCGACGCCGCCGCCAGCATGTACGGCTCGCCGTCGTAGTACGTGCTCACCTGGCCGGAGTCGGCGAGCTGGTTGACGCCCGGAAGGAAGTTGTTGCTCAGGTCGAGGCCGCCGGACAGCATCATGCCGAGCGCCACCTCGTTGGAGGTGTTGACGACGTCGACGATGTACTTCATCGGCATCTCGTAGCCGAGCTCGGCGCGCGCCCACCAGTCGTCGTTGCGCTCCCAGACCATGCGGTCCTGGCCGACGGCGGAGAACTTGAAGGCACCGGAACCGATCGGGTCCTCGTTCGGGTTGGACAGGAGCTCCTCGTCCGACCAGTCGCCCATGATGTGCTCCGGCACGACCATCGTGCTGTAGAGCCAGTTGTCCCACTCCTGGTAGCGGGGGTCGGAGAAGGTGAACTCGACGGTCGTCGCGTCGGTCGCCTCGACCTTGTCGAGCCAGGTCCACAGGTTGCTGTACGGCACGGCGTCGACCTTGCCGAGCTCGGTCGTGAAGACCACGTCGTCGGCGTCGAGCGACTCGCCGTCCTGCCAGGTCAGGCCCTCGCGGAGGGTGAGCTCGTAGGTCTTGTCGTCGGTCCACTCGCCACCCTCGGCGAGCCAGGGCGTCAGCTCGAGGGTGATGGGGTCGAACTGGAACAGCGGCTCGTACACCAGGCCGCGCGCGCCCGTGGCGTGCCCCGAGCTGGGGATCGGGTTCCACGACGTGGGCGGGCCCCACTGGGTGCCGCTCGTGAAGAGCGTCTCCTCGCGCGGGTACTCGGCCACGAGCTCGTTGGCCGAGTCCATGCCCTCTGCCGAGGCGTAGGGGTTGGACGTCGTGGGTGCGCTCCCACCGCCGCCGGAACAGCCGGCGAGCAGCGCGCCCGCCGCAGTGGCCGCCGCCAGGGCCAGCACGCCCCGGGACCTGGTCTGTCGAAGGAACATCGTCGATCCTCTCCGCCCGCACGGCCGTCGTGCGGACCAGGCGCCTCGTCGCGCCGGGTTGCTGAGCATCGTTGTGCCTCGGCGAGGGATTGGTCAAGGTTTGTCACCTATGTTGCGCAATTGACACCTACGCCCGACCCGGGCGCTTGGCGCGCCGGGCCGGGCGGCCGGTAGGCTGTGTGGCGCGGTCCGGGCTTCACCCGGCCGTCGCACGCGGATCTCCTCCTGGAGAGACGCGGGCGCCTGTAGCTCAGTGGATAGAGCACCGCTCTCCTAAAGCGGGTGTCGGCAGTTCGAGTCTGCCCAGGCGCACCTACCGGTCGACGAGCTGTCCGGCGGGCGCCGCCGGACGCTCGGGCTCGGGGCGGGCGGTGCGCGCCTCGGCCCGCTCCCCGCC
>NZ_KI911686.1:28264-32501 GCF_000515355.1 Promicromonospora kroppenstedtii DSM 19349 | reverse complement strand
GGCGCGCCCGTCCGAGAAGGACGGGCGCGCCCGGGTCGGGGCCGGTCAGAGGACCGCGCGGAGGAACTCCTGGGTCCGCTCGTGCTCCGGCGACGTGAAGATCGCCTCCGGGTGCGCCTCCTCGATGATCTTGCCGCCATCGAACATCAGCACCCGGTTGGAGACCTCCCGGGCGAACTGCATCTCGTGCGTGACGATCAGCATGGTGATGTCGGTGGTCTCGGCGATGTTGCGGAGCACGCCGAGCACATCGGCCACCAGCTCGGGGTCGAGCGCGGAGGTCACCTCGTCCAGGAGCAGGATCTCCGGCTCCATGGCCAGCGCCCGCGCGATGGCGACACGCTGCTGCTGCCCGCCGGACAGCTGGGTGCAGCGGGCGTCGCGCTTGTCGGCCAGGCCCACCTTCTCCAGCAGGTCCTCGGCCCGGGCGACCGCCTGCGCCTTGGGGATCCCGAGCACGTGGATCGGGGCCTCGATGATGTTCTCCAGCACCGACATGTTCGGGAACAGGTTGAACTGCTGGAACACCATCCCCACGCGGCGCCGCACGAGACTGCGCCGCTTCTCCGAGATCGCGACGCGCTTGCCGCCCCGGATCTCGTGCGTGTAGGGCTGCCCGTCCACGAGGATCAGGCCGTCGTTCGCCTCCTCGAGCGTCATGAGCAGGCGCAGGATGGTCGTCTTGCCGGAGCCGGACGGCCCGATCAGCGTGACGCGGTCCCCCTTGGCGACCGTGAAGTTCAGGCCGTCGAGCACGACGTTGTCGCCGAAGCGCTTGCCGACGCCCTGGAACTCGATGGCAGGGGTGGTGTCGTTGTCAGGCAAGGCGGTTCTCCATTCGGCGGACGAGCAGCGAGGTCGGGTAGCTCACCAGGAGGAAGAGCAGGCCGGCGAGGGTGATCGCCTCGATGTAGCGGAAGTTCGCACCGCCGTACGCCTGCGCGGCGGCATACATCTCGACCACGTAGATGAAGGCCAGGAACGGCGTCTCCTTGAACATCGAGATCGCGTAGTTCCCGAGACCGGGCAGCGTGTTCCGGATCGCCTGCGGCAGGATCACCGCGCGCCACGTCCGGCTCCGCGGCAGGTCGAGCGCGACGGCGGCCTCCCACTGCCCGCCCGGCACCGCGTCGATGCCGGCCCGGTAGACCTCGGACATGTACGTCGCGTAATGGATGCCGAGCACCACGCAGCCGACGGCGAGCGACGGGAACTGCGTGAACATCAGGTTCGCGAACACGAGCTGCACCAGCAGCGGCGTGGACCGGATGAACTCGACCAGGAAGCCGACCGGCATGGTGACGGTCCGCACGCGGGACCGCCGCACGATGGCGACGACGAGCCCCAGGACGGCGGCGATGATCATGCCCACCACGGTCGCCAGGACCGTGATGCCCAGCCCCTTGATCAGGTCGGGGAACACCGCGGCGGCGTGGTCCCAGCTCCAGAAGTCGTTCATGAGCGCACCTCCGTCCCGGCGGTCCTGGCGGGGGTCAGGCGCAGGACCTCACGCAGTGACGGCCCCTGGCCGACCTTGTGCTTGGCCCGTGCCTCGAGCGCGTTCATCAGCAGCGTGAGCGCGTAGGCGAACACGAAGTAGAGCAGCAGGCCGACCGTGTAGGCGAACACCGTGTCGGTCGTGCCCTTGCGCAGCTCCCCGATGAAGAAGTTGATGTCGTGCAGCGTGATGTAGGCCGCCAGGGCAGAGCCCTTGACGAGCTGGATCAGCAGGTTCGTGAACATGGGCATCATCAGCGGCCAGGCCTGCGGCAGGATCACGCGGCGCAGGCGGTGCACACCACCCAGGTCGAGCGCCGTGGCCGCCTCCCACTGCCCGGTGGGCACGGAGTTGATCGAACCGCGCACCACTTCGGCGGCATAGGCGCCGTAGTTGAGCCCGAGCGCGATGATGCCGCAGGCCAGCGGGTCGAGCTCGACGTAGAACGGCGGCAGCGGCAGTACGTAGTACAGCCAGAAGATCTGCACCACGAGCGACGTGCCGCGGAAGAACTCCACGACCACCCGGGACGGTACCCGCGCCCACCGGGTCCGGGCTCGGGAGCCCAGGCCCAGGATGAACGCGATGATCAGCGCGAGTACCGCACCGGCGATCGTGAGCTGGAGAGTGACGAGAATCCCTTCGCCGAGCTGCGGCAGCAGATCGACGAGCTTTTGCACGTTGTCGGACACGTGCGGGGTCAGCTGTCGAGGCCGAGCTCCGGGGCCAGGTCCTTGGCCAGCGACTCCAGGTCGCCCTCACAGAGCTTCTCGGCGGTCAGGCCCTCGACGGGACGCTCGGCGGCGGTGAAGCCGAACGGGCCTGCGATCTCCATCCAGCGGTCCTCGTCGGACACGATCTCGGCGAGCTTCTCGTTGTACGCGTCTCGAAGCTCCTCCTCACCCTTCGGGAAGACCGTGGCGCCCGCGCCGATCTGGGGCACGCCGTCGATCACTGCCACGAACGAGTCGGTGACCTCGACATCGGCGTTCGAACGCGCCACCAGCGCGTTGAGCGAGATGGCGGTCAGTGCCGACGCGTCGGCCCGGCCCGAGGTGACGGCGTCCAGCGCGTCCTGCGGGGAGCCGACCTTGACGGTCTCGATCCCGAGGGACTCGGTGTAGCCCTCCTCGATGGCGCCGCTGAGCACGGCGAGCTTCACACCGGCGTCCTTGGCGGACTGCATGTCCGTCAGGTTGTCCGGGTTGCCCGTCGGCGTCAGGAACGCGGTCGTGTACATGATCTCGGGCTCGGAGAAGATCGCCTCGGAGCAACGCTCGGGGAGGATCGACATCCCGGCGCTCACGGCGTCGTACCGGCCGGCGGTCAGGCCGGGGATGAGCGAGTTCCACTCCGTCTGCACGCCCTCGACGGTGTCGATGCCGAGCTCGGAGAAGATCGCCTCGTTCAGCTTGATGGTGGCTCCGGTGAGCTCGCCGCCGTCCTCGTAGGAGTAGGGCTCCTCGCCGTTGAACGCGACGGTGATGGCGCCGTCGTCCTGGAGCTGCTGCAGAGCACCACCGGCATCCTCCGGTGCTGTCGACGTGCACGCGGCCAGCGCGACCAGGGTGAGTACTGACCCTGTGGCAACGGCGGCTCGGCGGAGCGGGCGGACGCTTGATCTAGACATGGTTCCCTTCACGCCACCCGGCATGTTTGGCAAAGCCCGGGTGGGCTGGAGTTCACGGACGACACGCCACCGTAGCGGGACGGCGACGTTCAGACAATCTAGCGTTCGACATTATGATTGTCTACAATCTGCAAGTTCACCCGGCCGGAGCCGCCCCGGACACCGCCGTGGCCGCACAGAAGCCTGCGCACCGGGGATGATGTCGTCATCGACGTTGCGCTCACGGAAGGAGCACCGATGTACCACCCGCCACGGGCCACCCTGGCGACTGCGCCGTCCTTCTCGCGCGTGACGCGTCCCTCGACCGTCGACCTGATCCAGACCGAGCTGCGCAACGCGGTGTACGCGGGCGTGCTCGCCGTCGGCTCGCCGATCCGCGAGGTGGAGGTGGCGACGCAGCTCGGCGTGAGCCGCGGTCCGCTGCGGGAGGCCGCCCAGCGCCTGGTCCAGGAGGGGCTCCTGGTGGCGACGCCGGGGCGCGGCATGCGCGTGGCGACGATCTCGCGCGAGCGGCTCCCGGCGCTCTACGAGGCGCGCAAGTCCGTGGAGATCACAGCGGCCCGCCTGCTCGTCCGCTCCGGGGACGACGCCGCGGTGGCAAGCGTGCGCCGGGCGCACGACGACCTCGTCGACGCGAACCGCACGGGTGACGCGCGCCGGGTCGGCGGAGCCGACCTGAACCTGCACTGGGCGCTCGTCGCGGCGACCGGTAACCCCTGGCTCACCCGCTGGATGACCACGCTCATCGTCGAGGTGCGGATGGCCACCTTCTCCGTGAGCGACGAGTACGTCGTGCGCAAGGACACCGCCGACGCGCACGCCGCGATCGTCGAGCGGCTCGAGGCCCGCGACGAGGAGGGCCTCGTCCGGACCATCACCGAGATGCTCGACGGCGCCGTCGCACGGTTGCTCGGCCGCGAGGACGAACCCGTCGAGACACTCGAGGAGCCGGCGGACGCGCCCGCGATAACGCTCGGCCCGATCGACGCGCCGGACGAGCCGTAGGGGTCCGGCCCGTCGAGGCCCGGCTCCCCGGACGACCGGCTAGACCCAGGCCGCCGGGTCCGCGAGCACGGCCTGCAGCACCTCGCGGGCGCCGCCCGTCAGCG
>NZ_KI911686.1:7202-28164 GCF_000515355.1 Promicromonospora kroppenstedtii DSM 19349 | reverse complement strand
CCGCGCGTCAGGCCGCGTGGACGCTCGCCGCGGCGTCGGCCCAGGGCGGCGCGGCCGACGTCGCCGCTCCCGCCTGGTCCACGACGATCGCGACGACCCTGGAGGCCGACCCGAAGCCGGTCGTCCGCGAGCAGTACGCGGCGGTCCGCGACCTGGTCTGACCTGTCGACGGGCGCGGCCCGCACCACTACGAGTTCGGGGCGTGTTGCTCTGCGTAGAACTTGTCTACGCAGAGCAACACACCCCGAACTCGTACGTTCACCCTGCCTGGTCGGACCGCGTGTACCGCAGGTGCCGGAACCGCAGCCCCGAGGACGACGTCGTCCACTCCGTCGCGGAGGCGACTGCCCACTCCGGGCCGATCTCCGGGGCGTACACGTCGCCCTCGACCTCGGTGTTGATCTCGCTCACCTCGAGCACGTCGGCGACGGGCATCGCGGCGTTGTAGATCTGCGACCCGCCCATCACCCAGATCTCGTCGCCGCCCGGGGCGTCGGCCGCGACCGTGAGCGCCTCGCCCAGCGTCCCGGCCGGCACGACGTCGCCGTCGGCGTCAGGCACCCCGTAGGGGCCGCGCGAGGAGATGACGATGTTGGTGCGCCCCGGCAGGGGGCGCCTGGGCAGCGACTCCCAGGTGAGCCGGCCCATCACCACGGGGTGGCCGGCCGTGGTGCGCTTGAAGTGCGCGAAGTCCTCGGGCACGTGCCACGGGATGTCGCCGCCGGCGCCGATCACGGGCCGGCCTGCGGCGTCGCGCGCCTGCCCCCAGATGAGCCCGATCATCAGACGGCGATCGGGGCCTTGATGGTGGGGTGCGAGACGTATCCCAGCACCTCGACGTCCTCGAACTCGTAGTCGAAGATCGAGTCACGCGGCGCGAGCCGCAACGACGGGTACGGGTACGGGTCGCGCGCGAGCTGCGTCTCGACCTGCTCCACGTGGTTGTCGTAGATGTGCACGTCGCCGCCGGTCCAGACGAACTCGCCGACCTCCAGGCCGGTCTGCGCCGCGACCATGTGCGTCAGCAGCGCGTAGGACGCGATGTTGAACGGCACCCCGAGGAAGAGGTCGGCGGAGCGCTGGTAGAGCTGACAGCTCAGCTTGCCGTCCGCCACGTAGAACTGGAACAGGGCGTGGCACGGCGGCAGAGCCATGTCGTCCACCTCGGCCGGGTTCCACGCCGTCACGATGTGCCGCCGCGAGTCGGGGTTGGTGCGGATCTGCTCGACGACCTTGGCGATCTGGTCGACGTGCCCACCGTCGGGCGTGGGCCAGGAGCGCCACTGGACCCCGTAGACCGGGCCCAGCTCGCCCGACTCGTCGGCCCAGTCGTCCCAGATCTTGACGCCGCGCTCCTGCAGCCAGCGCACGTTGGAATCGCCACGCAGGAACCAGAGCAGCTCGTAGACGACCGACTTGAGGTGCACCCGCTTGGTCGTGATCAGGGGGAACCCCTGGGCCAGGTCGTACCGGATCTGCCGCCCGAACACGCTGCGCGTCCCCGTGCCGGTGCGGTCGCCCTTGCGGGTACCGGTGGCGAGCACGTCACGGAGCAGGTCCTCGTACGGGGTGTCGATCTCGGTCATGGGGGCAAGCCTACGTCCGCTCCCCGGGCGAGCCCCGGAGACGTGCCGCCGTCAGCCCTGCTTGGCCCGGAGCTCCTTGAGGTGGGCCCCGCGGCGGCGGTAGAGCACCCCCATCGTCACGATCACGAGCGCCACGACGCCGCCCGTCACCGCGCCCCACGCCGACCCGCCGCGGAACGCCGGGCCGTCGACGTCGAGGATCCGCTCGCCGGCGTGCGCCGCCGCCGAGGTGCCCAGCACGATGCCGAGCGTCAGCAGGTTCGGCACCGCGAACACCACTGCCGCCGCGAGAAGCCCGCTGCGCACCTGCCAGGACCGTCTGGTCAGCACCGCCTGCGCCAGGAACAGCACCGGGACCAGCGTGAACACCGCGCCCACCAGGAGCCCCCACCAGGCGCCCGCGGTGAACGAACCGTCCACCGCGTTGCCGATCACCTGGGCCCACCAGCGAGGCAGGAAGGCGTCGAGGAACAGGTAGCCCAGCCAGACGGCGAGGATCACGCCGGCCACGCCGAGCAGGCGCACGCCGATGTCCTTCCAGTCCGGCCGCCATGCGGTTCTCCCGCCGCCCGACGTCGCCCCGGCCGCCCCCTGCTCGCCGCTCACGTTCTGCGCCATGGGTGAGATCGTCGCAGCGGACGGGCCCGTCCGCCCGCCGAACGGGAACGTCGCGGGGGCCGTTCGCGTTGAGCACTAGGCCGACCGACCGGGACCCGAGGCACCCAGCTACGTGACCGTGTCGGTGAGCAGTGGAAGGATCACCCTCATGACGGAGCAGACCACCACCCCGGGAGCCACGCCGACCGAGGACGCCGTGACCCCCTCACCCACGGACCCGCTGTGGGTGGAGCGCAACGGCACGCGCACGTACACGGGCTTCTCGGCCCGCGGCGCGCGCGTCGAGATCGGACCGGCCAGTGCCGGTGCGGTGTTCACGCCCGGCGAGCTGCTGAAGGTCGCGCTCGCCGCCTGCGCCGGGATGAGCAGCGACCGCGCCTTCGCGCGTCGCCTGGGTGACGACTACCAGACGACCATCCGCGTCGAGGACCCCAAGGACATGGCAGAGGACCGGTACCCGGTGCTCACCGAGAAGTTCGAGATCGACCTGTCCGCCCTCGACGACGAGGACCGCGCCAAGCTCCTGACGATCGCCCAGCGGTCGATCGACAAGGCCTGCACCGTCGGGCGCACGCTCAAGGCGGGCGCCCGGATCCCGGACGCGCAGTTCAACCAGCCGGAGGGCTGACCATGACCGACGACAAGAAGCTGACCGCAGCCGAGTCCAACGGCAAGGCCGCCCCGGGCGACGCGCTCGTCAAGCCGGACGGCTCGCTGCACGTCACCAAGGCGGACTGGCTCAACTACAAGCCCGACGGCCCGCTGGACCACCTGGTGGACCGGGCGGTGACCATCCCGTCGGCGACCATCCACAAGCATGTGGACAAGGTGCGCGCCCGAAACCCCGACGCCTCGCCGGCCGAGATCATCAAGCTCCTGGAGAAGGAGTACATGCGGGTCATCCAGACCACGGGCAGTGCCGTGGGCGCGGCCGCCGCGATCCCCGCGGTCGGCACCGCGGCGAGCGTGGCGCTGTCGACCAGCGATGTGGCGACGTTCTTCGCGTCGTCCGCGGCGTTCTCCCTCGCGGTCGCGGACGTGCACGGGATCGACGTGCAGGACGTCCCGCGCCGGCGGGCGCTCCTGCTCGCCACCGTGCTCGGTGACAAGGGCGCCAAGGATGTCGAGGACGCCATCGGGGGATCGGGCGTCGCGTGGGGGAAGGTGCTGCTCACGAGCATGCCGCGCGGCACGCTCCAGCGCGTGAACAAGGCGCTGACCCACCAGTTCATCAAGAAGCAGATCGCCAAGCAGGGCAGTCTGCTGCTCGGCCGCATCCTGCCGTTCGGCATCGGCGCCGTGGTCGGCCTGGTCGGCGCCCGTGCGCTCGGCCACACCGTCATCGCGCAGTCCCGCGCGGCGTTCGGCCCCCCGCCGGACCGCTTCCCGCGCGTCATCGAGCAGAGGTAGGTCGTTCCCGGCGCCGAGCCGCCGATATATGCGGGCGACGAGGCAGGATTCCGGGACCCGACCTAGGCTGCGGGTCATGGCGGACACGACGCACGGCGCACTCGCCCCGACGTACCATCCCCTGCCGGTCACGATCGCGCGGGCGCACGGTACACACGTATGGGACACCGACGGCAACGAGTTCCTCGACTTCCTGTCGGGGTACTCGGCCCTGAACTTCGGGCACCTGCACCAGGGGCTGGTCGCGGCTGCCATGGCGCAGCTGCGCCAGGTCACCCTCACGTCCCGTGCGTTCGACCACGACCGGCTCGAGGAGTTCGCCCAGCGGCTCGTCGAGGTCATGGGCCCGCTGACGACCGGCGGCGAGGACAGCCTCGTGGTGCCGATGAACACCGGCGCCGAGGCCGTGGAGACCGCGATCAAGGCGGTCCGCAAGTGGGGGTACGACGTGCGCGGCGTGCCCGAGGACCAGGCGAAGATCGTGATCGCCGGGGGCAACTTCCACGGCCGCACCACCACCCTGGTCGGGCTGTCGGACGACCCGGTCGCGCGCGACGGGTTCGGCCCGTTCGCCCCCGGTTTCGTACGGGTGCCGTTCGGTGACCTGCAGGCGGTGGCCGACGCCGTCGACGACACCACCGTGGCCGTGCTCATGGAGCCGGTGCAGGGCGAGGCCGGCGTGGTGATCCCGCCGGACGACTTCTGGCCCGGCCTGCGTGCCCTCACCGCCGAGAAGAACATCGCCCTGGTCGCCGACGAGATCCAGTCGGGTCTCGGCCGCACCGGCACCACCCTGGCCTGCGAGCTCTGGGGCGTGCAGCCGGACCTGGTCTGTCTGGGCAAGGCGCTCGGCGGCGGGATCGTGGCGGTCTCGGCGGTCGTCGGCAAGCCGGAGATCCTCGGCGTCCTCACGCCGGGCACGCACGGTTCCACGTTCGGCGGCAACCCGCTGGCATGCGCGGTCGGCGTCGCCGCGCTCGACCTGCTCTCGACGGGGCAGTACCAGGCCCGCGCCGCGGCGTCGGGCAAGGTGCTCCAGGAGCGGCTCGACGCGCTCGTGGACCAGGGCCTGCTGACCGGCGCGCGCTGCGTCGGGCTCTGGGCCGGCGTCGACGTGGACCCGGAGCTCGGCACCGGCCGCGAGCTGTGCGAGGCGCTGCTGGAGCGGGGTGTGCTCGCCAAGGACACGCACGCCTCGACCATCCGCCTGTCGCCGCCGCTGTCGATCGTGCAGCCCGAGCTGGAGATGGCGCTCGACATCCTGGAGGAGTCCCTGGTGGCACTGCGGGACGGCGGTCCGGGCGGCGGTACCGGCGAGGAGCCGGACGACGACGGGTCGGACGGCGACAGCACAACTGCCCCATCCGCAGACACGTCAGACATCCCGGACGCAGAAGTCACCCCGCCCCGCAAGCGCCGCCGGTCACGGCTGTCACCGGCCGCCGGCTGAGCGTATTCTCCCGGGGGTGACCACTACGACGTCGTCCCACAACACCGTCATGCTCCCGGACCTCGCGCAGCTCCAGCAGGCCTACGCCGAGCTCCAGGCCAAGGGCCTGAAGCTGGATCTCACGCGCGGCAAGCCGTCCGCCGAGCAGCTCGATCTCGCCGAGCCGATGCTGGCCCTGCCCGGCGTGGGCGTGCACACCGACGAGACCGGCACGGACGTGCGCAACTACGGCGGGCTGGACGGCGGCATCACGATCCGCCGCATCTTCGCCGAGCTGCTCGACGTGCCAGTGGAGCAGCTCCTCGCAGGCGGCAACGCGTCGCTCACGACCATGCACGACGTCGTCGCGTTCGCCGAGCTGTTCGGCTTCCCCGACTCGCCCAAGCCGTGGGCGCGCGAGGAGAAGGTGCGCTGGATCTGCCCGGTGCCGGGCTACGACCGGCACTTCACGATCTGCGAGGCCTTCGGCATCGAGATGATCCCGGTGCCGATGACGGCGGACGGACCGGACGCCGAGGCCGTGGCGGCGCTCGTCGCGACCGATCCCACGATCAAGGGCATGTGGGTCGTACCCACGTACTCCAACCCGGACGGCGCGGTCATCAGCGCCGACGTCGCCCGCGCGCTGGTCTCCATGCCTGCCGCCGCCCCGGACTTCCGCATCCTGTGGGACAACGCGTACGCGGTGCACCACCTGACCGACGACGAGGTGACCAGCCCGAACGCCATCGCGCTGGCCGACGAGGCCGGTCACCCGGACCGCGTGCTGCTGTTCGCCTCCACGTCCAAGATCACGTTCGCGGGCGCGGGCGTGTCGTTCCTGGGCAGCTCGGCGGCGAACATCGCGTGGTTCAAGAAGCACCTGTCGGTCGCCTCCATCGGACCGGACAAGCTCAACCACCTGCGGCACGCGATGTTCTTCGGCTCGCCCGACGGCGTGCGCGACCACATGCGCAAGCACCGCGCGATCCTGGCGCCGAAGTTCGAGGCCGTGGTCGAGATCCTGACCGAGCGCCTGGGCGGCTACGGCATCGCGTCGTGGACCGAGCCCAAGGGCGGCTACTTCGTGTCGCTCGACGTCGCACCGGGCACGGCCGCCCGGGTGGTACAGCTCGCCAAGGAGGCGGGGATCGCCCTGACCCCCGCCGGCGCCACCCACCCGTACGGCAAGGACCCGCAGGACCAGAACGTGCGTCTGGCACCGTCGATGCCCCCGCTGGACGAGGTCCGCACTGCGATGGACGGCGTCGCGACCTGCGTGCTGCTCGCCGCGGCCGAGGCCGCCGCCGCCGCGAGGTAGAGCTGCAGCAAGGTGGCAGCGAGGTAGAACCGCAGTTCGCGCTGCGGTTCTACCTCGCCAGAGCTCTGCCTCGTCCTGTCTACACCTCGCGGTGACGTCCCGGTCAGTCCGGGCAGTGCTTGTTCACCACGAGCACCGGGCAGGCCGCGTGGTGCAGCACCGCCTGGCTCGTCGAGCCCAGCAGCAGCCCGCGGAACCCGCCGCGGCCGCGCGACCCGACGACGACGAGGTCCGACGCCGTGGAGAACTCCGTCAGCAGCTCCGCGCCCGTGCCGTCCAGCACGATGCGCCGGATCCGCATGCCCGGGTTCTCGGCCTCGTACCGGTCGACGAGCACGTCCATGCCGGCCCCGATGTCGGCCAGCACCTGCTCCCGGTCGATCGACGACGGCAGCCACGCCAGCATCCCCGCGTTGCCCACGGGCACGCCCGTGACGGCGGTCAGCTCCGCGCCCCACGCGTTGGCCTGGACGATCGCGTGCTGCAGCGCCCGCTCTGCCTGCGGCGACCCGTCCACGCCGACGACGATGCGGCGCACCTCCCGGATCTCCGCTGCCCTGGGGGCCACGCCGCTCTCGGCGTCGTCCGCCGAGCCGGCGGCGGTGCCGGGCTCGTCGGAGCTGATGTCCGGCGGGGTCCAGGAGACGCCCCGGTTGGTCTCGGCCCGCAGCGGGACCACGACCACCGGGCACTTCGCGTGCGCCGGCAGCGCGGACGACACCGTACCCAGCAGGCGCTCCGTGAAACCTCCTCGGCCGCGGGTCCCCACGACGGCAAGCCCGTAGTCGGCGGACAGCTCCACGAGCACGCCGGCGGCGTCACCGGTGGCGACCTCCGTCGTGGCGCGCACCCCGGCGTCGGCCACGCGGTTCTCCGCCTCGACCAGGACCGCCTTGGCGCCCTCCTGGATGGTGGTGTCGTCGAGGGCTGCGTACCCGCCGTCGAGCGACGCGGCCGTGAACGACGGCAACGAGTAGCTGCACACGATGTGCAGCGCCCAGCCCACGCGGTGTGCGTAGGCGGTAGCCCAGTCCAGCGCGTGCAGACTCGCGGCCGATCCGTCCACCCCGACCAGTACGACCTCGGATCGTGTCATCGCCAGTCCTTTCTATGGCAGTGCACCTTTGCCCTCCAACGCTACCGGCGGAGCACCGGTATCGGGTAACCGGAGGCAAAAAGTCTGCAGAAAGATGGCAAAGCAGAGCGCCCGCCCGGTCGTGACCGGACAGGCGCTCCGCGAGGTGCTACGTGGCCGCGATCAGCCCAGGCGGATGAACGTCGGGTTCGACTGCCAGATGGTGCGGAAGTCGACCACGGTACCCGGCTTGGACGCGTCGATCATGGTGTTGCCACCGGCGTAGATCGAGACGTGCCCGGGGGTCCACATCAGGTCGCCCGGCTGCGCCTCCGACGCCGGCACCTGCGTGCCGTAGCCGGACTGCGCCGAGGACGAGTGCGGCAGCGAGATGCCGAGCTGGCCGTAGACGTAAGAAGTGAAGCCCGAGCAGTCGAAACCGCTCGGGCTGCTGCCACCGGAGACGTACGGGACGCCGATGTACCGGCTGGCGATGGAGATCACGGAGTTGCCGATCGCCGACGCCGGGACGTCGACGGACGATGCGGTCGAGACCGTGGCGGCGGCTGCGGCGGTCTCGGCGGCCTCGGCGGCGGCGGCCTCAGCGGCCTCCTCCGCCTCCTTGGCGGCGAGCTCGGCCTGGTAGTCCTCGTTGTCGGCAGCGGAGACCACCGAGACGGCGGACTTCTCGACGCTGAGCTCGGCGTCGGGCGCGACGGTCACGACGGGAGCGTTGGACAGGGACTCACGGGCCTGCGACGTCAGCGCGTTGAGGTCCACGGAGTTCATCTTGGCGGGGCCGGTCTCCAGCGGAGCGGCCTGCGCGGCCATCGCGCCACCGAACGTCGAGACCAGGAGCGCGCCACCTGCGGCGGCGACCGCGGTACGGCGACCGACGGCGGCGTTCTGGGCGAGCTCGGTGAGCGGAGTCACGGGGCGACGCGCAGCACGATGGCGTGCGCGGGTGGTACGTGCAGTCACGTATTACCTCTCCTTGTACGCCTTCGAGGTCAGCTGTCGGGTTCGGGTGGGAGAAATCACCCGGCCGTTGCACTCCCGAAGGATTACCCGGCTTCACCCCTAGGACGCACCCTGGCGCCCGATGGTGGGTCCCCCGCCTCTGTCATGCGGTCGTCTTGGGGCCCCGGCCGGTGACAGAGTTCGGCGTCCGTCCGGAGACTCCCTCGGAATAAACTCCGCGGGAGCGGTCCGAACGTACCCGACGTCACCCCCGATGTCACGTTCCGGCAACGAATGTCATGGTGTGTCGGACAGAGGGTGACACCTTTCCGGCAAAAGGGGCCATTTCGCACCCCCGTCGCCACCTACCGCTGCGACCGGATCAGGCCGTGGCGACGAAGAGGTGCCGGGCCAGGTCCTCGCCCAGCTCGAGCGCAGTCCCGGCGCCGTCGACCGTCACCGTGTACGTACCGTCACTGAGCTCCGCCGTGATCCGCGAGCCGGGCACGAGGCCGGCGTCGGACAGACGGGCCAGCAGCTCGACGTCCGTCTGCAGGGGTTCCGCGATGCGGGTCAGCGACGCGGCGAGCGGCTCACCCTTGACACCCTTCTTGGCCGCGGCCTCGAACGCCGAGGGCAGCGAGATCACGCCGGCCAGGAACGGCACGTCCGTGTAGGCCTCGCCCAGCTCCGACAGGCCGGGGATCGGGTTGCCGTACGGGTCGTGGTGCGGGTGGTCGAGCAGGCCCACGAGCCGCTTCTCCACCAGGTCGCTCATCACGTGCTCCCAGCGGCAGGCCTCGACGTGCACGTGCTCCCAGTCGAGCTTGATCACGTCGGTCAGCAGGCGCTCCGCCAGGCGGTGCTTGCGCATCACGCGCATCGCCTTGTCGTGCCCGAGCTCCGTGAGCTCCAGGTGGCGGTCACCGGTCACGATCACGAGCCCGTCGCGCTCCATGCGCGCGACCGTCTGCGACACCGTCGGCCCGGAATGCCCCAGACGCTCCGCGATGCGCGCGCGCAGGGGGGTGATGCCCTCCTCGTCGAGCTCGTAGATCGTCTTCAGGTACATCTCGGTGGTGTCGATCAGATCCGTCACGTCAGCTCCCGTCATGCGCGCGGCCGTCCAGTCGCCCCTGGGCTCGGCGCCCCGGGCGTCGGCCCAGGTTCTAGTCTAGTTCTGTGCCACTGACAATCCCGACACACCTGCTGCCCACCGACGGCCGTTTCGGCTCAGGCCCCTCCAAGGTGCGCCCGGGACAGGTAGATCATCTCGTGGCGAACGCCCACGTGCTCGGTACCTCGCACCGGAAAGCACCCGTGAAGGACCTGGTTCGTCGTATCCGTGAGGGCGTCACGGAGCTGCTCGGCGCGCCGGACGGCTACGAGGTGACGCTCGGCAACGGCGGCGCCACCGCCTTCTGGGACGTGGCCACCCTGTGCCTCGTGGAGCGCAAGGCGCAGCACGCCTCGTTCGGCGAGTTCGGCGGCAAGTTCGCCACGGCCACGTCGCGCGCCCCGTTCCTCGACCCCTCCCAGGTGATCACCGCGGAGCCGGGCGCCGTGGCCTACCTCGAGCCGGCCGACGACGTCGACACCTACGCCACGCCGCACAACGAGACCTCGACGGGCGCGATGGCCCCGGTGCTGCGCCCGTCCGGACCGGACAGCGCGATCGTGCTCACGGACGCGACGTCGGGGGCCGGCGCGCTGCCGGTGGACCTGCGCCAGACCGACGCCTACTACTTCTCCCCGCAGAAGGCGTTCGCAGCCGACGGCGGCCTGTGGCTCGCCGTGCTGTCCCCTGCCGCCGTCGAGCGGGCCGCCCGGATCGAGGCCTCGGGCCGCTGGGTGCCGGAGTTCCTGTCGCTCACGACGGCGATCACGAACTCGCGCCTGGACCAGACGCTGAACACGCCCGCCGTGGCGACGCTCCTGCTCCTGGCCGACCAGGTGGAATGGCTCCTCGCGCAGGGCGGCCTGAAGTGGTCGGCCGAGCGGTGCGCGACGTCGGCCGAGATCCTCTACGGCTGGGCCGAGAAGCGCCCGTGGGCGACCCCGTTCGTGGCGCGCCCGGAGGAGCGGTCCACGGTGGTCGGCACCATAGACCTGGCCGACGAGATCGACGCCGGGCGGGTACTCTCCGAGCTACGCGCCAATGGCGTCCAGGACGTGTTCGCCTACCGCAAGCTCGGGCGGAACCAGCTCCGCGTCGGCATGTTTCCTGCCGTCGAGCCCGACGACGTAGCCGCGCTCACCGAGTGCGTGGACTACCTCGTCGAGCGCATCTGACCAGGCTGATCACGTCCGCAATACCCCTTCGACGGGGAGTTCTGCCTATTGTCCGGTGCACGGGGGCTCTGTAACGTTTCCGCAACAGAGGGAACCATTTTGAGGGGCTGTTCAACAAGATGCCATTGATCGACCACTTCACCTTCGGAATCGTGACGCCCATCCTGGCGTTCGCGATCTCGTGCACCGGCGCAGCGACGGGCCTCGCATGCACCTCCCGAGCCCGAGCGGCTGCGGGCGGCGCGCGCGCGGCGTGGCTCGTCTTCGGCGCCATCGCACTGGGCGGTACCGGGATCTGGGTGATGCACTTCGTCGCCATGCTCGGCTTCTCCGCCTCAGGCGTGACCATCCGCTACAACATCCCTGAGACCCTCCTCAGCGCTGCCATCGCGATCGTCGTCGTCGGGGCGGGCCTGTTCATCACCGAGCTCGGCAAGCGCAAGCTGCCCGCGATGCTGGTCGGCGGCGCGCTGGCCGGCGCGGGTGTCGCCGCCATGCACTACATGGGCATGGAGGCGATGGAGATGTCCGCCGAGGTCGTCTACAACCCGGTCTACGTCATCGCCTCGATCATCATCGCGATCGTCGCGGCGACCGCCGCACTGTGGTGCACCGTCCACATCCGCGGCACGCTCGCCACCATCGTGGCCACGCTGGTCATGGGCATCGCGGTGACGGGCATGCACTACACGGGTATGGCCGGCGTGTCCGTGGTCAACCCGGTCGACACCGTCCCCACGGGTGCCTCGACCATGCAGCTGCTGGTGCCGCTCGTCATGGCGGTGAGCGTCGTGACGTTCCTGCTCATCCTCGGCATCGGCCTCTGGCCCACGGAGGACGAGCTGCGCACGCAGGCCGAGTTCGAGAACCGGCTCAAGGCACACAGCGAGCAGGGCCAGCGGTTCGAGAACGTACAGCAGGAGCTCCAGCCGAGCGTCGGTCAGTTCGCGCAGTCGCACCGCGCGCGCTGATCCCCCGCGGCACCGTACGGCGAAGCGCCCGTCCCCCTTCCCCGGGGGCGGGCGCTTCGCCGTTCTCACCGGGGGCTTCTCCCGCCGTCCGACGCCGCTCGATGTGACCACACCCACGTACCGTTAGCAAGGCTAATGACCTAGAATGGTGCGGGTGCCGTCGAGCTCCCGCAGGTCCAGCCGTAGCCCGGCGACCGTCGGGGGCGACCTCCGGGTCGCCCTCACCCGAGTGTCCCGCCGCCTGCGCGCCGAGCGCGGTGAGGCCGACCTCCCAGAGGGGCAGTTCGGGATCCTGACGGTGCTGCACCGACACGGCGAGATGTCCCCCGGCTCCCTCGCCGAGCACGAGCGCGTGCGCCCCCCGTCGATGACCCGAGCGGTGAACACCCTGGCCGAGCTCGGCCTCGTCGAGAAGGTGGAGCACGCGACCGACAAGCGCCAGGTCGTCGTCCGCCTCACCGCGGCCGGCGAGCGTGAGGTCGCCGAGACCCGACGGCGTCGCGACGCCTGGCTGACCAAACAGCTGTCCACCCTGACCGTAGAGGAGAGAGAGATCCTTGCGGGAGCCAGCGAGCTCCTTCTGCGGATCGCCGCTCGATGAGCGCAACCTTCGCCAGCCTTAAATATCGTAACTATCGTCTCTGGTTCGCCAGCGCTCTCGTCGCCAACATCGGCACCTGGATGCAGCGCGTGGCGCAGGACTGGGTCGTCCTGACCCTCCTGACCAACAACTCCGGCGTCGCAGTCGGCATCGTGACCGCGCTGCAGTTCATCCCGCACATCTTCCTGTCCGCGTGGGCCGGCCTGCTGGCCGACCGCGTCGACCGCCGCAAGCTCCTGATGATGACGCAGGGCGGCATGGGCGTACTGGGCCTCGGGCTCGGTGCGCTGGTGCTGTCCGGCGCTGCCGAGCTGTGGCACGTGTACGTGTTCGCCACCCTGCTGGGTGTCGTGAGCGCGATCGACGGGCCGGTCCGCCAGACGTTCGTCGCCGAGCTCGTGCCGACCAAGCGGCTCGCGAACGCCGTCGGGCTCAACTCGACGAACTTCAACGCCGCACGCCTCATCGGCCCCGGTGTGGCAGGCCTGCTCATCGCCGCCGTCGGCACGGGCTGGGTGTTCATCATCAACGGCATCGCCTTCGGCGCCGTGATCCTGGCGCTCACGCGCATGCGCGACCTGCGCGTGCAGCCCACCGCCTCGCGCGCAAAGGGGCAGATCCGCGAGGGCCTGTCCTACATCCGCGGGCGCAGCGACATCGTGGTGATCATGGTCGTGATGGGCGTGGTCTCCACGTTCGGCCTGAACTTCCAGCTCACGTCGGCCATGATGGCGCGCGTCGAGTTCGGGCGGGGCGCCGGCGAGTACGGCATCCTCGGGTCCGTGCTCGCGATCGGCTCGCTCGCCGGAGCGCTCCTGGCGGCCCGTCGCGAGCGGCCGCGCGTGCGGCTCGTGCTCGGCGCGGCGTTCGCGTTCGCGATCGCCATGGGCATCCAGGCCGTCATGCCGACCTACCTCGGCTACCTGATCATGTGCATCCCGGTCGGCTTCGCGTCGCTGACCATGCTGACGTCGGCCAACGCGGCGATCCAGCTCTCGGTCGCGCCCGAGATGCGCGGTCGGGTCATGTCCATCTACATGATGGTGCTGCTCGGCACCACGCCGCTGGGCTCCCCCGTGGTCGGCTGGATCGGCGAGACCTTCGGCCCGCGGTACGCGGTGCTGATCGGGGCGGTGGCCACGCTGCTGGTCGCTGCGATCGCCACGGTCTGGGCCTACCGGACGTGGCACGTGCGGGTCCGCGCCCGGCTCTCCCGCGAGCACCGCATCCCGCGCCCGTACCTCCACGTGGAGTACCCACCCGTGGCGGACCCGACCCCGGACCGCCAGGCCCTGGCGGCCTAGCCGGGGAACCGGCCCGGCCGGGAGTGGACCGCGAAGTGCGCTTCTAGCCAGTCCTCAGGCCCGGAATCATGCAGATTCCGGGACCCGACGACTGGGTAGAGGCGCACTTTTCTTGTGCTTGCGACGGCACCCCGGACCCTGGGCCGCGGACGGGGAGCGCGACCACAGGGGGCCGTTTCCAACAGTTGTACACAGGCGGGGCGATCGACGCCGCCCCGGTCCGGGCTGCGCTGGTGAAGTGGGTTCGTGCCCAAGACCTACGTGATCCCGAGCGCCGCCGAGCTGGTCTCCCGCCGGCAGGCCGGGCTCCTGTCCACCGCGCAGTGCGAGCAGCTCGGTATCGGGCGGGAGGCCCGACGCCGTCTCGTCCGTCAGGTCCGCTGGACCAGCCCGGCGCGCGGCGTGTACGACACCGATCCCGTGCCGCTCGCCAGCAGAGTCCGGGACAACTGGTTCGAGCACGCCGCGAGGTGGCGCACCTGGTTCGCGTTGCTCCTGCACGGTCCCGACGCCGTTGCCACCGGCTGCTGTGCGCTCGTGCTGCACGGCGTCGCCGGGCTGCCGCGGGACTTCCCACTGGAGGTCGCGCGCAAGGACCGGTCGCCGCGCCGGACCAAGCACGGTGCCGCCGTCGTGGCGTACGCCGAGTTCCCCACGGATCTGATCGAGGAGCGCGCGATCGCTCGGATCGACCATGCCGCCGCGCAGGCGCTCCCCCGGCTGCCCCGGCAGAACGCCCTCGCCGCGCTCCACGACCTGGTCCGACGGCGGCACGGGGCGGCCCAGCTGCACGCCCTGTTCCCGCTCGTCGACGGGCGGTCCGAGTCGCCCGCGGAGTCATTCGCCCGGTTGTCGTGCCACGACAACGGGGTGCCGCCCGACGACCTGCAGGTGCGCGTCGTGCGGGGCGGCAAGGTCGTCGCGCGGGTGGACTTCGCCTGGCGGCTGCCCGACGGGCGCTGGCTGGTCGTCGAGATCGACGGGCTCGGACCGCACAGCACCCAGCAGGCGCTCGTCCGGGACGCCCCGCGCCAGAACCTGCTCACTGCGTCGGGGCGGGTGATCGTGCTGCGGTTCAAGCCGTCGGACAACGACCGCCCGGGCGGCGTCGGCAGCCGGATCGCGAAGGTCCTGCGGAAGCACGGCTGGACCCCGCCCCGCGAGGCGACCGGCGCGACCCGGATCTACCTGGACGACCCGGCCCCGGTCGCGGCGAAAAAATAGGTGCGCCTCAAGTCAGTCGTCAGGACCAGATCCACGAGCGGATCTGGTCCTGACGACTGGGTAGAAGCGCACCTTCGGGGCGGGCGGAGCCCGCAGCCCGCGCCGCGTCAGATGCCTACCGCGGCGCGGATCGGGCCCATCAGGAAGTACACGAGGAACAGCACCGCCGCGACCCACAGCAGCGGGTGCACCTTGCGGACCTTGCCGACCGCGACCTTGAGCAGCACGTAGGAGATGACGCCCGCGCCGATGCCGACGGTGATCGAGTACGCGAACGGCATGAGCACCATGGTGAGGAACGCCGGGATGGCGACCTCGAGGTTCTTCCAGTCGATGCCGGTCACCTGGACCACCATGAGGAAGCCGACGATCACGAGCGCGGGGGTGGCGGCCTCGTGCGGCACCATCTTGACGAGCGGCGCGAGGAACGTGGCGAGCAGGAACGCGACACCCGTCGTGACGGCCGCGAGGCCCGTGCGGGCGCCGTCACCCACGCCGGACGCCGACTCGACGTACGCCGTGTTGGAGGAGACCGAGCCGGCGCCACCGCCGACGGCGGCCAGCGAGTCGACGATCAGGATCTGCTTGGTCCGGGGCGGGTTGCCCTTCTCGTCGAGCAGCCCGGCCTCCCCGCCGATGGCCACCATGGTGCCCATCGTGTCGAAGAAGTCGGCGATGAGGAGCGTGAACACCAGCAGGATGACGGCGATCGGGCCGATCTTCTCGAACGAGCCGAAGAGCGAGAACTGGCCGATGAGCGAGAAGTCCGGCAGCGCCACGACGGAGTCGGGGAGCGCGGGGATGTTGAGCGACCAGCCGCCCGGGTTGTCTGCGGTGCGCCCGCCGATCTTCCCGACGGCCTCGATGACCACCGCGACCACGGTCGAGGCCACGATCGCGATGAGGATGGCGCCGCGCACCTTGCGCACCATCAGGACGGCGGCCAGCAGCACACCGAACGCGAACACGAACAGCGGCCAGGCGCCGAGCGAGCCGCCCAGGCCGAGCTCCGTCGGCGTGGCGAGGGACGCAGGGATGCGTACGAAGCCGGCGTCGTACACGCCGATGAACGTGATGAACAGGCCGATGCCCACGCTGATCGCGATCTTGAGCTCGCGAGGCACGGCCCGGAACACGGCCTCCCGGAAACCGGTGACCACCAGGATCAGGATGACCAGGCCCTCCAGCACCACGATGCCCATGGCGTCGGCCCAGGTCATGCCGGGCAGCGCCGCCACGGAGAACGCGACGACGGCGTTCAGGCCGAGCCCTGCCGCGAGCGCCAGCGGGAAGTTCGCGACGACGCCCATGAGGATCGACATCACGCCGGCCACGAGGGCGGTCGCCGCGGCGATCGCCTCGATGTCGCCGCGGCCGTCCCCACCGCCGAGGAACTGCCCGGTGCCGTCGGGCACGCTCCCGAGGATGAGCGGGTTGAGCACGACGATGTAGCTCATCGTGAAGAAGGTGACCAGGCCGCCGCGCACCTCCGTCCACACCGTGGACCCGCGTTCGCTGATCTTGAAGAACCGGTCGACGGCGCCCAGCCTCTGGGTCTGGTCGTGAACCATGGTCGGATGTTCCCCTTCGTTACCTGTTGCTGCCCGGCTGCATGCCGCGCACCGCAGTCTGGAGCATCTTCTCAACGGAGTGCACCTGGGTGAGCACGTATTCGGCGTTGAGGTGGTGGAAGTCACGGTAGACGGGGTGACTGACATCGCCGACGTGACAGGTCTGCGCGTCGCAGGTCTCCGACCAGAGACCGTCCCACTCCGTCACGCCGTACTTCTCCCAGACGCCGGCGCTGACGGCGGGCAGGTCACCGTTGGAGTGCTCGGCGTCCGCCCGCGGCATGCTGCAGTCTCCGAGGCCGGGCCAGGGACGGGTGAGGCATTCGAGCGGGTCGACGTCGAGCCGGGGGTTGTCCTTGACGGCCACCACGGCGGAGGACACGTCGGTGAGGTGGGCGAACAGCGCTTCGTTGGCCTGCTCCCAGGTCACACGCGCCTCGTCCTCGGACATCAGGCTGCCGTCGGCGTGCAGCATGCGGTCGCCGTAGATGTGCGCCTGGCTGATCACCACGACGTCGGGTCGCAGGTCGTCGACTATACGCAGGGACTCGGCCTGGAAGCCCGCGCACGGGCCGCGGTCCGCGGGCTGCTCGACCTTGACCTCGGCGGCAGGGCAGCCGTGCCGCCAGCGGACGGCGAGGCGCAGGCCGGCATCGGCCGCGGCGGCGTCGAACGCGGGGATCCAGTGCATCGCGTGCGAGTCGCCGAGCAGCAGCACCGTGGTGGTCGAGGTGACGTCGCCGAGCAGGCAGACGTCGGTGCCCGTCGCCGTCTCGGTGTACCCGGCGCATCCGTAGGACGCGGGCTGGGCGCGTGTCGCGACGGCGGTCGCGTAGGGCTCCCGCTCGAGCACGGCGCTGGTCGCGACCCGCGTGCCCGCGACGACGCCGCCCACCGCGAGCGCCATGACGAGGGTCACCGCGGCGGTGCGGCGCCACGACCGCATGGCGCCGCTGAACCGGATCGGGTTCTCGACCCAGCGGTAGGTGGCGAACGCCGCGCCGAGCGCGGCGACGGAGGCGAGCGCCTTGATCCAGATCGCGTCGTCCTGCACGGCGGCCGTGGTGAGAACCACGAACGGCCAGTGCCAGAGGTACCAGGAGTAGGAGACGTCGCCGAGGCGCTGCAGCACCGGCAGGTCCAGCACACGGTCCACCCAGGTGCCGGGGGCCGCGACGCTGCCCGCCGCGAGGACCAGCAGCGCGCCGCCCACGGGCAGCAGGGCCACGGTCCCGGGGAACGGGTCGGTCTCGTGCACCAGCGCGAACGACAGCACGAGCAGCACGAACCCGGCCGTGCCGAGCAGTGCCCGCAGCAGGCCCGGACGCAGGCGGGAGCGCTCGGCGAGCCGGCTCCACGGCAGGGTCGCGACGAGCGCCGCGCCGGCGAACTCCCACGCGCGGGTGGGCAGGATGTAGAAGGCCCAGTCGGGGGCGGCCGCCGTGAGCCAGACCGACGTCGCCAGCGACACCACGAAGGTGCCGGCGAACAGAAGCTGCAGCGCACGGCGGGACGGGACCCGGGTGCGCCGGGCCAGGGCGACGGCCAGCAGGATCAGCAGCGGCCAGAAGATGTAGAACTGCTCCTCGATGCCGAGCGACCAGGTGTGCAGGTACGGGCTCGGCGTGACGGTGTCGGAGAAGTAGTTCTGCCCCTGGTACGGGAAGAGCAGGTTGGAGACGAACAGCATGGCCGACGCGGCGTGCCAGGCGAGGCGCCCCCAGACCAGCGGCGACAGGATCAGCAGGCAGGCACCCAGCGTGACCGTCACGACCAGGGCGAGCGCAGGCACGAGCCGTCGCATGCGGCGGGTCCAGAACTCGACGAGGTCGACGCGCCCGGTGCGGTCCACCTCCCGCAGCAGCAGCGAGCTGATGAGGTACCCGGAGATCACGTAGAAGACGTCGACGCCGGTGAACCCGCCGGGGATCGCGATCCCCGCGTGGTAGACGACGACGGCGAGCACAGCGACCGCGCGCAGCCCGTTGATGTCGGTGCGGAACGTGTGACCGGTGCCGGAGGCGGCGGTTGCCTGGTCCGTTCCGCCGGTCTCCCGGGACGGGTCGGAATGTCGGTCGACGGCGGTGGTCGTCGCCTGCGCCAATTTTTCTCCTGCGGTCGTTCCGGGCGGGTGCTCTTTCGCGCGTCACACCATAACGGCCACGACGGGGCCAGGTTGCCCCGATATGGAGGAGGCTCTGGGGGAGTGTCCGCCGTCCTCCGGACGACTCGTCAGTCGAGGAACAGGTGGGAGCAGACCAGCCTCGGCTGGGTCGCGGTGCCGCCGTCGGCGACGCAGCCGATCGCGCCGCGCCGCAGCTGCCCGCTGGCGAGGTTCTCGAGGTGCGTCGGGGAGTCGATCCAAGCCTGCACCACGGTCTGCGGCGGGTCCACGCTGCGGCTCAGGTTCTCGGCCACGAGCCCGCCGGGGCACTGTTTCCGCACCGGCGGCAGCGGCGCGTGGGTGAGCTCGGGTGCGCCGACCAGCGCCGCCGCCCGCTCCACCGCGACGGGCTGAAGGCACGGCTCGTGCTCCAGCGGGTCGAGACCGATCTGCACCCGGGCGGCGTTCACGCCGTCCTCCAGCGTGGCGGCGTACTGGTCCGGATCGGTCAGGTCGATGCCGCCGGGCGCGGTCCAGGTCGCCTGGGGCGTCGCCGTCAGCATCGGGGTGCCGCCCCTGCCGGGCAGGGTCGTGCAGGCGGTGAGCAGCGCGCCGGCGGCCACGAGCGTGACGGCGAGGCGGATCGGGTGTCGGGGCACGCCGCAGGTTCTCATGCCAGGAAGACGTGTGCGCAGATCATGACCGGTGCGGCGGGATCGCCGCCGTCGGGCACGCAGGCGATCGCGCCGCGGGTCAGGTCGCCGTTCAGGATGTTGGCGCGGTGCCCCTCGGAGTCCATCCAGCCCTGGGCGGCCTCGGCCGGCGTCCAGCCGCCCTTCGCCAGGTTCTCCGCCACGGCCGTGGTGGGGCAGGCGTCGAAGATCGGGCCGAGCGGCGCGTGCGCCAGGTCCTCGCCGACGAGCGCCTGGGCGCGGGCGAGCGCTACGTCGTACGCGCAGTCGTCGTGCGCCAGGGCGGCCAGGCCGTTCGCCGTCCGGTGCCCGTTCACCGCCTCCTCCAGCGCCTGCGCGTACTCCACGGCGTCGGTCAGGTCGGGCGCGGACGCGCCACCACCCGTGCCACCGTCGGAGCCCGCACCCGTGCCGCCCCCGCCGGCCCCGGAGCCCGCACCGGTGCCAGAACCCGCGTCAGCTCCCTCGCCCGGCAGCGTTTCCCGGTCCTTGCCCCGCGACGCCGAGCCGCTGGGTGGCGCCTGCACATCGACAGTGGCGGTCTCCTGGTTTCGCTCGCCCTGGATCGCTCCCACAGAGGTGGGGCCGGTGGACGGCGCCCGCTCGACCGGTATCGCCATGCTGACCACCCCGGGAGCAGCGCCCGGCGCGGGCCGGGGCTCGGCGCCGGGGGTGAGGATCGCGGCGCATCCCGTCAGGCTCGCGCACACGGCCACGGCCAGCACGCCCCGCGCGAGCGACGCCCACGCGGACCCACTGCCCCCACGGGCGATGGCCCTGTGCGAGGTGTGCACAGGCGTGGTCGCGGACGACGTCGTACCGGGTGCTGGAGACACAAGCCGGGACAATACCGGCAAACACGTTGGTATGGAATGCCTGAAAAGTCTTATCTATGCGCACCGGGATTCGGCACCGGATGTCATGAAGGCCGCGAAGAGTCCGAACTCCGCACAAAGAAACCCGTCCGCGAATTACGGCGATCGGACGATTCAGGTCGCACGCGGTACATTCATCGCATATTTTTGCGGGGCACCAGCGACCCTTTTCGCCGAGCAGCTGAGGTACCCCCACATGTCCGGAACGAGCACGAGTGGCGCGCCCTGGAACGACCATCGACTCGTCTTCATCGGTGGCCTGCACCGCAGTGGCACCGCGCTCGTGGCCCGCATCATCGGGTCGAGCCCCGACGCCTCCGGACTGACCGGCACCGGTACCTCCATGGACGAGGGACAACACATTCAGGACACTTATCCGGGTGCCCTGGGTAATACATCCCAATGGTCGTTTCATCCGCAGGCACACCTCACCGAGGAGGACGCGCGCCGCACGCCCGACGCCGCGGAGCGGATCTGGCAGAGCTGGTCGCCCTACTGGGACCTCGACCGCACGGTGCTCGTCGAGAAGTCCGCGCCCAACCTGACCAAGACGCGCTACCTCCAGGAGCTCTTCCCGAAGGCACGGTTCGTGGTGGTCACCCGGCACCCCGTGGTGCAGGCGCTGGCCGTGCGCAAGTGGGCCACCCGCACGCACGGGCGGTTCACCTACGGCTTCCCCCGGCTCGTCGAGCACTGGGTGCACGCGCACGACGTCTTCGCCCAGGACGCGCTGCACATCGAGAACCTGCTCGTGCTGCGGTACGAGCACCTGATGCGTGAACCCGTGCGGGAGCTCGACCGCCTCGCGCGGTTCCTGGACCTCGACCTGGCCGAGGGCGGCCGCATCCGCGCCATGGACACCGACCGCAGCAGCCGGTACGCCGAGCTGTGGGAGACCGGCGGCCGCGGTCGCCTCGCGGGCCGCGTAC
>NZ_KI911686.1:6318-7102 GCF_000515355.1 Promicromonospora kroppenstedtii DSM 19349 | reverse complement strand
GGGCGGGCGCCGAGGCGGACGCGCCCGGCCAGATCCGGGCCTGGCTCGCCGCGCGGACGGCGGAGCACGGCGACCTGGTGATCAAGGACCCGCGGCTGCTCTGGTTCCTGGAACACTGGCAGGCCGCGGCCGCCGCGACCGGCGCGGTGGCGTCGTGCGTCACGGTGCTGCGCCCGCCCACGGAGGTCGTGGGCAGCAGGGTGACCGACGACGGGGACGCGCTGGTGGACCGGCTGGCCGGCTGGATCAACCTGATGCTCGGCACCGAGCTCGCCACGCGGGCCACGCCGCGCGCCTTCGTGCGCTACTGGGACCTGATCCACGACTGGGACAGCCCGGTGTTCGACGCCGCGGCCGCCCTCGACCTGCCGATGGTCGACCCGCGTGACACGAGCGCCGTCGAGCGGGTGGACGCGTTCATCGACCACACGCTGCACCGCGTCGAGGTCACATGGGACGAGACGCCGGTACCGGCGCCCCTGCGCGCGCTGGCGGACGACACCTGGGCCGCCCTCGACGCCCTCCCCGAGCACGACGACGCCGTGACGCGCGCCGAGTTCGACCGGTTGCGCGCGTTGTACCCCTATGTGCACCGCAAGGTCGCCGGGTCCCCCGCGCGACGGATCGCGCGGATGGTGCCGCCGGCCGTGGTCCCGTCGCCGGTCCGGACGCGGGTGGCGGGCATGCTCGGCCGCACCCCGTACGCCGGCTGAGCGGAGAGGCCCGTGCCCGTCGACGTCGTCCACTGGAACCCGAGGCGGCCGGTCCTGCCCGGCCGGTGGGG
>NZ_KI911686.1:2040-6218 GCF_000515355.1 Promicromonospora kroppenstedtii DSM 19349 | reverse complement strand
CACCCACTGCCCCGCGGCGACGTCGTCGGCCAGGCGGACGGCGAGGCCGTCGCGCCGGTGCCGGTAGTTGCCGGCCTGCGCGCGGACCAGGTCGTCCACCGTGACCGGCTCCAGGTGCACGCTCCCGTCCGCGACGCCGGACCGCAGCACACGCTCGGCGGCCTCGGTCCGGGTGACGACGACGTTCGTGCCCCGCGGGTCCGCCTCGTACCGGGGCAGCCACGCGTCGCCGAACACGACATCGGCCGACTCGGCGTACACGTCGTCGCAGAAGTTGCAGGCGTTGAGCTGGAACGACGCGTGCCCCCACTGCCCCCCGACCAGTCGACCAGGCAGCTCGGAGACCGGCGTCGCGCCCGTGCCCCAGGCGCCGAACCGGTAGCGTCTCGCGCTCGCGCCCGGGTCCTTGATCCGGAAGTCCACCCGCGCCAGGTCGTCCGGCGCGATGCCCTGCTGCCAGGCCAGCGACTCGGCGAAGCCCGAGGCCTTCATGTGCCCGCAGACGATGCCCACGAGGTACCGGAGCTGGCCGGCGAGCACATCGTCCTCCCGCATGAGGAGCCGCACCGCCTGGACGAAGCACGGGACGCCCACCAGGGCGTATCTGCGGCCGTCGCCGCGCAGGGCGGCCAGTACCGTCGCGAGGGTGGTCGAGTAGTAGGCAGACTTGCGGCTGCCGAGCAGCTCGGCGGACGTCTCGGCGACCCGGTACTCGAAGAGCCGGGGCCCGTCCGGCGTCGGCCCCACGTGCACGACGGCGTCGACCTCGCCGGTGTCGAGCAGCCGGGCGAGGAACCAGCTCGTCAGGCCGCCCGAGCTGCTCCGGTACACGTCGGCGTCGTCGGTGAGGCGTCCGGCCCAGGTACCGCCGTGCACCCCGACCCGGCCGTCGCGGGGCAGGTGCTCGTCGAACGTCTCGGCGGCCACCTGGTCCTCGTCCGGCGACTCGTCCGCGAACGGGCACACGCGCGACGCCGCAGCGAGCAGCTCCGGCGCGACGCCGCTCGCGTCCGCCTCGTAGTACCCGCGCCGGCCGATCTCCACGGGTATCGCGCCGCCGGTGCGGACTGAGCAGGCGCCGCAACCCACGCACATCCGCCGGTCGATCACGTGCCGGATCGTCGGCACCGGGGACGTCGGAGGTGTCGGTGCGGGTACGGGCGCCGTCACGACGACCGCCCGAGGGCCGTGAGGTAGGCCGCGCGGTGCCGCCGGCCCACCAGGTCCCAGTCCCGGTCCGTGAGGTCCGGGGCGGCCGTATGCCGCCCGGACCGGATCGCCGAGACGGCCCGCTCGACGTCGGCACCGGCCAGCGCCCCGTCGTAGAGGTGCACCCAGCCGGCACCCACCTCCTGGCACAGCGCCTCGGAGGAGTCGCTCCGCGGCATGAGCACCGGCCGGTCCAGCGACAGGGCCAGCAGCGCCACCCCGGAGTTGTGGAACGTGGTGTACGCCAGGACCACCAGCTCGGCCGCGCGCACCTCACGCACCAGGTCGGCGTCGTCGACGAACTCGAGCCGATGGGTCACCCGCGGGTCGGTCTCCGCCGCGCGCCGCACGACCCCGGCGATGGCCGCGTCGAGCGGGTTGCCGACGATCCGCAGGCTGAGGTCCGGGTCGGGCAGGGCGGAGAAGACGTCGAGCAGGTGCTCCGTCCCCTTGTAGGGCCGGATGCGGCCCACCTGCAGCAGCCGTCCCGGCCGGCTCACCCACGCCGGGTCCACGTGGAACCGGCCCCTGAAGTGACCGTGCGGGATCTCGACAGACCGGGCGCCCGGGGGCACCCGCGTCGCCGGGTTGAGCACGACCCGCAGCGCGGTGCGCCGGTCGATCGCGGCGAGCACGCGCCGCTCGCCGCGCCCGCCGGGCTCGTGCGGCTCCTCGTTGTGCACGGTGCGGACCAGCGGCGTGCCACGCACGGCGAGCCGGAGGAGCACCGCCCGCATGAGCAGACGCTTGACCAGGGTGCCGGCCACCGTCCGGTGCCGAACCAGCGACTCCGGCCAGTGCACGTGCAGCACGTCGTACGAGCCGAGCAGTGCCCGGGGCCACGAGAAGAACAGCGTCTCGATGCCGGCCCTGGCCCCGCCCTGATGGACCTGGTCCACGTACCGGAGATTGCCGCCCGTCCGGTCCCCGGCGGTGTGCAGCACCCGTACGGGCACCATCGTCGTCGGCACGGTCAGGCCTCCCTGCTCGCGCGGGAGCCCCGGTCCTCCGGGTGCACCGGCCCGAACGGGTGCTGCACCGGCAGGCGGCGACCGCCGCCGACGACGACCGGCACCGTCTCGCCCGGCACCGCGTCGCCCGGTACCTTCTCCCCGGGCACCGGTTCGCCCGCCACGACGTCATCGGGGCCGCCCAGCGCCCCCTTGCCCCGCCAGTGCCGCGGCATCTCGCTCGTCCGGGGCGCCTGCTTCCGGTCGTGCTCGGCATCGAGCGCCCCGTACGCGTAGTAGCCGCCGTAGCCGTAGCCGGCGCCCTCGGCGGGGGCGAGCCGGTTGACCACCACCCCGAGCACCTTGGCCCCCACCGTGTCGAGGGCCGCGAGCGCCTCGGTGAGCTGTGGCCGGTGCGTGATCCCGGCGCCGACCACCACCACGGCGCCGCCGGTCATCTTGGCCAGGATCGCGCCGTCGGTGACGGGCAGCAGCGGAGCGGTGTCCACGAGCACCACGTCGTACGCCTCGCCGACCTCGGCGAGCAGCGCGGACATGTGGGTCGAGCCCAGCAGTTCGCTCGGGTTGGGCGGCACCTGGCCCGACGGCAGCACGGAGAGGTTCTCCGGCCCCCACGGCTGGACCGCATCCGCATGGCGCACCCGGCCGATCAGCACGGTCGTGAGCCCGACGCTCCCCTCCAGCCCGAGGTAGCGCGAGACGGAGGGCCGCCGCAGGTCGGCGTCGACCAGGAGGACGCGGGCGCCGGCGTCCGCCAGGGTGATCGCCAGGTTGATGCTGGTGGTGGACTTCCCCTCGCCCGGCAGGGCCGACGTGATCACGAAGACGCGTGGCGCGCCCGCCACCTCCAGGAACTGAAGGTTGGTGCGCAGCCGCCGGTACGCCTCGGCACGAGGCGTGTGCGGGCTCTCCTGGACGATGAGCGGCCGGTCGGCCACCGCCTCGTCGAAGGTGATGGCCCCGATGAGCGAGGCGTCGGTGAGCTTCTGGACGTCGGCCTGGGTGCGGATCCTGGTGTCGAGCCGCTCCCGGAGGACGGCGAGGCCCACACCCAGGAACGCTCCCAGGAAGAGCCCGATCGCGAGGAACACCGTCGCGTTCGGTGACACGGGCCGGGTCGGCACGGCGGCGTCGCGCACGGTGCTGATCGTGACGGACGCCGCGGCCTCGCCGGCGGACCGCTCCAGCTCCGGCACGACCACGGACAGGCTGTGCGCGATCTCGTCCGCGGTCCGGGCGGCGAGGTCGGGCGACTCGTCGCTGACGGTGATCGTGATCAGCACGGTCTCGGAGGGCTGCTCGGCCTCCACCCGCGCGGCGAGCGACGTGACGGTGTCGTCCAGGCCGAGGGTCTCGATCACGGGCTCCAGCACACGCGGACTGGTGATGAGCTCCGCGTACGACTTCACCTTGCCCACGGTGAAGTTGTTGCCGTCGATCATCTCGTTGAGCGAGGCCCCGCCGCCGGCGGCCACGTACACCTGGGACGACGCGCGGTAGACCGGCGTGGTCGTGAGGAGGAGCAGGACGGCGGCAACCGTGGTGGCGACGGTCGTCGCCACCACCGTGCCCCAGTGCTTGCGCAGTACGGAGAGATATTCGTTCAGTTCCAAGGGATTCCTCGTCAGTCGTGGGCCGGGTTCATCTGCCACGCGCCAGCCGGGCGCGTGCGAAGGACCAGCCGCTCCGGATGAACTGCGCCGGGTCGACGGCGGCGGCGCGGGCGAGGCTGCTCACGGCAGTCGCCGGCTCTCCCGCCACCTGGGCGTGCCGGGCCCGGTACAGGAACTCCTCGCACCGGACGCCTCGTGCGGTGAGGCTGTGGTCCGGGATGCCGAACCACGCCCCGTAGTACTTCCTGATCCGCTGCTTGGACTCGAGCACACGGAGTGCGGACGTGGTCGACTTGCCGCCGTACATCCGGTACCGGAGCGCCGCCTCCGGGTGCCGGACCAGCGTGCCGGTGGCGGCCAGCCGCAGGAACAGCTCGAAGTCCTC
>NZ_KI911686.1:913-1940 GCF_000515355.1 Promicromonospora kroppenstedtii DSM 19349 | reverse complement strand
GGGCGCCGTAGCCGGGTCGGACGACGCCGCCCGGCTCAACGCCCTCCTGCCCGCCGCCGTAGCCGAGCGGCCGCGGCACGCGGGCCGCGAGCACGACGACGTCGTGCTCGACCCCTACGGGCACTCGGCCGCCACCTACCGGCGCTCGTACGACCAGCTGGTCGACGCCCTCACCCCGGTCCTGGAGGTGCTGCGTGCGTGACGCCGCGGCGCGGAATTCACCCCCGCGGAGTCGGGGTACGCCGGGCCCCGCGAGCCCTTGTCCGTACACTGGCAAGGTGCCAACGATCCGCTCCCTGCTGGCCCACCCCGAGGAGCGACGCCCCAGCCCGCCGGCCCCGCACGCCGATCTCTACCGCGTGTTCGGCGCGGGAATCGGGCTGTTCGCGCTCGGGCTCGTGGTCGGGGTCGTGCTGCTCCTGACCGGCCGCGGCACCGTCGAGGGCGTCGCCATCTGCGGCACGGGCGTGGTGCTCGGCGGCCTGGGCCTCGTCTGGGCCCGCCGCCACCGGTAGCGCTCCCGGCGCTCAGTCCCGACCGATGTCCCAGGCCCGCTCGGCACTCAGTGCCTCGGCCCGGTCCGGGTCCCGCAGCGCCGCCTCCAGCAGCAGGGCGTCCGCCCCGGTCAGCTCGGCCAGCGCCCGCGCGAGGCCCGCGGACGAGACGGCGTGCGGCACCTGTCCGGCCGACGTCGCGGACACCCACCACGCCACGGGCCGGCCCTCAACGGTGAGGATGTCGTGGCTGCGCCACGTGTCCGGGGCGTCGGGTACGACGGCACGGACCCGGGCGTCCAGCTCGACCAGCTCACCGGGTTCGTCCGGGGCGAGGTCGGTCGCGTCCTCCAGCGGGAGGTCGAGCAGCTCGGCCAGGGCCTCGGCGACGTCGGGCGACGCGGGGACCACCGGACCGAGCTGGGCCCACCGGAGTGACGCGGCCACCGCGAGGTCGTCCGTGCTCTCCACGGTGACGCCGTCGGGACCGAGCGCGGGCAGCCGGCCGGGCGCGATGCCGGGCGCGTCCGCCC
>NZ_KI911686.1:0-813 GCF_000515355.1 Promicromonospora kroppenstedtii DSM 19349 | reverse complement strand
GCGGCGTCGAGCGCGACCCAGGCGAGCAGGAAGGCGACGGCGAGCAGGACGGTCACCGCGCACAGCAGCACCACCCGGAGCGCCCGGCGGCGCCGCCTGGTCCAGAACCGCGGGCCGGTCGGGGCAGTTCCGGATCGACCCGGTACGGGCGATGCGGTCCGCGCGGGGGCACGCGGGGTCGGGAGCGCCTGCGCGCCCATCCATTTCTCGCCCCAGCCGGGGTGGGTCACCGGGCCTCCTGATGGCTCTTTCGGCAAAGTGCGCGTTAGATTACCTGCGGCCCGTCGGGCGGGCGCGGTGAATTGAGTTCCGTGCAAATTCACGAATGCGGTCCGTGCAGGTTCATCTAATGATTTCGAACACAACTGGATGCATAATCACGCGGCAATGCCGTGTTTCATTTCGCGCAATCTCCTGGAAATGCGCCCGCGCGCCACCGTCGCGAGAGAGAGGTACCCCTCATGCCGTTCACCGTGCTCGCCGTCTGCACGGGCAACATCTGCCGCTCCCCGGCCGTCGAGGTGCTCCTGCGGGGCGTCCTGGACGGGTCGGTCACGGTCGGCAGCGCCGGGACGCACGCCGTCGTCGGGCATCCCGTGTCAGCGCCCATGGCGGAGCTGCTGGCCGCCGACGGGTTCCCGCCCACCGGCTTTGCCGCCCGGCAGCTCGTCCCCGCCCTCGTCGAGCGGGCCGACCTGGTGCTCGCCCTGACGCCCGCACACCGGGCCGCGGTGGTCGAGCAGGTCCCGGGGGCGGTCCGCCGCACCTTCACTCTCCGCGAGCTGGGCCGGCTGTCGGGCACCCTGGGCCCGG
>NZ_KI911685.1:1230-2899 GCF_000515355.1 Promicromonospora kroppenstedtii DSM 19349 | reverse complement strand
GGGTGGCCTCGACCGGGACCGGGCGCGCGTCGGGCCGCCAGGCCTGCATGGTGGCGACGGAGGTGAACACCGGCAGCGCCCGGCGGCCGTCGGGGGCCTCCAGGGCGACGACGCCGGACGACGCCTCCTTGTCGACGGCCAGCCCGTCCGGGTTCTGCTCGACGACGCCGGCCTCGGCCAGCACCGGCACGAGCACGCGGGTCTCGGCCAGGCGCGCGACGACCTCGCGCAGCGGGACCGCGCCGGTCGAGTGGCCCGAGAGCAGCCGGGTCAGCTCGGCGTCGGCCGACCCGTCGTCGCCCGCGAACTGGCTGGAGGGCTGGATCGACTTCACTCGGCGGCCTCGTCCCGCCCCGCGTCGCCCGGGCGTCCCGCGACGTCGAGCGCCTCGGGGAGCGTGAAGGCGCCGGCGTACAGGGCCTTGCCGACCACGGCGCCCTCGATGGTGCCCAGGGCGCGCAGCGCGCGCAGGTCGTCGAGCGACGAGATGCCGCCCGAGGCGACGACGTGCGCGGGGGTGCGCGCGGCGACGTCGGACAGGAGATCGACGTTGGGGCCGCGCAGCGTGCCGTCCTTGGTCACGTCGGTGACCACATAGCGGGCGCAGCCGGCCTCGTCGAGGCGGCCGAGAACCTCCCAGAGGTCGCCGCCCTCCTTGGTCCAGCCGCGGGCGGCGAGCGTGGTGCCGCGCACGTCGAGACCCACGGCGACGCGGTCGCCGTGCTCGGCGATGACCTTCGCGGTCCAGGCCGGGTCCTCCAGGGCGGCGGTGCCGAGGTTGACGCGACGCGCGCCCGTGGCCAGGGCGCGCTCCAGCGACTCGTCGTCGCGGATGCCGCCCGAGAGCTCGACCTGCACGTCCAGCTCGCCGACCACGCGAGCGAGCAGCTCCGCGTTGGAGCCGCGCCCGAAGGCCGCGTCGAGGTCCACGAGGTGCACCCACTCGGCGCCGCCGGACTGCCAGTCCAGGGCGGCGGTCAGCGGGTCGCCGTACGAGGTCTCCGATCCGGCCTCCCCCTGGACGAGGCGGACGGCCTGGCCGTCGGCGACGTCCACGGCGGGCAGGAGCACGAGTCGGTCGGTCATGTCTCTCCAAGTTCTGTCTGTCGAAGCGTTGAGTGCTGGGTATTTGTGGGCTGAGCGGCGTCTGCGCAACAAATACCCAGCACTCAACGAGTGGGGCTAGGCGAGGGTACGGAGCCAGTTCTCCAGGAGCTGGGCGCCGGCGTCACCGGACTTCTCGGGGTGGAACTGCGTCGCCGCCAGGGGGCCGTCCTCGACCGCCGCGACGAACCGGCCGCCGTGGTCGGCCCAGGTGACCTTCGGGGGCGTGAACCGGCCCACCGCGTTCTCGTCGTACCCTTTGGTGAACGTCTGGGCGGCGTAGGAGTGCACGAAGTAGAAGCGCTCGTCGGTGATCCCGGCGAAGAGGGCCGAGCCCTCCGGCACCTCGACCGGCGACCAGCCCATGTGGGGCACCACGTCGGCGTGCAGCCGCTCGACGACGCCGGGCCACTCGCCGATGCCGTCGGCGCGCTCGCCGTGCTCCACGCCGGCGTCGAACATGACCTGCATACCCACGCAGATGCCGAGTACGGGGCGGTTGCCGGCCAGGCGGCGGCCGACGACCTCGTGGCCGCGCACGGCCGTGAGCCCGGCCATGCACGCC
>NZ_KI911685.1:0-1130 GCF_000515355.1 Promicromonospora kroppenstedtii DSM 19349 | reverse complement strand
GGGCGGACCCGAGGTCCGCCCGGCGCCGTCGTGCCCGAGCCGCAGCCCTACCGGCCCTGCAGCGCCTTGACGTTGTCGCCGAAGGTCCAGCCGCGCGACCCGTCCCAGTTGATCGACCAGGTCATGAGGCCCTTGAGCGCCCCGTTGTACGAGCCGTACGCCTGTGAGACCAGCGACGGCGCCATGTAGCCGCCGCCCGCGCCCTGCTGAGCGGGCAGGCCCGGCACCTGCTTCTCGTACGGCACGCGGATCGTGGTGCCCTGGATGACGAGCCCGTCGTCGAGGCAGTCCGTCTGCGCCTGGAAGCCGGCCACCGTCCCGGCCGCGTACGAGTTGCCGGAGCAGTCGTACATCGAGCCGTTGTAGTACTGCATGTTGAGCCACCACAGGCGGCCGTTGTCGGCGTACTTCTTGATGATCGGCAGGTAGGAGCCCCAGATCGAGCCGTAGGTGACGCTGCCGCCGGTCACGTAGGCGGTCTCGGGCGCCATCGTCAGGCCGAACCCGGCCGGCATCCCCGCGAGCACGCCGTCGATGATCCGGATCAGGTTGGCCTGCGACGTCGAGAGCTGGCTGATGTTGCCGCTGCCCGTCAGGCCCGTCTCGATGTCGATGTCGATGCCGTCGAAGTTGTAGTCGCGCAGGATCGGCACGATGGTCTCGACGAACCGGTCCGCGACCGCCTGCGAGGACAGGTCGATCCCGGCCGTCGCGCCGCCGATCGACATCAGGATGGTCAGGCCCGCCTCCTTGGCGGCGCACATCTCCTCGGGGCTGGGCACCTGGACACCGGAGTCCATGCCGTCCTCCCACAGCACCGTCCCGTCGGAGCGGATCACGGGGAACGCGAGGGTCGCCACGTTGTAGCCGTGCTGGGTGATCCGCGAGTCGGTGATCGGGATCCAGCCCATGCCGGGGTGCACGCCGTTGCTCGCGCCGTCCCAGTTCTCCCAGTAGCCCTGCAGCACCTTGCCCGACGGGCGCGGCCGCTGGCTGCAGTCCGCCGGTGTCGGCTCGGGGTCCGGGGTCGGGTCCGTGGGGTCGGGCGTCGGGTCGGTCGGGTCGGGGTCCGGCTGCGTGGCGCACGCGCCGTCGTCGGTCCACAGGGTGGGCGTGACGTCGGGGCTCCA
>NZ_KI911684.1:1411-3825 GCF_000515355.1 Promicromonospora kroppenstedtii DSM 19349 | reverse complement strand
CGCGGGCTCCTCGGCCCGGACGCCGCCTGCCGGCGCCGGCGTCGCGACCATGCGCTGCTGCGCGCCCGCGAACGGCCCCCAGTGCAGCACCCCGCGCAGTGCCAGGGTGACGATCAGGTGGTACCCGCGCTGCCCCTCGATCGGTATGCCGGCCTGCTGCCACCGGTCGATCATCTCGGCACGCGTGAGCCCGCCGTCCGACACCGCGAGGGCTTCCCGGGTGACGGCCTCCGCCCGGTCCACGATCGCGTCGTCCAGGCCCTCGACCTCACGGACCCGCCGGCCCTGGCGCGTCACACGCTCGCCCGTGAGCGAGACGAGCGCCGCCAGGTCGGCGGGTGTGGTCGCGAAGAGGGTGCCGCGCTGCGTCCACCCGCGGACCAGGGTGCCGTCGTCGAACGCGGCGCGGACGTCGTCCACCGTGGTACCGGGGCGGGAGCGGACCGCGACGGCTCGCAGCACGGCGGGCAGGTCCTGCCCCTGCAGGGCGACCATCCGGCGCACGACGTCGGCCGGCGACGCCGTGCTCGGCCCGTCGGGCAGCACCAGGCCCTGCGTGTGCAGGCGCAGCCGGCGCGCGGCGTCGGGGGAGAGGTCGGTCGGTCCGGAGGGCATGCGGGAAGGTTACGACGAGCCTGTGACACGCACCGGGCCCGCGCCGTCGTGGCCGGTGACGCGGTCCTGAGCCGCACGCCAGTGACGCCGTGTCACGTGCGGGGCCGGCGGGATGTCATGGGTGAGACGTGACGCCTTCGCACTGGCACGCGGGCTCCGGGCCCGGTGGGATCTAGGCATGACCTCGACACCAGCGCGCGACGTCGACCGTCCGGAGCCGACCCCGCCGGGCCGGGTGATGCGTGTGTCCGTGCTGACGATCGCCGTGGCCTTCCTGGCGGCCGCCGTGGCACCGACGACGGCGTTCCCGCGGACCGGTGACCTGCCGGAACGCGATGGGGCCTGTGGGGCGCCGGGGGCCTGAGCAGGTCCCGTGAGGCCCGTCGTCCCGCGGATCGAGCCCCGCATTTGTCATGGTCAAGACCCGCTAGACCTAGGCTAAACTCGGCTCGCTTGCCTCCGTAGCTCAGCTGGATAGAGCGGGTCACTTCTAATGACTAGGTCGCGGGTTCGAATCCTGCCGGGGGCACTGGTCTGCTGTCGTCGAGCGTTGTCGGCTCGCCCCGACGGCGCGCACGAATCGTCGGTTTCCGTATACCTACCAGGCGCTACGGCTTGGCAGAACGATCTTGACCTATCAGGATGAAGCCGTGACTTCAGGAACACGCTCCGCAGTGCTCGGCCGTCGGGGTGGTGTGGACCCGAACGTTGCGGAGCAGCTCGGATTCACCGTGCACGACGTCGTGCAGGACCTGCGCCGCGACGTCGCCTCGGCGACCCTGCCCCTGCCGGTCGACGGCGCCGAGGAGGCCGAGGCGTCCCGTGAACGCCTCCTGGCGCAGCTCGACGAGCACCTGCTCCCGCGCCTCGCCGAGCTGTCGAGTCCCGCCGTCGTGGTGCTCGCCGGCTCCACGGGCGCCGGCAAGTCCACGCTCTTCAACAGCCTCCTGCAGGAGGAGGTGTCCGAGGCCGGGGTGCTGCGGCCCACCACCCGCGAACCCGTGGTGGGCGTGCACCCGCGCGACGTGGACACGCTGACGGCGGGCCCCGTCACGGAGCTGGCCCGCCTGGTCAAGCACGAGGGCGTCCCGCGCGGCACCGCGCTGATGGACGCCCCGGACCTCGACTCCTTCCTCAAGGAGAACCGCTCGACGGCGCACCAGCTCCTGGAGGCGGCCGACCTCTGGCTGTTCGTCACCACGGCCGCCCGCTACGGCGACGCCCTGCCCTGGCAGGCGCTCGACCGTGCCAAGGAGCGCGGCGCGAGCGTCGCGATGGTGCTCAACCGGGTGCCCAAGGAGAACCTGACGACGATCCGCGCCGACCTCAACGCCCGCCTGCGGGAGCGCGGCATGAAGGACGTCCCGCTGTTCATCGTGCCCGACGTCGGCCCGCACGAGGGCCTGCTCGACCCCCAGCTGGTGGCGCCCATCCAGCGCTGGCTCAACCTGATGGCCGGACCCGAGCGCTCGCGCACCGTGATCCTGCGCACCCTCAAGGGCGCGCTCGGCGCCCTGCCCGACTGGGTCATGGGACTCGTCACCGCGGTGGAGCAGCAGGGCACCGCCGCCTTCGACCTCCGCAACACCGTCCAGTCCGTGGTCCCGGACGAGCAGCTCGCCGCACGCACCGCCGTCCTGTCCGGTACCGCGGGCGAGGGCACCGTGGCCGCACGGTTCGCGGAGATCGCCAGCACCGACCGCATCTCCCGGGTCACGGTCCGCGACGGCATCGCCCGCACCACCAGGCGTGCGGGCAAGGCCCGCGAGACCGCGCTGCTCCGGCTGCGCGAGGAGGTC
>NZ_KI911684.1:0-1311 GCF_000515355.1 Promicromonospora kroppenstedtii DSM 19349 | reverse complement strand
GGCGTCGGGGACCGCGGCGTCGAACGGCTCCGCGCCGGCCGAGCCCTCCCGCACCCTGCGCCTCGTGCCGAGCGACGCCCTGCCCCGGGGCCTGGCCCTGCTGGACGCGCCGGACATCGACTCGGTCGACACCGCCAACCGTGAGCTCGCCGCGCAGCTCCTCGGGGCGGCCGACCTCTGGCTGTTCGTGACGACGTCCGCCCGCTACGCCGACGCCGTCCCCTGGGACCTGCTGAACCAGGCCGCGGCCCGCAAGGCGCAGGTCGCGATGGTGCTGGACCGGGTGGACCCGGGCGCCGAGGCCACTGCCGACGACCTGCGCGACATGATGGTCGAGCACGGCCTGCCCGACAGCCCGCTGTTCGTCATCGCCGAGGGCGAGCTGGCCGAGGGGATGCTGCCCGAGGACGACGTCGGCGACGTCTCCCGCTGGCTCACCGGGCTGGGCGGCGACGCCGACGCGCGCCGTCGTGTGATCGCCGCGACCCGCGACGGCGTGGTCGACTCCTTGGTGCTCCGGGCGGGCGAGCTGGCCGACGCGGCGGACGAGCAGGAGGCTGCCGACGTACGGCTGCGGCACGTCGTGGACCGGGCCTACGCGGACGCCGTGGCGCACGTGGCCGCGGCGACGTCGGACGGGGCGCTGCTGCGCGGGGAGGTGCTGGCCCGCTGGCAGGACTTCGTGGGCACGGGCGAGTTCTTCCGCGCCGTGGAGGAGGGCATCGGCCGGTTCCGGGACGCGGTGGGCACGTTCTTCCGTGGCAAGCCGAAGGAGGCGCCCCAGGTCGAGAAGGCGATCGCCCACGGGCTGGAGTCCGTGGTGCTCGACGCCGCCGAGGAGGCCGCCGAGCGGTCCTATCAGGGCTGGCGCGGCGACGCCGCGGGCGCCGCGCTGCTGGAGGGCCTGGAGCTGTCGCGGACGCCGGCGGCGCTGCGCGCCGAGGTGGGCGAGCAGATCCGCGGCTGGCAGGGCGACGTCCTGGGGCTCGTGCGCGAGCAGGGCGAGTCCAAGCGCGGCCGGGCCCGCGCGCTGTCCTTCGGGGTCAACGGCCTGGGCGTGGCGCTGATGATCTTCGTGTTCGCCTCGACGGGTGGGCTCACCGGCATCGAGGTCGGCATCGCGGGCGGTTCGGCCGTGCTGGCCCAGCGCCTGCTGGAGGCCGTGTTCGGGGAGGACGCCGTGCGGCGGCTGGCCGTGCAGGCCCGTGACCGGCTGCGCGCCCGCATCCAGGCGGTCATGGACGGGCAGGCGGCCCGCTACACCGCCCAGCTCGACGCGCTCGGGTCCGCGGAGGCAGGCGGTCCCGGCCT
>NZ_KI911683.1:1181-2572 GCF_000515355.1 Promicromonospora kroppenstedtii DSM 19349 | reverse complement strand
GGGCGGCGCAGCGGAGGGCCTCGGCCATGGCGTTCGGGCCGCCCTGCGCCGCGGGGTACGGGGTCCCGTCGGGGCGGTGGTGCACGTAGTGGAACTCGCCGACGGCGGTGGTGCCTCCGAGCGCCAGCTCCGCGTAGACGGCGCGCGCCAGCCGTTCGTAGAGGTCCGGCGTCAGGGCTGCGGCCAGCGCGTACATGCCCTGGCGCCAGGTCCAGAACGATCCGCCGTCGGCGTGGGTGCGGCCGCGCAGCGCGCGGTGGAAGGCGTGCGAGTGTGCGTCGGCGAGGCCGGGGAGGACGACGCCGTGGAGGCGCACGTCGCCGTCGGAGGCCGGGGCGCCATGCTCGACGGCCACGATGCGCCCGGCGTCGGTCTCGACCCGGACGGACTCGACGACGTGGCCGGCGGATGCCGGCTCTCCGGGTCCGGGCAGCCAGGCCCGCTCGCACCAGAAGCCGCTCATGACTCTCCTCTCGTGTTCGGTGTTGCGTGTTCCGTGGCTTGGGCGATCCCCTTTGAGGCCTAAGTTTCTTCGCTTTGAGCCGGCTCAAAGCGAAGAAACTTAGGCCTCAAAGGGGACGTCCCCCGGAGGGTGTACGACCGGGGGCCATCGGAAGTCCGGGCCCGCCTGGAGCGAGGCCGGAGGTCCCGCTCACCAGAAGCGGACCGGGAGCCGGTGGCGCGCGTACACGCTCTCGACGGCCGCGCGCACCTGGGCCGGGGTGCCGAGCCGCGCGTCGTCCAGCCCGAGCACCGCGAGGGTCGCGATGCCGTTGTGCTCGGACCACCAGGAGTCCAGCCCGCCGCGCATCTGGCGCAGCCGCCCGCGCGTGAGACCCTGCGTCACGCCGCGCATGAGCACGCTGGAGGCCGGCGTGCCCATCGGGGCCGCGAACGCCGTCGGCAGCCGCCCGAGGTTGGAGGCCAGGCACAGCGGCGCCGTGCCGTCGCGCGCGGCCAGCTTCGCGACGGCGTCCGGCACCATCTGCATGAGCGGCTTGAGCGGGCCCAGGGTGTCCACCCGGGTGCCCGACGTCAGTGCCGCGAACTCGGCCTTGGCGCGGGACCGGATCTGCGTCATGTCGGCGATCACGCCGGCCCGCTCGGGCGCGGGCGTCACCGTGGTGTCCACGGCGATGGACACTCCCGAGGTCGCGTTGGATCGCAGGTCGCCGGGCTCGCGCAGGCTCACGGGCAACGAGACGCGCACCGGCATCCCGGCCGTCGCCGCGCCGGCGGCGAGCAGGATCTCCGTGCAGACCGCGATGAGCAGGCTGTTCGCCGTCCCACCCGCGGCGTGGGCCGCGCGGTGCCAGGTCGAGGCGTCGGTGTCGACGACGACGATCGGCGGGTGGGCGAGCTCGGCGTCGTCGGGGCGCGGGGCCGGCCGG
>NZ_KI911683.1:0-1081 GCF_000515355.1 Promicromonospora kroppenstedtii DSM 19349 | reverse complement strand
AGGAGGCGCCGGAGCTGGCCCGTGACCGGCGCGAGCGCTGGTGGCGGCGGGCGGCGCGGTCCATCACGTGGGGCCGGTCGACCCTGCCCCCGGACGCGGAGAGCCAGCGGCAGGCCGTGGCTGCCGAGGAGTTCATGCTGGCGCGCCAGGTCGAGCGGGCCCGGGCCTGGCTGGAGCGGTCCGAGCAGGACGACGAGTGGAGCCGGGCCGAGCTCTCCACCGACAGCTGGCTGCGCCTGACCCCCGGCGAGCTGGAGCAGCTGAGCGCCGAGATCAACGAGGTGGTGCTGCGCTGGAAGGAGCGGCGGAGCGCACCGGCGTCGGACGAGAAGGCGGCCGGGGAGCGCGCCGAGCACGTCTTCCTGTTCGCGCGGGCCTTCCCGTCCCGCCCGTAGTCCGGCCCAGGAGCGATCCTGCAAGAGTCATTGTACAAGAGTGCTTGTACATATAGCCTGCTGGCATGACGACGTCGACCGCGCCCTCTGAGCCTGCCGTTCCCCTGACCCGCAACCGGGCCTTCGGCCTCCTCTGGCTGGGGGAGGGCGTGAGCGTGGTCGGCAACGCGACGACGTCGGCCCTGCTGCCGCTGCTCGCCGTGACGCAGCTCGACGCCGGTCCGGCCTGGATGGGCCTGATCACCGCGGCCGCGTGGCTGCCCTGGCTGGTCGTCGGGCTGCCGGTGGGGGCCTGGGTCGACCGGCTCCCGGCCCGGCCGGTGATGATCGCCGCCAACCTGGCCGCCGCCGTCTCGCTCGCGAGCGTGCCCGTGGCGTTCGCGCTCGGGATCCTCACCCTGGTCCAGCTCACCGTGGTCGCCATGGTGGGCGGGGTGTGCACCGTGTTCTTCCGCACCGCCTACCAGGTGTTCCTGCCCGAGGTGGTGCCCGCGGACCAGCTCGAGCCGGCCAACGCGCGCCTGTTCGGTACGGAGTCCGCGGCGAACGTCGCGGGCCCCGGCCTGGGTGGTCTGCTGGCGCAGTGGCTGACGGCGGCGCTCGGGCTCGCGCTCGACGCCGTGACGTTCCTGTGGTCGGCGGTGTGCCTGTGGCGCATCCGGCCGGCCCACCCGGCGGCCCGGCCC
>NZ_KI911682.1:3469-5619 GCF_000515355.1 Promicromonospora kroppenstedtii DSM 19349 | reverse complement strand
GACGACCCGGGGCGGCGGCAGTTCGCCGACGTCGGCTCCTTCGAGCTGGAGGCGGGTGGGCGCCTGCCGGCCGTCCGCGTGGCCTACGAGACGTGGGGCACGCTGAACGCGGACGGCTCGAACGCCGTGCTGGTGCTGCACGCCCTGACCGGCGACTCGCACGTCACGGGCGAGGCCGGTCCGGGGCACGTCACCAGCGGGTGGTGGGCACAGATGGTCGGCCCGGGGCGGCCCATCGACACTGACCGGTACTTCGTCGTGGCGCCCAACGCGCTGGGCGGCTGTCAGGGCACCACGGGGCCGTCGTCGACGGCGGACGACGGGCGGCCCTGGGGCGGCCGCTTCCCCTACATCACGACCCGCGACCAGGTGGCCGTGGAGATCGCGCTGACCCGGGAGCTCGGGATCAGGTCGTGGGACCTGGTGATCGGCGCCTCGATGGGCGGGCTCCGTGTGCTGGAGTGGGCACTGCTCGGCCCCGAGTCCGGCATCCCCGTGCGGAACGTCGCCGCAATCGCGACGACCGCGCAGACCGGCGGCGACCAGATCGCGTGGGCGCACCCGCAGCTCGCCGCGATCCGGGTGGACCCGCGCTTCCGCGGCGGCGACTACTACGACGCGGCCGACGACGACGGCCCGCACACCGGCCTGGGCATCGCCCGGCAGATCGCGCACACGACGTACCGCACGGGCTACGAGCTCGACCAGCGGTTCGGCCGGCTGCCGCAGGGCGGCGAGGACCCCTTCGCGGGCGGCAGGTTCGCCGTGCAGTCCTACCTGGAGCACCACGGCGACAAGCTGGCCCGCCGGTTCGACGCCAACTCCTACCTGGTGCTCACCGAGTCGATGCTGTCGCACGACCTGGGTCGCGACCGCGGCGGCGTCGAGGGCGCGCTCAGCCAGATCACCGCGCGCGCCCTGGTGGTGGCGGTGGACAGCGACCGGCTGTTCCCGCCCACCCAGTCCGCGCGGCTGGCGCGCTGGATCCCGCGGGCAGAGCCGCTGCGGATCGTGACCAGCGACGTGGGCCACGACGGGTTCCTGGTCGAGGCCGACCAGATCGGCCCGATGGTCAGCGAGTTCCTCGGGTAACCGTCGCGCGGACCGCGCGGCCCAGGCTTAGCGTGGCCGTATGGCAAAGCTCAACCCGTACCTCAGCTTCAAGTCCGAGGCCAAGGAAGCCCTGGACTTCTACCGGTCCGTGCTCGGCGGCGAGCTCACCGTCAGCACCTTCGGCGACACCCCGATGGAGGGGATGCCGACCCCCGACGAGGACAAGGACCTCGTCATGCACGGGCAGCTCGACGCCCCGGGCAACCTCACGATCATGGCGTCCGACACGCCGTCGTTCATGGAGTACGTGGCGCCCACCAGCGGCGTCACCGTCTCTCTGACCGGTGGCCCGGACGACCACGACTACATCAAGAACGCCTACGAGAAGCTGTCCGACGGCGCGACCCCGGGCCAGCCGCTCGAGCTCGCGCCGTGGGGCGACTACTACGGGGCGCTCACCGACAGGTTCGGCATCTCGTGGATGTTCGACATCGGGACGGAGCAGTCCGCCGGGTGATCCTTCGTCGTCCGACCCGGCTCCGGTGATCGCCGCCGGGGCCGGGTAGGTTGAACGGATGCTTGCCGCCTACGTGACCCGATTCTCGCCCGACAGCCCGCTCGACGGCCTGGAGGTGGGCGACCGCCCCGAACCGGAGACCCCGGAGCACTGGACCACCGTGGAGGTGCGGGCCGCGAGCCTGAACCATCACGACCTGTGGTCGCTGCGCGGTGTCGGCCTCAAGGAGCAGCAGCTCCCGATGATCCTCGGCACCGACGCCGCGGGCGTGGCGCCGGACGGCACCGAGGTGATCGTGCACGGCGTGATCGGCGCCGACGGGCACGGCGTCGGTCCGGAGGAACCGCGGTCGCTGCTCTCCGAGCGCTACCCCGGAACCCTCGCCGAGCGCGTGGCGGTGCCGACCGCGAACCTGGTGCCGAAACCTGCCGAGCTCTCGTTCGAGGAGGCGGCCTGCCTGCCGACGGCGTGGCTGACCGCCTACTCCATGCTGTTCACGAAGGGCGGGCTGGCGCCCGGCGCCCGCGTGCTGGTGCAGGGCGCCGGCGGCGGCCTGGCGACGGCGGCGGTCACGCTGGGT
>NZ_KI911682.1:2863-3369 GCF_000515355.1 Promicromonospora kroppenstedtii DSM 19349 | reverse complement strand
ACGGCAGGGCCGCGGACGGCAGGGCCGCGGACGGCAGGGGCGGCGGACGCCGTCGGGTCCCGGCTCCTGGTCGCGCACGCCGACCTCCCCGCCCTGACCCGTCAGGACGTCGCCGCGCTCCTCGCCGTGGATGCCCCGGTGGTGATCGCGACGGACCGGTACAGATCGGGCACCAACCTGCTGCTCCTCCCCTTCGAGGCCCGGGTTTCTTCGCTTTCGGCGGCCGCAAAGGCGAGAAACTCGGGCCTCGAAGGGGAGGGGGGCTTCCGGTTCCGGTTCGGCGTCGGGTCCCTCGCCGCGCACCTCGACGAAGCCGCGGCCCACGGGCTGGCCGCGACGGTCGTGGACCGGCCGGGCACCGCCGTCGACCTCGACACCGCCGACGACTGGTCACAGCTACCGGACGAGGTCCGTGCCGTGGTGGGCGAACAGGTGCCCGGACTGTGCTGACCTAGCCGGCCGCCGCCTCGGCGGCTGCCCGCAGCCCCCGGACCGCCGCAGGCAGC
>NZ_KI911682.1:1696-2763 GCF_000515355.1 Promicromonospora kroppenstedtii DSM 19349 | reverse complement strand
TGGCAGCTCGCGCTGGCCCTCGGCGGCACGCTCCTCGGGCGCGTGCTGTCGGGGCCGCGCGGGCGGCTGGGCACGGCGCTGGCGTCGTCGGCCCTGATGGTGGTTCTGGCGGTCGTGGTGCTCGTCGGCTGACGCCGCTCTACCGCACGGCGGCTCAGGAGTGCCCGGTCTCCGACTCGTCGGCGGCGAGGCGCTCCTCGACCCGGGCGATCTTGCTGTCGAGCTGCCCGGCGGCGGCACCCGGGCGGATGTCGGCCTTGATGACGAGCGAGACCCGGTGCCCGCCGCGCGCCACCGAGTCGGTCGCGCGCTGGATCACCGGCATCACCTCGTCCCAGGACCCCTCGATCTCGGTGAACATCGAGGTGGTCCGGTTCGGGAGGCCGGACTCCCGGACGATGCGGACGGCCTCGGCGACCTGCTCGGCGACGGACTCACCAGCGGTCATGGGGGCGACGGAGAACGCGAAGACGGCCATGCACCCATCTTCCCCCACGGCGCACGTAGGCTCGACGCGTGAACGTCACCCTTCTCGCGGGCGGGGTCGGCGGTGCGCGGCTCGCGCACGGCCTCGATCTCGCGCTCGACGCCCCCTCCCTCACCGTCGTCGTGAACGTCGGCGACGACACCGAGCTGCACGGCCTGGCCATCTCCCCCGACATCGACACGGTCCTGTACACCCTCGCCGGGCTCAACGACGAGGAGCGGGGCTGGGGCCTGCGCGGCGAGTCGTACGCGACGCTGGCGGCCCTGAAGGAGCTGGGCGAGGACACCTGGTTCACCCTCGGTGACAAGGACCTCGCCACCCACATCGTGCGCACCGCGCGCCTGCGCCGGGGCGAGCCGCTGTCCTCCGTCACGGCCGAGCTGGCCCGTTCGATGGGCGTGCGACCGCACGTGCTGCCCGCGACGGACGACCGGCTCGCGACCCTCGTGGACACGCCGTCCGGGCGCCTCGGCTTCCAGGAGTACTTCGTGGGGCGCCGGCACGCGGACGCCGTCCTCGGCCTGCACTTCGACGGGGCCGACGCCGCCCGCCCGGCCCCCGGCGTGCTCGACGCGCTGGC
>NZ_KI911682.1:0-1596 GCF_000515355.1 Promicromonospora kroppenstedtii DSM 19349 | reverse complement strand
CAGCTTCGTGCGCACGGGGGCCGCGGCCGGCCGCCGCAGGTCGGCGTCCACGGCCCGCGGCCGCACGACGACGCCCGGGTTGAGCACGTCCTTCGGGTCGAACAGGGCCTTGAACCGCTCCAGCAACGCGATGGCCTCGGGCGAGTAGATGAGCGGCAGCAGCTCGGACCGGGCCCGGCCGTCGCCGTGCTCGCCGGACAGCGACCCGCCGTACCGGGCCACGAGCTCCGCCGCCTCCGTCATGAAGGTGCGCAGCACCGAGCCCGACGTCTCCAGCGGGATGTCGATGCGCAGGTGCACGCAGCCGTCGCCGAAGTGCCCGTAGGGCAGCCCGTCCACGCCGTACCGGTCCATCAGCTCCTGCAGGTCTCGCAGGTACGGGCCGAGCTTCTCGGGCGGGACCGCCGAGTCCTCCCAGCCGGGCCAGGCCTGCTCCCCCGCGGGCGTGCGCCCGGCCAGGCCGGCGCCGTCGGCCCGGATCTGCCACATCTTCGTGGCGTCCGGCCCGGCGGGCAGCACCGTCGAGTCCAGCGCGGACGAGGAGGCGACGATCGCGTCCGCGCGGCCCAGCGCCTCGGCCTGCGACGATCCGCCCACCTCGATCATGAGCCAGCCGGTGACGTGCGGGTCGTCCGCCCCGGGCAGAGGCGGCACCGACGCGGCGCCCTTGGCCCGGCGCACGACGTCGACCAGGCGGGCGTCGAGCCCCTCGATCGCGAGCGGCTTGTGGTCCAGGAGCCGGGGGACGTCGTCCGCGGCCGTGGCCATGTCGGGGTAGCCGAGGACGACGAGCGTCGGCGCGCCCGGCACCTCGACCAGGTTGAGCTCCGCCTCCAGGACGGTGACGACGGTGCCCTCCGTGCCCACGAGAGCGCGGGCGAGGTTCGAGCCGTTCTCGGGAAGCAGGTGCTCCAGCGAGTAGCCCGACACCTGCCGGCCGAACCGCCCGAACTCCGTGCGGATCAGCGCGAGGTTGTCCCGGACCAGTTCCTTGAGCCCGGGCACGTCGGCGAACTCCGGGTCGCCGGAACCCGCGGTGAACCGCCGTCCCGTGCCGTCCACCACGTCGAGAGAGACCACGTTGTCGGCGGTCCGCCCGTAGGCGACGGCGTGCGGACCGCACGCGTTGTTGCCGATCATGCCGCCGAGCGTGGCCCGGTTCTGGGTGCTCGGGTCGGGCCCGAACCGCAGGCCGTGCGGCTTGGCCGCGGCCTGGAGGGTGGACATGACCGTGCCCGGCTGGACGCGGGCGGTGCCCCGCTCCGGGTCGATGGAGAGCACCTGGTTGAGGTGGCGCCCCAGGTCGATCACGACGCCCGGACCCACCGAGTTGCCCGCGACGGACGTGCCGGCGCCGCGCGCCGTGACCGGGATCGACAGCTCGCGCAGCGCCCCGAACGCGGCGACGACGTCGTCGGTGCTCTCCGGGAAGAGCACGGCCTCGGGGACCACGCGGTAGTTCGACGCGTCCGTGGAGTACTCCGCGCGGCGGCGCGTGCTCGTGTCGACCTCGCAGCCGACCACGGTGCGCAGCGCGTCGGCGACCGCCGTCCGGGCGGCCTCGGCGGCGTGGCTCGCCTCCTGGCGCGCGGTGTC
>NZ_KI911681.1:12042-13732 GCF_000515355.1 Promicromonospora kroppenstedtii DSM 19349 | reverse complement strand
ACGAGGTCTGGGCCCAGCGCCAGGGCCTCGACGTCGCGGACCCCGCCAGCACGTGGGCCGCCCTCGTCCCGGGCCAGTCGGGCACTTCCGCGGCCATACCCCGGCCCGTGCCGGGCGAGCGCGGCCTGCCGGAGGCGGTCCCGGGCACGCCCGAGCCGCAGGCCGACGTCGTGCTGGCCCGTGCCCACCACGGTTCCATGAGCCGCGCCGAGCGCACCCGCACCGAGACGGAGCTGAAGGAGGGCCGGCTGCCCGCCGTGGTCGCCACCTCCTCCCTGGAGCTCGGTATCGACATGGGCGCGGTGGACCTGGTGGTCCAGGTGGGCGCGCCGCCGTCGGTCGCGAGCGGGCTGCAGCGGATCGGCCGCGCCGGCCACCAGGTGGGCGCCGTGTCCAAGGGCGTGGTCTTCCCGATGTTCCGGGGCGACCTCGTGCCGGCCACGGTCATCGCGCAGCGCATGCGCGCGGGCGCCATCGAGCACATGCACGTCCCCGCCAACCCGCTGGACGTGCTGGCGCAGCAGGTGGTGGCCGCGCTCGCCGTCGACGACTGGGACGAGGCCGAGCTGCTCGCGCTGGTCCGGCGCGCCGCACCGTTCGCGCACCTGGGCGACGCCACCTGGCGCGCGGTGCTCGACATGCTCGCCGGCCGCTACCCCAGCGAGGACTTCGCCGAGCTCCGCGCGCGCATCACCTGGGACCGTGCCACGGGCATGCTCCGCGGCCGCCCCGGCGCGCTCCGCCTCGCCGCCACGAGCGGCGGCACCATCCCTGACAAGGGCGCCTACGGCGTCTTCCTCGCCACGGACGCGCCCGACGGCGGAACGCTCGCCGACAGCGTCGGCGGCTCGTCCGGCACCGGCCGGGCCCGCGGCGGCAAGCGCGTGGGCGAGCTCGACGAGGAGATGGTCTACGAGTCCCGCGTGGGCGACACGTTCACGCTGGGGTCGAGCACCTGGCGCATCCAGGAGATCACCACCGACCGGGTGCTGGTCACCCCGGCGCCCGGTCTGCCCGGCCGCCTGCCCTTCTGGAAGGGCGACGCCCCGGGCCGCCCGGCAGAGCTCGGCAAGGCGGTGGGCGCGTTCGTCCGAGAGGCCGACGCCGCTCTGGCCGACGACGTCGACGCCGGCCGCAAGCACCTGCGCGAGGCCGGGCTCGACGACTGGGCGGCGGACAACCTCGCCGCCTACCTGACCGAGCAGCGGCTGGGCACGGGGCGCGTGCCGGACGACCGGACGGTCGTGGTCGAGCGGTTCCGCGACGAGCTGGGCGACTGGCGGGTCGTGATCCACTCGCCGCTCGGTGCCCGTGTGCACGCCCCGTGGGCCCTGGTGATCAGCGCCCGGCTCCGGGCCCGGTTCGGCCTGGACGTGGCCGCCATGCACTCGGACGACGGGATCGTGCTGCGCCTGCCCGACTCCGGCGGCGGCTGGGACGGCGACCCGTGGGACGTGGGCACGGACCTGACAGGGTTCGGCGCCGACGACGAGGTCCGCACCCCGCCGGTGACCGAGCCCGGGGACGGCGAGCCCGGGCACGTCCCGGGCCGGGTCACGCTCGAAGACCTGCTGCTGGAGCCCGACGAGGTGCTCGGCGCCGTCCGCGACGAGCTGGGCTCGTCGGTCATGTTCGCCGCGCGGTTCCGCGAGGCGGCGGCGCGCGCCCTGCTGCTCCCCCGGCGCCGGCC
>NZ_KI911681.1:11842-11942 GCF_000515355.1 Promicromonospora kroppenstedtii DSM 19349 | reverse complement strand
CGCCGGCCAGGAGCAGTGGGCGGTCGCCGAGGATGCCGGCCGGCTGCGCGACGCGCTCGGCGTGGCCCTGCCGGTGGGCATCCCGGAGACGTTCACCGAG
>NZ_KI911681.1:7633-11742 GCF_000515355.1 Promicromonospora kroppenstedtii DSM 19349 | reverse complement strand
GGTCGACCGCGCCGCCGGGCACCGGCTGCGCGCCACGCGCGACGCCCTGGCGCATCCTGAGGAGGGGCAGCTCGGCACCGCCGAGCTGAAGCAGCGCCTGCGGATCGCACGGACTGCGGCCGGGACCGCCGCGGACGAGCAGCGGCAACCGCCCAAGGGCCAGGCGGGCAAGGCGCCGACAGTGGTCCAGCGCGACTGACCGACCCGGGCGGAGGGACGTTCAGCGGACCGCCTCGGCGTCGTCGTGGTAGTCGCGGGCGACGGGCGGCATGTGCCCGTCCGTGCCGTCCGCGTACTGGTCTCCCCCGCCGTCGGGCGAACCGTCGCCGGAACCGCCGTCGGGCGACGCCTGGTCGAAGACCCCAACCGGCTCCTCGCCCCGGATGAGGGCGAGCGCGGACGGCAGGTCGTCGGCCGCCACGAGCACGTCGCGTGCCTTGGAGCCCTCCGAGGGCCCCACGATCTCGCGCGACTCCAGGAGGTCCATGAGCCGCCCCGCCTTGGCGAAGCCCACGCGCAGCTTGCGCTGCAGCATGGACGTGGACCCGAACTGGGTGGTGACCACGAGCTCGGTCGCCTGCAGCAGCAGGTCGAGGTCGTCGCCGATGTCCTCGTCGACCTGCTTCTTGGCCGCGGCGGGCGCCGCGACGTCCTCGCGGTAGATCGGCTTGAGCTGGCTCTTGACGTGCTCGACGACCTGGTGGACCTCGGACTCGGTGACCCAGGCGCCCTGGACGCGCATCGGCTTGGCGGCGCCCATGGGCAGGAACAGGGCGTCACCCTGGCCGATGAGCTTCTCCGCGCCGGGCTGGTCCAGGACCACGCGCGAGTCGGCGAGCGAGGACGTCGCGAACGCGAGCCGGGACGGCACGTTGGCCTTGATCAGGCCGGTCACGACGTCGACGGACGGGCGCTGCGTGGCGAGCACCAGGTGGATGCCCGCGGCACGGGCGAGCTGCGTGATGCGCTGGATCGAGGCCTCGACGTCGCGCGGGGCGACCATCATGAGGTCCGCGAGCTCGTCGACCACCACGAGCAGGTACGGGTACGGCGCGATCTTGCGCTCCGAGCCCGGCAGCGGCTTGACCTTGCCGGCACGGACGGCGACGTTGAAGTCGTCGACGTGCTTGTAGCCGAAGGTCGCCAGGTCGTCGTAGCGGGCGTCCATCTCGCGCACCACCCAGTCGAGGGCCTCGGCGGCCTTCTTGGGGCTGGTGATGATGGGCGTGATCAGGTGCGGGATGCCCTCGTAGATCGTGAGCTCCACGCGCTTGGGGTCCACCAGGATCAGGCGCACCTGCTCCGGCGTCGAGCGCATCAGGATCGAGGTGATCATCGAGTTGATGAAGCTCGACTTACCGGCGCCGGTCGCACCGGCGACCAGGATGTGCGGCATCTTGGCGAGGTTGGCCACGACGTAGCCGCCCTCGACGTCCTTGCCCACGCCCATCACCATCGGGTGCTCCGTGCGGCGGGCCGCGCCCGAGCGCAGCACGTCGCCCAGCACCACGGTCTCGCGGTCGGTGTTGGGGATCTCGATGCCGATCGCGGACTTGCCCGGGATGGGCGACAGGATGCGCACGTCCGCGCTGGCGACCGCGTACGCGATGTTGTTGGACAGCGAGGTGATGCGCTCGACCTTGGTCTTGGCGCCCACCTCGACCTCGTACCGGGTGACCGTCGGGCCGCGGCTGAAGCCGGTGACCTTGGCGTCGACACCGAACTGCTCGAAGACGCCTGTCAGGGACTCCACGACACGGTCGTTGGCGGCGGAGCGCGCCTTGTGCGGCGGCCCCTGCACCAGCACCTCCTCGTCGGGCAGCAGGTAGACCGTGTCGCCCTCCAGCATGGGTTGCACGCCGCGCGGCATCGGCTCGCCCTGCTGCGGCGGCCTCGGCCCGTCCTTCTTGGCCGACGCCGCGGGCTCGCCGTCCGGCCCGAGCACCCCGGGGCCGATCGCGGGGGCGCCGGTGACCTTGCCAGCGGACTGGCCGGTCGGGATGCGCTGAGTGGTGAGCTTGCCGGCCTTGGCGGCGCGCTCCTCGACCTCGGCGGCCTTCTCGAACGCCTCGTCGCCCACGAACCCGGCCAGGCGCTCCTTCTCGGCGGCGATCTCCTGCTTGGTGCGCTGCTTGCGGCGCTTGGCCTCCGGTCTGCCGTCGTGCGCCGAGACGCCGTCGGCCAGGGAGAGCCCGTCCTCGGAGCCGTCCTCCGGCTCGCGGTGGTTGCCGGTGAGGCGGTCGTACATGCCGCGCAGGCGAGCGGGGATCCTGTGCACCGGCGTCGCGGTGACGATGAGCACGCCGAAGAACCCGGCCAGCACGTACAGCGGGATCGCGAACCACTGCGTCAGCCCCGTGACGACCGGGGTCGCGAACAGAAAGCCGATCACGCCGCCGGCGTCCTGCACCGGGGTGAAGCCGTCGGCGGGCGAGGGCAGGCCGGCGCTGATGTGCACCAGCGAGCACGTGGCCACGACCAGGAAGCTGAGCCCGATCGCGACCCGGCCGTTCTGCTGGGTGCGCTCCGGGTGCCGCATGACGCGGAACGCGAGCCACATGAGCAGCACGGGCAGGGCCACGCCCGCGACGCCGAGCGTGCCGGCGACCACCGCGTGCACGCCGTCGCCGAAGGGGCCGTCGATGCCCCACCACTCACGCGCCGCGACGATGACCGCCACGGCGAGAAGCGCGAAGCCGACGCCGTCGCGCCGGTGGTCCGGCAGGTCCGCTTCCGCCTGCTGTCCAGTGTTCTTGCTCGTGCTGTTCCTCGCCACGCCGCTCTTTCCCGCGTTCTGTGCGTCCTCGTCCGCTGCGTCAGGCGCCCGTCGCGGTCCGGCAGCGCGTGTCGCGCCGCCGACCGCGTGCGCCATGCCCATCCACAGACCGCGCACCGCGCGGACCGGCCACGGCGGGCGGGACGGTGCGGGCGCAGCCTTGGCCGCCGGGCGGGTAGCCCCCCGGCGCTGGGTCGATCGCTTCGACGCTGCGGCGCGGGGCTTGGCGCTCTTCGCGCCCTGCCCGGAACTCTTCCCGGAACTTCGCCGGGCCGACGTGCGGGTCGCCATGATGTCGCCACCGTAACCGGCGTGGACGGCCCCGCCCAGGACCCCTCGCGGTGTGTCCCGGACCGGGTAGTCGTCCGGTTTGTCGGGCTACGCGCGCCGGGGCTCAAACCAGCAGCAGGCCGCCCGCGAGCGTGACGACCCCCGCGCCCAGGACCACCGCGCCCGCCGGCAGCAGCGCGACGGCGCGGTTGGGCGTGGTGCGCCCCGTCCCGATCGCGGAGAGGAAGAAGCCCGCCGGCATGAGGATCGCGGCGACCAGGACGCCCGTGGCGGCCAGCCAGCGCAGGAACCCGGTCAGGTCCGTCGCCTCGGTGAGCAGCAGGCAGAGCAGGCCGAGGATCACCAGCACGCCCGCGTGGGCGTGCCCGGCCCGGAAGAAGCTCTTCTGCAGGTCGGTCGTGGCGAGCCGCCCGCCGAAGACCTTGAGCAGGAAGAAGCCGCCGGACTCGATCCCGACGACGGTCAGCAGCACGATGCCCGCTGTGATGCGGGCGGGGTCCGAGAGCTCTAGCACGACGTCCTCCTGGGTGCGTCCGTTGTTTTGTAACAGTGTTATCAAACAACGTTCGCAAACTCCCGTCAAGGCTTCTAGACTCACGGCATGGCCCGACCTCGACTGCACGACGACGCCCTGCGCACCCGCCTCCTGGAGGTCACCTCCCGGGTCATCTCGTCGGACGGCGAGGCCGCCGTCACGGTGCGCAAGGCCGCCGCCGAGGCCGCGACCAGCGCGTCGGCGGTCTACGCGCTGTTCGGGTCGCGCGAGGCGCTCGTCGCCGCGGTGAGCGAGGAGGGGTTCCGGCGGTTCGCCGAGCACCTGGCCGCCGTCGGGCAGGGTGTGGACCCGGCCGCCGACCTGCGCGACCTCGGCCGCGCCTACCGGGGGTTCGCCCTGGCGGACCCGCACTTCTACCGCGTCATGTTCGACCGCGGCGTGGCCCTCGCCGACGGCGACCCGGCCGACGCCGTCGAGCAGCCCACCTTCCGCGTGCTGCACGACGCCGTGGGCCGGGTGCTGCCCGGGGCGTCGGCCGAGCACGTG
>NZ_KI911681.1:2985-7533 GCF_000515355.1 Promicromonospora kroppenstedtii DSM 19349 | reverse complement strand
CCAGCCACAGGCCCGCAACGCCCGCGGCTCCCAGCGCGACCCCGCCGACGAACCCCACGAGGACGACCACGCCCGCGGCGCGGGACCAGACGGCCGCCCGCCCCTCGCCGCGCCCGGCGAACCAGCGCCCGAGCAGCAGGGCGGCCACGCCGAGCGAGACGAACCCGATCGCACCGAAGGCCAGGTGCAGGACGCCGGACATGCTCGGCGACGTCGCTCCGTCCTGCCCGGGCGGGAACCCGGGCATGGGATCGGGCGGGAAGATCGCGCTCGCGATCATCGCGGCGCCGTAGACGCCCACCGCGACGCCCGTGCCCCGTGCGTGGGCCCGGGCCATGCCCACGCCCGCGACCAGGACCATCAGGCCGCTCAGCGCCAGGTTGGTGACCTGCATCCAGCCGAGGTCGCCCAGCATGAGCACGCTGAGCGGGTGCCGCGAGAAGTCGAAGCCGTCCCGCGTGAGCGCCAGGACCAGTCCGACCACAAGGTAGAACGGCCCGGCCACCACACCCCAGCCGAGCATCGACCGCGTGACCGCGGCGGCCGTGTCGAACTCCGTCTCCTGTGCCATCTCGTCCTCCGGGACCGTCGCGCCGGCGGGGTGCCGGCGTCCTGTCCAGGTAGACGACCGGGATCCGAGAACTGAGCGGCCGGGGCCCGGCCGGTTGCGACCGCAGGTTCAGCCGGCCACGCCGTCGAGTGCCGCGACGTGCGCCCGCTGCGCCACCGTGAGCTCCCGGACGATCCGGAGCCAACAGACGAAGGCGATCAGCAGGGTGACCGCGGCGACGAGCTCGTAGAAGGGCAGCATCACGGGGTCCTCACCGCGCATGGTCACCAGGGTCGCCTGATAGCTGGCAAAGTTGCTGATCAGCCATGTGGACCACCAGCCAGCGAGACTCGACGACTCACGGATGGTGCTCCGGCGCACGTCCCGCACGACCTGGTACGGGAACCACAGGGACACGACCGGGACCACCCAGCCGAGCCACACCCAGACCGGACCACGCTGGTGGCGGTAGGTGGGCTTGACGGCGACCGCGAACTTCCGGCATTCGTTCAGCCACAGGCACGAGACGATGAAGGCCGCGAGCATGACCGCGCTGAGCAGCCCGGCCACGGCGTCGTACGCCGTGAACACGTCCATCGGGTCGGCGGCGGCGGCGTACGCCTCCACGGCCCCGAACGACAGCGCGGTCGAGAGGACCTGGATGGCCAGGAAGACCGACGACAGCACGACCACCGCGGTGGCGAGGCCCTCGGGAACCCGCAGCCCGCGCGCCTGGTTCGCGGCCGCGTAAGCGTCGTAGAGCGGCGTGGTGCTCGGTGCCGGAGCTCCCGCGGGAGGCGGGGCGTAGGGGTCGAACGGCTGCGTCACGGATGGTGCCCTTCAGGGTGCGTGCGGTGCGAAACACCCGAACGCTAGCCCCGGGAAACCGTGAAGTTGAGCCAATTAGCGGGTGATCTTCGCAGATCACGACATTTGGCCCGGCCGAGGAGTCGACGACACAACGGGCGGGGCAACCCAGAGGTAGCAGTGCTACCTCAGCGTTACCCCGCCCGAAGGGTGGTGCTCACCTGCCGATCACGCCTCGACGACCACCGGCACGATCATCGGCTTGCGCCGCAGCCGGGTGGCCACGTAGCGACCGATGGTCCGCCGCATGATCTGCTGAAGCTGGTGTGTGTCCGTGGCCCCGCCCGCGATCGCGTTCTCCAGCGCCGCGGTGACCTCCGGCATCACCTTGTCGAACACCGAGGCGTCCTCGGCCATACCCCGCGCCAGCACCTGCGGGGGTGCCAGCACCTTACCCGTCGCCGTGTCGATCACGGCGAAGACTGAGACGAAACCTTCCTCGCCCAGGATCACGCGGTCCTTGAGCTCGGCCTCGGTGATCTCACCGACCGAGGAACCGTCAACATACACGTAGCCGCACGGCACGGCGCCGACCACGGAGGCCTTGCCGTCCACGAGGTCGACCACGACGCCGTCCTCGGCGAGCACCACGCGGTCGGCCGGCACGCCGGTCCGGACCGCGAGCGCCCCGTTGGCCACGAGGTGGCGCACCTCGCCGTGCACCGGCATGACGTTCTTGGGCTTGAGGATGTTGTAGCAGTACATGAGCTCGCCGGCCGAGGCGTGCCCGGAGACGTGCACCTTGGCGTTGCCGCCGTGCACGACGCGCGCGCCGAGGCGGGTGAGGCCGTTGATGATGCGGAAGACGGCGTTCTCGTTGCCCGGGATGAGGGACGACGCGAGGATCACGGTGTCGCCGTACTCGACCTGCACCTTGTGGTCGCCGTTGGCCATGCGGCTCAGCGCGGCCATCGGCTCGCCCTGCGAGCCGGTGGACATGTAGACGATCTGGTCGTCCGGCACCGAGTCGGCCTTCTTCAGGTCGATCAGCACGCCGGGCGGTACGTCGAGGTAGCCGAGGTCCGCGGCGATGCCCATGTTGCGCACCATGGAGCGCCCCACGAGTGCGACGCGCCGGCCGTGGGCGTGCGCGGCACGCAGCACCTGCTGCACGCGGTGCACGTGGGAGGAGAACGACGCGACGATGATGCGCTTGTCGGCGTGGGCGAACACGTTGTCCAGCACGGGGCCGATCTCGGCCTCGGGCGTCACGAAACCGGGCACCTCGGCGTTGGTGGAGTCCACCATGAAGAGGTCCACGCCCTTCTCGCCGAGGCGGGCGAAGGCGCGCAGGTCCGTGATGCGGCCGTCGAGCGGCAGCTGGTCCATCTTGAAGTCACCGGTGTGCAGCACGGTGCCGGCGGCGGTGGTGACCGCCACGGCGAGCGCGTCCGGGATGGAGTGGTTGACCGCGACGAACTCGCAGTCGAAGACGCCGAGCTTCTCGCGCTGCCCCTCCTTCACCTCGAGGGTGTAGGGCTTGATGCGGTGCTCCTTGAGCTTCGCCTCGATGAAGGCGAGGGTCAGGCGCGAGCCGACCAGCGGGATGTCCTTGCGCAGGCGCAGCAGGTAGGGCACGGCACCGATGTGGTCCTCGTGCCCGTGCGTCAGCACGATCGCCTCGATGTCGTCGAGACGGTCCTTGATGTAGTCGAAGTCCGGCAGGATCAGGTCCACGCCGGGCTGGTTGTCCTCGGGAAACAACACGCCGCAGTCGATGATCAGCAGCCGTCCGGCATGCTCCAGGACCGCCATGTTACGTCCCACCTCGCCCAGGCCGCCGAGGGCGACCACACGCAGACCGCCGTCGGGCAGTGCGGGGGGCAGGGACAGTTCGGGGTGAGGATGACTCACGTGGCCTCCAAGGCCTCGTTCCAACAGAAAAGTTTCAGTGCCCGGCGGAGCTCGCCCGAGCGAGCTCGTTCACCTCGGGCTGGTGTGCGTCGCCGTCGCGCAGCAGGCCGGCCTCGGCCAGCACCGCGCGCAGGGCGGCGACCTCGTCGTCCGACGCGGCGACGTTGGGCAGACGCAGGAACCGGTTGTCCGTGACGCCGAGCAGCTCGACCGCAGCCTTGGCCATCACGGCCTGGGCGCCTGCGCCGTTCAGCGCGTCGATGACACCGGTCGTCGTGCGGAAGACCTCGATCGCTCCGGCGATGTCACCGGCGTCGAACCGGCGGACTGTCTCCGCGAAGTGGGCGCCGACCACGTGGGCCGACACGGACACGATACCCGCACCGCCGACGCTCAGGAACGGCAGGAGCAGCCCGTCGTCGCCTGAGTACCAGGCGAGGCCGGTCTCGCCGATGAGCTTGCCGGCCGCGTAGACGTCGCCGGTGGCGTCCTTGTTCGCGATGATCCGGGGGTGCTGCGCCAGGCGCCGGTAGGTGTCGGGGGCGATGCGCACCACGGTGCGGCCCGGCACGTCGTACAGCATCACGGGCAGGTCGGTCGCGTCCGCGACGGCCACGAAGTGCTGGTACAGCCCCTCCTGGCTCGGCCGGGAGTAGTACGGGGAGACGACGAGCAGGCCGTCCGCGCCGGACTCCGCGGCCTGCTCGGCCATGCGGATCGCGTGCACGGTGTCGTTCGAGCCGGCGCCCGCCACGACGGCGGCGCGGTCGCCCACGGCGTCGACGACCGCGGCGACGAGCTCCTCCTTCTCGGGCGTGTGCGTGACCGGCGACTCACCGGTCGTGCCGGACAGGACGAGGCCGTCGTTGCCGTCGTCGACCAGCTTCTTCGCCAGCTTCACCGCTGCCTTCAGGTCCACTGCGCCGTCGGGCGTCATCGGGGTGACCATCGCGGTCAGGACCGCGCCGAACGGGCGCGCGGAGTCAGCGGGAAGAACCATAGGCATACCGTACCGTTTACCGCCCCCGCAACGGGCTCGGGCCCGCCGACCCGCCGGGTGTCGCATCAGCCTCCACGAGCACCTCCAGCGCCGCGACCGCACGCGCGAGATCGTCGTTGACCAGACGGAGCACGCCGGGGGTCCGCGCCACCTCCCGCAGCCCCTCCGCGTAGGCGTCCGTCAGCGCCGCCCCGAGGTCGCCCCGGTGGGCTGCCTCGTCCCGCCGGAGCCGCTCCGCGACCACCCCGCGCGATGCCTCCACCAGCACGTGCGCCCA
>NZ_KI911681.1:2235-2885 GCF_000515355.1 Promicromonospora kroppenstedtii DSM 19349 | reverse complement strand
CTCGACGGCCACCCGGTACGGCTCGAAGGCCTCGTCGGCGGCGGCCCGGTCGATGCGCCCGCCAGGTGAGCGCGGCAGGTCGTCCACGGGCAGGTTGCCCTCGGCGAACAGGGTGTCCGCCATCTTCTGCACGGTGGCCGCCAGCCAGTACTCCTTGGCGATCAGCCCGATGACCAGCAGCGGGATGACCAGCACGCCCAGGCCGATGGCGATCAGCACCGGTTCGCCGGTGCGCACCATCGAGACGCCGCGGCCCGCGATCTGCCAGATGTACAGCGCGAGCAGCGCCGTGACCGCGATGGCCCCGGGCAGCCCCCGCGGCAGCTTCCGGCCCGACGCCGGCCGCTCGACCGGTCGCCCGGACCCCGGCTCGCTCATGACAGGTCCAGCACGTTCTCGAGGCCGACGGTCAGCCCGGGGCGGGAGACCACGGAGCGCACGGCGAGCAGCACGCCCGGCATGAACGACGCCCGGTCGAACGAGTCCTGCCGGATGATCAGCTGCTCCCCCTCGTTGCCGAAGAGGATCTCCTCGTGCGCCACGAGCCCGCGCAGGCGAACGGCGTGCACCCGCACCCCGTCGACGTCGGCACCGCGGGCCTCCCAGCCCGTCTCGGTCGCGTCGGGCGACGGCCCGCGGCCGGCCTCGGC
>NZ_KI911681.1:0-2135 GCF_000515355.1 Promicromonospora kroppenstedtii DSM 19349 | reverse complement strand
ACGCGCCTGGCTGCGGCAGCCCGCGAGTGGTCCGGCGACGCGACGCCCGCCGTCGCCCCGCAGGTGCTCGTCTCGGCGCTGCTGTCCCTCGGGGCGCTCGCCGCGCGGGCCACGGACGAGCGCAAGGGCGTGTACTGCTGGACGAGCCTGACCGACTGAGCCGGAGCGGAACCGCAGGCTCCGTCGGCGACAAGCAGAGACAGGGAGAAGCAAGACCTTGAGCACCACCGATGCCCCGTCCGTCGTCGTCCACCGGTTCGACCCCGGCTCCCCCAGTGACGGGCTCACCGCGCTGCTGACGGCCTACCACCTGCGGACCGAGGCCGAGAAGGGCGTCCCGGTCGACGACGTCGCCGCACTGCCCGCGCGCTACCTGGCGGAGATCGGGGACCCGAGCTCGGCGTTCGCGGGCGACACGGTGCTGGTCGCCCGGCACGGGGACACCGCGGTGGGCTGCCTGGTCGTCACCGCGCCCGTCGCGGGCCGCGCGGAGCTCAAGCGGCTCTGGACCGACCCTGAGCTGCGCGGCCGGGGCGTGGCCTCCCGGCTGATCGGCACCGCGCTGACGGGCCTGGCCGACGGCGGCGTGCACACGGCCGCGCTGTCGGTCTGGCGGTGGCGCACGGGCGCGATCGGCCTCTACGAGGGGCTCGGCTTCGCCGTCGTCGACGCGTGGGACGCGCGGGCCGACCTGGTCTGCATGGAACGGGTCCTGTAGTCCGGCTGCCCGAGGAACGAGGCGCGTGCGCGACCGGGCTCGCGGAGGTGCTTCACTTGCCCCCGTGAACCGCGCCCGTAACCCGCTCTGGCGGACTCTCGTCGAGCTCCGCGGCAACCCCCGCGCCTGTGTGTGGACCGAGCCGCTGTGGGGCCTGTCCATGGCCCTGGTGCTGCCCTACGCCTCCGTGTTCATGCTGGCCCTGGGCCTGCACGACGCGCAGATCGGGTTCCTCGCGACCATCGGCATGATCTCCCAGGTCGGCTTCGGGCTGGCCGGCGGGATCATCACCGACCGGCTCGGCCGGCGCGCCACGACGGCGTGGTTCGACGTGATCGCCTGGGTGATCCCGTGCATCCTGTGGGCGTTCGCGCAGGACTTCTGGTTCTTCCTCGCGGCGTCACTGGTCAACGGCGCGCTGCAGGTCACGCAGAACTCGTGGGACTGCCTCATGGTCGAGGACGCCGAACGGGGCAAGATCACGCGGATCTACTCCCTGGTGAAGGTCGCGGCCGACTGCTCGGCGCTGTTCGCGCCGCTGGCCGCCGTCCTAGTCGCGCAGCTCGGGCTGGAGCCCGCCGTGCGCATCCTGTACATCAACGCCGCGGTGGTGATGACGGTGAAGATCGTCTGGCTCTACCTGTGGTCCAACGAGACCCGGCAGGGCCGCGTCCGCATGGCGGCCACGCGCGGGCAGAGCGTGTGGAGCCTGCTGGCCGGGTACCGCGGCGTGCTCGGGCTGCTGCTGCGCTCGCGCGGGTCGCTCCTCGCGCTGGCCGTGGCCGCGCTGACCGCAGCGGTCACGCTCGTCAACGGCACGTTCTGGCAGGTGGTGGCCAGCCAGCACCTGGGTGTGCCGGACGCGCTGCTGCCGTTCTTCCCGATGGTCCGCTCGGTACTGTCGGTGGTCTTCTTCTTCACGCTGATCCCGCTGCTGACCACCGCCGTCGACCTGCGGCGCGCGACGCTGCTCGGGTTCGGGGTGCACCTCGCCGGGCAGCTCGTGCTGGTCGCGATCCCGGCGGCGAGCGACGGCGCGACGGCGTCCACGTACGCGTTCCTCGGCCTGTGCCTGCTGCTGGACAGCTTCGGCGCGGGCATGCTGTTCATGCTCTCCGAATCGCTCGTGGCGCTGCACGTGGACGAGGGCGAGCGCTCGCGCGTCATGGCGATCCAGCGGACGTGCATCATGCTGGCCGCGGCACCGTTCGGCTGGATCTCGGGCTGGCTGTCCGGGATCGACCGCACCTACCCGTTCGTCCTGACGTCGGCGCTGCTCGTGGTCGGCCTGGTGCTGGTGTCGCTGCGCTGGGTGCCGACCCACCCGGGCGAGGAACCCGCGCTGACGGCCGACCCGGCCTGAGGTCAGGCGCGGAACAGCCGGGCCGCGTGCCGCAGCGCCTCGCGCGCCCGGCGG
>NZ_KI911680.1:20449-21730 GCF_000515355.1 Promicromonospora kroppenstedtii DSM 19349 | reverse complement strand
GCAGCCCGCCGCGGTCAGGCCCGTGGCCGTGGTGAGGTCGTGGCCCAGGGCGCCAGCCGCCGCGGGGAGCACCGCGGCCAGGCTCGCGGTGTCGTAGGACGGGGCCACCAGGCCCTCGGGAAGCTCCGGGGTGCTCACGCAGACGTGGCCCGGGACAGGGCCTTGGCGAAGTCGACGGCGGCCCGGACCGCGGCGTCGCCCTCGGCCTCGCCGGAGACGCGGACCACCACGTCGTCGGGCGTCACCTGGCCGGTCAGGCCGTGGTCCGCGGTGCAGTTGGGGTCCACGCACGAGGCCGGCTCCAGGTCGACCCGGGACACGGCGCCCCAACCCACCGCGAGCGTGACCTCGCGCGTCGCGCCGCGGCGCGGGTACTGCGCCGGGTCCGCGATCACATGGGTGAGTGCCACGGAACGGATCTCGCGCACCGGCACCACCTCGGTGGTGGCGGACGCCGAGCCGGGCCGCGCCGGGTCCTCCCCCGTGTGGTCGTCCACGTGCGCGGTGACCAGGCGGGTCGGCGTCAGCACGAGCACCGTCAGGTGCCGGCGCACCTCCGAGTCGAAGGTGGTCTCGGCCTGCACGAGGTGGGCCACCACCTCCTCGCCGGCCAGCGCCACGTCGAGCACGTCGGCCACGAGCTCGGGGTAGTAGCCGGCCCGGTGCAGGTGGGCGGTCAGGTCGTCACGGGCATCGGTAGGGGCATGGGGCACAGGCGAATCATCCCACGAGAGCGGGTCGCGCCGTTAGCCCGGCAGCGCCCTGCGCAGGGCGTCCGTGCGTCGTTCGGCGGGTCGCAGGCGGATCGTGGCGTGCAGCACCGAGGCTCCCCGCTCGGCGACCGCGACGGGGTACAGCTCCACCGAGGCGAGCTCCGGCAGGTCCTCCGCCATGACCGAGACGCGGGCCAGCACGTCCTCCAGCGCGGCGACGTCGGCCGCGGGCGCGCCCTGGTACCCGAACAGGCGCGGGGCGGCGCGTACGCCGCGCACCATGCGCGCCACGTCCACGTCGGTCAGCGGGGGCACGCCGTGGGTCACGTCGTCGAGCAGGTCCACGGCGTCGCCCGCCACACCGAACGAGACCACGGGGCCGAACAGCTCGTCCTCGACCGACCGCACCACGCACGCCACGCCCGTGGGCGCCATGGCCTGCACCTCCAGCACCGGGTCGGTCCCGGGCAGCAGCGCCGACGCCGCGGCGAGCATGCGCTCGGCGTCCTCGGCCAGGTCCTCGGCGTCGGCGATGTCGAGGCGCACGCCGCCCAGGTCCGCGCGGTGG
>NZ_KI911680.1:18640-20349 GCF_000515355.1 Promicromonospora kroppenstedtii DSM 19349 | reverse complement strand
GCGCCGCCGGTCCCGTCACTGCCCGCCCCGTCGCGGGAGCCGTCGCCGTCGGTCCGGTCGTCGACCTCCGGCCCGTCGGCCGTCCGTAGCCGGCCGGTGACGATCCCCGTCAGGCAGTCCGCCCGCAGCTGGCCCAGGTCCCGCTCCTCGCCGCGGGCGCGCCGGAGCTGGTGGGCCAGGTCGTCGAGCACGCCCCACACCGCTGCGGCGTCGACCGCGGGCAGGTAGGCCGACAGCCAGGCCATGTCGTCCCCGGCCCGGTCGATCTGCACCGAACGGCGCGCCGCCGCGGCCTTGGCCGCCTGCTCGGCGCCATGCCGCGTCCTCGCGAACGCCAGCAGTTTCGACCGCAGCCAGCGCCACGTACGGAACGGGGCGTGCGGCAGGTACCGAGCGATCGCCTCCGCGCGCTCCTCGAGGGTGAGCCGCGAGGCGGACCGCAGCAGGGTGTGCGCCTTCTTCACGTCGATCCGCCCGGTCGTCAGGGCGCGGATCACGGAGGGATGGTCCGCCCCGGACTCGCCGCGCACCACGACCTCGGACGCCTCCGTCCCGGTGACCGCCAGCTCACCCGTCACCTGCGCGACCAGCGAGCTGTGCGCCAGCGGACCGGTCTCCCGGCTCGCTCGCTCGGCCACGGTCCGGGCCTGCAGGCCCGCGGCCCAGGACTGCAGGCGGCCGCACGCGATCATCAGGTCACCCAGGGCGTCGTCCGGGAGTTCCGCCAACAGCTCGGCGTCCGGGTCGGTGGCCTCGGCGACCACTTGCGCCAGCTTGAGGCCGATCGCGCTGGTCAGCGCCGAACGCAGGGACTCCACCGGCCACAGCGCGACCGGTACGGCCTCGGACGGCCAGTGCGGCCTGTCCTCCAGCTCGTCCAGCCTGACCAGCTCGGCGAAGGCGTCGTCGTCCAGGAGCACGTGACTCACGCCCTCGTAGTTCCGCCCGTTGTCCATGCACCTACCCCTTACCTCATAAGTCACCCGAACAGACACCAAACCTACGGATGCTCGTTCGACAGTAACCGCCACCACGGACGTCTGCCCGGTATCCACAAGCGCCTCCGCCTGCGTGTCGGTGTCCGGTGGTTGACTCCAGCACATGAACGACGACCAGCCCTACGAGTTCTCCACCGACCCAGCTCGCATCGACGCCGCCCGCGTGCACGAGCTCGTCGCCCGGCACACCTACTGGGCCAAGGATCGCCCGCGCGAGGTGATGGACGCCGCGATCGCGGGTTCCCGGCCCTACGGCGTCTACCGCCGGGCCACGGGCGAGCAGGTGGGGTTCGCCCGCATCGTGACCGACGGCGCGACGTTCGCGTGGCTCGCCGACGTCATCGTCGACCCGGAGCTGCGCGGGCAGGGCATCGGAAAGCTGCTGGTCGCGGGCATCGTCGCGGAGCTGGACCAGCTCGGGCTGCGCCGCACGATCCTCGCGACCGCCGACGCGCACGGGCTCTACGAGCAGTTCGGCTGGACGGCGGTCACCGAGGAGTACAAATGGATGGAACGTCCCGGCAGCGCGGCGGGCGCACCGGCAGCCACCCCGACACCCCACCCAGGAGCAGCCACATGAGCCTGTCCGTCGAGATCGGTGACCTCACCCGCGTGGAGGCCGACGCCGTGGTCAACGCCGCGAACTCGCTGCTGCTGGGCGGCGGCGGGGTCGACGGCGCGATCCACGCCGCCGCCGGGCCCCGCCTGCTG
>NZ_KI911680.1:17364-18540 GCF_000515355.1 Promicromonospora kroppenstedtii DSM 19349 | reverse complement strand
GGCGGCGGCGTGCACGTCGTGCTCGCGGTCGCCCACCATCACGACCTGACCGGCGTCGGCCCCGAGCGCCACCGCGTGCGCCAGAGCCCGCTCGACCACGACCTCCTTGCCCTGCACCAGGCCCGCGGACTCGGCGGCCGCGCCGTGGACGCCGTCGAGGCCGCCGGCCAGGTAGCCGGCCAGCCCGAAGTGCTCCACGATCTGCTTCGCGTAGGGCTGGGGCTTCGCGGTCGCGACCAGCAGCGTCACCCCGGCGTCCCGCAAGCCCGCGAGCGCCTCCGGGATGCCGGGGAACACGGAGTTGCCGCCGATCATGCCGTGGACCTCGAAGTCGCGCCGGTAGGCGGTGATGACGGTGTCGGCGTCGGCCCGGGAGAGGCCGATGCCGGTCATGCTGGCCCCGAGGGGCGGGCCGACGAAGGCCCGCAGTACCTCCGCGGACGGGACGGCGAACCCGGCGTCGGCGAAGCCGGCGCGCAGGGACGCGATGATGCCGGGTGCGGAGTCGGTGAGGGTGCCGTCGAGGTCGAGCAGGACGTGCGTGATGGTGCGGGGCAGCGAGAGGGTCACGCGACGAGCGTGCCACAGGTTCAGTGCTGCCCCTGGTGCACGTCCGTGCCTGGAGCCACGTCCGGCCCGGAGCCCCCGGGATCGGCACCGCTGTGATCCCCGTGTTCCGCCCCGCCGTCGTGCTCGGGCACCGTCCCCGCGTCCTGCCCCGGTTCGACGACGACGAACTGGCCCATCATCCCCTCGTCCTCGTGCAGCAGCATGTGGCAGTGGAACATGTAGGGCACGTCCGGGTCGGTGTAGTCCTCGAACCGCATGAGCAGCCGGTAGGTGCGGTTCGGTTCCAGGTACACGGTGTCCTTGGGGCCGGCGAGCTCGGGCGGCGGCGGGTCGCCGTCGACCGTCAGGACGCGGAACTGGACGTCGTGCACGTGGAAGCTGTGCGGCATCGGCACGATGCTGCGCACCTCCCACACCTCGGTGGCGTCCACGGTGGCGGTCTCGTCGATGCGGCCCATGTCCATGGTCCGGCCGTTGATGCGCCGGTCGTCGAGCTCGAACTCGCGTGTCACGGTGGCGTCGGACTCCCGCAGCGCGTCGTCCGCGGCGTGCGCCGACGTCGTCCAGGCGGGTTCGGGCGACGGCGCCAGCCGGTCGGCGGCGCGC
>NZ_KI911680.1:14039-17264 GCF_000515355.1 Promicromonospora kroppenstedtii DSM 19349 | reverse complement strand
CGCAGCTGGCGGGCCGGCGCGACGGCCGCGACGACGGACTGCCCGAGCGCGCCGGCCAGGAACGGCGTGGCCGCGACGACCCCGGTGACCACCAGCGACGTCTGCCCCAGCTCGTCGTGCACGAACGACGCCGCGACCGAGCTGAACAGGCCGAACACCGCGAAGGCCGTGAACGCGCCGACCGCGTTCGCCACGAACGGACGCCGGGCCTCGGGGCCGATCGCCACGCGCTGCGGGCGGTAGGGCCGCAGGCCCGGCCGGTGCAGCACCGTCTCGGGCACCAGCAGCGTGCCCACCAGGAGCAGCACCAGCACCCCGGCGAACACCGCGTACGGCAGTACCAGCGGCTCGGCCGACGGCTCGGCGATCATCCCGGACAGTAGCGGGCCGAGCCCCAACCCGCCGAGGTTCGCGACGGTGGCGACCACGGCCGCACGGGCCGGGGCCGGGCGGGACCGTGCGCCGTCCAGCTCGGCCAGGTAGGCGGTGGCCGTCGCCGTCAGCGCGCCGATCCCGATACCGGAGACCAGCCGGGCCGCGACCAGTCCGGCCAGGTCGTCCCGGGCCAGGAAGATCACCGCGGCCAGGAGCTCCAGGCCCGCCGCGAGCAGCACCAGCGGGCGCCGTCCGACCCGGTCGCTCAGGTGACCCACGAAGAAGAGGCTCGCCACGACACCCACCGCGTAGGCGGCGAAGATCACCGTCACCGTGAACGGCCCGTACCCGTCGCGGGCCACGTACAGCGGGTAGAGCGGGGTCGGCACCGTCGAGAACGCCATGAGCAGCAGGAAGGTCAGACCGGTGACCCAGAACCCGGCGCCGTGGCGGCGCGGGCCGGCACGGGTCGGTACGGGCGGGGCGGGGTAGGTCTGCGTGTTCGTCACCCCAGCAGTCTGTGCCCGGCACACTCATCAGGACAAGCGAATCATTGTGATGCGATCTATCGCTGATCGCGATAACTCTGCGACGATGGCCACATGGACACCCGGCACCTGGAGTACTTCATCGCCGTCGCGGAGGAGGGCAGCTTCACGCGTGCCGCCCACCGGCTGCAGACCGTCCAGTCGGCGGTCTCGGCGGGCGTGCGCACGCTCGAACGGGAGGTGCGCGCGACGCTCTTCGTGCGCTCCACCCGCCGGGTCGAGCTGTCCGACGCCGGCCGCGCGCTCCTGCCCGAGGCGCGGGCCGCAGTCGAGTCGCTGGACCGCGTCTACGACGTCGTGGCCGCCGCCGAGAGCGGCCTGCGGGGACGGCTGCGCCTCGGGGTCTTCGCCAACTCCGACATGCTCGACATCCCGGCGCTGGCCGGGCGGTTCCACCAGCTCTACCCGGGCGTCGCGCTCAGCGTCGTCGCCTCACCCACCGGCTCGACGGGCCTGGTCGACGACGTCCGGGCGGGCCGGCTCGACGTCGCGATCACCGGGCTGCCGGCCGCGGACCTGGCGGGCCTGCGGTCGCACGAGCTGCTGGCCGACGAGTTCGTCGCGGTGGTCCCGGAGGCCCACGAGCTGGCCGGGCGCGCGGTGCTCTCCCTGGAGGAGCTCGTCGGCGAGCCGTTCGTCGACGGACCGCCAGGGTTCGGCAACCGCGTGATCATCGAGCGCGAGCTGGCCGCGCGCGGCCTGCGCCGGAGCGTCGTGGTCGAGAGCCCCGACATGAGCCTGGTGGCCGCGTTCGTCGCGGCCGGGCTCGGCGTCGCCGCGATCCCGCGCATGGTGCTGCGCCCCGCGCCCGGCGCCGTCGTCCTCCCCCTCGACGTCTCGCTCACGTTCTCCATGCGGTCCGTCAGCCGGCTCCGCGCCACCCGCCCCGTCGAGGCGGCGCTGGCCCTGCTGGACGGGGTCGCTAGGAGCCCGAACCTGCCAGCGCCCGGTACGCCCGGCTCGTGAGCTCGTGGTCCAGGTGCGGCTCCAGCCACGCGCTGGTCTCCACCACCCGCGGCAGTGAGACCCCCGTGCTGATCCCGAGCCCGTCGAGCATCCACAACAGGTCCTCCGTGGCGAGGTTGCCCGTGGCCGACTCCGCGTACGGGCACCCGCCCAGGCCCCCGGCCGACGTGTCGAACGTGGTCACCCCGTGCCGCAGCGCGGCGGCGACGTTGCCCAGCGCCTGTCCGTAGGTGTCGTGGGCGTGCAGGGCCAGCACGTCGTCGGGCAGGCCGGCGGCGTTCAGCGCGTCCAGGAGCGCGGTCACGTGCCCCGGCGTGCCGACGCCGATCGTGTCGCCGAGCGACAGCTGCTCCGCGCCCAGGTCCATGAGGCGCTTGCCGGCCGTGACCACCTGGTCCAGCGGCACGTCGCCCTCCCACGGGTCGCCGAAGCACATCGAGACGTACGCCCGCACGCGCATCCCCGCGGCGCGCGCCCGCGTCATGACCGGCTCGAACATCGCGTACTGCTCGTCCAGGGACCGGTTCAGGTTGCGGCGCGCGAACGAGTCCGTGGCGCTGGCGAACACCGCGATGTGCCGCAGGCCCAGGTCGTAGGCCCGTTCCAGGCCGCGCTCGTTGGGCACCAGCACCGGCAGGTCGCGGGCGCGGTCACCGAGCCGGTCCACCAGCGCCGCGAGCACGTCGGCGGCGTCGGCGAGCTGCGGCACCCAGCGCGGGTGCACCAGGCTCGTGGCCTCCACGTACGGCAGGCCGGCGTCGAGCAGGCGCTCGACCAGGTCCACCTTGACCGCGGTCGGGACCACCGCCCGCTCGTTCTGCAGGCCGTCGCGCGGCCCCACCTCGTAGACCGTCACGTGCTCGGGCAGGGCCGGGTCGCGCACCACCTGGGGCGTGCGGTGCTCGCGAGGCGAAGACCCAGGCATCGACCCGGAGACCGGCTCAGGCATCGGGCACCTCCAGCACGAAGAGCACCTGACGTGCCGCGACCTGCTCTCCCGCGGCCGCGCGCACGCGCACCACGCCGTCGGACGGCGCCACCAGCGCCAGCTCCATCTTCATCGCCTCCAGCACGCCGAGCGTCTGCCCGGCGGTCACCGGCTCGCCGTCGCGCACGTCGACCCGGGTCAGGGACCCGGGCATCGCGGCGACGACGACGCCGTCGGACAGGTCCGCCTCGGCGGCGCGGGAGCCACCGGGCCGGGTGAACCGGAACGTGTGCCCGCGGGTGCTCACCTCGACCGAGCGCGGGCGGACGTCGACCACGAACCGGGCCGTGACGCCGTCCAGCTCCAGCAGCTCCAGGCCGCCGGCGCCGTCCGCCGCGGTACCGCCCG
>NZ_KI911680.1:6894-13939 GCF_000515355.1 Promicromonospora kroppenstedtii DSM 19349 | reverse complement strand
GCCCGCCGGGCTGTCCAGCACCCGACGCACGAACGCCTGCGCCTCCAGCATGACCACCGTGCGGTGCCCGCCGTCGAGGACGTCGCGGTGCCAGCTCGCGAACAGCGCGGCGACGTCGCGCACCAGCACGGCCGCCGGCACCACGACGGGCCGGGCGCTGAGCAGCACCGCGACGTGCTCCGTGGGCAGCGCCCAGCGCAGCACCTCCGTGAGCGGGATGTGCACCCAGGACACGTCGGTCGGCGTGGCGCACGGGTGGACGAGCTGGTGCGGGGTGCCGCCCCAGAACAGCGCGACCTCGCCCGCCTCGACCCGCAGGCCGGAGCCCCCGAAGAGGTACTCCAGCCGGCCGGTGTGCACCAGGTTGAGCTCCAGGTCGTCGTGCCGGTGCGGGCGCGCCATCACGGGCGGCACGCCGTGCCGCACCCACAGCGCGGCCTCGTCCAGCTCGACCTCGTCGTCCGCGAGCACCATGGGCAGGCAGCATAGGGGCTGCCCCGGCACGGCGCCGGTCGAAGGATCCCGGAGACGGCGGGCACGCAGCCGGAGGTCTCACCGGCATCCTCGGACCTAGCGTCGCCGCATGGCTCATTCACCGAAGATCACCATCATCGGCGCCGGCGGCTTCGTGTTCCCGTTCCGCCTCATCGGCGACCTGCTCAGCTTCCCCGCCCTGCAGACGGCCACGCTCACGCTCATGGACCTCGACGCGGGCCGCCTCGACCGGGTGGCGGGCGCCGCCCGCGAGCTCGTCGACCACCACGGCCTGCCCACCGTCGTCGAGCAGACCACCGACCGGCGCGCGGCCCTGGCCGGCGCCGACTTCGTGATCATCACGTTCCAGGTGGGCGGCGTGGAGTCCTACCGCCACGACGTCGAGATCCCGCGCCGGTACGGCGTCGACCAGACCGTGGGCGACACGGTCGGGCCAGGCGGCGTCTTCCGGTTCCTGCGCTCGGTACGCGCCTACCAGGACATCGCCGCCGACGCCCTGGAGCTGTGCCCCGGCGCCCAGTTCATCAACTACGCCAACCCGATGGCCATGGCCACCGCGTACCTCAACGCGCTGGGCCTGAGCACGGTCGGCCTGTGCCACTCCGTGCAGGGCACCACCCGCATGCTGGCGCGCACGCTCGGCCTCCCGTACGACGAGGTGTCCTACCGCTGCGCCGGCATCAACCACCAGGCGTGGATCCTGGAGTTCCGGCACGGCGCCGAGGACGTCTACCCCCGCCTGCGCGAGGTCATGTCGACGCGGCACCAGCGCGGCCGCGCGGCAGCCGACCTCCTGGCCGACGACGGCGACCACTCCGACGCCGCGCTCGCCGCCAGCACCTACGAGGGCGGCAACGAGCAGGTGCGCACCACGCTGATGAACCACTTCGGGTACTTCGAGACCGAGTCCAGCCACCACGCCTCCGAGTACGTGCCGTGGTTCCGCAAGGACGACGCCACCACCAGGGAGTACATCCCGGAGCGCTGGGACTACTACGAGATCTGCGCCGCCCACGACGAGCAGGGCGACGTCGACGAGCAGCTCGAGCGCCTCAAGGCCGACCTCACGCCGTCCGTCGAGTACGGGGCGTCCATCGTCAACGCCGTCGTCACCGGCGTACCCGCCGTCGTCTACGGCAACGTGCCGAACGCCGGACGCGTCATCACCAACCTGCCCGACGACGCCTGCGTCGAGGTCGCCTGCCTCGTCGACGCGAACGGGGTGCAACCCACCACCCTCGGCGACCTGCCGCCGCAGCTCGCCGCGATCAACCGCACCAATGTCAACGTGCAGACGCTCGCCGTGCGCGCGGCACTGACCGGCGACGTCGAGCACGTGCACCACGCCGTCGCACTGGACCCGCTCACCTCCGCCCACTGCACGCTGGAGCAGATCCGCGCCATGACCGACGAGCTGCTGGCGGCCCACGCCGCCCTGCTGCCCGCTGCCCTCGCGCCCGCCGCCACGGCGCGCTGACCGCCCGGCGGTCCCGGGCGACGGCGCCCGGGGCCACCGGTCCCCCATCGAGACATCAGCACCACCCTCGACGAAGAGGAGACGACATGCCGACCCATGGGCTGTCCCGCCGCGCGTTCATCGCGGTGGCGGGGATCAGCGTGGCGGGCGCGCTCGCGGCCTGCTCCGGCGCCCCGACCGGGACCAGGCACCTGCGCCTGTCCTCGTGGAACATCCCGCTCGACCTGGAGTCGTACCAGGCGATCGCCGACGAGTTCGTGGCGAACCACCCCGGCACCAGCGTCGCGGTCGAGGTGACCACCGGGCAGTTCCACCAGTGGTTCATCACGCGGCTCGCGGCCGACCTCGCGCCCGACATCATCCGCATCACGCCCCAGCAGATCGGCCGCTACGCCGCGAACGGCAGCCTGGTGGACCTCACGGGCGCCGTGCCCGCCGACTACCGGGACGACTACTCGGAGCCGTTCTGGGCGATCGGCGCCAAGGAGGACGGCCTGTTCGGCGTCTTCCAGCACACCGACAACTTCATCACCTACTACCACCGGGGCGTGCTGGACCGGATCGGCGTGACGGCCCCGGCGTCCCTCGACGAGGCGTGGCACTGGGACGAGTTCCTGGAGATCGCCCGCGAGGCCCGCCAGGTGACCGGCGGCTACGGGTTCGGCTACGGCTGGAGCGGCCCGGAGACGGCGTACCGCTGGCTGCCGATCGTCTACCAGAACGGCGGCGCCTTTCTCGGCGACGACGGCGAGACACCCTCCATGGACAGCCCCGAGGCGATCGAGGCCCTGGACTTCGGCCGCCGCTGGTACGCGGAGGGCCTCGTGTCGCCGGCGAACATGAGCAAGTCCGGCGGCGGGGCCGTGGCCCGCGACCTGTTCCTCACCGGGCAGATCGGGCTCATGCTCGACAACCCGGAGTCGATCGCCGCCCTCGACGAGGGCCTGCCCGACGAGTGGGGCACGGCGCCGATGATCCGCAACACCGGCGAGGCGTCCGACCTGGGCGGCAACGCCCTGGCCGTCACGAGGTCCAGCAAGTACCCGGAGCTGGCCGCCGAGCTCGTGGCGCACATCACCAGCCGCGCCAACGTGGCCGAGTTCTGCCGACGCGGCAACTGGCTGCCCGCCCGGTCCTCGCTCGACGCCGCCGACATCGGCTACGAGCGGCACGCCGACACCATGCAGCAGTTCATCGACCAGGCCGGGACCATCCCGCTGTCGATGGTGCGGGCGGAGTCCGGCCGGTACTTCAGCTCGCTCAACTCGGTGTTCGCCGACTACCTCGACCTGTGCCTGCTCGGCGAGCTCACCCCGGCGCAGTCCGGCGCCCAGATGACGGAGGCGATGCGCAGTGTCACCACACGTTGAGTCGCCGCCGCGACGGCGCGCCCGCTGGGCACCGTACGTCTTCGCGGGGCCCGCCGCCCTGCTGTTCCTGGCGTTCTCGCTGCTACCCATCGTCATCGCGGTGGCCCTGTCCTTCCAGGACACGGCCACGCTCGGCGACGGCGAGTGGGTCGGCACCGCGAACTACGAGACGATGCTGGGCGACCCGCTGCTGCGCACCGCGCTGTGGAACACGGTGCTCTTCACCGTCGGCACCGTGCCCACCGCGATGGCGATCGGCCTCGCGCTGGCCGTCGCCCTGAACCGGCCGCTGCCCGGACGCGGCGTGCTGCGTGCCCTGTTCTTCGTGCCGATGGTCGCCGCCGGCGTCGTGGTCGGCGTCATCATGTCGTGGATCTTCAACCCCGACTACGGTGTGGCCAACAACGCGCTGGCCGCCCTCGGACTGGGCGGCCTGCCGTGGCTGACGTCGCCGCGCACCGCGATGCTCACGCTGATCGTCGTGGTGGTCTGGACCCGGATCGGGTTCTGCATGGTGATCTACCTCGGGGCGCTCCAGTCGATCCCCGCGGAGCTGCGCGAGGCCGCCGCGATCGACGGCGCGAGCGGCTGGCAGCGCTTCCGGCGCCTGACGGTGCCGATGCTGGCGCCGACCACGTCGATCCTGCTCATCCTCAACGTCGTGTTCTCGCTCCAGGCCTTCGACGTCATCTACGTGATGACCGGCGGCGGGCCCGGGTTCTCGACCACCGTGCTCATCCAGTACGTGTTCCGGTCGGCGTTCGCCGACGCCCGCATGGGGTACGCGGCCGCGCTCGGCCTGCTCCTCGTGCTGATCCTGCTGGTGTTCACGCTGCTGCGGCAGCGGGCCACCAGGCGAGCGGAGGAGCTCCTGTGACCCGGACCAGCGCACGACGCACCCGGCGCTGGCTGCTCACCGCGGCCCTGACCGCCGTCGCCGCCCTCGTCGTGTTCCCGCTGTACTGGATGGTGGTCTCGGCGCTCACGCCGGGCGGCCAGTCGCAGAGCAGCGAGTTCTACCTGTGGCCCGACGCGCCGACCACGGACAACTTCACCGAGGTGTTCGCCCAGCAGCCGGTGTGGCAGTGGCTCGGCAACTCGTTCTTCGTGGCGTCCGTGGGCACCGCGCTGTCGGTCTGCGTGTCGCTCGGTGCCGGGTACGCGCTGGCCAAGTACCGGTTCCGCGGCCGCGGGCTGCTGTACGCGGCGTTCCTGGTCACGATCATGATCCCGATCCAGGTCACGCTCGTGCCCGCGTTCCTCGTCACGGCGCGCCTGGGGCTGGTCGACTCGCCGTGGGCGGTGATCCTGCCGACCCTGTTCGACGTCGTCGGCATCTTCATCGCCCGCCAGTTCATGCTCGGCGTGCCCGACGCGCTGATCGAGGCCGCCCGGCTGGACGGTGCCGGGGAGCTGCGCACGTTCTTCCGCGTGGTGCTCCCCACCTGCTGGCCGCTGGTGGGCGTGCTCGTCATCCTCGGGTTCATGAACCGGTGGAACGACTTCCTGTGGCCGCTGGTGGTACTGCAGGGCAACGAGAGCCTGACCGTACCCGTCGGGCTGTCCACGCTGACCAACAACCCGGCGTTCACCTCGCCCTGGGGCGCGGTGATGGCCGTCGCCACGGTCGCCGTCGTGCCGTTGCTCGTGGTGTTCCTGGTGTTCCAGCGCACCTTCGTGCAGGGCATCGCCAGCACGGGGATCAAGTAGCCGCCGCCGACGGCCGCGCTCGTAGACTGCACCGGTGACCCCGCGCAGGCAGCAGATCCTGAGCACGGCAGCCGACCTGTTCGCCGCCCGTGGTTTCCACGGTGTCTCGATGGGCGACATCGGCGCGGCCGTCGGCATCTCCGGCCCGGCCCTCTACAAGCACTTCGCCAGCAAGGAGGACATCCTCGGGCAGTGCCTGCTGCACGCCTCCGACCAGCTCCTGGCCGGGGCGCGCGAGCTGCTGCCCGACCCCGCGGTGGCCGACGGCGCGCTGGCCGCGCTGATCGACCGGCACGCCGACTTCGCGCTCGACAACCCCGCGCTCATCGTCATCCAGGAGCGCGAGTGGGGCGCCCTGGGCACGGAGGCCCGTGCCCAGGTACGCAAGCACCAGCTCGCCTACATCGACGTCTGGACCGACGCGCTGCGCCCCCTGCGCCCCGACCTCGGCGCCACCGAGGCGCGGGCCGCCGTGCAGGCCGCCTTCGGCCTGCTCAACTCCACGCCGCACAGCGCCCGGATCGGGCGCGCCGCCATGCGGGCCCTGCTGACCCGCATGGCGCACGCGGCCCTGCTCGCTCCGCCGGCGGGCCCTACTCCACCGGCAGACCAAGCCCCCGCGCGATGAGCATGCGCTGCAGCTCGGACGTGCCCTCGCCGATCTCCAGCACCTTCGCGTCCCGGTAGAACCGGGCGATCGGCCCGTCCTCCATGACGCCGTAGCCGCCGAAGACCTGCGCCGCGATGCGCGTGGCCGTCACCGCCGACTCCGTGGCGTAGAGCTTGGCGACCGAGGAGGCACGCCGGAACTCGTCGAGCGGCGCCCCCGAGTCCTTGAGCGCCGCGGCCCGGTAGGTGAGCGCCCGGCTGGCCTGGACCATGACCTCGATGTCGGCGATCTGGAACGCCACACCCTGCTTGCGGCCGATCGGCCCGCCGAACGTGGGGCGCACGCCGGCGTGCTCCACCGTCAGGTCCAGCATGGCCTGGATGCAGCCGGTCGCGAGCGCCGCCACGGCCACGCGGCCGGTGTTGAGGCAGAGCATGAGCTGCTTGAAGCCGTTGCCCCGCTCCCCCAGCAGGTTCGCCTCGGGTACACGCACGTTCTCGAAGCGCAGCGGGTGGGTGTCGCACGCGCGCCAGCTCATCTTGTCGTGCAGGGGCTCGACGACGAACCCCGGGGTGTCGTTGGGGACGATGATCGCGGACAGCTCCGGGCTGCCGTCCGGCCGGGTTCCGGTGCGCGCCGCGACGGTGCAGAGGCTCGTGACGGGCGTACCGGAGTTGGTGATGAACTGCTTGGCGCCGTTGATCACCCACTGGCCGTCGGTGAGCTCGGCGGTGGTGGACATGGCATTGGCGTCGCTGCCCGCGCCGGGTTCGGTGAGGCCGAACGAGGCGAGCCGCCGACCGGCGATCAGGTCGGGCAGCCAGGCCTCCTTCTGCTCCGCGGTCCCGTACGCCAGCAGGCTGCCGACGCCGAGGCCGACGCCGGCCCCGAGCGTGATGCCGACGGACTGGTCCACGCGGCCGATCTCCTCGACGGCGATGCTGAGCCCGGTGAGCCCGAGGTCGGACCCTCCGTATTCCTCCGGGGCGGTCAGGCCGAACAGGCCCAGCTCCCCCATCTGGTGCACCACCTCGACGGGCAGGCGGCATTCCCTGTCCCATCGGGCGATGTGGGGCGCGATCTCGCGGTCGGCGTAGTCACGTACCGCGTCCCGGAGCTTGGTGTGCTCCGGGTGCTCTGGTGAGGTATGCATGTTGCGCATGTCACAGAGGTTAACCACCATTAACCTCACAGCGCCAGGCCCCACCCGGAGGACTTCTCGATGACCGACCACAACCAGGTCACCTACGACGTCGTCGCGCCGTCGCGAACCGACGCGCCGCCCGTCCCGTACGCCCGCATCACGCTCGACGCGCCCCGGCGGCGCAACGCCCTGTCCGCCGCCCTGCTCGACGAGCTGCGGGCCGCCCTCGACCGCGCCGC
>NZ_KI911680.1:6393-6794 GCF_000515355.1 Promicromonospora kroppenstedtii DSM 19349 | reverse complement strand
CGGGGCGAAGGCCGCCGCGGAGCTCGGGGCGCGGTTCGTCCAGCTCGACGTGACCGACGACGCCTCGGTCGCCGCCGCGCTGGCGACCGTCGACGCCGAGGCAGGCCGGCTCGACGTCCTGGTCCACAACGCGGGCGTGCTGGACACCGCGCTCGACGGCCCCACCGCGCTGCGGTCCTTCGACACCAACGCGGTGGGCATCGTGCGCGTCACCGAGGCGGCGCTCCCCCTGCTGCGCCGGTCGGAGAGCCCGAACGTGGTGACGGTGTCCAGCAGCGCCGGGTCGTTCTGGGCCGTGACCAACCCCGAGCGCCCCGAGTACGGCCTGCCGATCGCGCTGTACGCGGCGTCCAAGGCGGCGGCCACCATGCTGACCGTGCAGTACGCCGAGGCGCACCCCG
>NZ_KI911680.1:2920-6293 GCF_000515355.1 Promicromonospora kroppenstedtii DSM 19349 | reverse complement strand
GCCGACGGCATGACCGCCTCGGCGCGCCGCCTCGCCGACGTGCTGCGCGACCTGCTCGCCCTGCCCAAGCCCGTGGTGGCGCGCGTGCACGGGCCGGTGCGGGCCGGCGGTATCGGACTGGTCGCCGCGTGCGACGTCGCGGTCAGCGCCGACCACATCACCTACGCCTTCACCGAGGCCCGCCTGGCGCTCGCGCCCGCCGTCATCTCGCTCGCGGTGCTGCCACGCCTCTCGCCGCGGGCCGCGCAGCGCACGTTCCTGACCGGCGCGCAGTTCACGGCCGCCGAGGCGGTGCAGTGGGGGCTGGTGACCAGCGCGGTGCCGGCTGACGGTCTCGACGCGGAGGTGGACGCCGTCGTGGACGGCCTGGCCGCGGGCGACCCGCAGGGGCTGGCCGCGACCAAGGAGCTGCTCAACGCGGACGTGCTGGCTCGCTTCGACGCGCACGTGGACGACGTCGTGACCTCGTCGGCGGAACTGTTCGCCTCGCCCCGGGCGCGGGCGGCGATGGAGAAGCTGCTGGCACGGTGAGCCTCGGGTCCGCCGACGGCCGGCTCGGGGAGACTCCACGAATCCGGGGGTGTTGCACTGCGTAGACATTGTCTACGCAGCGCAACCGACCTCGCGCGCGTACACGTTCCCCGGCACCCTCCCGGCTCGGCTGCGACGGTGCGGGCCGCGACGGTGTTGGATGGGGGCGTGGCTACCCGGATCTCCCAGCGCAACGCACGCTTCCAGCAGCTCCAGACCCTCGTGACGAACCGCAACAAGCGGCACCGTGCGGGCGAGTTCCTGGTGCAGGGCGTGCGGCCGATCACGATGGCCGTGGAGCACGGCTGGGAGGTCCGCGCCCTGCTGTACGACGCCGAGCGCCGGCTCTCGCAGTGGGCCCGGGACCTGCTCGCGACGCACCCGCACACCGAGCACGTCAAGATGGCGCCCGACCTGCTGGCCGAGCTCGCCGAGAAGGAGGACGCCGAACTGCTCGCCGTGCTGGCGATGCGGCCCGACGACCTGGACCGCATCGAGGCCGGGCCCGACTTCCTCGGGGTCGTGTTCGACCGGCCCACGCAGCCGGGCAACATCGGCGCGATCGTGCGGTCGGCCGACGCGTTCGGCGCCCACGGCGTGATCACCACGGGGCATGCCGCCGACGCCTACGACCCCAAGTCGGTGCGCGCCAGCACGGGGTCGTTCTTCGCGACGCCGGTGGTGCGCTCGCCGTCGACGGCCGAGGTCATGGACTGGGTCGCGGCGCGCCGGGTCGCCGGGCTGCCCCTGGTGGTCGTGGCCACGGACGAGCACGGCGACGCCGACGTCTCCGCGTACGACCTGACGCAGCCGGTGCTGCTGCTGGTCGGCAACGAGACCGCAGGCCTGACCCAGTCGTGGCGCGACGCCGCGGACGTGACGCTGAGCATCCCGATGACGGGCTCGGCGAGCTCGCTCAACGCCGCGAACGCGGCCACGGTGGTGCTCTACGAGGCCCGCCGCCAGCGCCTGGCGAAGTAGAACCGGGCCCGCTGCGGTTCTGCTTCGCTGCGGTTCTGCTTCGCCGCGGTTCTGCTCCGGCCGTGTGGGTCAGAGCTCGATCGAGAGCATGCGGCTGCCCGTCGTCCTCGTGTAGCCCAGGCTCGCGTACAGGCCGTGCGCCCCGCTCGGGTTCGCGGTGTCGACGTCGAGCGCGGCGTACTCCATGCCGTCGGCCGCGAAGGCCCGCATGCCCGCCGCGAGCGCCGCCAGCGCGGCCTTGCGGCCCCGGTAGGCGCGGCGCGCGCCGAGGATGTCCGTGTACCCGAACGAGTACCCACGCACGGCGAAGTCCTCGGGGTAGTGGCCGGCCAGCTCGTAGCCCACCACGAGCGGTTCGCCGGCCCGCAGCGCGGCGGCGGTCTCGGGGTCGGTGTCGGGCGACGCGAGCAGGGCGTCGACGTCGGGGGCGTCGTCGACCACGAGGAAGGACCACTGCGGCGCGAAGCCGGCGCGCTCGGCCCACTGCTCGCGGGTCTGGGGCTGGCTGCCCCAGTGGTCGCGGAACGCGTCGTTGTGCGCGAGGCGCGCGGCCTCGTCGAGCGCCTCGGACCACGGGGTGAGGCGCAGCGAACCGGACAGCGTCACCTCGGGCACGGGCGCGGCGTCGGGCCCGGTCAGGGGCCGCGCCAGGTCGGAGTAGTAGCGGCGCACCTCCAGGCCGGCGCGCTCGTACAGGCGCACCTTGTCGGCGGGCGAGTTGTCCTCGGCGAACACGGCGATCCGCGCGGGCACGTCCTTGCCCGACTCCGCGAGCATCTGCCGGGCACGGCCGATCGACCAGGCCAGCAGCTCGCGGCCGATGCCCTCGCGGCGGCGGTCGGGGTGCACGCCACCCCAGGTGAAGGCGCGCACCGTGGTGACGTCGCCGGGCGGGCTCGCGACGTAGCCCCAGGCCACGAGGGCACCGTCGGCGTCGAAGCCGAGCAGGGAGTCGCGGGTCATGTCGCGCCAGGCGCCGTCGAAGATCTCCTCGATCTCCTCGGCGGTCTCGACGTAGGGCTCGGCGTCGGCGCGGGCGATGAGGTTGCGCAGGGCGAGCCACACGGGCACGTCCTCGCGCGTGGCGGGGCGCCAGGTGAGGTTGCCCGCGGTGGGCACGGTCACGGCGGCCGGGGCGGCGGCGCGCTCGGCGATCGGGGCGAGGGCGGCGGATTCGTCGGTCTCGGTGCTCATGGTGCTTCCTTCAGGGTTCAGTTCGGGTTCGTGTTCACAGCTCGATGGCGTACAGCGTGGAGCCGTCGCTCTTGGTGTAGCCCAGCCGGGCGTACAGCGCGGGGGCGCCGGTCGGGTTGTCGGTGTCGACGTCGAGCTCGGCGTGCTGCATGCCGCCGTCGGCGTAGACGCGCATGGCGTGGGTGAGGAGCGCGACGGCGATGCGGCGTCCGCGGTAGGCACGGCGCACGCCCAGCAGCTCGGTGTAGCCGGCGGTGTAGCCCTGCGTCGCCCAGTCGTGCTCGTACCTCCCCGCCCGGTGCAGGCCGACGACGTACGGCGTGCCGGGCGGCACGGTCAGGTCCCCGGGCTGCTCGTGCTCGGAGCCGGGGTAGCGCACCGACTCGTCGACCACAACGAACGACCAGTCGGGCGCGAACGAGCTGCGATAAGCCCGCCAGGACTCGGGCGTGCGCGGCTGACTGCCCCAGTGGTCCCGGAACGCGTCGTTGCGTGCCAGGCGGGTGGCGTCCTCCAGGGCGTCGGTCCACGGGACCAGGCGCAGCGGCGGCTCCAGGCCGACCGCGGGCACGGGTGCGGCGAGGTCGCGCAGCAGGTTGGCGTAGTAGCGCACGGGCTCGAAGCCGCCGGCGCGCAGCAGGTCGCGCCGCTCGGGCGGGTCGCTGTC
>NZ_KI911680.1:0-2820 GCF_000515355.1 Promicromonospora kroppenstedtii DSM 19349 | reverse complement strand
GCCGGCCGGGTCGGTGGCCTCGCAGGTCACGAGCACGTCGACGCCGCGGTAGGCGACGTCGCGCACCACGGCGTCCAGCACGACGGCGCCGTCGGCCTGCCCGTCCAGCGGGGTGTCCGCGGGAAGGACGCGCAGGTGCTCGGGGCGGACGGCGGCCTCGCGGCCGTCGGCCAGGGTCAGGAAGTTCTCGTAGCCGAGGAACTCGGCGACGAACCTGTCCGCCGGCGCGGGGAAGACGTCGCGCGGCGCACCGGCCTGGACGACCTTGCCGGCGCGCATCAGCACCATCTCGTCGGACATCTCCAGGGCCTCGTCCTGGTCGTGCGTGACGAGGACGACCGTGAGCCCGGTCTCCGACTGGATGCGGCGGATCTCGGCGCGCATCTGCACGCGCAGCCGCGCGTCCAGGTTGGACAGCGGCTCGTCCAGCAGCAGCAGGCGCGGGCGGATGGCGACGGCGCGGGCCAGCGCGACGCGCTGCTGCTGGCCGCCCGAGAGCTGCTTGGGCTTGCGGTCACCCAGGTGCCCCAGGCCCACGAGCTCCAGCGCCTCGGCCGCCCGGCGGCGCCGCTCGGCCGCCGGCACCTTGCGCATGGTCAGGCCGTACGCGACGTTGTCCGCGACCGTCAGGTGCGGGAACAGCGCGTAGGACTGGAACACCATGCCCAGGTCGCGCTTCTCCGGCGGCGTCCGTGTGGCGTCCTGGCCGTCGATCAGGATGCGGCCCGACGTCGGCGTCGCGTACCCGGCGAGCATGCGCAGCGTGGTGGTCTTGCCGCAGCCGCTGGGGCCCAGCAGCGTGGTCAGGCGGCCGCGCGGGATGCGCAGGTCGATCGAGTCGACGGCGGTGAAGCTGCCGAACCGCTGGGAGACGCCGACGAGCTCGGCGGCGGGGGTGGTCATCGGTTGATCCCTCCGAAGATCTTGGCGAAGCCGACCGTGCGCTCAGCGACCACGGCGACGACGACCGTCGCGGCGAGCACGAGCGTGGAGGCGGCGGCCACCATCGGGTCGTAGCTCTGCTGGACGTAGTCGAGCATCGTGACGGGCAGCGTCCGGAAGTCGCGGGTCTGCAGCAGCAGCGACAGCGGCACGTTGTTGAACGAGGTGACGAAGCCGAGCAGCCCCGCCGAGATGAGGCCCGGCCGCAGCATCGGCAGGGTGACGGTGACGAAGGCCCTGATCGGCGAGGCGCCCAGGCCGCGGGCCGCCTCCTCCAGGGCCGGGTCGGCCAGCGCGAGCGAGGCCCCGGTGACGCGCACGGCGTACGGCAGCAGCAGGGCGGTATGGCCCAGCAGCAGGGTGGTGAAGTTGTCCAGGTGCAGGCCGATCATGAGCTGCTGGTACAGCGCCAGGCCCACGACCAGCTCGGGCACCACCAGCGGCGACAGGAACAGGCCCTCCAGCAGGCCCTTGCCGGGCAGTCTGCCGCGGTGGATCGCCAGCGTGACCGGCACGCCGAGCACCAGCGCCAGCGCCGTGGCCAGCACGGCGAGCTCCAGGCTGGAGACCACGGCCTCCATGAACGGCGAGTAGGCCAGTGCCTCGCCGAACCAGCGCAGCGACAGCCCCTCGGGCGGGAAGCGCAGCGTGCTCCCGGCCGTGAACGCCGTGGCCACGACGAACAGGATGGGCACGATCATGATCACGTAACCCGCGACGGCGAGCGTGCCCGCGACGGGGTGCCGCAGCTTCAGGCTCCGGCTCACGAGGTGGCCCCCTTCCGGCCCGCCAGCGCCGAGATCCCGGAGACCAGGAAGACCAGCACCGTCATGACGATCGCGGTGGCCGACGCCGCGGCCCAGTCCACGGTGACGCTCGCGTAGGAGAAGAGCTGGGTCGACAGCATGCGCTGGCTGGACCCGCCCAGCAGGTACGGCGTGGTGTACGCCGTCACCGAGCCCGCGAAGACGAGCGTGGCGGCGACCACGATGCCCGGCAGCGACAGCGGCACCAGGATGGTCCAGAAGGACCGGGTGCGGCTGGCGCCCAGACCCCGGGCCGCCTCGTCGAGGCCGGGATCGACCTGCGCGACGGCGGAGTAGCAGGTGATGACCGCCAGCGGCAGGAAGAGCTGGACCAGGCCGAGCACGATCGCCAGCTCGGTGTACAGGAGCTGGGGCGCCTTCTCGACGATGCCCAGCCCGGTCAGGAGCTGGCCGATGACGCCGTTCGAGCCGAGCACCACGAGCCAGCCGAAGGTGCGCACCACGTTGCTCAGCAGCAGCGGGAAGATCGCCAGCGCGAGCAGCACGCCGGCCCACCGGGACTGCGAACGGGCCAGCAGCGACGCGATCGGGAACCCGAGCACCACGCACAGCGCGGTGACGATCAGGCCGATGCGCACGGTGCGCCAGATGATCCCGAGGTCGTAGGGGTCGGTCAGCATCGCGCCCATGCGCTCGATCACCTGGGCGAACGTCACGCCGGGTGGCGCGAAGAGCATCGCGACCGCCGGCAGCAGGAAGCCCACGAGAAGAAACGCGAGCCCCGGCAGGAGCAGCAGGAGTGTGGAACGTGCTCGCACGAGCCGTCTTTCGTTGATGGAACCGGTTCCATCGGACCCTAAGGCATGGCGGGCGCCTCTCCTGCAATCGCGCGTTAACTTCCTGTTACGGCACCGGACAGCCTGGGCGGAATCGGTTGCATCGTCCGTCTAGAGTGTCCCCACCGACATAGGAGGTACGGTGCCTGATCTGTCCGACGTCGCCGCGGTGGCCGGCGTCTCCAAGGCGACCGCGTCGCGCGCGCTGAACGGGAGCGGCCTGGTGGCCGCCGAGACCGCCGTGCGCGTCACGGCGGCGGCCGCGCGGCTCGGCT
>NZ_KI911679.1:2292-3132 GCF_000515355.1 Promicromonospora kroppenstedtii DSM 19349 | reverse complement strand
CATCCGGACCTGGTCGCCGCTGCTCTGGCGCGTCATCGCGCCGGCCGCGACGGCGGTGGCGGGCTACTACCCGGGCCGCCGGCTCCGGATCCTGGACGACCTGCCCGCCGGAGTCATGCGCCAGTGGGGCCGCTGGTGCCTGCACCCCGACTACCTGTTCAGCGAGCACCCGGAGCTGCGCGACCGGTTCGCGAAGGTCGAGACACCGGTCACCGCGCTGTGGACCGCGGACGACGAGCTGATCACGCCGGAGTCGATCCGGTACTGGAGCCGCGAGTTCCCGGGCACCGAGATCGAGCTCGTCGAGATGCGGGCGGCCGACCACGGCCTGAGCCGCATCGGGCACTCGGGCTTCTTCCGGCCCAAGCGCGCCGTCCTGTGGGAGAAGGTGCTGCTGCCTCGGTTGGCGCTCCGCACGCCGGCATAAGGGCCCCGCTCGCCCGCCTCATCTTCGAGGCCCAAGTTTCTTCGCTCTGAGTAGCGCCAAAGCGAAGAAACCCAGGCTTCGAGAACAAGCATCCGCGAGCGGTTCGCGGCGGCAGTCGAACGTAGGGTCGCTCGCTCCAAGAGCCGTCTTGAGCCGACCAAACCTACGTTCACCGTGCGGTTGCACATGCGGACAAGCGGACCGATCGGCGCGCGGGCGCGCCTGGTCTCGCGCGCCGGCATCAGACAGCGTGGGTGCCGGACGTCGGCAGGCTGCGAACCCCTCACCTTCGAGGCCCAAGTTTCTTCGCTCTCAGTCGCGTCAAAGCGAAGAAACTTAGGCCTCGAAGGCGAGCTTCGCACCGGGCCCGACGCCGAGCCGGACCGGGCCCGACGGCGAGCCGCACCCGGCCC
>NZ_KI911679.1:0-2192 GCF_000515355.1 Promicromonospora kroppenstedtii DSM 19349 | reverse complement strand
GCGGGACGTGCGCCGCGGCTGCGGTTCTCCTTGTCGGTGTCCGGCCGCGGTGGGCGACGGTGATCTGGTCAGGCGGCGTCCGGGACCGCGGCCACGACGGGCACCGGGAGCTGCTGCACCGGGACCGGCTCGGACTCGGTGTCGGACTCCTCGTTGTCGGCGGGACGCGCGAGCGGACCGCTGAGGATGATCGGGGCGCCCGTGGCGGGCGCCGGTTCGGGGACGGCCCGGACCACGACGAAAATGCCCGCCAGCCCGATGAGGGCGGCGAGCACGGCGAGGGGCACGAGCTGGTATGCGAGTGTGATTCCGAGGAGCGCGCCGCCGCCGATCGCGACGGACGATCCCAGGATGATGACGCGGGTCATCTGGAGCCTCCCTGCCAAGGTGTCTCCGAGGAGAAGTTGCCCTGCCCCAGGGGGGAACTCTGTGGCGCCGCACCACCGGAAGATGTTCGTCGAGCAGCTGAGGGCGCGCGAGGAACAGGTGCCGGAGCCCGGCTGAGCTGGGGCTCATAGATTGTTTGGCGAGCCTGCCTCGCCGCCTTTCCAGGAAACCTCACCCCGTCCGTCCCCGCACCTCGAATGGCTCCGGTACTGGTCACGACTGGGTCACGGCCGCATCGGCGGCAGCTCACACCGGGTTGCAGTGTGCGGTGGCCGTGAGGATCAGCCCGACGTCGGGCCGCCACGGCTCCAGGTTCCACGTCTCCTTGTCCGCCGCGCCCAGGGCGTGGCACACGAGCTGGTGCTCCATGGTGTCGCTGTCGGCCTCCGGCTCGGCGGCCACGAGCTGCGTGCGGATCAGGTCGAGGCCCGCCTCCCCGGCGTGCCTGGCCCAGTCCGCCGGGTCGACGGCGAGGGACCGGCCGCCCTCGTTCTCGCCCCAGCTCATGCCCTCGATCGCCTGCGTGCCCACCACGAACGTGAGGGTCAGCGGCGTGGTGCGCACCGGTTCGTCCGCGCCCGCGCCGGCCGACCGGTCGTCGAGCTCCACCTGGGCCCGTGTGGCGTCGATCTCGGTGACGTCGATGCGGGGTGCGTCCGCCGCGGCGTCCTCCGCCGGCTCGGGTGGGCTCAGCGCCGCGACCGGGGTGCCGTTGCCGTCGAGCACCGTGACGCTGCCGTCGGAGTCGACGTCGAGCGCCCCGGGGGAGGTGAGGGCGAGGCGTGCGGTGCGCCCGGGTGCCAGGTCGAGCGTGACCGTGCGGGTGCCCGGCCCGAGCTCGTCCTCCCGTACCTCGGCGGCCTTCCGCGAGCTGACCTCCAGCACGACGTCGCCGGCGGTGACGGTGCTGGTGCTGGTCCGCCCCCTGGGCTTCGCGGTGCTGTGCTCGGGTGTCGGTGTCGCCTGCGATGCTGTGGGCGCCGGGTCCGCGGTCCCGTCCGAGCCCTGCGCCCGCTCGACCAGGCTGCAGCCACCCAGTGCGAGGAGGGTGGCAAGGGTGGCGCACGCGGCCAGGGGCGGCGTGACGGCTCGACGGATCAGCACGTGCCCATTGTGCGGGCCGCCGGCTGCCGGGCGGGTGGTCTGGGTCCGGCGTGCCGGGTGGCGCGCGCCGACCTCACCCTCTACAGTTAGAACATGAGTTCGAACAAGGTGCTGGTGACTCGCGGTCCGGTCGACGTACCGGGCCAGTCTCCGCGTGGTGCAGCCGTGCCGCGCGAGTCGGGGTTCGCGAGCGGTTTCGCGGACCTTTCGGAGGCGGTCGACGCCGTCGCGACGATCGACTCCCTGCTCTCCTCGCTCGCGGCGTCCCGCGCCGTGCTGATGGAATCCGTCCGGGAGTGGGTGGCCGACCAGCCCGAACTGTTCGACGCCCCCGAGGTGGAGGCCGACGATCTCGCCGGCCTGGCGCCCGAGCTCGTCGAACGGCTCGCCAAGGCCCTGCGGGTGCCCAAGGGCTCTGCGGTCGCGCTCATCGAGGAGTCTCGGGCGTTGGTGCACGAGCACCCGCGTACGCTCGCGGCGCTGCGCGGCGGGCACATCACGCACGCCCACGCGCAGACCATCCTCGGGTACACCGACGGGCTGCGGCGAGGGAACCGGGTGGCGCTGGAGACCCGTCTCCTCAAGCACGCGCGCACCACCACCCCCGGCGAGCTGAGCCTCGTCGCGCGGGCCGAGCGCGAGCGGCGGCTGCGTCCGGGGCGAAGGGCGGACCCGTCGGCGCGCCGGGCAGAACCCCTGGC
>NZ_KI911678.1:70807-72064 GCF_000515355.1 Promicromonospora kroppenstedtii DSM 19349 | reverse complement strand
GGCCCCACCGAAGCGCGCACGGCGTCCGCCGGATCGGCCGCGGGAGGACTCACCGGGTCCGGGGCGGCCCCCGGACCGGCCTGGTCCTGCTCCTCGGCGAGGGCCGGGGCCGGCGGCGCGTCCCGGTCCCCCTCGTCCTCGACGAGGTCGAAGACGAAAGCGTCGTCGCCCTCGTGACGAGCCATACCTCCGAGCGTATGACGCGGAAGGCCGCGGCTCACCCAGAGCGCCGGACCTCATCCGGTCCGGTCAGCCCAGCCCGCGGACGCCGGACGGCGTGACCTCCAGGAGCCGGCCGTCCACGGCCACCAGTGAGGTGTCGAACCCCTGGGCGAGGCCCCCGCCCTGCGTCGTGTCGCCGTGCTGCTCCCAGGCGACCTCGCCCGAGGCCGCGTCCAGCGCCACCAGACCGGTGCCGCCGGAGCCGTTCTCGGTGACCAGCAGCACCGACTCGCCGTCGGTGAAGGTCTGCGACACGTAGTGGTCCTCGCCGTGGTCGCCCGTGGCCTCGGTGCCGTCCCACCGCCAGAGTGTCGCGCCGGTCGCGGCGTCGAGCCCTCGGACGTCACCGACGCCGGTCATCACCAGCATGGTCCCGGCGACCTCGGCGAGGAAGCGCTGGCCGCCCGCCCGGGCGGCGGTCCGCCAGCGGAGCGTCCCGTCGGCGTCGTAGGCACGCAGGACGGCATCGGGGGAGCCCACGGCGAGCAGCGTGCCCGAGCCTGAGCCGTCGGACACGGCCGGCTCCACCGCGTACCCCGGGACGTCGGCGACGACGCGGCCGTCGGCGTCGTACACGACGGTGCGCACCTGGTCGTCGAACATGACCTCGGTGAAGCCGCCCGTGGACAGGACGTCCACACCGCCTCTGCCGGGCTGCACCCCGGTGCCGACCTGTTCCCCGCCCGGGGTGACGGCGGCCTCGATGCCGCAGCCGTACAGCTGCACCAGGTCGGGGTCGATCCGCGCGCCGAACACCCCCGGGTCGATCATCTGGCCGAGGTCGACGGCGTTGGGCGAGCCGTCCCAGGACGTTCCGAGCCAGTTGTTGCACTGGTCGGCCCGGGTGGGCCGGAACGGGACCTCGACGCTCCAGCGCTCGGCCCCCGTGACGGCGTCCTCGGCGCGGACGGCGAGATCCTGGCCCGCGTCCACCGTCCCCTCGCACTCGCCGGTGTCGGTGCAGCGGGCGTCGCCCCGGTCCACGACGGACGCCGGGCCCGTGCGCCGCGCACGCAGCACCGTCCCGTCCGGGCC
>NZ_KI911678.1:67267-70707 GCF_000515355.1 Promicromonospora kroppenstedtii DSM 19349 | reverse complement strand
GGCCGTCGCGCCGGTCGTGCCGGAGCTGAGCCAGGCGTCGGCGGTCTCGTCCTCGAGGGCGGCCTCGGCCGCCGCGGCGTCGTCCACCCGGAGGACGGTGAGCTCGATCCCCTCGTCCGCCGTCGCGGCCTCCTCGCGAGCCGACTCGGCGGCCGTCAGGGCCGCCTCGTCCCCGGTCACGACGGCGACGTCGAACGAGTCGGTGCGGCTGTCCATGTAGGCGCTGAAGCCGATCAGGCCGCCGATCATCGCCACGGTGACCGCGAGGCCGATCAGGAACCCCTTGTTGAGCGCCCGCACCACGATCTCGCGGGTCGCCACCAGCATCCATGCACTGCTCATGAGGTCACTTCCCGGTAGATCTGAGCCAGCGTGGGCCGCACCGGGGAGAACTCCTGGACGGCGCCGCGCTCCAGCGCGGTGGACAGCAGGCGGGTGGCCGCGGCGGCGTCGTGCACCTCGACCAGAGCGGACGAACCGTCGACGTCGACGGCGAGCACCCCCGGCACGTCGCGCACGAACCCGGCGTCGCCCGCGAGCACGAGCCGGTGCCGGGTGACCCCCTTGGCACGCAGGTCGTCGGGGGTGCCGTCCGCGAGGACCTGCCCGCCGCCGAGGATGACGAGCCGCTCGCACAGCCGCTCCACGAGGTCGAGCTGGTGCGAGCTGAACAGCACGGGCACGCCGCGCCGGGTGTGCTCGCGCAGCAGGTCGGCCATCGCGTCGACGGCCGCGGGGTCGAGCCCGCTGAACGGCTCGTCCAGGACGAGTGCCTTGGGCTGCCCCATGACCGCCGCGATGATCTGCACCCGCTGCTGGTTGCCGAGCGACAGCTTCTCCACGTGGTCCTTGGCTCGTCCGGCCAGCCCCAGCCGCTCGAGGTGCTCCAGCACCTCACGACGGGCGGCGGGCGCGTCGATACCGCGCAGGCGCGCCAGGTAGACGAGCTGGTCCAGCACGGGCTGCTTGGGGTAGAGGCCGCGTTCCTCGGGCATGTAGCCGAACTCGCGGCGGTCGTGCCGGGTGACCGGGGCGCCGTCGAACAGCACCTCGCCACTCGTGATCGCCAGGACGCCCATGATCATCCGCATGGTCGTCGTCTTGCCGGCGCCGTTCCCGCCGACGAACCCCGTGAGCAGGCCCGACGTCGCGGTGAAGCTCACGCCGTCCACCGCCCGCCGGGGTGTGTCGCCCGAGGCGAACACGCGGGTCAGGTCCCGCACCTCCAGATCGCTCATGACCGTCACGCTAAGGGGCCGACGGCGGCGGCGGGATCCGCCGCAAGGCGGAACCGCGCTCCGCCCCAGGCCGGAACTGCGCCGGTGCGGGGGTGCGTTCCGGGGCGCCGCCCGGGATTCGGATGATCGGCAGAATGTCACATGATCGGTATTTCGAGTTGCCGATCACGTGACATTCTGCCGATCAGCCTGCACACCGTGACCTCTCCTGCGCGCTTTGACCTGGTATTACACGCCCCGGTTGCCGTTGACGTTCTGCCACGTATTGTCCCGTCCGGAACGCCGTTCGGCACAAGAGCGGCGCTGAACTGTTCGAAATGCCCGTCCCCGCCGGAATGCGTCACACATTCCGGCGGAGGACGCGCACCCGGTCCCCACGGACCGGAGCGTCCGGCCGAGGGGCACCGGGCAACAACTGAACCCGCAGGGGGAGCGAAGCGTGCGCAAGCGATTGTTCGTCACAGGGGCGGCGGCAGCCTTGGTGCTGACTGCCGGAATCATGGGTGCCGTCGCGGTGCAGCCGGCGGGCAAGGACCAGGGTCGGCTCACGTCGGCCGGGGCCGCGCTGCCCGACACCACGCAGGGGCTGCCGCCGATGATGCTGAAGCGCGAGCCGGTGGTGAGCTCCGGCGAGAAGGGCACCGTGGACGTCCACGGCAAGCCCGCGGCGCAGGGGAACCCGTTCACCTATACGCCGCCGCCCGCGCGCGAGCCCGCGCAGGAACCCGTGCGGGAACGGCCCCGCGAGACCTACCGGCCCCCGTCGTTCGCGCCCGGGCAGGGCGGCGGCACCGGCGGCGGGACCACCCCCGTCCGGCCGGCGAAGCCGACCGTCAAGCCCACGCCCGAGCCGACGGACCCGCCCACCCAGAGGCCGACTCCGACGCCGAAGCCCACGCCGACGCCGACCCCCACCCCAACTCCGGAGCCGACTCCCACGCCGGAGCCGACCCCTGAGCCGTCGGACCCGCCGTCGGAGGAGCCCACCGACCCGCCGACCGTCGAGCCCACGTCGCGGCCGACCCCCGAGCCGTCGCCCACGCCGACGCCATCGGACAGCCCGTCCCCGGAGCCCTCGGCGAGCCCGTCCACGGAACCGTCGACGAGCCCGTCGCCGGAGCCTTCCGCCAGCCCTTCCGCGAAATAGGTTGAATAGTCCCTTTTCGGGAATTCACCGGAAAGATGAAAGCGGGGTCCGGTGGCGGACCCCGCTTTCATGATGACCCTACCGATCATCATGCCCGGGAATTGCCTGGGCCCCAGGAGCTTGCGCGGCCGGCTACACGGGTTTGAGGCTCCGGTTCAGGCCCGCGATGCCATCCTTGAACTGCTTGCGCACCGGAGCGCTGATCGCAGCGCCCGCCTCGTCGATCACCTGAGCGAAGATGTGGGTACTGGGCACGCGGCCCGTTGGCAGCCCCCACCCTCCGTCGACGCCCCGGGCCAGCGCGAACTTGCCCTGCTGACCACCGAGCGACCACCTGCCGCCGGTCTCCTCAAAGTCCCATGCACTGTCGTCCCGCCGGAGCGCCCGGAGGTGCGCCGCGATCTCGCCGTCGTCGAGCGGGACGAAGTCACCGGCGCTGTCGAACGTCTCGCCGTCACGCAGGAACTGAACCGCACCCGCACAGTCCACCCCCATGTGCTTGAGCAGGTTGAACGCCGTGACGCGGCGCTCGTCGAACTCCCGTGCCCATCGGACACGCACGTCGTCGTTGTCCGGCAGCAGGTTGTCGATCCAGGGTCGGACGCTCGCATCAGCATGGTCCTGGACGAGGAGAGGAAGCGAGACGGACAAAGGAGTGGCTCCCGGCGCGGACCGATACGCATCGTCATACCGAAACCGCAGCGACCCGTCGTCCGCCTGATCCAGCGTTCCGATGAAGGCGCCGTCGAACCAGATCACCGATCGTTGACATGCCCTCACCATGTCAGCGACCGGTGACATCAGTTCAGACCAGGCCCACCCGGTGGGCCAGGACCACCGCCTGGACCCGGTCGCGCAGGTGCAGCTTGGACAGCACGTTCGAGACGTGCGTCTTGATCGTCGCCTCGCCGAGGAACAGGGTCGAGGCGATCTCGGCGTTCGACAGCCCGGTGCCCACGAGCTCCAGCACCTCGCGCTCGCGCGGAGTGAGCTGGGCGAGGCCTGGGGGCGCCTGGTCCGGCGTCGGTCTCGCGGCACCCGGCACGCCCGCGGCG
>NZ_KI911678.1:66089-67167 GCF_000515355.1 Promicromonospora kroppenstedtii DSM 19349 | reverse complement strand
GGGGCGCGGGCTCCGCCTCCGGCTCTGCCGCTGCGTCGGTGCCGGCGCCGTCGGCCCCGTCGGGTTCGGTGCCGTCCGGGTCCGCCCCGTCGCGGGACGCGCCCGGAACCTCGTCGATCAGGTCGAAGGTGTGCACCTTCTCGGGATCGGAGCTCCCGGGCGCGGCGGAGTCGGGCTGGGTGCGTTCGGTCACGCCCCGAGGGTAGTGCCCTTGTCCGGGGCCAGGGCGGACCTCCACGTGACCCGGCCACCGGTCTGCATCAGGGCCCCGCGGTAGGCGCGCTCGCTGAGCAGCACGGCTCCGAGGGTCACGACCACGAGCACAAGGAGCGAGACGATCGGCTCCCACCACAGCGCGTCACCGTTGAGCACCCGCACCGGCATGGACACGATGGACGCCGGCGGCACGTACGACAGGACCCGTTCGAGCACGCCGTCGGCCGAGAACGTCACGATGTAGACGCCCATGAGCAGCATCATCAGGGGGGTCGTCGTGTACTGGAGGTCCTCGGTGCGGGACGCGAGCGAGCCCGCGACCGCGTAGAGGGCCGCGACGGCGACGAACCCCACGGTGAAGAAGACGACGAACCAGATCATCGTGGCCGTCATCGCGGGCAGCACCGCCGACAGGTCGGTGAAGCTGAGCCCGATGAGCCCGATGCCGGCGAGCAGCAGGTTCTGCGCCAGCGCGATCACGGAGCTGCCGATGATCTTGCCCGCCAGGAGCTGCCGCAGCGGCACGGCGGTCGCGATGATCTCGACCAGCCGAGACTGCTTCTCCTCGATCACGCTGCCCGCGATCATGGCGCCCGAGCCGATCGCACCCGTGAAGAACAGGAACGCCAGCACGAACCCGGCGAAGAACACGACCTGCGGGTCCACGGGGTTGCCGTCGAGGCGCTCGGTCTCGATCTCGCTGCCCGCCGTGAGTGCCTCGATGGTGGTGCCGGCGCCGGCGGCCCGGTCGGCCATGACCTGGTCGCGCACCGTCGTCCCCAGCAGGTCGGCCAGGCCGCCGTCGGGCTCGCGCCAGCCGGACAGGGACCAGCCCGTCGCGTCGTCGTCGGCGGCGGCCGTC
>NZ_KI911678.1:62051-65989 GCF_000515355.1 Promicromonospora kroppenstedtii DSM 19349 | reverse complement strand
AGCACCCGACCGCCGGCGGACGCGCCCGCTCACCGGCTCAGCAGCAGCGGGCGCCCGGGTCGGCGTCCTGGGCCGCGTACCGGTCCCGCCAGAACTCCCCGACGGTCGGCACCGCGGCGTCCGGGTGCACGCGGCGCAGGTGCGCCACGTACCGCTGGTAGTCGCTCTCGCCCAGCACGCCGGTGACGTACCAGGTCAGGGCGCGCCAGCCGCGGCGGAGCGAGCTCACGCGTGCGTCCCCGTCCTGAGCTTGTCCGGGTTCTCCTCGTAGTAGGCGGCCCACTGGGCAGCCACCTCCTTCTCGGCATCGGTCGGGATCAGGCCCGACGGCGCGAACGTCGCCGACCTCGCGTCCGGTTCCTCGGTGGTGGGCAGGCCCCCCGCCCGGATCGCCTTGACGCACACCCACAGCGCCACCAGGGCGACCACCAGCACGAGCACCGCGAAGATGATCGACAGCGTGCCCTGCAGGAACGTGTTGCGGATGACGGCGTCCATGGCGGCCGGGTCGGCCGCGGTACCGAACGACGTCTCGCCCGCGGCCCGCGCCTCGCGGAACGCGTTGTGCTGCGCCCAGTACCCGAGGCTCGGCTCGGGCGAGAAGATCTTCTGGTACGACGCCGTCATGGTCACCGCGAGGTCCCACAGCAGTGGCACCGCGGGGATCCAGGCCCACCTGAGGTATCCCTTCTTAACCACGACCACGGTCACCAGGGCCAGCGCCATGGCGGCGAGGAGCTGGTTGGCGATACCGAACAGCGGGAACAGCGTGTTGATGCCACCCAGCGGGTCGGTCACGCCCATCAGCAGGATGGCGCCCCACAGGCCGCAGACCACGATCGAGCAGATCCACGCCCCCACGCGCCAGGACGGGTCACGGAACTTCTTGAGCGGGCCGCCCAGGTTGCCCAGGGTGTCGGACAGCATGAAGCGGGCCACGCGCGTGCCGGCGTCGACCGTGGTGAGGATGAACAGCGCCTCGAACATGATCGCGAAGTGGTACCAGAACGCCTGCATGCTCGCCCCGCCCAGGAACGAACCGAGGATCTGCGACATGCCGAACGCGAGCGTGGGGGCGCCGCCGGTGCGGGAGATGATCGACTCCTCGCCCACGCCGTCGGCGGCGGACTGGATCTCCTCGCCCGTGACCGGCGGGCCGGCCAGGCCAAGGCCGTTCACGTAGTCCGCCGCGGAACCCGGCTCGCCGCCCGTGAGCGTGGCCGGGGCGTTCATCGTGAAGTACAGGTGCTGGTCGATGGAGATGGCCGTGACCAGTGCCATGATCGCCACGAACGACTCGGTGAGCATGCCGCCGTAGCCGATGAGCCGGAGCTGGCTCTCCTTCTCGACCAGCTTGGGCGTGGTGCCCGACGAGATCAGCGCGTGGAAACCGGACAGTGCGCCGCACGCGATCGTGATGAACAGGAACGGGAACAGCGAGCCGGCGAACGCCGGGCCGTTGCCCTCGACGGCGAAACTGGAGATGGCCGGCGCCTGGACAGCAGGCTGCGCCACGATCACGCCCACGGCCAGCAGGATGATGGTGCCCACCTTCATGAACGTGGACAGGTAGTCGCGCGGCGCGAGCAGCAGCCACACCGGCAGCACGGAGGCGAGGAACCCGTAGCCCACGATCAGCCAGGCGACGGTGACCGGCTCCAGCGTGAACGTCTCGGCGCCCCAGGGAGTGTCGGCCACCCAGCCGCCCGCGACGATCGCGAGCACCAGCAGCACGACGCCGATGATCGACACCTCGGACACCCGTCCCGGACGGATGTACCGCAGGTAGACGCCCATGAACAGGGCGATCGGGATGGTCATGCCCACCGAGAACACGCCCCACGGCGACTCGGCCAGGGCGTTGACCACCACGAGAGCGAGGACCGCCAGGATGATGATCATGATGACGAACACGCCGATCAGGCCCGCGGCACCGCCGATGGAGCCCATCTCGTCGCGGATCATCTGACCGAGCGAGCGGCCACGGCGGCGGGTGGACAGCCACAGGACGAGGTAGTCCTGGACGCAGCCGGCCAGCACGGCGCCGATGATGATCCAGATGGTGCCCGGCAGGTAGCCCATCTGGGCCGCGAGCACCGGGCCGACCAGCGGGCCGGCGCCCGCGATGGCCGCGAAGTGGTGGCCGAACAGGACCCGGCGGTCGGTCGGGGCGAAGTCGCGGCCGTTCTCGTGCTCCTCGCCCGGTGTCGCACGGTCGTCCCGCGGACGCACCACCTTGTACTCGATCAGGCGGGCGTAGAAGCGGTACGCGACCACGTAGGTGCCGACGGCCGCGACCACGAAGTACGCGCCGTTGACCGACTCCCCGCGCACGAACGCGACCAGGGCCCACGCAACCGCCGCGACGACCCCGATCGCGGCGAAGATCAGCTTCTTGCTGGTGGTCATGGGTCTGCGGTCGATGACCGCGACCGGGGGAAGGTCCGGATTGTTCCGAACGAGCTCAACGTGCTCGGGTGAGCGCACGACGGCCTCCTTGCCAGGTGGCCGGCCCGTGGCGGGCCGGATGCTGGGTGAATCCTGACTACCTGCCGACTCTAGCCATCCCGGAACACCAAGTACCAGGCCCGATCACCCACACCTCACGTGTCAGGCGTCCAGATCCCTCCCGTGACCCGTACGTCTGACACGTGAGGTGTGGGAGTCTCGTCCCCGTGACCCTCACCCTGCCCACGCCGCTGGCCGGCCCGGCACGCCTCACGGCCGCCTTCCTCGTGTCCGCGTCCGCGATCCTGCTGTTCGCGATCCACGTCCGGCCGATCGCGTACCTGCCGCTGGTGCTGGGTATCGCGCTGGGCCTGTGGGCCGACCGCGCTCTCGGCCGCGACCTGGCGCTGATCGGCGTGGGCATGGGGATCATCTCGCTGATCTCGCTGAAGGCGGACCTGTCCGACGCCGGGATGCTGCGGTTCACGCTCGCGCTCGGCGGGTCGGTGCTGGTGCCGTGGGCACTGTCCCGGTTCGTGTTCCAGCAGGACACGATCCGGTTCCCCGTGGCGACCGGACAGCGCTGGAGCCCCGGACAGTGGATCTACCTCGCCCTCGTGGTGGTCATCGGATACTTCCTGCTGCCGTTCTACTTCCTGGGGTCGGGCGCATACCTGAACTGGCCGGACCTGGAGGGCTCGCAGGACATCTGGCGGCTGTTCGTCGGTGTGAACGCCGTGGGCATCTGGGACGAGCTGTTCTTCATCTGTGTCGTGTTCGCCCTGTACTGCAAGCACTTCCCGATGTGGCAGGCGAACATCCTGCAGTCGATGATCTTCGTGTCGTTCCTGTGGGAGCTCGGCTACCGCGAGTGGGGGCCGCTGCTGACCGTGCCGTTCGCGCTGGTCCAGGGCTGGATCTTCGCGAAGTTCAAGTCGCTCAGCTACGTGGTGGCGGTGCACCTGCTGTTCGACGCCGTCGTGTTCGCCGTCCTGGTGCACGGGCACCACCCGGAGCTGTTCGACGTCTTCGTCACGGCGCCCTGACCGGGGCGACGGCTTCGGCCTGTTCAGGGCGCCGCGGCGTCGTCCGGCTAGCTCGTCTGGTCGTTCGTGGAGCCCGGTCCGCCGACGGCGGCCAGCAGGTCGCGCACGTCCTCGACCTCGACCCGGATCGCGTCCGCCTCGGACTGCGCGAGCGCCACGGCCTCCGCGTCCGTGCCGCCCTCGATCTCCTTGTCCGCCGGCTGCAGCCCGCCGTAGTGGTGCTCGACGAGCGCCGCGAGCAGCGCGATGTCGAACTCCGAGCCGTCGAGCCGGGCCATGGCGTCGATCTGCTCGTCGGTGAGCATGCCGTGGTTGCCGCCCTCGTGCGAGTGCGCGGTGGCGCCGGCCCGGGGGCCGCTGCCGTCGTCGGGCACCTCGGTCTTCAGGCCGCCCTCGGCGAGTGCCAGCGCCTCCCGGCCCGCCGCGGGGACCGGGATGTCCCGC
>NZ_KI911678.1:57726-61951 GCF_000515355.1 Promicromonospora kroppenstedtii DSM 19349 | reverse complement strand
GGGCGCGGGCTCGCCGAGCTCCAGCGCGGCCACGAGCACCAGCGAGTCGGCCGGGTCGAACACGAACCGCTCCGAGCGCCGTCCGCCGGTCGCGCCCGCGTCCCCCTGGGCGCGGACGATGCCCGCCGCCATCAGCGCGTCCATGCGCTGCGCCACGGTGACCCGGGACAAGCCCGTCGCCTCCAGCACCTGGATGCGCGTCGTCGCCCGCCCGCTCCGGATGAGCTGCAGGATCTCGCCCGCGCCTGCTGCCACGTTCTTCCTCAGTTCTTTCCCGGGCCGACCAGCCCTCGCTCGTGCCGGGCGGATCAGCCCTTGTCGGCCCCCGCGGTCAGTCCCTCGGTGAGGGCGCGCTCGGCCACTCCATACAAAATCACGATCGGGACGGTGAGGAGCACGCTGCCCGCCATGAGAACCGTCTTCGACACCTCCTGACCGTCCGCGAGGCGGGTGAGGCCGAGGGAGACCGTCCACAGGTCCTGCTTGGCCGACAGGAACAGCAGCGCGAACAGGAACTCGTTCCAGGCGATCATGAACGAGTACAGCGCGGTCGACATGATGGTCGGCATCGCGAGCGGCACGGTGATGCGGGTCATGATCTGGAACCGGGAGGCGCCGTCGATCACGGCCGCCTCGTCGATCGACTCGGGGATGCCCGCGAGGTAGTTGCGCAGCATGTGCACCGAGACGGGCACCGTCAGCGCGATGTACGCGATGACCAGCCCCACCAGTGACGAACCGAGGCCCAGCACCTGGAACCCGACGAACACGGGCACCGCGATGATGATCGTCGGGAAGAGGTAGACGGCCAGGAACAGCCACGAGACCTGCGAGCGCCCGGCGAACCGCAGCCGGGTGAGCGCGTAGGACGCCGGCACCACGAGCATCACGGTCAGCGCCGACGCCGCCACGGCGACGACGGCGGAGTTTCGCATGAAGCGCCCGAACCCGTACCCGCCGTCCTCCTCGGAGGCCAGCACCGCACGGTAGGTCTCGGTGGTGATCCGGTCGAGCTGGGGCAGCACCCGCAACGGGTCCCGCAGCAGGTCGTCGATGCGCACGAAGCTCAGGCTCAGCATGTACACGAACGGGAGCACGGTCGCCGCGACGAGCGCGACGATGACGACGACGCGCAGCACCCGCAGCACGCTGCTCTGGACGGACACGGCGCTCATCGGTTCTCCTCCCGCTGCCGGGCCGTGAGCCGCAGGTAGATCGCCAGCGCGACCCCCAGGAACACAGCCATCACCGCGGCGGTCGCGCTGGCGCCGCCGATTTCGCTCGACCCGGTGAGCTGCTCGAACACCCGCACCGAGGCCACCTGCGTCCCGGCGGCGCCGCCGGTGAGCAGGTAGACGTCGTCGAACTCGTTGAAGGCCATGACCATGCGGAACAGCACCAGCAGGGCGATCGTGGGCAGCAGCTGGGGCAGCACCACGAACCAGAACTTCTGCAGCGGTGTGGCGCCGTCGACCACGGCGGCCTCCTCGATCTCCTTGCTGAGGCCCGTCAGGGCCGCCCCGAGAAAGAGGAAGGCGAACGGGAAGTACCGCCAGATGTCGTAGACGATCACGGTGCCGAGCGCCGTGGGCGCGGCCGAGAGGAAGTTGACCGGGTGCTCCCAGCCGAGCACCTGCGTGCCGAACGCGTTGACCACGCCGTACTGCGGGTTCAGCGCCACCTGCCACACGAACGTGGTGGCCACGACCGGCGCCACGTACGGCAGGAGCATGACGGCGCGCAGCGGCGCGCGGAACCGGAACCGGTCCCGGAACGCGAGCGCCGCCACGAGGCCCACGGTGATCGAACCGACGGTGGTCGCCACGGAGTACTGGACCGTGGTGACCAGCGCCCGCCAGAAGGCGGGCGCGGTGAGCACGTCGGCGTAGTTGTCGAGCGTGAGCTCGTTGAACAGGCCGTTGCGTGCCACGTCCACGTAGCGCGCGTCCTGGAACGACAGCACCACGGTCCAGACGATCGGCACCACGATGATCGCGGCCACGACCAGCACCACCGGCGCGACGAGCGTGATCCCGTCGCGGCTCTCCCGCCCGCGTAGCTTCGAGGTCGTCACACCCGGCCCCGGGCGGGGACGACGCTCTCTGACCCGCGCCATGGGTCAGTCCCGGCCGGCGATCTCGGCCACCGCTTCCTGCATGGCGGCCTGCGCCTGCGCGGCGTCCACGCTCCCCGACCCGAGGTCGGCCGCGGCCTTGGCGAGCGGCAGCTCGCTCGTGACCGGGCCCAGGATGGCACCCTGCCCCTGCGGCAGGGCCCAGCGGTCGGCGGACGCCGGGGCGGCGGCGAGGGTGTCGGTCACCTCGGCGGGCCAGACGTCGGAGAACGTCTGCCGGGAGTCGATGCCGATCTCCAGCCCGGACCACGCGTCCGTGTACTCGGTCGGGTTATCGGCCGTGCCCGTCCGGACGGGGACCTTGCCTTCGGGGGCCATGGCCAGCCAGTCCACGTACGCATCGGACATCATGTACCGGACGAAGTCGGCCGTCTCGGGGTCCGCGCCGTCGGTGATGCCCCAGGACACGAGCTCGACGTAGCCGGCGGCGTCCCCGCCGTCGTCGCCCGCCGACGGCCCCTCCACCACGGGGACCACGCCGGTGTTCTCGGCGAGCCAGCCCGGGTCGTCCGCGCACTCGTCGCAAGACGGTGTGAACTCCTCCCGCAGGCCGGCCATCTCGTCCAGCAGGAAAGACGACCAGACGGTCATGGCTGCCTGCCCGGCGAAGTACGACGCACGGGTGGACTCGACGCCCTGCGAGCCCTCCGGCGAGAAGTCGGCGGCCAGAGCCCCGTACAGGTCGATCGTCTCGGTGCACGCGGGGCTGTCGAGGGTGGCCTCCCCGGCGTCGTCCACGAGCTCGCAGCCGTTGCCCTGGGCCAGGAACTCCAGCGTCTGCTGCGTGAACGGTTCGGCCGCGTCCGTGGACAGCGTGATCCCGTACCGCCCGTCGGCCGACAGCTCCTTGGCTGCGGCGCGCAGGTCGTCGTACGTGGCAGGCGGCTCAAGGCCCGCCGCCTCGAACAGGTCGGTGCGGTAGTAGACCATCATCGGCCACGCGTCGGACGGGACGGCGAGCAGCTCGTCGCCGTCGCTGGTCAGCTCCAGGGCCTCGGGCGTGAAGGTGTCGGCCCCGAGCGCGTCGACCACCTCGGCGGCCGCGTCCCGGTCGAGGTAGCCGTCCCGGTCGAAGGACCGGACCAGCCCCGGGCTGATCGCGTTGACGACGTCGGGCATGTCCTCGCCGGAGAGCGCCGCGGCGGACAGGAGCTGGGAGACCTGGTCCTCCTCGACCGGCACCAGCTCGGTCTCCAGACCGGAGTTCTCGGCCCAGGCGTCCACCGCGGCCTGCTGGATCGCGAGGCGCTCGGGCTGGGTCTCGACCGTCCAGACGGTGACCGTCCCGTCCGACTCGGGGCCTCCGCTGCCGCAGGCGGTGAGCGTGAGGACCACTGCCACGGCGGCGCCCGCCGCGATCGTGAGGCGGGCCGTAGCCGCGCGATGGTGCCGGAGCATGACTTCTCCTCGTCGTCGAGCGAGTAGGTCTGGCACTTATGTCTAGCCTACTGTCGAAAGATGCACAAGGACTTTGAGGAAGATGCGGCCGACGCCGCCATCCGCGTCCTGAACAGCAACTGGACCGGCCGGCACACCGTCCCGGCGACCGGGCTGTACCCCCACCAGTGGAGCTGGGACTCCGCGTTCGTCGCGATCGGGACGCGACACCGCGCACCGGCGCGAGCCCGGGCCGAGCTGGTCACCCTGTTCGACGCCCAGTGGGCCGACGGGCGGGTGCCGCAGATCGTCTACGACGTCGGTCGTGACGACGACTACGCACCCGGGGCGGGGTTCTGGGGCGCGGCGACCTCCGGGCTGGTGCAGCCGCCGGTGCACGCCTGGGCCGCATGGCTGGTGCACTGCGCGGACCCGGCCGGTTCCGCGCGGGAGGGCTTCCTCGCACGGCTGTACCCGCGGCTCGCGCGCTGGCACGGCTACCTGCACGGACCCCGCGGGGGCGGCGCCGGGCTGCCGGTGACCAAGCATCCGTGGGAGACCGGGACCGACAACTCGCCCCTGTGGGACGCCGCGCTCGAACGGGTACCGCCTCAGGCACGCACCGACATCCGACGGCCGGACCTGCGGCACGCCGGCACCGGCGAACGGCCCGGGAGCCGCGACTACCGCCGCTACTACCGGCTCCCCCCCCCC
>NZ_KI911678.1:56927-57626 GCF_000515355.1 Promicromonospora kroppenstedtii DSM 19349 | reverse complement strand
CGGCCGTGACGAGTGGGTCGCCGCCCTCGGCGAGCGCCCGCAGCTCGGCCAGGGAGCCGACGTCGCACCCTGCCTCCCCGAGCCGGCGCAGCAGTGCCGTGCCGCCTGCCTCCGCGGCGAGGCAGCCCCTGCGGCCGCATCGGCAGACGGCGTCGCCACCCACGTCGACGTGCCCGATGTCGCCCGCCCCGCCGTCGGTCCCGCGATAGGTGCGGCCGTCGATGACGAGGCCTGCCCCGAGGAACCGCGACACCTTGACCAGCACGAACGGCTCGGGGCGGCCCCCCAGGCCGGCCAGGCCGGCACCGAGCTCGGTGAACTCGCCGTACGCCGTCGCGTCGGCGTCGTTCTCCAGGTGCACCGGCACGTCGAACCGGGCCCGCACAGCCTCCAGCACGGGCCACGTGCCCCAGCCCGGCATGACCGGCGGGTCGGACAACCGGTGGTCGTGCGGGTCCACGGGGCCGGGCACCGAGAGCGCGACCCCTCCGACGGAGGCCGGCTTGATCCCGGCGTCGGCCAGCAGCATGTCGAAGCCGTCCAGCAGCTCCGGCAGCACGGTCTCCGGCCCGGCGGCAAGGTCCACGACCAGCGGCATCCGCGCCAGCAGCGTCCCGTGCGGGTCGACGACGGCGAGCACCGCCGCGTCCGAGGAGTGAGCTCGCGAGCCGCCCGCGTGCGCGGCCTCGGGCGCGGGCT
>NZ_KI911678.1:41744-56827 GCF_000515355.1 Promicromonospora kroppenstedtii DSM 19349 | reverse complement strand
AGGGGCGCCGCGCGGGCCGGCGCGCACGAGGCGGCCGGTGCGCCGACCACCGCGAGCACTGCCCACCAACGAGCCGCCGCCCGCCTGATCGCCGCGATGGACGAGCACCTGTGGGACGAGGACCTGGGGCTCTACGTGGCACTCGACGACACGACCCGGGAGCGCGTGCGTCGGGCGACGGTGAACGGCCTGGTGCCGCTGCTGCTCGCCGGGGACCTGGCCCAGGCCTCAGCGCCGGCGGCGCTGCCCCCGGGCCGTGCCAACCGCCTGCTCGCAACCCTCACCGGCCCGGATTTCCTGGGTGGGGGGCCATACCTGCCGAGCACCTCACGACAGGACCCGGCGTTCGACCCCGCCCTGTACTGGCGTGGCCCGGCCTGGTTCAACATGTCGTGGCTGCTCCTGCGCGCCGTCCGGGCCCTTGGCCGCGACGACCTCGCCGCCCGGTTGCGGGGTCACTTCGCCGTCGCCGCGCCGGAAGGGTTTCCCGAGTACGTGGACCCGGACACGGGAGCCGGCCGGGGCACGCGCCAGTTCTCCTGGACGGCGGCCCTGACCCTGGACGCGCTGCTCTCCATGGACCAGAACATCCTGCCGGACCCGGCTCCGCCATCGGCGTGATGTCTCGCCAGGGATTGCGCCCGAATCACGCGAGTTCCGCGCGTGATCGCCGAGGAGAAGCGCACCTTGCGGACGGTCGCCAGTTTCCGGACAGCAGCAGGCCCCGGCTCCCACAGGGAACCGGGGCCTGCTGGCGATCAGGTGATCAGCCGAGCCGAAGCTCAGCCGGCGACGACCTGGACGCCGATCTTGGCCGACACCTCGGGGTGCAGGCGGATCGACACGGTGTAGTCACCGGTCGTCTTGATGGACTGACCGATCTCGATCTTGCGCTTGTCGACCGACGGGCCACCGGCAGCGGCAACCGCACCGGCGATGTCCGCCGTGGTCACCGCGCCGAACAGACGGCCACCGGGGCCGGCGTTCGCCGTGACGACGACCGGCTTCGCGGACAGCGAGGAGGCCAGGGCCTTCGCGTCGTCCAGCGAGGCGATCTCGCGGGTCTTGCGAGCCTTGCGGATCGCGTTGATGTCGGACTCGGCGCCCTTGGTCCAGGGGGTCGCCAGCGAACGCGGGATGAGGAAGTTACGGGCGTACCCGTCCTTCACCTCAACAACGTCGCCGGGCTCGCCCAGGCCGGTCACCTCGTGGGTCAGGATCAGCTTTGCCATTGTTCTCGATCCCTTCCTCAGCGAGCCGTCGACGTGTACGGCAGCAGGGCCATCTCGCGGGCGTTCTTCACGGCCTTCGCGATCTGACGCTGCTCCTGGACGGAGACGCCGGTGACGCGACGGGCACGGATCTTTCCGCGGTCGGAGATGAACTTGCGCAGAAGCGCCGTGTCCTTGTAGTCGATGTTGGCGATCTTCGCGGACTTCAGCGGGTTGATCTTCTTCTTGGGCTTGCGCACCACAGGCTTCGCCATGGTGTTGCTCCTTCGTCAGGTGCTGCTCACTTCGCCTGGCGGGCTGTATGAGCACAAAAGGTGAACTGGGTGGTAACGGTTAGAACGGCGGGTCGTCCGAGAACGAGCCGCCCGACGACGCCGGGCCTGCCGTGGCCCACGGGTCGTCATTGCTCTGACCGCCACCAGAAGAGCTGAATCCTCCGCCGGAGCCGCCGCCCTGCTGGCCGCCGCCTCCGTTGTAGCCACCGCCGCCGCCACCGAAGCCGCCGCCACCGGACCGCTGGGCCCGGGTGACCTTGGCCGTGGCGTAGCGCAGGGACGGACCGATCTCGTCCACCTGCAGCTCCACGACGGTGCGCTTCTCGCCCTCACGGGTCTCGTAGGAGCGCTGGACCAGGCGACCCTGCGCGATGACGCGCGTGCCCTTGGTCAGCGACTCCGCGACGCTCTCCGCGGCCTCGCGCCAGATCGAGCAGCGCATGAACAGGGTCTCCCCGTCCTTCCACTCGTTGCTCTGGCGATCGAAGGTCCGCGGGGTCGACGCCACCGTGAAGTTGGCGACCGCCGCACCGGAAGGGGTGAAGCGCAGCTCAGGGTCCCCGGTCAGGTTCCCGATCACTGTGATGACAGTTTCACCAGCCATGCCAATTCCTCGATTCAGTCGACGTTCCGTGCGCGCTGTCCGTGCTCGCGGTGAATGCAACCACGAACCACTGACACTCGCGCGGGCGTAGGAGGTTCAGGTCCGACGACTTACTTGTCGCCGGTGCGCAGGATCTTGGTCCGGAGCACGACCTCGTTGAGGCCGAGCTGGCGGTCCAGCTCCTTGGCGGTGTCCGACGTCGAGGTGAAGTCGACGACGGCGTAGATGCCCTCGGACTTCTTCGAGATGTCGAACGCCAGGCGGCGGCGGCCCCAGATGTCCACCTTGTCGACGGACCCACCCTCGGTCGTGATGACCGACAGGTACTTGTCGAGCGACGGGGCAACGGTGCGCTCCTCGACCTCCGGGTCCAGGATCACCATCAGTTCGTACTGACGCATGTGTATACCCACCTCCTCTGGTCTCAGCGGTCACGGTCGTTCCGTGACAGGAGGGTTCACAGCAAGGGTCAAGCCTACCTGGCATGTGCGCGACGACGGAAACGAGCGCGGGAGACGCCTCTCACACCCCCGCCGCGCCGACGGGAACCGCCTCGCCCGAACCGGGCAGCCCCTCGGGAAACGACCGAGGGGCCGTCTCCCACAGGAGACGACCCCTCGTCCATGGGCGACCGGGCGGCTACGGGCTGTCGTTCCCGTTGCCGCCACCACCACCGCCGCCACCGCCACCGGTCGGCTCACCGGTCGGAAGGCCGACGTCGGGGCCGGACGAGACGATCAGCCGCACCTGGCTGCCCGCTTCCACCGGACTACCCTCGCCCGGACTCACGTCGATGACGGTGCCCTGCCGGACGTCGTCGGACGGCTGGTACTCGACGACCGGTTCGAGGTTGGCGCCCTGAACCTTGCCGCGGGCGCTGCCCTCGCTGCTGCCGATCAGGCCGTCGGGGACAGTGGTGGCCTCGGGCTGCTCGGGACCGGTCGAGACCTCGACCCGGATGTTCGAGTTGCGCGGCACCTCCTGCCCCTCCTTCTCCACAGAGAGCACGGTGCCCGGCGGCTGGTCGCTCGGGACCTCCACGAGCTGCGGGTTCACCCCGGCGCCCGAGAGGGCGGCAGCGGCGGCCGCGAACTGCTGGCCCACGAGCCCGGTCGGGACCATCACCTTCTGGTCCTCCGACGGCGTGGGCGACGGGGTGGGCGTGGGCGACGGCTTGGGGGCCGGCGGCACGTAGGGCGGGAACTCCTCGACCTCCATGCCCTTCGTGACCTCCTGCATGTACTGGGTCCACGCCGTGACCGGCCAGGTGCCACCGGTCAGGCTGCCGCCCGCCCACTGGCCGAAGGGGGTGATCGAGGCCTGCGCGACGCCGTCGTCGGCCGTCTGATACAGGCCCACCACGGTGGCCAGCTGCGGGATGTAGCCCGCGAACCACGCCGACTTGTTGTCGTTCGTGGAGCCGGTCTTGCCGGCCACGGGGCGCTGCTCCCCGTCGGGGCCGAGCAGCTCCTGCGCGGGGGCTCCGGAGCCCTCGTTGACGACCTGCTCCATGGCGTAGGTGGCCTTGGCCATCACGACGGGGTCGATGATGTCCTTCTTGGTGTTCTCGCCGCTGAACTCCCAGACCGTGTCCTCGCCCTGCTTCACCGACGTCAGGATGTGCGTCTCGTGCCGCGTGCCCTGGGCCGCGAACGTGGCGTACGCGCCCGCCAGGTCGACCGGGTGCACGTCGGCAGTACCGAGCACGTTGGACAGGGTGTCGTTGGTGGCATCCTTGGGAATGCCTGCCCGGATCGCGACGTCCTGCGACTTCTTCGCCCCGATCTCCACGTTGAGCTGCGCGTAGACCGTGTTCACAGAGTTCGCCGTGGCGTCGACCAGGTCGATGTCACCGAAGGACTCGCCACCCGCCTGGGTGCCGAAGTTGGTGAGCTGGACCTCCTCCTCGACGCCGGTCTCCTTGTTCCGGACCGTCCAGCCCGGGATCTGCATCGGGCTGTTGCCGTTGTAGTACTCGTTGAGCTCATGGCCGTCCTCGAGGGCGCCGATGAGGGTGAACGGCTTGAACGTCGAACCGGCCTGCGCCTTGCCGTCCGTGGCGGAGTTGAACTGGACCTCCTCGTAGTTCTTGCCGCCGTACAGGGCACGGATCGCGCCGTCCTTGGGGTCGATCGACACGATCGAGACCCCGAGCCGCTTGGAGGCGGCGCCCTCGCCCTTGTACGGGATGGTGTTCGCGGCATTGACCGCGGCCTTCTGGAACTTCGAGTTGATGGTGGTGTGGATCTCATAACCCTTGGTCATGAGCTCCTCTTCGCTGATGTTCGCCCCGTCGGGGTCGGCGAGCTCCTTGCGGACCTCCTCGAGCAGGTAGCCCACCTGGCCGGCGCGCGAGGCCGGCTTGTACTCGATGGGCTCGGGGAAGGTGGCGGACTTTCGCTCCTCCTGGGTGATGTACCCCATGTCCGCCATGTTCCGCAGCACGCGGGCCCACTTCTGCTCCGCGACGGCCTTGGACTCCTCGCCGAAGCGCGGGTCCCAGTAGGACGGCGACGGGATGATGCCCACCAGCATCGCGGTCTCCGAGACGGTGAGCTCGGCCGCCGGCTTGTTGAAGTACGCCTTCGCCGCGGCCTCGAACCCGTAGGCGCCGCGGCCCAGGTAGATGCTGTTCACGTAACCCTCGAGGATCTCGTCCTTCGACTTCTCCTGGTCCACCTTGAGGGCCAGGATGATCTCGCGGAACTTGTCCGCGTAGGACGACTGTCCGGGCTGGAAGTAGGTGTTCTCCACGTACTGCTGCGTCAGCGTCGACGCGCCCTGGCGGCCACCGCCGGTCACGTTGCTGATGGCCGCGCGGACGATGCCCAGCGGGTCGACGCCCATGTGGTCCTCGAAGCCCTGGTCCTCGGACGCCACCACGGCCTGGCCGATGTACGGGGGCAGCTCGTCGAGCGGACGGATCGTGCGGTCGATCGCCGCGAACTTACCCAGCACCTTGTTGTCAGCGTAGTAGACCGTGGTGGTCTCCGAGCCGATCTCCGCGCGCTCCTTCGGTACGGCCCAGCCGATCCACCCGGCGGTGAACACACCGACGCCGAGCGACAGCAGGGTCAGCCCGGTGCCGACGACCACGCGCCACGACGGGATCCACGCGCGCAGGCCCGTGCGGTGCGGGCGCGGGTAGTTCCAGATCCCACGCCGGCGTCGGGGCGTCTGCGGCCAGATCGGAATCGGAGAGGGACTCCTGTTCGCCACGTCTTCCTCGTTCCTCGAATCAGTCCAGTGGGCGCACTGAACCGTCGAAACGATAGAGGATCGATGTTCGCAGCAAGTAGCACAAACGCGGTTTCTCTGTGTACGGCCCGTGTCCGCGACACGGGTCACAAAGGGTTCTGCCAGCGCCGATCGGGCCTTTTCACCCGGTATTTCACCCGACGCCGGCAGAACCCCCGGAGACCGCTATCCGAAGATCCCGCCGCCGTCCTCGGACGGGTCGTCGGACGGGTCCTCCGGTCCCGTGGAGACCACGAGGGTGACCTCACTGCCCTTCGGCACCTCGGAGCCCTCACCCGGGTCGACCGTGATCACCGAGCCCTCCGGCACGGTGTCGGACGGCGCCTCCTGCACGACCGGCGTGAGCTCGGCATCCTGCAGCGCCTGCTCGGCGTCGTCCTGGTCCTGGTTGGTCAGACCCCAGGGCACCATGGTGGTCTCCTCCTCCTCGGCGCCGGAGCCGTTGGAGACCTGGACCTCGATGCTGGAGTTCCGCTCGACCTCCTGACCGGCGCGGTCGACCGCGAGCACCGTGCCGGCCGGCTCCGGGCTGTCCACGTCGACCTGCACCGCGACGAGCTGGAGGTTCGCGAGCGTGGCGGAGGCCTCCGTGAACTGCTGGCCCACCAGGTCGTCAGGCACCACGACCAGGTCGTCGGCCTCCTCGGAGGGGCTCTCGGACGGCGTCGGCGAGACGGAGGGCTCGGGGACCGGCATCTCGTAGGGCGGGAACTCGACGACGTCCATGCCCTCGGTGGCCTTGGACATGTAGTCGGCCCAGGCCGTCACCGGCCAGGTACCACCGGTCAGACCGGTGAGACCCATCTCCTTCCACTCCCCGAACGGGGTGATCTGCTGGTACTCGCCCTTGCCCTCGCGGGCCTCGCGGTCGTACTGGTAGAGCCCGACGACGGTCGCCAGCTGCGGCACGTAGCCCGCGAACCAGGCCGACCGGTTGCTGTTCGACGTGCCGGTCTTGCCGGCGACCGGGCGGGGCGTGACGCCGTCGGGACCCACGAGGTGCGAGGCCGGCTCGCCGGAGCCCTCCTGGACCACCTGGGTCAGGGCGTACGTGGTGGCCGCCATCACCTCGGGCTCGAACTCCGTCTCGGAGGGCTCGCTCCACTGGTAGAGCGTCATGTCGCCGTTGGTCACCTCGTCGACCAGGTGCGGCTCCGTCCGGATGCCCTGTGACGCGAAGGTCGAGTAGGCGCGGGCGATGTCGATGTTGTGCACGCTCGCGGTGCCGAGCACGTTGGCGAGGTTGGGGGCGACGATCTCGTTCCCGGCGGCGTCCGTCTCGGGGATTCCCGCGCGGGTAGCGACGTCCTTCGTCTTCGCCGGGCCCACCTCGACGTTGAGGTGCACGTAGGCGGTGTTCACGGAGTTGGCCGTGGCGTCGAGCAGGGAGACGTTCGGGTAGCTCTCGCCGTAGGGCGGCTGGCCGAAGTTGGTGAGGACCGCCTGCTCCTCCTCACCGGTCTCGGCGTTCCGGTTGTTGTAGCCCTCGATCTCCTGCGGGGACGTGCCGTCGTAGGTCTTGGTCAGCGGGATGCCCTGCTCCAGGGCCGCGACCAGGGTGAAGGGTTTGAACGTGGAACCCGCCTGGGCGATGTCCTGCGTCGCCGAGTTCGTGGGGTACGTGCCGTAGTCCGGGCCGCCGTAGAGCGCCCTGATCGCGCCCGAGGACGGGTCGATCGAGGTCAGCGACGCACGCGTGTTCTCGTCGGCGTCCTTGGGCAGCGCCATCGCCTCGGCCGCGGCCGCCTGCATCTTGCGGTCGATCGTGGTCTTGATGGAGAACCCGCCGGTGGTGAGCTGGGCCTCCTGGATGTTCGCCCCCTCCGGGTCCGCGAGCTCCTTGGCGACCGCCTCCAGGAGGTACGCGGTCTGCGGGTTGCCCGATCCCTGCGTGTACTTCTTGAGCTTGGGGAACTCGGCGGCGGCACGGTCGTCCGCCGTGATCACGCCCGACTCGACCATGAAGTCGAGGGTGCGGCCCCAGCGCGCCTCGGCCTGGGCCTGGGCACCCTCGCCCTGGCGCGGGTCCCAGTAGGTGGGGTTCGGGATGATGCCCGCGAGGAACGCTGACTCGGAAATGGTCATCTTGCTGGCCGGGTGCCCGAAGTACGCCTGGGACGCGGCCTCGATGCCGTAGGCCCCGCGCCCCAGGTAGATGGTGTTCATGTACCCCTCGAGCACTTCCTCCTTGGACTGCTCCTGGGTCACCTTGAGCGCGAGGATCGCCTCGCGGAACTTGTCCGCGTACGTCGCCTCGCCCACGCCGATGTAGTAGTTCTCCACGTACTGCTGGGTCAGCGTCGACGCGCCCTGCTGGGCACCGCCGGTGATGTTGTTGAGCGCCGCGCGGGCGATGCCCAGCGGATTGATGCCCATGTGGGTGCGGAAGCTCTGGTCCTCCGACGCGATCACGGCCTCGGCGACGTACGGCGGCAGGTCGGCGAGCGACACGATGGTGCGGTTCTCGGCCGCGAACTTCCCCAGCGGCTTGCCGTCGGAGTAGTAGACCGTCGTCGTCTCGGAGCGCACGGTGTTCAGCTCGCCGGGCACCGTCACGTCCACCCAGGCGGCCAGGATCACACCCGCGACCAGCGACGTCCCGGTCAGCAGCGTTCCCACGACGAACCGCCACGACGGGACCCACGCCCGGATCCCGGTGCGGTGCGGCCGGGGGTAGTTCCAGATTCCCTGCCGACGCCGGGGCGTCTGCGGCCAGATCGGAGAGGGACTCCAGTGCGACACGACAGCCTCTTCCTCGTTCGGACTCGGGATCCGCCCGCGTGCGATGGACGCACCTGCCGGTCGGACCACCCGAAACCATAGGGGATTCACCCTCTGGCGCAGTACCCACATCTGCCGCACCGACGCAACCGGAAGATTTCGACGCATGGTCAACGCAGTCCGTCTGCCCTCACTTCACACTTTTTTCACCTCGGTGATGGAACCCCGGGTACCAGCGGTGGATTGCGGGCCGCCCGGAGGGTGCTTATCCTCTCGATGTATCGACTCGATACATCGTGCTGAAGTATCCAACCCGGCCTGCCGGGTCATCCAGGAGGGAGGTCACCGTGCGTAGTCGGTCCGATGTGCTGGAGACCGCCGTCCTCGGCCTGCTCAACGAGTCCCCGCTGCACGGTTACGAGCTGCGCAAGCGGCTGAACCTCGTGCTCGGCTCGTTCCGTGCCTTCTCCTACGGCACGCTCTACCCGGCCCTCAAGGGCCTGGTCACCCGGGGTCTGATCGCGACCACCGAGAGCGACCCGACGCCCCCGCCCCGCAAGGGGAAGACCGGGATCCCCGGCCGGACCGCCAAGCCCATGCCCCTCGGCCGCCGTCGTGTGGTCTACGAGCTGACCGCCGAGGGCAAGGAACACCTCCAGTCCGTGCTGGCCACCGCCGGCCCCGCGGCCTGGGAGGACGACAACTTCGACGTCCGGTTCGCCCTCTTCGGGCAGACCGACGCGGATACCCGCCTCCGGGTGCTGGAAGGCCGGCGCACCCGGCTGACCGAGCGCCTGGAGGCCTTCCGGGAGTCGACGACGCATCCGCGGTCGAGGCTCGACGAATATGCGCTGGAGCTGCGGCGCTTCGGGCTCGAGAAGGTCGAGCGCGAGGTGCACTGGCTCGACGGCCTCATCTCCACCGAGCGGGGACGCGCCGCGGCGCAGAGCCACTCACCACAGCAGGAACAAACGAAGAAGGAGCGAGGATGAACTCCATCCGCGTGGGTATCGTCGGCGTGGGCAACTGCGCCTCGTCCCTGGTCCAGGGAGTGCACTACTACCGTGACGCCGACCCGGCGAGCACCGTCCCGGGCCTTATGCACGTGCAGTTCGGCGACTACCACGTGTCGGACCTCGAGTTCGTCGCGGCGTTCGACGTGGACGCGAAGAAGGTCGGGTTCGATCTGGCCGAGGCCATCAACGCGTCCGAGAACAACACCATCAAGATCGCGGACGTCCCGCCGACCGGCGTGACGGTCCAGCGCGGCCCGACCCTCGACGGCCTGGGCGACTACTACCGCGCCACGATCGACGAGTCCACCAAGGAGGCCGTCGACGTCGTCGCAGCCCTGCGCGCCGCCGAGGTCGACGTGCTGGTCTGCTACCTGCCGGTGGGCTCCGAGGAGGCCGCCAAGTTCTATGCGCAGTGCGCCATCGAGGCGGGCGTTGCGTTCGTCAACGCCCTGCCCGTGTTCATCGCGTCCGACCCGGAGTGGGCCGCGAAGTTCGAGGAGGCCGGCGTGCCGATCGTCGGCGACGACATCAAGTCGCAGGTCGGGGCCACCATCACGCACCGCGTGCTGGCCAAGCTGTTCGAGGAGCGCGGCGTCGTCCTGGACCGCACCTACCAGCTGAACGTGGGCGGCAACATGGACTTCAAGAACATGCTGCAGCGCGACCGCCTCGAGTCGAAGAAGCTCTCCAAGACGCAGGCCGTGACGTCCAACCTCAGCGGGCCGCTCGCGGGCAAGAAGGAGGACCGCAACGTCCACATCGGCCCGTCCGACTACGTGGCCTGGCTGGACGACCGCAAGTGGGCCTACGTGCGCCTCGAGGGCCGCGCGTTCGGCGAGGTGCCGCTCAACCTGGAGTACAAGCTCGAGGTGTGGGACTCCCCCAACTCCGCGGGCATCATCATCGACGCGGTGCGGGCCGCCAAGATCGCGAAGGACCGCGGCGTCGGCGGGCCGATCCTCTCGGCGGCGACGTACTTCATGAAGTCGCCGCCCGTGCAGATGGAGGACACCGCGGGCCGCGCCCAGCTGGAGGCCTTCATCCGCGGCGACATCGAGCGCTGACCACCGCCGAGGCAGAACTGCAGCGCACCCCGCGAGGGATGCGCTGCAGTTCTGCTTCGCCCTGGTTCTACCGAGGGCGAGGTGGCTGGGCCCGGATGACTACTTGATCGGGTCCAGCTCGAAGTCGGTCACGACGTCGGTACCCGCCGTCACCTTCGCGGAGCCGACCTGCGGGACGTACCCGTTGGACGTCGCGATGATCTGCGCCGTCCGCTCCGACTTGTCGAACCAGTACTCGTAGACGCCGTCCGACCCGGTGACCAGGGTGACCGCCGAGAGCTTCCCGTTGATCTGGACCACGGAGTCGCCGAGCGACACCACGCCGTCCGGCGTGAAGCCACCGACGGTGCCGGACAGCTTGCCCCAGCTCTTCGGCGGGTTGACCGTCAGCGAGACGTCGACCGACGACGTCTCGTACGGCGTCTCCGCGCCGGCCAGGAGCGAGGCCGTGAAGGTGCCGGGCTGTGCCACGACGCCGCTGAGGCTCGCCGTGATTGTCTTGCTCTGGCCCGGTGCCAGCGTGAACTCCGTCGGGTCCACCGACAGCCACGACAGGTCGCTGCCGCCGCCCGCGACGTCACCGGAGACGTTCATGACGATGTGCATGTCGGGCCAGCCGATGGAGTCCGTCGTCGCCGGCTCCGCGAGACCGCAGTCGGTGGCGGAGAGGTACGACGGCGCGGACTGACCCGCACCGTTCGAACCGATGTAGAAGACGCCACCGTTCGACTGCTGGTTGGGCGACACGACCTCGACCACGAGCGTGGCGCCCGCGGGCACCTCACCCGTCACGGGCACCGAGACCATCGTCAGGGTCGACGCCGGGATGGCCAGGTCGGCCGTCCCGATCTCGGTGAGGTTGGCGAAAGTGAGCGCGCCCTCCAGCGTGTAGAGGTTGACCGTGAGGGTCTGAGCGGTGGCCTCCTCGATACCGAAGGACACCTCCGAGACCTCGAAGTCGTCCTCGATGTCGAAGTCGCTCAGCGTGAACGTCCGGAAGAAGTGGTTCTCCGTGGTCCCCGCCAGGCCACCGCAGGAGGCCGAGTTGACCGCCACGATCTCCTGCGACGCCGAGTGGGTGATCGTGGTGGCGTTCGGCGAGACCGGGATGGACTCGGGCGTGACGCCCTCACCCGCGGTGCCCTTGCCGGCGGCCTGCAGCTTCGACTTCGAGCCGCCGACGCCGGAACCACCGAGCTTGACCGACGGCTTCGTGGACTTGACCTCGGTGGCCTCGCCCGTCGGGTGCTGGATGGCCGCGAGGCCGTCCGTGCCCAGGATGTCGAAGCCGCCACCGGTCGCGGTGAGGTCGACGTCGGCCGGAGCCGAACCCTCGTTCTTCACGGTGAACCGCTTGGTAGTGGTGCTACCCAGCGGGAGCGTGGCGGCGAGAGAGTCGGTGCTGACGGTGACCAGGCCGGCCGCGAGCGCCGCGTCGAACGTGCCGGTGGCCTCGGGGTCGAGGGTCACCGTGCCCGACTCGGACTCGTAGTCCGGCGCCGTGACCTCGACCGTGTAGTCACCCGGGAGGGCGATGGCCGAGTAGGTGCCGTCCTCCCCGGTGGTGGCGGTGCGGGTCGCCGCGTCGGACGTGGCCGTCACCGTGGCGCCCTCGACGGCGTCACCGGTGTTGAGGTCGGTGACCGTGCCCTCCAGGAAGGAGAGGACGGGCGCCGTGTACGTGATCGACAGGTCGGAGGAGATCGCCGGGGTGCCGTTCGAGTACTGGAGGCCGACGGTGCCGGCCTTGTTCTCGATGCCGACCGACGCCGAGTCGCCCTTGGCCGAGCTGGTGTCGGTGACGTCGCCGTAGCCGAAGATGACCGTGCCGTCCGCGACGAGCGTGACCGAGAAGCTCAGGCGGTCCGTCGCCGGGCTGTACTTGCGCACGTTGCGCCACTCCACGACGAACGCGTCCTCGCCGTCGACCGTCGTCTCACCCGTGTACAGGCCCGACTCACCGTCGAGGAGCAGGTCGTCCCAGAAGGGGAACAGTGCCGCGTTCGGCACCGCGCTGTTCGGGATGGCCCCGTTCGCGTACGAGGTGCTGGCCGCCAGGAAGTTCAGGTGGCCGTTCGACGTGACGAATGCGGAGTCGTAGCCCTCGCCGTAGTACGGGAAGGTGAAGGGCAGGTCGAGCGACGTCTGCACGTCGTCGCCCGTGAGTGAGGACTCGGTGTCGCCCTGCAGGTACTCACCGGTGGTGGTGGCGCAGGAGTAGCCGAAGTCGTCGGTCACCGCGGTGATCTCGACGGGCACGTCCTCCGCGCCGTCGACCACGACGTCGCCCGCGTACGGAGCGGCGCAACCGCCCGTCTCGACGCTGAGCGTGTAGGTGCCCTCGGGGACGTCGGCGAAGGCGAACGTGCCGTCCGCGCCGGTGGAGACGTCCTCGAAGTGGCTGCCGAGGCTGACCGGGACGCCGACGACCGGGTCGCCCGACCCGGCGTAGGTGACGGTGCCGGTCACGGCGTGCGACGGCGCGGCCTCGAGCGAGATCGGCACGTCGACGGTGCCGTCCTCGGTGACGGCGGCCGAGGCCGGCGTCGAGGGCAGGTAGCCGAACGCGGACGCCGAGACCGAGTAGTCGCCGGTGGCGACGCGCGCGGAGAAGGTGCCGTCCGCGTCGGTGCTGACGGTGCGGTCGCGGTCGCCGTCGATGGTGACGTCGGCCGAGGCGATCGGGTCGCCGGCGGCGTTGGTCACGGTGCCCGTGACGTAGCCGGTGGCGCCGATCGGGGCTGCGTCGATGAGCGCGGCGAGATCGAGCTTGCCCTCGCCCCACACGTTGTTGTTCTCGGCGGTACCACCGCAGGTGGTGTCGTCCGTGTCGACGGCGGCCTCGTTGAGGAGCGCCTCCGTGCCCTCGATGTCACCGACGAGCGCGGGAGCGGCGCTCCACAGCACGGCGACGGCGCCCGCGAGGTGCGGGGCGGCCATGGACGTGCCGTTGAAGGCCGCGTAGCCGTCACCCGGGACGGACGAGCGGACGTTCACGCCAGGAGCGGCGATGTTGGGCTTGACCAGACCGTCTTCGCCGGCACCACGCGACGAGAAGGCTGCGATGTTGCCCGAGGCGTCGAACGCGCCGACCGAGTACGAGCTCGTGTTGGCACCCGGCGACGAGGTCGTCTGGCAGCCGGAGCCCGAGTTGCCCGCGGACCAGGCGCCGAACACGCCGGCGGCGGCCCAGGCAGCGGTGGTCTCCTCGTACCAGTCGTCGATGAAGCCCGCGGCGGTGTAGCCCCACGAGTTGTTGACGATGTTCGGGCGCTTCGACGGGTCGGGGTCGGAGCCGTCGACCTTGGTCGGGGCGACGATCCACTGGCCCGACTCGAGCAGCGCGGAGTCCGAGCAGCTGTCACAGCCGTTCGTGGCGATCCACTCGGCGTCGGGGGCGACACCGATCTGGTTGCCCGCGCCGTCGTCACCGACCATGGTGCCCATGGTGTGGGTGCCGTGGCCGTTGTCGTCGAACGGCTCCGGTGCGGAGCCGCTGGTGTCCTGCCAGTTGTAGTCGTGCACGACCGAGCCGTCGGACTGCACGCCGCGGTACTGGTCGGCCAGCGCCGGGTGGTCGAACTGCACGCCGGTGTCGATGTTCGACACGACGATGCCCTGACCCGTGTAGCCCTGCTCCCACGCCTCGGGGGCGTTGATGAAGTCCAGGCCCCACTCGACGGCCTGGGGCGCCTTGTCGCTGACCGGGGTCCGCTTGACCGGGTCGACCAGCTCCAGCTTCACGGTCTCGCGGATGGCCTCGACCTTGGTGCTCGCCGCGAGCTCGTTGGCGAGCTCGAGCGTGCCGTCCTCGACCAGGATGCGGTTGCTGATCCAGTAGCTCTCGTAGTCCGCACCGGCGGCCTTGAGCTCCTTGACCAGGCTGGCCTGTGAGGTCTTGGCCGTGGTGGTGAGCGCGTCGTAGACGTACTGACCGCGCTCGTCCCAGTCGGCGATGTCCTTGGCGGCCGTCAGGTTGGCCTCCTCCGCGAGCACGACCCAGAAGTCCGCGGTCTTGCGCTCGGTCAGCATCTCCCGGGCGAAGCTCGTGAACTTGTCGTCGGGGTCGGCCGCGACGGTCTTCGTCGTGGTGACGGGCAGTGCTGATGTCGGGGATGTTCCTGCGAACGCTGCCGGAGCAACGCTCAGTGCTGATGTCGCGACGAGCGCGATGGCCGCTGTTGCGGTTGTCGCGCGCTTCGCGAGCACGGTTCTGCGATGCATGAACCCTCCATTACCCGGCGCGCCCACTGGATCGGGCGCGCTTGGACGGACCACGGTCGTGGGCCGTGCCCAACCGTCGTTTGCACAGGTCAGGGCAACAAGGTCGGATCAGGGTCAGGTATGGGTCACTTCTCGGTCAAAATGCGGTCATGTAGCCCTCGACAACTTTGTCAAGGGCTTCCAGGAAACTTCACCCGGCTTATTCGCCGCAATTTCACCCCTTAACCTGTCATGAGTGGCGGAAAACCGTCAAGCAGGCGGGATTGTGTCATTTTGCCCACGCAATGGAAAGGTAACGAAAAATTGACCCGAGCGGTACGACACGGGGGCAAACTGGCGCGCGCTGGCCAGGTTTAACCCGGTCCGCGACCGAACGGTCGACCATGGAGGGTGAGGCACGTGACGCACGACCCCGCACCAGGATCCACCCCAGGCCTCGTCGTCTGCGTGGGCCTTCCCTCGGACCAGATCATCGAGATCGCCCGCCTGCTGCGCGGGCAGGCGACGGTGCTCGCCACCCCGGACGTGGACGGCGCCCGCGCCGTCCTGGGCAACCAGGGCGCGCCCCACCGGCCCGGGGACGTCCCGTGGCACGGCCTCGGGACGCAGCCCGAGCGGTTCGACAACCCTGGTCCGGCGGACGAGCGACCACCCGGCCGCCACCTGTCCGAGCGCCCCGCCGACCGGCT
>NZ_KI911678.1:26536-41644 GCF_000515355.1 Promicromonospora kroppenstedtii DSM 19349 | reverse complement strand
AGCGTGGCCATACCCGCCCAGGCGAGGTAGCGGCCGTCGCCGGCGCCGATGAGGACGCCGTCGAGCACGAAGACCCAGCCCGCCATCGGCATCAGCACGCCGCACACGGCGATGCCGAGCGCGATGGCGACCCGCACGTCGGGGTCGGGCGAGAAGAGCGGGGCGATCCACCAGCCGGCCGCCGCGAGGAGGAGGCCGATCGCGCCGCCCGCGCCGACGCCCCACTGCAGGCAGCGGCGCAGCACCTGGCGCACGTGGCCGACGTCGCCGGCCCCGAGGCCGTGCCCTACCAGGGTCTGTGCCGCGATGGCGAGCGCGTCGAGCGCGAAGGCCGCGAGGCCCCACAGCGAGCTCACCACCTGATGACCGGCGAGCGCGACGTCGCCCAGGCCGGTCGCGACGACGACGGTCACCAGGATCGCGGCGCGCAGGCTGAGCGTCCGGATCACGAGGGGGACGCCGGCCCTGGCGCCGGACAGGATGCCCGCGCGATGCGGGCGCAGGCTCGCGCCCCTGGCCCGGGCACCGCGCACCACGATCACGCCGAGCACGACGGCCATGAGCAGCTGTGTGATCGCCGTGCCCAGTCCCGAGCCGGCGATCCCCAGACCCACGCCGTAGACGAGCGCGATGTTCAGCACCGTGTTGAGCGCCGCTCCCGCGGCGGCGACGACGAGCGGCGTACGGGTGTCGCGCAGCCCGCGCAGGACGCCGGTCGCGGCCTGGACCAGGAGCATCCCCGCGAGCCCCGGCGCGGACCACCGCAGGTAGGTCACGGCGTGCCGCGCGACGTCGCCCTCGGCGCCCAGCGCGGACACCGTGAGCGGGGCGGCGAGCAGGAGCACGACGACGAGCACGGCGCCGATCCCGAGGGCGAGCCACATCCCGTCGACGCCGGACTGCAACGCCGCCCGCTCCTTGCCCGCGCCGGTGAGGCGGGCCACCGACGCCGTCGTCGTGTACGCGAGGAAGATGCACAGCCCGACGAGCGTGAGGAGCACGTTGCTCGCGAGCGACAGGCCGGCGAGCTGGGCGGTGCCCAGGTGACCGACCACCGCGCTGTCGACGAGGACGAAGACGGGCTCGGCGATGAGGGCACCCAGGGCGGGTACCGCAAGGGCGAGGATCTCCCGGTCGATGGATCGCGGGAGAGCGGGGGTGTGGCGAGGCTCGCCCAACTTTCTTTCCTCCACAGGCTGGGGGTTGCGTATATGCAGGTCAGAGGCCATGTCGATGTTTTACACAGGGGTTATCCACAACTGGGGACAGGGTTGTCCACCCACTTGTGCACAGCCTGGGCCACCTTTCCACATGGATGTGCACAGGCCCGTCCACAGGTCTCGTTGCACTCGGGTGCGCGGAGGCTTAGCGTCAGCGGAGCTTGCTTGCTGGTCTGATGTCCGTGGGGACTGTCGTGCACGACACAAGGGCGTGTCGCACGTGATGTCCCGAGAGTGTCGGTGGCGAGGAGTAGAACAGGTGTAGGACATCGGTCCGACCGCACGCCCGACGTGTGACCGGACCACATGAATCAGGAAAGCGGAGGCGCGGATGTCGATCGAGGAGCTCGAGTCGAGCTACTCCGGCGGGAGCCCCGGCCTCGACCGTACGCCGCCGCAGGACGTCCCGGCGGAGATGAGCGTGCTGGGCAGCATGCTGCTGTCCAAGGACGCGATCGCCGACGTGATCGAGCAGATCCGCGGCAACGACTTCTACCGGCCGGCGCACGAGGCCATCTACGACGCGATCATCGACCTCTACGGTCGCGGCGAGCCGGCCGACGCCATCACCGTGGTCGCGGAGCTGCAGCGCCGGGGCGAGCACGCCCGCGTGGGCGGCGCCCCGTACATCCACGACCTCATGGCGGGCGTGCCCACGGCCGCCAACGCCGGGTACTACGCCAAGATCGTGCGCGAGCGCGCCATCATGCGCCGCCTCGTCGAGGCCGGCACGCGCATCGTGCAGATGGGTTACGCCACCGACGGCGGCGAGGTCGACGACGTCGTCAACAACGCGCAGGCCGAGGTCTACGCGGTGACCGAGCGGCGCGCGTCCGAGGACTACCTGCCGCTGGCCGAGATCATCGGCCCCACCTTCGACGAGATCGACGCCGCCCAGGGTCGCGGCGAGGGACTCACCGGCGTACCGACTGGGTACTCCGACTTCGACCGCCTCACCAACGGCCTGCACGGTGGCCAGATGATCGTCGTCGCCGCCCGGCCTGCCGTGGGCAAGGCGCTCGCGCTCGACACCCCGCTGCCGACGCCGTCCGGGTGGACCACCATGGGCGAGGTCAAGGTCGGCGACCTCGTCCTCACGGCGGACGGCGCCCCGACCCGCGTGGTCGCGGCGACCGAGGTCATGCAGGGCCGCCCGTGCTACGAGGTGGAGTTCGACGACGGCACGGTGATCGTCGCGGATGCCCAGCACCAGTGGGTGACGAGCACTCGCGTGCAGCGCCGCAAGGTTCGCGTGGGTACCGCGCCCGAGAGCTCCGTCCACACCACCGAGGAGATCCTCGCGACGCTGCGGACCGCGACGGCGGACCAGCGCGCCAACCACTCGGTGTCGACCGCCCGCCCCCTCGTCCTGCCTCCGGCGAACCTGCCGATCCACCCCTACGCCCTGGGCGTCTGGCTGGGCGACGGCACGTCCCGACGTGCCGAGTTCACGTCGGCGGACCCCGAGATCGCGATGATGATCGAGGGTCTCGGCTACGTGGCGCAGCCTCGGGGCACGGCGAACGGTGCGGCTCGCACCTACTCGATGCTGCTTCCGGAGCCCGAGGTTCAGACGCGGGCGTGCATCGTCTGCGGCACTTCGTTCGAGCCGAAGATGGCCTCGCTGCTCGCGTGCAGCAGATCCTGTGCGGCACGCTCCCGAGGTATGGCCCGCCCCGCCCAGCCGACCTGCCCCGACTGCGGCAAGCCGGGTTGGGGGTTCCGGCGGTGCCAGGAGTGCCACAACGCGAACGGCACGATGGGCGGCCGGCTGCGCAGCCTCGATCTGCTCCAGAACAAGCACATCCCGACCGAGTATCTCCGCGCGAGCGAGGACCAGCGACGTGCTCTGCTCGCGGGCCTGCTCGACTCCGACGGGACGGTCAACCCCCAGGGCAGCGTCCAGGTCGCGCTGACCAACGAACGGCTCGCCCGGGACACCCGTGAACTGATCCTGTCCCTCGGATACCGCACGGGCTGGTCGGAGAAGCGGGTCAACGGCCGGACCGAAGCTTCCTCCAGCGCGTTCACGATCACCTTCACGACCGAGGACGACGTCTTCGCCCTGGAGCGCAAGCGGCTCACGCACAAGGCCCGGCGCCGGCCCGCGACCGCCAAGCTGACCTCGCGGTTCGTGGTCGACGTCCGGCCGATCGAGTCGGTGCCGGTGCGCTGCATCGAGGTGGAGGACCCGTCGCACCTCTACCTGGCGAGCCGGTCGATGGTCCCCACCCACAACTCGGTGCTGGGCATCAACGTCGCCTCCCACGCGGCCATCCACCACGAGATGGCGTCCGTCATCTTCTCCCTGGAGATGAGCCGCAACGAGATCGTCATGCGAATGCTCGCCGCCGAGGCCCGCGTACCGCTCACCAAGATGCGCAGCGGCAACATGGACGACGGCGACTGGCAGAAGCTCGCCGCCACCATGGGCAAGGTCTCCGATGCCCCGCTGTTCATCGACGACTCGCCGAACATGTCGCTGATGGAGATCCGTGCCAAGTGCCGGCGCCTCAAGCAGAAGCACGACCTCAAGCTGGTGGTCATCGACTACCTCCAGCTGATGTCGTCCGGCAAGCGCGTCGAGTCGCGCCAGCAGGAGGTCTCCGAGTTCTCCCGGTCGCTCAAGCTGCTCGCGAAGGAGCTCGAGGTCCCCGTGATCGCCATCTCGCAGCTGAACCGTGGCGCCGAGCAGCGCAGCGACAAGAAGCCGCAGATGTCCGACCTCCGTGAGTCCGGCTCCATCGAGCAGGACGCCGACGTCGTGATCCTGCTGCACCGCGAGGACGCCTACGAGAAGGAGTCGCCGCGCGCCGGCGAGGCCGACCTGATCGTGGCCAAGCACCGTAACGGCCCCACCGACGTGATCACCGTGGCGTTCCAGGGCCACTACCAGCGGTTCGTCGACATGCAGGTATGAGCCGCGGCGTCAGCTGAACTGCTGGAGGCCGACCGTCGCCAGGAGCTCGATCTGTCCGGCGGCCTCGCTGCCGGGTGCGGCCGTGTAGACGAGCAGGCGCAGGTCGCTGTCACGGACGGTGAGGATGTCGCAGTCCAGGGTGATCGGCCCGATGTCCGGGTGCAGGAAGGTCCGGCTGACCGGCGCGGGCTGCGGCGGCACCCGCTGCTCCCACAGCCCCGCGAAGTCGGGACTCACCTCCTGCAGCTCCGCGATGAGGCCGCGCAGCAGGGTGTCCTGCGGGTAGCGCACCCACGCCTCGCGCAGGTCGGCGACGACCTCCAGCCGCAGGAGACGCTCCTCCTCGTCGGTCCGCACGTACCGGGTGGGCGTGTTCATGAACGTCGTCCACGCGAGGTTCTGCTCCCGCGGCGGCAGCATCGTCGTGTCACCGGTCAGGGCGTAGCCCATGGCGTTGGAGAGCACACACTGCCATGACGCGTCGACCACGGTGACGGGGGTGTCGGTCAGACGGTCCAGGATCCGCTGGACACTGGGTGTGATGTGCCGCTTGATCTGCCCCGGCAGCGGCTCGGCCTGGTCGGCCAGCCGGAACAGGTGCGCGCGCTCCTGGTCGGACAGCCGGAGCACCCGGGCCAGCGACATCAGCACCGAGCCTGACGGCTGCCCGGCGCGGCCCTGCTCAAGGCGGGCGAGGTACTCGACCGAGAGGCCCGCGAGCTCCGCCACCTCCTGACGGCGCAGGCCCGGGACGCGGCGCCGTGGACCCGCGGTCAGACCGGCCTCGGCCGGCGACACCCGGTCGCGCCACACGCGCAGGCTGCCGGCAAGCTCCTGTGAGTTCACGACCACGTCACCAGTCGTACCACGCGGCGGCGCGGCGCAGGGTAGCCCTGTCAGTACGCCTCTCGTGCGGTCCCTTTTGCCGCGGCGGGCGCGCAGCAAGACTCGTCGGCATGAGCACTGACACGACAGGAACGGCTCCGCGGACCGCGGGGATGACCCCCGACGAGCTCCGCGACTTCTACCGCCGGTACATCGAGCTGGCGAACAACCGCGACTTCGACCGCATGGCCGAGTTCGCGCACGACGAGGTCATCATGAACGGCACCCCGGTCTCCCGGGACGACATGGTGGCGGAGTTCCGCCGGCACACGAACGCCGTCCCCGACCTCTCCTGGGAGGTCCAGGAGCTTCTGGTCGACGGCACCCACGTGGCGGCCCGCCTCGTCGACACCGGCACACCGGTCGCCGAGTGGAACGGCCTCGCGCCGACCGGGGCGACCGTCACGTTCGCCGAGACCGCGTTCTACGAGGTCGTCGACGGCCGGTTCAAGCACATGTGGTATCTGATGGACGGGGTCGCGCTGCAGGCACAGCTCACCGCGTAGGCCGAGGCCGGGTGGGGACGGGCGGGGCGCGAGCCGCGGCCGTCCCCGCCGGCTCAGCCGCTGAAGTACCGCCACTGCCCCTCGGAGACGACCTCCACCGCGCCGTCGGCCACCACGATGGCGGTGTCGTCGTCGATCGCATATGCCGGACCGCCAAGTCCCGCCGCCCATCGTTCTGCGGCCGCCATCGTGTTCTCCGGCAGCATCGGGTGGCCGACGTGCGGGAAGATCGAGAAGTCGACGACCCTGAGCGCGGCGTCGTCGCCCGACGGCGGCGGCCACTCGACGAAGTACTCCCCGATACGCGGCGCCATGACCATGCTGCCCGCACTCATCCCCACGTACACCGTCTCGGTCAACGACGGGAGGAGCGCGGCCAGGCCGGACTCTCGCACCCAGTGGCTCAGGTACAGGGCGTCGCCGCCCGACACGAGCAGGACGTCCGCGTCCTTGACCAACGGCACCCAGTACTGCTCGTCGATCGAGGGCAGCGCGGTGAGCTCCAGCACTCCCACGGACCTCCAGCCCAGCTCGGTCATGGGCTCGTCCGACCGGCCGGCGATGAACCTCCACGCCCCGGCTCCTGGACCCGCCTGGGGGTGCCCGTACATCGCCGTGGGTATGCAGAGGGCGTGACACTCGGAGACCGGACGGTCCAGAAGCCCGAGCAGAGCCTCGTGGATACTCGGGTTCTTAATGCCCGCTGAGGTGAGCAGCAGCCGCATGGCGCCTCCTGGGTCGGATGGGAACGAGACCACCGGTAGACCCGTTTCGGCAAGGAGAGTCATCGGTCCCGTCGCGACCTGGGCGTGACCGCACTAGCGTCGGCACGGCTGGTACCAGCCGCACAAGGAGGACAGACGATGGGTCTCTTCGGCCGCCGCACACCGCCACCCGCCCGCCCGGGTGTCGAGCAGGCGCCCGCCGCGCCGGCCGTTCCCGCCGAGAGCAGGTCGTCCCGGCTGTGGTCGGACGGTTTCGGCCGGGTCGGCACACGGTCGCTGCAGGTCCTCGCGATCCTCGCGGTGATCGCCGTGGTCGGGTACGTGGGCACGCGCCTGACCCTCGTGGTGATCCCCGTGCTCATCGCGCTGGTGCTGGCGGCCGCGATCTTTCCGCTGGTCTCGTTCCTCCGCAGCCACGGGTGGCCGTCGCTGCTCGCGACGTGGACCTCACTCCTGGCGCTGGTCGCGCTGCTGTCGGGGATCGTCTGGCTCGTGGTGCGCGCCGTCGTCGACCAGTGGGGCGAGCTGCAGGCGCAGGCGCTCGACGGGTTCGACTCCCTCCAGACCTATGTCCAGGACCTGCCCTTCGACATCGGCGACGAGCAGATCGCGTCGGTGCGCGATGCCGCCGTGAGCTTCCTGCAGTCCGACGCCGTGGGATCCGGCGCCATCGCGGGCGTCTCCCAGACGGCCGACTTCATCGCGGGCTTCTTCATCATGATCGTCGTCCTGTTCTTCTTCCTGAAGGACGGCCCGGCGATGTGGGAGTTCCTGCTGCGGCCCTTCGAGGGCCATCGGTACGAGCGGGGGCAGCGTGTGGGCGCGGCGACCGTCAGCACGTTAGGCGGCTACGTGCGCGGGACCGCGATCGTGGCGCTGGTCGATGCCGTCGGCATCGGCGTCGGCCTGGCGATCGTCGGCGTCCCGCTCGTCATCCCGCTGTCGGTGCTGGTCTTCCTGCTGGCCTTCATCCCGCTGGTGGGCGCCACCGTGGCCGGCATCCTCGCGGCCCTGGTCACGCTGGTGGCGGTCGGGCCGATCGAGGCGCTGATCGTGGTCGCGATCGTCGTCGCGGTGAACCAGCTCGAGGGCGACTTCCTCCAGCCGATCGTCATGGGCCGGACCCTGCGCCTGCACCCGCTCGTCATCCTGTTCGCCCTGACGGCGGGCACGGTGCTCGCCGGCATCACCGGCGCGGTGCTCGCGGTACCGGTCGCCGCGTCGATCTGGCGTGCGATCCAGGTGTGGGACGGCCCGGACCTGCCGGCCCGGTTCGCCCGCCAGAAGCGGGCCGAGACGGTCTGACCACCTCACCCTGACCGGAGTCGCGCCACCAAGCTGGCCGACTCCCGAGGTTCTGTTCAAGCCACGAGGTTGCGACGTTTCAAGGCCGTTCCTACGGGCAGTAGCTCGCGGCTTGAACAGAACCTCAGGAACGACGGTCAAGCACTCTGCGGCATGCGAATCACGAACCAGCTGGTGACGCCCACATCGGACATCCAGCCGCGGGGGAGCGCTACGCCCCGCCGAGCTCCTTGCCGAAGAACTCGGTGAGCCGCTCCACCGCCGGACCCACGTACTCGGGCCGGTCGTAGAGGTCGACGTGGCTCGCGCCCTCGATCCAGTGGAGCTCCTTGGGCTCGCGCGCGTCGGCGAAGGCCAGCGTGCCCATGTGCCTGGTGACGGCCTCGGTCCCCTGGATGAGGAGCAGCGGCCGTGGCGCGATCAGGCTCACGAACCTGAACTGGTCGGACGTCGCGATGCGGTCGACGCTCGACCAGGTGAACTCCTTCGCGGAACGCGGGTGCGCCCCGCGCTCGGTGCGGTAGTACTCGAAGCCCTCGAAGCCGTGCCGGCCGCCGAGCGTCCGGGCCTCCTCCGCGGTGCCCGGGAAGACGGGGAACATGCCCACGGGCTCACCGTGCGCCTCGGCGGTGCGGGCCGCCGCCGAGGCGTCGAGCATCCCCTGGACCACGGCCGGGTCCTGGGAACCGTCGGCGCCCTCCCGGAACTGGCGTCCGACGTCGACGCCGCTGACGGTGGCCAGCGCCCGCACGCGGTGGTCGCCCGCCGTCGCCGCGATGCCGTAACCACCCGAGGCGCAGATGCCGAGCATCCCGATCCGCTCGGGGTCCACCTCGGGGCGCGTGGTGAGGAAGGAGACGGCCGCCTTGAGGTCCTCGACGCGGTGCGCCGGGTCCTCCAGCCCACGCGGCAGACCGCCGCTCTCACCCTGGTAGGCGGCGTCGAAGGCGAGGGTCGCGAAGCCCCGCTCGGCGAGGCGGGCCGCGTAGGCCCCGGCGGTCTGCTCCTTGACCCCGGTGCCGGGGTGGCCGACGACGATCGCCGGCAGCGGCGCGGCGGTCTCGGGAGCGGGAAGGTAGAGGTGGCCGGCGAGGAGGATGCCGGCGCTGTCGAAGGTGACGTCCGTTCGGTTCATGCGACCAGGTTCTGGCGGCGGCCCGCGGCGCAACAGCGGCGGGTTCTTCCCTGGGAAGGATCCTTCCCTCCCGCACGCGGTCGCTCGCTCGCAGAATGGTCGTCATGACCCTGCACGTCGACCCCGACGAGCTCGGCGCGTTCCTCAAGGCGCGCCGGGCCGAGCTCAGCCCGCACGCCGTCGGGCTCCCCGAGTCCACCAGCCATCGCAAGGTGCCCGGCCTGCGTCGCGAGGAGGTGGCCCAGGTCGCCGCGATCAGCGTCGACTACTACACGCGCCTCGAGCAGGGCCGTGTCGCCGCCTCCGCGTCGGTGCTCGCCACGCTCTCGGCTGCGCTGCGGCTCGACGAGGACCAGCAGCGCTACCTCTACGAGATCGCCGGCAAGGCCGACGCCCGGCCCCGGCGACGGCGCGCCCGGCAGACCGTGCGCCCCGCCATGCGGCGGCTGCTCGACCGGCTCACCGACACCCCGGCGATCGTCCTCGGCAAGCGCATGGACGTGCTCGCCTGGAACTCGGCGGCGGCCGCGCTCTTCGTCGACTTCGGCGCGGTCCCCGCAGCGCGGCGCAACTACGTCCACCTGCTCTTCGCCGATCCGACCATGCGGGCGCTCAACGTGCGGTGGGAGCACGACGCGCGGGACGCCGTCGCCGCCCTGCGCATGGAGGCCGCGGCCGATCCCGACGACCCCGAGCTGGCCCGCCTCGTCGGGAAGCTCGCCGTGCTCGACCCGGACTTCCGTCGGTGGTGGGCCGAGCACCACGTGAACAGTGCGACCTACGGCACCAAGCAGTACCGGCACCGTGTGGTCGGCGACCTCACGCTCGACTGCGACACCTGGTCCAGCCCAGACGGCAGCGGCCAGCGCCTGATGGTCCTGACCGCGGAGGCCGGCTCACCGTCCGACGAGGCGCTGCGCATCCTCGCCTCCTGGACCGCGACCGCGGCAGACACCGCCACGGAGGCGACCCGATGACCCCTTGGGCCCCGTCCACGCTGGCGGCGCTCCGCGACACGTTCTCGCTGCACCTCACCGCCGGACCCGGCGGACCGGACGCCCCCGAGGTCGAGGTCGGCATGGTGCTCGCCGGCGGCGACCTGTACGTACGTCCGCAGCGGGGCACGACGTCGCAGTGGTATCGCGCCGCCGTCAGCCATGGCACCGGGCACGTCCGCGTGGCCGGCGAGGCCGTCGCGGTCCGCTTCGAACGCACCGGGCCGGAGGTCCGCGCCGCGGTCGACGCCGCGTACCGGATCAAGTACGGCGAGCTCGCGTCATTCGCGGTCAGCACACCGTCGCGTCTGGCGACGCTGCGCATCACGCCGGCATGACGCCGCGGCGTCGGCCTCCGGCTCAGCCCGCTGCGGGCGCCTCGCTGACGGAGGACCCGACCGCCGGGCCCGCCGCCAGGCCGGCCAGCACCTCGGCCGCCGCACGCGGCCGGACCAGCCACGACAGGTGGCTGGACTCGAGCGTGTGCACGTCGTAGGGGTTGTCGGGCGTGAGCGCGTCCCCCTCCCGGATCATCCGGTCCTGCATGGCCGGCGGGATGCTCGTGTCCTCGCTGAGCCGCACGTAGGTCCGGGGGATCGTGCCCCAGGTGTCCGCCTGCGCCCGGTCGGCCGACGTGCCCCCGTCGAGGTTCTCGTCGGGCTGGAACGAGTTGAGGAACGCGAGGAACTCGTCGTCGGTGCCGTCCGCGAGGAACGCCTCCTTGAGACCGGCCAGCACCGCCGGGTCGGCAGTGCGGAAATTGCAGCGCAGCAGGCCGAGAGCGGCCGGGTCACCCGCGAGCACGGCCATGAGCGCCGCCGCGTCCGCCGAGGCCATCTCAGGCTCGGCGTTGTACTCACCGGCGTCCAGGTCGACGGGCGCCCAGGCGGAGACATAGACGATCCGGTCGACCAGGTCGGGGCGGGCGTTGCCGACGGCGGTCAGCGTGATGCCGCCCCGGCTGTGGCCGACCAGGATCACCGGGCCATGCTCCTTGGCCCGTTCGAGCGCCTCGACGACGCGCGCCACGTTGTCGGCGAGCGTCACGCCCTTGATGCTGCCGGGCGTCGTCGCGAAGCCCGCCGGGTCCTGCGGCGCCTGGTACGCGACCGGGTAGGTCGCCTCGAACCCGTGCCCGGGCAGGTCGACGGCGGCCGAGCGGTGCCCGAGCAGGGCGAGCTCGGCCTGCAGCGGCGCGAACGAGAACGAGTTGGCGAAGGCGCCATGGACCAGCACGAACGTTGGTGACATGACGCCCGATGCTAGTCGAGCCAGGTACCTCAGCCACCTGGATTTTCAAGGAACGACTCCAGCCCGCCGCCGTCCGCGAGGCCGATGATGTTGCCCGCGGGGTCGGTGAACCAGGCGCCGTCGCCGCCCTCCATGAAGCCGCGGACGATGCCCTTCTCGTCCTGGTCGAACCCCTCGTAGTGCTGGAACGACACGCCCTTGGCCGCAAGCTCGTCGACCACCTCGTCGACGTCGTCGACCGTGAGGTGCATGACCGTGAACGGTGCCGGGACGTGGTCGTCCTTCTGGTAGATGAACACGGCGGCGCCGTCGCCCAGGTCGAGCACGAGGCCGGCCCCCTCGTCCAGGGTGGACACGCTCATCCCGAGTGTGTCCGCGTAGAACGCGCGCACCGCGTCGATGTCGCTCGCCGCGAACGTCGGCAGCACATTTCGTACGTTGACCATCGCTGTCTCACTCCTTCGTGATCGCCGGCCACTGCGCGGCGGGGCCCGTCGGGAGCGCCGGTCACTTCCAGGTTGCCACCGCCGGGCGCGGGCGCAAGGCCCAAGGCCTTTTCCGCGCGGACATCACCCTCGGCCCCTCCGGCACGTGGTCGGACGCCGCCTACTGGCCCACGCGCCCGTCGACACGCTCGCGCAGGATGTCGGCGTGGCCGCAGTGCCGCGCGTACTCGACGATCTGCCCCAGGACGGCCTCGCGGAGCTGGAGGTCCTCGCCCTCGGGTCCGAAGTCGGAGACACCGGCGTTCCCGGTGCCGAGGTCGGTGACGCTGTCGAGGTAGCGGTCCGTCGCCTCCGTCTCGGTGCGCCAGTGGTGCCAGGCGTCGTCGACGACCGCCGGATCGGCGACGGCTCCGGTCCAGTCGGCCTCGCGGTCCTCCTCGGTGCGGTACAGCTCGGGTGCGTCCTCACCGGTCATCACACGACGCAGGTGCCGTTCGCCGGATGCCAGGTGTCGCAGCAGCCCGAGCAGGGACATGGTGGACGGCGGTGCGGAGCGGCGGGCGAGCTGCTCGGCGTCGAGCCCCGCGCACTTCATCTCCAGCGTGAGCCGGTAGTAGCGCAGGTACTCGAGCAGCATGCTGCGCTCGTCGGTGACCGAGGTGTCGGTCTCGCGCGGGTCGTCGTCAGGGTCGGTCCACATGTCGGGGAAGACGGTGGCGCTGGTCCAGCGGGTCGTCTCGGGCTCTTCGGCCTGTTCGTGGGGTTCCATACGTCCAGGGTGGACCCGGCCCCGGCTCGTGGGCCACGGGAATTCCGCGTCGTCAGCCCCGGGGAGCCTCGGCGTAGGTCACCGATCCACCGCACTCCGCCAGGACCTGGCCGTCGGCGAGCAGCCGGACGTCGATCCACGGCTGGTCGTCGAGTGCGGCGAGCGCGGCGTCGGCGCCGGGGTCGGTGATGTTCACCTGGACGTCGTGCGTGTCGCTGTCCGCCGCGATGGTCCGGTCATGCGTGTACCCCTCGTTGTCCGACCAGGAGTCGAGGTCGCCCGAGCCGATGTCCCAGGACCGGGAGATCGCCACGTCCTCGCCGCTCGCCGGCCGGGCGTCGAGCTCGACCCGGTAGTCGGTGTCCCTGACGGACGGGTCGCTGGTCCACGTGAGAACCGCACCCGGGTGCGTCGTACGCGTCTCCCGGACCGTCCACAGCCGGCGGTCCCGGTTGATCGACACGGACCCGGCCGGCCTGATCTCCCCGGCGACGAGCGTCGGCTCGGGTGTCTCCACCTCGCACGGGGGCGAGTCGTCGGCCACGTCGGCCGCGCTGCCGCTGCTGATCGGCACGTACCCGTAGCCGAGCCCGAGCACGCAGACCACGATCGCGGCCGTGTACGCCACGATGCGCGGCCGCCGCGGGAGGTCCAGCACCTCGCGCAGCACGACGGTCCGCACGATCGAGTCGGCGAACGTCTGTCGCTTCCGGTGCCAGATCGGGCGCAGGTAGCCGATGAGCAGGATGGCGTCGAGCAGGTGCAGCACCCAGCGTGCCAGCGTCCGTCCGAGCCCGGCCGGGCGGTGCTCGTCCTCGCGGACCACACGGATGCCGGTCACCAGCTTGCCCGGCGTCCACCCGGTCAGACCCTGCAGCACCAGCAGGACCACGAGGGCCGCGATCGGCACCAGGACCAGCGGGCCGCCGGCCCGGGCGGCCTCGGCCGACGCCCCCCACCCGGGGGTGAGGCTCGGCACGGTGCCCCCCGCACCGAGCGCCAGCCAGGTCACCCCGGCCAGGATCGCGTTGTCCAGCAACGCCGCGAACACCCGCTGCCCCCACGAGGCATAGTCGGGCCCGACGACGGCGCCCGCCCCCGGACCGTCGACGTCCGGCGCGACCACCACGCCGGACGTCACTCCCTCGCCGACCCCTGGCCCCTCGCCACCCACCATCCCTGGATCATCCCAACGGCGGTCGGGTCGCGCCAGGAATCATCACCCCTCGTAGCGGTACGCGTCCCACGCGCCGAGCAGGTACTGGATGCCCAGCGCCCGGTCGTACAGGCCGTACCCGGGGCGCGGCTTGTTGGTGGTGTTCTCGTCCCACAGGTGGCGGCCGTGGTCGGGCCGGATGTAGCCCTGGTAGTCCGCCTCCGCGTACGCCTTCATGATCCCGGTGGTGTCGACGCTGCCCTCGCACGCGCGGTGCGCCACCTCGGTGAAGTCACCGCCTGCGAAGTGCTTGATGTTGCGCACATGGCTGAAGTGGATGCGGTCCATGAAGGTCCGCACGGCGTCGACGGCGTCCTGCTCGGGGTTGGCCGAGAAGCTGCCCAGGCACAGCGTGAGTCCGTTGTACGGGCTCGGGTTGAGCTCGAGCACCCGCGCGAGGCCCTCCTTGGTGGAGACCACGCGCGGCCAGCCGAACACGTCGAAGGGCGGGTCGTCCGGGTGCACGCCGAGCTTCACGTCGACCTCCTCGCAGGTGGGGATCACCGCGTCGAGGAAGTACTTGTAGTTGGCGTACATGTCGTCGTGCGTCACGCCCTCGTAGGCGGCGTTGAGCTCATGGAAGCTCGCCAGCCGCTCGGGCTCCCAGCCCGGGAGGGTCAGGCCGTGGGTGTTGGCCTCCATGTCGGCGATCAGGCTCTCGGGCGACATCTTGTCCACCACGGCCTTCTCGTAGAACAGCGCGGTCGAGCCGTCGGGCAGCGGGTGCCACAGGTCGGTGCGCAGCCAGTCGAAGACGGGCATGAAGTTGTAGCAGACCACCTTCACGCCGGACTGTCCGAGGCGGCGGATCGTCGTGATGTAGTTCTCGATCGCCTCGTCGCGGCTCAGCCCGAGCACGGTGCGGCCCAGCTTGATGGACTCGTGCACGTTGACGGACTCGACCACCTCGGCGTCGAAGGTCTTCGTGACGCCCTTGGCACGTGCCTCGTCGGACATGCCGGTGATCTTGGCGATCTCGGCGTCGATCTCCGCCTGCTCCCACACCTCGCCGGCCTGCTTGTCGTGCAGGCTCCACACGATGGTCTCCACGCCAGGGATCTGGCGCACGTGATCCAGCGTCACGGTGTCGTTGCCCTCGCCGTACCAGCGGAAGCCCATCTTCACAGCGGTTCTCCTCGTCGTCGTTGTCCAGCCGCTCTTGTATACATCATGCCCGCCCCGACCAGCGGGACGGGCACGATGCTCACCCAGTGGTTCGTGAGGTGCGGCTCAGAGGGTGGTGAAGCGCAGCCGCATCCGGACGGGCGCGACGTGCAGCTGGGCGTTCGGCAGCACGCCCGGACCGCAGGCCGCGCTGCCGACGCCGTGCTGGGCGGCGTCGAGGTGCAGCCACAGCCGGCCGTCCGGCACGAGCTCGTGCGGGTGCGCCGCACGGTCGAGCGCCTCGTCGGACCACGGGCGCAGCGACAGCTCGAAGCCGACCTGCCGCCGGCCGCCGACCGTCACCTCGCCCGAGTCGATCCGCAGGCCCGAGCCGTCCGCGAAGGACAGGACAGCGCTCGTGACGCCGCGGCGAGCGCCGTTCTCCTGCGGGTGGGTGTACCGGGTCTGCCAGTCGGCGACCGAGTGCTGCCACGCCCCGCCGAGCGCCGCTGCCCTCGAGTCCGCGTACGACTCGTCCGGGCCGAGGCCGGACCAGCGCACGCCGGCGTCGGCCGCCCGCGGCTCGTCGAGCGCGAGGAGCAGGCCGAGACGTGCGACGCTCTCCGGCCAC